>JANYHF010000067.1 GCA_025359185.1 Hyphomicrobiaceae bacterium | reverse complement strand
ATTCCGTGGTCGCGGCGCTCGCCAGCGCGGAACCGCCCGCCGCCACCCGCCTGCGCCACCGCGAGCTGCTCGACGAGGCCTCCGAACGCCTTCGCCACGCCCTTTCACAGGAGCAATCCCTTGAGCTGGCCGCCGAAGACGTCCGCCTCGCCGCCCGCGCCCTCGACCGCATCACCGGCCGCATCGACCCGGAACAGGTGCTCGGCCGGATCTTCGCGACCTTCTGCATCGGCAAATGACCGCGCAGCGAGTCATCCCCGCGAAAGCGGGGATCCACAGCCGCCATCGTTGTTTCACGTGAAACACTGTCGCCCTTCGACTATATGCAGCGCTCCATGACTTGGCCCTCTCTATGACTTGGGACGTAATCATCATCGGCGGCGGCCACGCCGGCTGCGAGGCGGCGGCCGCCTCGGCGCGGTTCGGCGCGCGCACGCTGCTGCTCACCCACAAGCTCGAGACCCTCGGCGAGATGAGCTGCAACCCGGCCATCGGCGGCCTGGGCAAGGGCCACCTGGTGCGGGAGATCGACGCCCTGGACGGGCTGATGGGGCGGCTTGGCGACCAGGCCGGCATACAGTTCCGGCTGCTGAACCGCTCCAAGGGCGCGGCGGTGCGCGGACCCCGCGCGCAGATCGACCGGCGGCTCTATCGCCAGGCGATGCAGGCTGAACTCGCCGCCACGCCGAACCTGACCCTGGTCGCCGAGGCCGTCGAGGACCTGATCGTCGACCACGGCGTGGTCGTCGGTGTGATCGGGGCCAGCGGCGCGGCCTATCGCGCCGGCCGGGTGGTGCTGACCACTGGGACCTTCCTCAAGGGCGTGATCCATCGCGGCGATGACCGCATCCCCGCTGGCCGGGTAGGCGATGCGCCCGCCATCGGGCTGTCGGACCGCCTCTATGCGTCGGGCCTCGCCATGGGGCGGCTGAAGACCGGGACGCCGGCGCGTCTCGACGGCCGGACCATCGCCTGGGACCGGCTGGAAATGCAGGCGGCCGACGACGAGCCCGTGCCGTTCTCCTTCCTGACGGCGAAGATCACCGTTCCGCAGATCGCCTGCGGCATCACCTGGACTACCGCGCAGACGCACAGGATCATCGCTGAGCGGCTGGGCGAATCGGCCGTCTATGGCGGCCGGACCACCGGTGCCGGCCCGCGCTATTGCCCGTCGATCGAGGACAAGGTGGTTCGCTTCGCCGACAAGACCAGCCACCAGATTTTCCTGGAGCCGGAAGGGCTTAGCGACGATACGGTCTATCCGAATGGCATCTCGACCTCGGTGTCGGAGGAGACCCAGGACCTGTTCCTGCGCACCATCCCGGGCCTGGAGGCTGTGCGGGTCAAGCGCTACGGCTATGCCATCGAATACGACTACGTGGACCCGCGCGAGCTTGACTTAACTCTACGCGTGAAGCGGCTGTCAGGGTTGTACCTCGCTGGGCAAATCAACGGCACCACGGGCTATGAGGAAGCTGCCGCTCAGGGGTTGTTGGCGGGATTGAATGCGGCGTTTGCAGCTGGCAGCGCGGATGTTCCACGTGAATTCGTGGTCAGCCGTGCCGATGGCTATGTGGGCGTGATGATCGATGACCTCGTCACACGCGGCGTCAGCGAGCCCTATCGGATGTTCACGTCCCGCGCCGAGTACCGGTTGCGCCTGCGTGCCGATAATGCCGACCAACGTTTGACGGCGCAGGGTGAACAGATCGGCTGTGTGGGTCACGTGCGCTCACGGGCTTTCGCCGCCAAAACTGCTGCCTTGGCCATTGCGCGCGAGGCGCTCAATGCGCTTTCGCTGACACCCGACTCTGCCGCCCGCTATGGCATCCATCTGAACCACGACGGTAAGCGGCGCACGGCCTTCGAGCTGCTAGGGATGCAGGACATCGGTTGGCCCCAGCTTGCCGCCATCTGGCCGGAACTCGACCGGGTGGCCCCGCCCATAGCCACACAGATTGCTGTCGATGCGCATTATTCGACCTATGTGGCGCGCCAAGATGCCGACGTTGAAACCCTCCGCGCGGAAGAAAGCATCAAATTTCCCGGTGATTTGGACGTGAGCCATCTTCCTGGATTGACCACAGAACTCCGCCAGAAGCTAACGCGCTTCCGGCCGGGCACTTTGGGGCAAGCTGCGCGGATCGATGGTATGACGCCTGCGGCGCTGATGCTGCTACTGGCCCATATCAAGAAGGCGCGGCCGCGTCGGCCGGCAACAGCATGAACCAACGGCTCAAGCGTCCTCGCCCGCCTGGTGGGGAAGAGTCAGAGAGGGGGGGAGCCCAGCGCGAAATTTTCGCAACGTTAGCGGTCCGCGTGATCTTGCCCGGCTTTCCCGCCCCACCACCATCCTGTCCTTCCCCCCTTAATGGGGAAGAGACGCATGGGGCGTGAGATGGCTCAACTCCCCCACATCGATGGCCCTGAGGCGTTTGCCAAGGCCTTCCTGGTTTCACGTGAAACTCTGGGCAAGCTCAGGATCTACGCCGATCTGCTCGGCCAATGGGGCCGGGTGCAGGATCTCGTCGCCCCCAGCACGCTCGATGATATCTGGCACCGCCATTTTGCCGATAGCGCGCAGCTGCTGCCGCTGGCCCCGGCCGATGCAATCACATGGACGGATCTCGGCACCGGCCCAGGCTTCCCTGGCCTCGTTCTCGCCATCCTCGCAGCAGACCGGCCAGGCTTCCGGATGCAGCTCATCGAAAGCAGCAACCGCAAGTGTTCCTTCCTACGTGAAGTCGCCCGGCGTACCGGGGCGCCTGTGGATATACTGTGCATGAGGATTGAAAATCTCACGACTCATCATACAGTTGCACCCGTAGAGATTGTAACGGCGCGTGCGCTTGCTCCACTCGTCAAGTTGCTTGGCCTGGCTCAGCCATTACTCGCACATACAACTGTGGCCCTCTTTCTCAAGGGCCGCGAGGCGTCCCGGGAAATCGAGGATGCGCGTGCTCAATGGCAGTTCCAGGCGCAGACCACTCCGAGCCGTACCGATCCGGACGGGCGAATTGTCGACATCAGACACCTCACGAACCTCGGAAGGGGCTGAGCCGTGACATCTATAAATCAGACATCTGGGGGCGGGCATCGCAGCGTGCGGGTGCTGGCTGTGTGTAACCAGAAGGGTGGTGTGGGCAAGACCACGACCACCATCAATCTCGGCACAGCACTGGCCGCCATTGGCGAGAAGGTGCTGATCATCGATCTCGATGCCCAGGGCAACGCCTCAACCGGGCTGGGCATCGGGCAGGAGCAGCGGCACATTACGACCTACGATATCCTCGCCTCAAGGGCGAGTATTGCCCAGGCAGCCTTGCCGACTTTGGTGCCAAACCTCTTCATCGTGCCGGCCAACAGCGATCTGGTTGGACTGGAAGCCGAACTGCTCGGCGAGCAGAATCGCAGTTTCCGGATGCGGGATGCTATCGCCGCGCTCAACGCCAATCAGCGCAGCCGGCCCAATGAGCTGCCGTTTAACTATGTGCTCATCGATTGTCCGCCATCACTGAACGTCCTGACGGTCAACGCTATGACGGCTGCCAATTCGGTGTTGGTGCCAGTGCAATGCGAGTTCTTCGCGCTGGAAGGCATCTCTCAGCTCAAGCAGACGATTGACGGCGTGCGTGCCACACTCAACCCGACGCTGGAAATCCAGGGCGTGGTGCTGACCATGCACGACGTGCGGGCCAAGCTGTCGGATGAAGTGGCGGCTGAGGTGCGCAACACCTTCGGGTCGAAGGTCTATGCAACTATGATCCCGCGCAACGTCAAGATCGCTGAAGCGCCCTCGCACGGCAAACCGATCTTGCTCTACGATTTCAAGTCGGCGGGAAGTCAGGCCTATGTTCAGCTGGCCAGTGAAATCATCGAGCGCGAACGGCGCTTCCTGGCAGCCTGACCCACGCGATCACAGATAAGAAAATTCCGGCGGAGAAATAAGTCATGTCCATGGCAGTTCCGGCACCTCGCAGCAGGCTTGGCCGCGGTTTGGCGTCACTCATCGGCGATACGTCGGCCCAACAGCCGGCGCGGTTACCGGTCGAAGGCGAACAGCGGGTGGTGCCGATTGGCGAGATCAGCCCGAGCATCCTCAACCCGCGCCAGAGCTTCCGCGAGGAGGAGCTGGACGAACTCGCCTCCTCGATCCGCGAGCGTGGTCTCGTCCAACCGCTAATCGTTCGGCCCAAGAATGGCACCGGACCGGGCTATGAGATCGTTGCGGGTGAGCGCCGCTGGCGGGCGTCACAGCGGGCAGGCCTGCATGTGCTGCCGGTGATCGTGCGCGAGTTGGGCGACCAGGAAGTCCTCGAACTCGCCATTATCGAGAACGTGCAGCGCGCGGACCTCAACGCCATCGAAGAGGCGCGCGGCTACCGCGAGCTGACCGAGCGTTACAGCTACAGTCAGGACGATCTCGCCAAGATTATCGGCAAGAGCCGCAGTCATCTGGCCAATACGATGCGGCTGTTGAAGTTACCGGACACGGTGCAGACTTATGTGTTGGACGGGCAATTGACGGCGGGACACGCGCGAGCGCTCGTGGGCCGGGACGATGCCGAGGCGTTGGCGCGCCGCGTGATTGACCGCGCCATGACCGTGCGTGATATCGAGGCACTGGTGCAGCTGCCGGTTGGCGAGGGCGACCCTGATCGCCGGGTGCGCGAAAAAGATCCCGATACGCTGGCCTTCGAGAAGGAAGTCAGCGAGGCCATCGGTTTGAAAACTGAGATCAAGAAGGGGTCTGGCGAAGCGGGCGTATTGAAAATCCGCTACCGCAATTATGACCAGCTTGAGTATATTAAGCAGCGTTTGATGAGCGGAGGCGGGCAGGAGTAGCGTGGCGCCGAGCCTTCGTGAAGCCCACCCCGGTGACTTAGCTGGTGAGCTTCGCGAAGTCGCTCAGCCCACCCTACGCCTCATCCCCTCTCAGACGCCATCCGGCTGAGATCGATGATCAGCTTCTCTGTCAGCTCGCGCTCCAGTAGCGACGAAAGCCGCGCAGCCTTAGCCGTGCCTTGAATGAGCGCAATCGCGTTCGCCAGCCGTGGCAACGACCATTTCCGCACCTCAGCCTGCACCAGCGGCTGCGCCTTGAAATGCAGCGGCGGACGTAGCGAACGCAGGGCGCCATCGAGCGGTTTTCCCGCATCCACAGCCGCCGACAGCATATGCAACCGCATGAAATGCCTCAGCAGCGCCAAGATCACCGATTGCGGGGATTCGCCAGACGCCATGGCGCGGTCGCAGGTGATCAACGCATCACGCGCTGAGCCGCCCGCAACGGCGTGGGAAATCTGATCGAGCCCCAGTTCGGACGCGTCACCGACAACGGCTTCGACGTCGTCAATGGTGACCGTCGCGCCAGGCCCGGCATAGAGCGCGAGTTTCTCTAACTCGTTGCGCGAGAGTGTGCGGTCGGCGCCAAGCAGCGACACAAGGTGGTCGCGGACATCACTCGGGATGGTCAGCTTGTGCTCGGCCGCAACCTCGCCAACCAGGCTGGCCAGCGATTTGTCATCGTCAGGATAGCAGGCGACAGCGGCGGCATTGGCGGCGCTGACGAATAGCGCGCGCAGTTTGGAATCAGGTTTGAGATTGCCGCCTTCGACGATCAGCACGCCAGCCAGCGGTGCGCCGTCCAGCAGATCGGAAATCAGTTCCGGCTTCAGCCGCGCTTCGGAACGCAACCGCAGGATCCTGCGGCCACCAAACATCGGCATCGTTCGCAGTTCGACGGCGAGGCGGTCAGGGTCGTTGCTGAGATCGGTCTCGTCGAGGCGGAGGATTTCGCCGGGTGTCTTCGGGTCGGCTGCAAGCGTCTTGGCGAGTTCACCCGCCCGCTCAGAAACCAACCCCGGATCGGTCCCAAATAGGAGAACGGCGGCAACGTTTGCGGGAGGCGACCTGACGAAGCGTTCGGCCTGACCTGCTTTGATATCCATGCTGCCTGTCCCATCACCAAGCTGAGCTACCCGGCGTTAAGTGCTCATCCCCTCGACGGCAGTTTATAGTGCGGCAGCGCCGCTGATGTCAGCCGGTTTGTGACAGGAATGCGGCAACCTGGGTGCGGATGCTGTCGGCAATGATGCGAGCGGCGCGGTCTTCGGCATCGCGGCGGGCGCGGATGTTAGCGAACGTTGACACCACCTTCTGATAGGCGGCGCGGGAATTGGCTTTGGAATTTAGAATGACCATCTGATCAGCCGACGAGATCAATTTGAATTCAGCATCAAGACCGAACACAAGTCCTTGAGGGTCTCCCTGCGAGTTGACGAGCTGTGATTGGGCGGACTCTTGCAACGCTATCTCAAGCCGGTATTTCGGGGGCGCCGGATCTCGCCCGCCAGTTTCCTTGAAGATCAGTTCATTGCGCACGGCTTGGCCGACGCGGCCTGGAATCAATGCGATATCCACGGCGCGCAACTTCTCTGCGACACCCGGTTGGCCTGCGAACCCCGACCCATACAGGGGCTGGAAGCCGCAGCCGGAAAGGACCGGGGCCAGCAACACGGCACCCAGCAGCGCACGGCGCGAGGGCGAGCCCAACAGCGCGGCAAAAATCGATTTGGCCTCAGGTGACGACATTGACGATCCTCTGCGGCACCACGATGATCTTCTTGATCTCACGCCCCCCGATGGCGCGCTGCACCGACTCGAGTTTCAATGCCGCAGCCTCCACCTGGTCATTGGTGGCATCGCGTGGCATCTGCAACTCATCCCGGCGCTTGCCATTCACTTGTACGGCAATCAGGATCGTATCGTCAACGAGCATGGCATCGTCCAGGACCGGCCAAGGTTGAACTGCCAGCAAGGTGTGGTATCCAAGCCGCGCCCAACACTCTTCGCCCAGGTGCGGCATGAGTGGACCGAACAGTTGAACGAGGATTTCGACGGCTTCGCGCAGCGCCCAGGCCATGCCGGGAGCATCCTTGCCCTGGAGAGCTTTGCTAAGGTCACTGGTCAACTCGTAGATCCGGGCCACCGAGACATTCATCCGGAAGCCTTCGATCTCCTTGGCAACGGCGGCCAGAGTCTTGTGGGCGCTGCGATGCAAATCCAGGGCCGTCCCTGTTAGTTCCACTGGCCTCGCAGTGCCTTTGGGCGCGGCGGCTACAACCAATTCTTCGACGAGCCGCCACAGCCGTTGCACCATGCGGCCAGCGCCTTCGACACCAGACTCGGTCCAAATCACATCACGTTCGGGCGGCGAATCCGACAGCATGAACCAGCGCGCGGTATCAGCACCGTAGTGAGCAATGATGTCGTCCGGATCGACAACGTTCTTTTTCGACTTTGACATTTTTTCGATGCCGCCAATCGTCAGTGCGGCACCAGAGTTGATATCGACAGCTTTTCGCGCTGCACCCTCGCCTTCGATACGGATGGAGGCTGGCGGCACCCATTGACCTTTGGCGTCTTGGTAGGTCTCGTGCACAACCATGCCTTGCGTGAACAGCCCGGCAAAGGGCTCCCGAAGGCCAACATCGCCGCCTGTGTCCGTCATGGCGCGCATGAAAAAGCGCGAATAGAGCAGATGCAAGATCGCGTGCTCGATACCGCCAATATACTGGTCCACCGGCAACCAGTAGTCGGCGGCCCTACGGTCAACTGCGTGCGTTGCATCGTGCGGCGAGCAAAAACGGGCAAAATACCAAGACGAGCAGACGAAGGTGTCCATCGTGTCGGTTTCGCGAATAGCGGGCTTGGCGCAATTTGGGCAGGCGACGTGCTTCCAGGTGGGATGACGGTCAAGCGGATTGCCCGGCTTGTCGAACGTTACGTCGTCCGGCAGTCTTACGGGCAAATCGGCCACGGGTACGGGCACGATCCCACACGCGTCGCAATGGATGACAGGGATCGGACAGCCCCAATAGCGCTGCCGCGAGATGCCCCAGTCACGTAGACGGAAATTGACCTTCCGCTTGCCCTGGCCGCGCGCTTCCATCAGCGCCGCAACGCGGTCCTTGGCCTCGTCCACCGTCAATCCATCTAGGAATTGCGAGTTCGCGATCTTGCCGGGGCCGACATAGGCCTGCGCGCCGACCTCGAACGTCTTTGGGTTTTCGCCATCGGGCACAACGACAGCCTGCACCGGCAAATCATATTTGCGTGCGAAATCGAGGTCGCGCTGATCGTGGGCGGGGCAGCCGAAAATCGCGCCCGTGCCGTATCCCATCAGCACGAAGTTGGCGACATAGACGGGCAAACTGGTCTCGGGGTCGAACGGGTGCTGGGCGCTGAAGCCGGTATCAAAGCCCATCTTCTCGGCCGTCTCGATGTCCTCGGCCTTGGTGCCCCCCTTCCTGCACTCCTCGATGAAAGTGGCCAAGGCCTTATTCTTCTTGGCCAGATGCTGCGCAAGCGGATGCTCGGTGGAAATCGCCATGAAGCTGGCACCGAAAATCGTGTCCGGCCGAGTTGTGAAGATTTCCAGGGTTTGCAGCGCCTTCGGCAACTTGCCATCGAGCGCAAACGTCATCAGCAGCCCTTCGGAGCGGCCGATCCAGTTGCGCTGCATCAGGCGCACGCGATCTGGCCAGCGGTCGAGGCCGTCCAGTGCGTCGACCAGCTCATCCGAGTAAGCGGTGATGCGCAGGTTCCACTGGTTGAGTTCGCGCTGTTCGATGAGTGCGCCCGAACGCCAGCCCCTGCCGTCGATCACCTGCTCATTGGCGAGCACGGTATTGTCGACCGGGTCCCAATTGACTTTGCCCGTCGACCTGTAGGCCAAGCCCTTGGCCAGGAAATCCAGGAATATCTTCTGTTCATGCCGGTAGTATTCCGGGTCGCACGTGGCAATTTCGCGGTCCCAATCGATCGACAGCCCCATCGACTTCAGCTGTTTGCGCATCGTCGCGATGTTGTCGTAGGTCCAGCCCTTGGGATGGGTCTTGCGTTCGATCGCAGCGTTTTCGGCTGGCATCCCGAAGGCGTCCCAGCCCATCGGGTGCAGCACATTGAAACCGCGCGCACGCCGGTAGCGGGCCAGCACATCGCCGATTGTGTAATTGCGGACGTGTCCCATGTGGATACGGCCCGACGGATACGGGAACATCTCCAGCACGTAGTATTTCGGCCGCGCATCGTCGTTAAGGGTCTTGAAAACCTGCGCTTTATCCCAAGCCTCGCGCCATTCGGGCTCCCGAGCCTGGGCATTGTATCGTTCAACGGACATAGCTGTTCCCGGCACTTTTCGAGCTTGTTAAGTCTGCGGTGGATCCGTATCAGCCCTGAATGAGCGTGACCGTCAAGACACGCTCGCGCGCGTGATTGCCTCAGATCAGCCTTGGTTCGGTTGCAAATATCTGTTGACAGATGTGTATTGGAATGGTTGCGGTTTAAGGCGTGCGTTAGCCTGAGGTCGAGCGAATCAGTGGGCGGGACAGCGAATTTCGGGCCAAATTTGGCCCGTCTCGAATGGGAGGCGCGAGTGGTAAAGTATCTGACGACTGGATTGAGCCTAGGGAGCCTGATGGTTCTGACGGCAATGCTGGCTGGCTGTTCGGCAATGGGGCAGACGGAATCGACATCGGCAATTGCTGGGCCAGCTGTCGCTGCGGCTGACCCTGCTGCGGGATCAGGTACGATGCAGGCAAATGGGACGGCGGGTCAGCCCTCAATGGTTGGCAAGGCGATCACCTTGGCCGATGCATCTTGCGATCAGATCAAGGCCGAAGTCGCAACCTTCGATGCCGACAAGATCCCTCAAAAATTAGCTGATTTCGGTAAGGCCAAATATCATCCAACGGCCGAAGAATCGATTCGGTTTGCCCGCTACGTAGACGTGTCGAAGGCTGGCAAGGACAAGAATTGTACGGCAGGCGCTAAGCCGATGAAGAAACAGGTCACGGCGTCAAAGACGCCTGCTGCGGTTGATCCTGCCTCTGGCAAAGCCAAAAAGCCCATGGTGGCGGCGGCCAAGACTCCGGCGACGGCTACAACGGCAGTGGCAGGCGCCGCGACGGCCAAAGCTGCGGCGATCAAGAAGCCCGTCGTTGTTGGCGCAAAGAAGCCTGCAATGACAACACCAGCTGAGCCGGCGGCCGCTACCGTTGACGAGGGCGTGACGGTCACTGTGCCGGATTCGTCCGGCTAGCAGCCTTTGAAGTTCGAGTGTGATGTCAGATTCAACGGCTCGCTTACGGGATATCGAGGCAAAAATTGCCGCCTCGGCTCTCGGAGCGGGCCGCAGTTTTTTGGCGGTTACACTGGTGGCTGTCAGCAAGACATTTCCCGCAGAAGCCATTGTTCCGGTGTTGGACTCCGGACACCGGCAGTTCGGCGAAAATCGCGTGCAGGAGGCCAAGGGTAAGTGGCCTGCGCTGCTCGAACGGTTCGTAGGTACCAAGCTGCATCTGATTGGGCCGTTGCAATCCAACAAGGCGCGTGAGGCCGTCGAGTTGTTCAATGTCATCCACTCTTTGGATCGCGAGAGTTTGGCCAAAGCGCTCGCGCAGGAGATCGACCGAACCGGCCGGCAGCCTGAGCTCTTCGTGCAGGTCAACACCGGCCTCGAACCGCAAAAGGCCGGCATCACACCTGCTGACACGACACCGTTTCTCACCCGTTGCCGATCCGAATGGCAACTGCCGGTGTCAGGTCTCATGTGCATTCCCCCCGAGACTGACGAACCCAGCATCCATTTCGCCATGCTGGCAAAACTCGCACGCGACAACGGCCTCGCCAATCTCAGCATGGGCATGAGCGGCGATTTTCAAAGCGCTATTGCCTTTGGCGCCACCCATATCCGCGTCGGCTCGGCCATTTTCGGTACACGGCCAGCGCATACGGCGTAGGTGCCGCAAAATCGCAGTTTTCCACGCAATTCAGTGCCCACTCGCCCTCTGGCCATTGCTCCATTGCTAGAGTGTTCCCGGTGATTCGCTGGCGGCAGCGAGCAGACGTAGGCAAAGAGGCGACCATGACGGAAACAGCCAAGAAGACCAAACCAGCGGCCGCCGTTGCTAAAAAGGCAGTTAAATCCGGTCGCCGTCAGTTCACGGTCGATCTCTGGGTCACCGACCTCAACACCACTGAAGTTGGCATCTACAAGCATAGCCGTTATCAAGCCAAGTCGCGCCAGTTCACCGGCGACATGGATATCTTTGCCGAGGTGATCGAAAACGGCGAGCGGGTTGGTCTCATCGGCTACCGCAGCGAACTCTGGGACACCAAAACTGGCATGGACAAGAGGCTGGTCCTCAAACTGTTCACGCCGTCCATGAACTGGCGCGCCACACTTGATATGATGCTTGGCCGCAGCCTCCAGTTGACGCACGGCTCCAAGGGCATCCCTGTGCCCGCCTTCAGCGTCAACCTCACCGACCACGACCAGATCATCCAACTCGAACGCTCCGCCAGCAAATGGCCCGGCGTGCCTGAGAACTATTCTTTCATGGTGATGAAGGATCTGAAGGACGGCCGCCCGCAGTTCTACCGCCTGCGCCGCAACTGGGTGAACATCGGCGACGACTATCTGCTGTACGACGAGCATAACAAGCAGATCGCCAAGCTCAACGGCCGCGTGCTCAATCTCGGTGGCAAGTGGGTCGTGGATGTGGAAGAGGCCGAGAGCGGCGTCCATCTGGACATGGTGCTTCAACTGTTCTGCGGTATGCTGAAGTTCCACGATGGCTGCCTCGCCCACCTCACTGATCTTTACGGCGGCATCAAGCGTGGCAAGCTGCAACCTAAGTTAGAGACGCAGGAAACCGATCTCTATCTCAACCCGCGCCGCGTGCGCTAGTGCGTGAGCCGAGTGTCGAGGCCCCGCATCGGCACACGGGCCTCGACAAGGCGCATCAAATCCACATAGGCCAGGGCGATGCATCCCTCCGTAGGCGTCAGGCCCATCCGGGCAATATGCATGAAAATGCAGCTACCATGTCCGCGCACACGCGGCACGTCATTGAATCCCATGACCAGAATGACATCGTAGAGATCATCCTGCCGCCAGAGCGGCTCGCCACTGGCGGCATAGGGCAATTGCACCGGCCGATTGTAGTTCCGGTCAGTTGATCCATCGCACCATCCGTCGCCGGGCCTGAACGAACGGATAGGCAGGGGTGTCTGAGGACGTCTCACGCGGTCAGCCCGGTAAAGTACCTTGCGCACTGGCAGGATCGCCCGGGGAGTCGCGCCGTCCCCTTCGCGTTTGAGCGCACGCACGCCGCTTGGCCCGATCGCGCAAGGCAGAACATAGTTGCCATAATCAACCCAACCCACGGCGTTGCTCGCGCTCAGCAAACGCAATCGTGCGACAGCGTGATCATTATCTGCCATGTGGCGGTCTTCTCAAGTCTGAAGCATCCGTTTACCGTACGGTCACTCAATATCCGATTGGTGCCGGAAGATTTAGCAACATTGCATCCAGACCTCTATACTTGGGGCCGAGCCGTCGTGTAACAATCCAATTTTCCTAAGGTCTCTGGAGTTCCCACATGAGCGCGACGCGGAAGATTCTCATCGTCGACGATGATGATGGATTGCGCGAAAGCCTGATCGATCAGCTGGCGCTGCACGACGATTTTCAGGCGCTGACGGCGGCAACCGCAGCGGCGGGGCTGGAAACGTTGAAAAAGGAGCATGTTGATCTGCTGCTGCTCGATGTCGGGCTGCCGGACATGGACGGCCGCGAGCTGTGCAAAGTTGTGCGCCGTAACGGCTTCAAGGGTCCCGTGGTCATGCTGACGGGCCAGGCTTCGGATAGTGACACCATCCTCGGCCTCGATGCCGGTGCGAACGACTACATCGCCAAGCCGTTCAAGTTCGGTGTGCTGCTGGCCCGTTTGCGCGCGCAACTGCGCCAGCATGAGCAGAGCGAGGACGCCGTCTTTACGATTGGGCGCTTCACCTTCAAGCCCGCCTCGAAGCTACTGGTGGACGAGAAGGGATCCAAAATCCGCCTGACGGAAAAAGAGACCTCGATCCTGAAATACCTGTTTCGTGCCGGCGAAAAAGTCGTGACGCGCGACGTGCTGCTGCACGAGGTGTGGGGATACAACGCGGGCGTGACGACCCATACGCTGGAAACGCACATCTACCGGCTGCGCCAAAAGATCGAAAAAGACCCCGCCAATGCCGAAATGCTGATCACGGAAACGGGTGGTTACAAGCTGGTCCCGTAGTCCGTTGTCCCGCCGCAATCCCCAGCTCGCGCACAGGCGATTTGGTGCCTGGGCTGATTCGGGCGTATCGTCATGACTTAGTTTTTATCGGGGTGCGTCGGGCGCTGTTGCGGCCGGCCCCAAAGGTGTTCTGCGTTTAACAGCAGATCTTGTCACCGTTGTGGGGTCGCCATGTCTCAGCTCGACGACGTCGTCGTGCCACTTCTCAGTGCGCGCATCTTCTCCGGGCTTTCAGCGGCCCAGCTTAAAGCGCTTGCTTTGGACGCTGAGGCGATAACCTTCAAACGTGGCGATGTGGTGTTGCGCGCCTACCAGGAGGGCGACGCGGCCTTTCTTATCGCCAGCGGCTCCGTCATTGAGCAGCTGGAACACGATGATAGCGGCCGGCCCCAGGAATTCAGCACCGGCGCTATGCTCGGTGAACTCGCTATGTTGGTCGAAACGCTGCATTCCGCGACCATCGTCGCCCGCACACCGGTACGCGCCTTGAAGTTCAAGCGCGAAACGATGCAGGCGTTGATGCTTAAGGACCCTACGCTGGCTGAGCATTTCACCGACAAACTGCGCCAGCGTCTCTTAGAGACGGCCAAAAAGCTGCGCGAAGTCGATCAGATGTTCGGTGGCCCCGTCAGCGGCCAGTCCGAGATCCGGGTTCTGAGCTGACGCGCGAGTTACTTGCCAGCCTTCTTGCGAATCTGGATGTAGAGCGCGCCGCTGCCTCCGTGCGTACGGCCAGCTTCGGTGAAGCTGACGACCAGGGGGCGGCAATCGCGGTCACTCAGCCAACGTGGCACAGACTCGCGCAGCACGCCTCGGCGATTGTCATCGAAGAGCGAGAACGGGCGCGCCCCAGCATCCGGATCGGCGGCGCCTTTGCCGGTGATCACCTTGACATGCTTGAGGCCATTGCCCTGAGCGGCAAGCAGAAAACGCACCAACTCTGTGTGGGCCTCTTCCTGCCGCAAGCCATGTAGATCAAGCCGCGCCTCGATGGGCAGACGGCCCGAGCCTAGGCGGCGGGCACGGCGGATTTCGAAATCATCCAGCGGCGGATTGGCGGGTTTGATGCGAGCTGGCGTTTTGGCAGACCATTCCGGTTTGACTGGCGGCGGCGCTTTCACTTTGACGAGCGGCTTGGGTGGGTCAGGCGGTTGCTTTGCGGCTGGCACCTCGTCGTCTTCATCGCCAAACAGGCGCGCAGCCTCAAGTGGCGTGATTTCCTGGGTGACCGCCTTCCAGAGCCGCCACTCCTCTTGCGTCACGTGCCGATGCTTGCGGCCTCGGGTCATGGGGCAGGCGGCATATCGGGTTTGGGTAGCAGAACGAAGAAATGGCCACGGTTCTTGGTCCGGCCGGCGATCTCTTCGGCAGCCTCGCCGCTACCCCAGAAAATGTCACCCCGCTCTGGGCCCTTGATGGCCGAGCCAACATCCTGCGCAATCAACAAATGGTGGAAGCCGGTGGTGGTGCCATGTTGAACGGTCTCTGACGATACGAAGATCGGCGTGCCCAAAACGTGGAACGATGGATCAACGGCGAGGCTGCGGCGGGGGGTCAAAGGCGTGCCCTGCGCACCAATCGGGCCGGTGAAGTGATCGGCAGCCGGTTTCAGCTCGAAGAAGATGTAGGATTTGTTCTGTTGCAAAATACCCGGTGTTTCCTGTGGATGCGCATGGAACCAGGCCCGCATACTTTGCAGCGTCAGATCCCCGCGAGCAATTGCGCCCTGGCTGATCAGCACCGCGCCTGCGGATGTGTAAGGATACCCATTCTTGCCGGCATAGCCGATGCGCACCGATTTTCCGTCGCGCAAACGGATGCGGCCCGAACCCTGCACATGCATGAAATAAGCATCCGCCGCGTCGCGCAGGTACAGCAACTCAAGCCCGCGCGCCTTCAGCGCCCCGCCTTCGATTTCGGCCCGCGTGAAATAGGGGGTGAGCTCGTTGCCGGTCTTGCGCATGGCAGCAAGGCGGCCTTGCGCGTTGGCAGCCGCCCTATCTGTGGCCGCAACCACGTCGACAAGATCATCCGGCCGCTTCAGCACTGGCACATGGAACGCCTTTGAGGGTTCCAGTGACCCTTCCAGCTCAGGTTCGAAATACCCCGTCAGCAGACCATCGGTACCCGCATTTTCCACTCGAAAGGGCAAGAAATGAGTTTCGAAAAACCCCCGCGCCTTAGCCCGGTCATGCACATCGCTGTCGGGCAGCTTTTTGGCGAGGGCGCATATCCGCTTCAATCCAGCGCGCACGCCTTCAGGACCGGTGCCCGGGGCCGCCGCACAGGCCTGACGGAACGCCACTAGCGCCGCTACGTGATCATCTTCGGCCCAACCAACAACCTGTTTAAAAGTCAAAGGTTCGCGCACTTTCACCGGCTCTCCCGCAGCCCACACGCCCTGAGGCGAGGCAGCCAACAGGACGAGCAGCAGCGAATATCGGTTAAGGGAACCCAACACGCTTGCACTCAATTGGCCGACTGGGTGGCAACCAGCTTCCAGTTCGGGTCCGTCGACGTCAGATCGCGCGCAAAAGTCCAAATGTCTGTGACCTCACGCACCTGCTTGGCATCACCTTCAACGATCTCCCCTGCCTTGTTGCGGATCACTGTGATGAGCTGGCTAATAAATTTCACCGTCAGCCGCGCCGTCTGATCCTTGGCTTCGGCATCAATGATGTCGGCCTTGTGGATGCCGATGAAATTGGTCTCGTTGGTTTCGTTACGGCTCTCGCGTTCACCAATGGCGCGGGCAAAACCATCGAACACATCTTTGGCTGTGAGCGACTTCAGCTGCCGCCGGTCGCCCTCTGCAAAGGCGACAACGATCATTTCGTAGGCAGTCTTGGCGCCCTTGAGGAAGGTCTTTGGATCAAACGCAGCATCTTGCCTTGCGATGTCGAAAAAGCCTGTCTCCAGGACAGACCCTGCGGGTGCCTGGCCCTTCATGCGATCTTCGGCGCTCTTGTCGCTTGCGACAGGTACCGGCGCAGGCGGCCGCGTATCGCCGCCAACCCGAGGCATCGGAATGACGTTGTCGGAGGCCTGGCCGGTGCCTGCCGCCGGACGATAGCGGTCGGTGGGCCGCTCCTGTCCGGTCTTTCGGCCAAGCACGCTCACCAGTCTGGCGATAACGAGCACAGCCAGGAGCAAAAATACGATGGTCGGAATTTCAAAGCCGCCTATCATGAGGGTCGACTCTCCAATCTCAGTCAGAATGTCTCTGTGTGAAACCCGACCTTACGGCATCGCAACCCGCGCGCCAACAAGCATCGACCTCGCATCCATTGCGGTCTAAAGTAGGGACAACAATGACGGTTTCACGGAAAAGCACCCAAGCCAGTGGCTATTCTCGTCCTTCTTCTTTTTCTGCTGCCGTTTCTTGAGATCTATGTGCTGATCACTGTGGGCAGCAGTATCGGATTTCTGCCGACGGTTGCGCTGGTCTTGGGCCTGAGCGTGTTCGGCGCTTATTTGCTGCGGCAGCAAGGCCTCAAAACGTTGTTCAGCGCGCAGCAATCGCTGGCCGAAGGGCATATGCCTGTCGAGACGCTGTTAGATGGAGCGGGCCTAACGCTGGCGGGCGTGCTGATGGTGGCTCCGGGCCTCATCACGGATGCCATGGGGTTCGTGCTGCTGGTTCCCCAGCTGCGGCGGCCGTTGATGACTTGGGCATTCTCCCGGCTTCTGAAAACGCATGTCTTCGAAACGCGCCCAGCTGGCAAGCCGCCGCCCCGTCCTGGCAGCCCACCCCCTGGCAAGGTCATTGACGCCGAGTTCCACCGGGTTGACGACAAGTGAGCACGATAGATTGCGGGCTCCGGCACGTCATGCTACGCGCGCTGCTGGACAAATCCATCGATACGCTTTTTAGACAGGAACGATGCCATGGCGGCGGATGATAAGACGGCCAAGAGCGGCAATGGCAAAGCAGGCGCAGCTGTCACTCCAGAGCCTGTTGTTCAGGTGCTCGGTCAATACGTGAAGGACCTGAGTTTCGAGAATCCGAACGCGCCGCAATCCTTCCAGCAGCAGCAGACCCAGCAACCTAAACTCGATATCAGCATAGCGGTTGCTGTGCGCGAAATGGGCGAAAATGTGCACGAGGTTGTGCTCAACGTCGAGAACCGGCTGAGCCTTGACAAGATGGTGCTGTTCCATCTGCAACTGGAATATGCTGGCGCCTTCCGGGTCGAAGGATTGCCCGAGGACGTCAGAAATCAGGTGCTGCGCATCCAGTGCCCGACGCTGCTGTTCCCCTTCGTGCGGCGTCTCGTTGCCGATCTCACCCGCGACGGCGGCTTCCCGCAGCTCTATCTCGATCCTATCGATTTCGGCCAACTCTACGTGCAGGAAATGGCCAAGCAGGACGCGGCGGGCGGCAAAGTTACAGTTTAATCCGTCTTCGCCTCCCGTCGGGTCTGCCAGAGCGAGAACAGCACGCCGCCCGCCAGCAGCGCAATCGTGGCACCGAGGCTCCATTCGGTTGGCAGTTTGCCAAGCCACGGCTCGATAAGGATTTTGCCGCCGATGAGTACCAGCACCAGGGCCAGCGAATATTTGAGATAATGGAACCGGTGCACCACCGCGGACAGCGCGAAATAAAGCGAGCGCAGGCCGAGTATTGCGAAGATGTTCGACGAGTAGACGATGAACGGCTCCTGCGTGATCGAGAAGATCGCCGGTACCGAATCGACCGCAAACACCAAGTCGGCGACTTCGATTGTGACCAGACACAGGAACAGCCGCGTCACCCAGCGCACCACCTTGCCGCTTTCGGGCAATGGCGCTTTGATCGTGAACTTGCCGCCATGCAGATCGTCCGTCACGCGAAGTGAGCGGGTCAGCTGACGAGCCAACGGATTACTGCCGATGTCAGGTCCACCGTCGTCATGGGTGAACAACATGCGAACGCCAGTCACCACCAGGAAGGCAGCAAAGACGTAGAGAATCCAATGCACATTGGTGATCAGCGCCGCGCCCGCCGCAATCATAACGCCGCGCATCACGATAACGCCGAGGACGCCCCAAAACAGCACGGCGTGCTGAAACTGCCTTGGGATAGCGAAGTAGTTGAACACGAGTGAGATAACGAAAATGTTGTCCAGCGACAGGCTCTGCTCGATCAGATAGCCCGTAAGGTACAGCTCGCCCGCGTGCCACGCCCGGTCAAACGGTCCCATGCCGGCGACCAAATGCGGATCAAGGATCATATCGGGGTTCTGGCCATAGTAGAGCCAGCCGACCACCAGCGAGAACCCCAGGCCCAGCGAGAGAAAAAACGCCGACATGCCGAGGCTCTCGCGGATGCCGATCTCGTGCGGCTTGCCGTGGAACACGCCGAGATCCAGCATCAGCAGCCCCAGGACGAGCCCGATAAATCCGGCCCAGACGAAGCTGGGCATTCCAAACCAGGGCACTGAGGCCAAAGACGCGAACGTTTCCATGAGGGCCTTGGTCAAAAAAGCGGGTTGGACGGGCAGAAATCCAGTTAACTGCATTTATGGTTAAATGGGCACAGCTGCAACCCGCGTCAACCCGCCGAATGAAGCACTTAGACCGTCCCCGCAGTACCTGTCGTAGTCTCCAGCGATAGCGGCATTAACCTCTGATGGCTTGCCTTTTGCCGCGTCTCAGGGTTCGATCAGTGCGTGGCGGCGATTGGCCGTCCTTAGTGTGGGCGTGCGTTGATGTGGGTGTCGCTTAACGAGATCGAATCGACGGCACTGAAAGCGTCACGGGGCGCCGGCTATCATTGGGGGTTGGCGGAGGAAGCCGGGCAGGCTGCCCGCTGGCTGGCCATGCGCGGGCTGCCCTGGCTGAAACCCTTGACGGCCGGCGTGCTGCGCCAAATGTTCCGGCTGGAATCGTTTGATTCGGCGCAGCAAGTTGGCACGAGTTACGGGCCCACGGATTCAGCGCGGCGTTTGGGCCCCATCTCCGTGCTCACAGCGCTTAGCGACGAAACGCTGACATTGCCCCAAGGTTCGGGTGAGCTCTCGCTGCGCCATCTCGCGGCCCCGGTTCTGGTTTTGCCGGCCCTGGCGCGCCTATCCAAGCGCTATGACCGGCCGCTGCTTGTTCGCTGGCCTGGCCTCGCCATTGAATGCCACGCGGGCGAAATCGTCGCCGATGCCGGTAGCCTGAACGGCTTGGCCGTGACACGGGTCGATTGGCTGATAATCACAAAGTCTGTCATGTCCGCACCGGCCGTCACGTCTCTGCGCCACCAGGGGGCGGAAGTCGATACGATGACGTGGAGCGAGTTGACGGACTTTGCCAATCGCACGTATGTGCCCGAAGGCGAAACCTCGCGGCTGCGCGGCGCAGGCGCAGGCCTAACCGACAACGATTAGTGCTTTGGAGCGATCAATGCTAATCATCGACAATGCGACCGTTGATCGCGTCATGGATTGGCCGCGTATCGTGGCAGCGCTGCGGGCAGGGCACGCAAAACCCAGGCCCCAGATTGGCGACCTTTATTTCAGCGAGGCGGGCAATGGCTTGCTGGCGCGCGGTGCCTGGATCACAGGGTTAGGTTCCTGCGTTAAGGCGGCAAGCATTTTCCCTGAAAATGTTAAGCGCACACCGTATGTGCCGTCGATCCAGGGCAGCCTCCTGTTGTTCGACGCCGATACCGGGGCCACCAGCGCGGTGATTGATGCCGCCGCCGTCACGCGCTGGAAAACCGCGGGCGACTCGGCGCTTGGCTCTACGCTTCTGTCAAGGTCAGACAGCCGTTCTCTGCTGATGGTCGGTGCTGGTGTCATGTCTGAGCCGCTGATCCGCGCTCATCTCAGCGTCCGCCCATCTATTGAACGTGTAACCTTCTGGAACCGCACTCGCCCACGCGCAGAGGAAGTGGCAGCCCGGCTTGGCGACATCGGACGCCCGGTCATGGTCGCGAACGATCTCGAAGCCGCAGTACGCGAGGCCGACATCATCTCCTGCGCCACCATGAGCAAGCAGCCGCTCGTGCTCGGCGCGTGGCTGAAACCTGGCACCCATCTTGATCTCGTCGGTGCCTACATTCCCGATATGCGCGAGGCCGACGACGAGGCCATCCGCCGCTCCCGGCTCTTCGTCGATTTCCGTGGTACGACCATCGAGCACATTGGGGAGATCATGATTCCCATTCGCAATGGCGTGATCACTGAAAAGGATGTGCTCGGTGATTTGTATGATCTGGTGGCTGACGCACCAGGCCGCACGTCAGCAAACAACATTACGGTCTACAAGAACGGCGGTGGCGGCCATCTCGACCTGATGACGGCATTGGCGATTGTTGAAGCGGCCAGACCCTCCACCTGATCGGCTCCGGACACCTTGCGACGCGTCACCCATTGATATCAAACGCCGCCAGCGCCGCAGCGTTGACGATGTCGCTATCGCGCGCGCCGAGACCGACGATCTGCACCGGATGCGAGAGGCCGACCAGCAGGGGACCGATCACCGTGCAGCCACCGAGCTCCTGCAGCATTTTTGTCGATATACTGGCAGAATGGAACGCCGGCATTACCAAAACATTGGCCGTATCCTTAAGCCGGCAGAACGAATACTGTCTCATTGCTTCGGAATTCAGCGCTACATCTGCGCCCATATCGCCATCATAGTCGAAATCCACTTGCCTGGCATCGAGCATCGCCACAGCCTCGCGGATCTTTTCGGAGCGCTCACCTCGCGGCTGGCCAAAGGTGGAATAGGCGAGCATCGCCACGCGCGGCTCGGCCCCCAGCCGGCGCGACACGGCAGCCGCTTCGATAGCGATGCCCACCAACTGCTCTGGGGTCGGCATATCATGCACACTGGTGTCAGCGACGAGCACGGCGCGGCCGCGTGAGAGCACCAGCGATACACCCATGACTGTATGGCCGGGTTTGGCGTCGAGCACGCGGCGGATTTCTTCGTGCACGGTTGACCAGTTTCGCGTCACCCCTGTCACCATGGCGTCGGCATGGCCCATCGCCACCATGCACGCACCGAAGATGTTGCGGTCGTTATTGACCATGCGTTGGCAGTCGCGGAACAGGTAGCCCTTGCGTTGCAGGCGGCTGTAGAGAAATTCCGCATACATGCGGCCGTGCTCGTAACCGCGGGCGTTGACGACCTGGAGATGGTCGCGGTCGCCAATGCCGGCATCGGCGAACGCCTCTTCCATACGCTCGGTGCGGCCAATCAGGATCGGCTTGCCGAGCCCGTAGCCGTGGAACGCGTTCGCCGCGCGAATGACCTGCTCTTCCTCGCCCTCGGCAAAGACGACGCGCTTGGGCGAGCGGCGCACCTTCTCAAAGATCGACTGCAGCCATCCAGCTACCGGATTGAGCCGCGCCGACAACCGGCTGGCATAGGCATCAAAATCTTCAATCTTTCGGCGGGCGACGCCTGACTCGATGGCAGCCTTGGCGACCGCCACGGGAATGGCCGACATCAGTCGCGGATCGAACGGTGCAGGAATGATGTAGTCATTGCCATAATGGGGACGGAACCCGCCATAAGCCGCCGCCACCGCATCGGGAACCTCCGTGCGCGCCAGTCTTGCCAATGCTTCGGCCGCTGCGATCTTCATAGCGTCGTTGATGGTCGAGGCCTGAACGTCCAGCGCGCCGCGGAAGATGTAGGGGAATCCAAGAACGTTGTTGATCTGATTGGGATAATCTGATCGTCCCGTCGCCACGATGGCATCGTCGCGCACCGAATGCACTTCTTCCGGGGTGATTTCCGGATCGGGATTGGCCATGGCGAACAGGATCGGCTTTGGTGCCATTTTCAGAACCATTGCTTTGGTCACGGCACCTGCGGCCGACAGCCCGAAGAACACATCGGCGCCCGTCAACGCATCTTCGAGCGAGCGGGCTTTGGTATCAACTGCATGTCCCGATTTCCACTGGTTCATGCCCTCTTTGCGGCCCTGATACACAACGCCTTTGGTATCGCACAGAATTGCGTTTTGGTTGGGCAAGCCCATGGCTTTCACCAACTCCAGGCAGGCTATACCTGCCGCCCCCGCGCCGTTGACCACCAGCTTGGTCGTTTTCATTTCGCGACCTGTCAAATGCAGCGCGTTGATCATGCCGGCCACGGCGATAATGGCCGTACCATGCTGATCATCATGGAACACTGGGATATCCATCAGCTCGCGCAGCCGCTGCTCGATGATGAAGCAGTCTGGCGCCTTGATGTCTTCAAGATTGATGCCGCCAAAGGCCGGGCCGAGATAGCGCACACAATTGACGAAGGCGTCGACGTCGGTCGTATCGACTTCGAGATCGATAGAATCAACGTCGGCAAAGCGCTTGAAGAGCACGGACTTGCCTTCCATCACTGGCTTTGACGCCAACGCACCCAATGCGCCGAGCCCAAGGATGGCTGTGCCGTTGGAAATCACCGCCACCATGTTGCCCTTGGAGGTGTAATCATAAACCTTGCGCGGATCGTCGGCGATCGCTTGCACTGGCACGGCGACGCCGGGCGAATAGGCCAGCGACAGATCACGCTGGGTCGCCATCGGCTTGGTCGGCTGCACTTCGAGCTTGCCGGGCTTGCCGCGGCTGTGGAAATCGAGCGCTTCCTGGTTGGTAATCGGCGTGCGTTCGATCTTGCGACTCATGGGTGGGGCTCGGAATTGGGGGCTGCGAACGAAGGGCAGACGCTAGCCTGCCGCACCGGCCCGCGCAGCACAAGCTGATTGCGCGACAGCTGATTGCGCGGCGCATTAACAAGCGAATACATCCCTGTGCAGATTAATAATACGGACCAAATTGATACTCCAGGCGTTCAATGGTATTATTACCATAAGGAGGTAGCGTAGTGTTCGAAGCAAAGCCTCTCCGCTGGATAGCGAGCAGCAAAAGTGACTTGTCGGCGATGCCAGCAGAAGTTCGAAACGATGTCGGTCACGCTCTTTGGGTCGCCCAAATCGGAGACCGGCACGACGACGCAAAAATTTTGAAGGGTTTTGGCGGCGCAGGCGTCCTTGAAATTGTCGCCCGGCATGATGGTGATGCCCACCGGGCCGTATATACCGTTCGCTTCGACGACTTCGTCTACGTGCTGCACGCGTTTCAAAAGAAATCCAAACGCGGCATCGAAACACCTAAGTCAGAATTCGATCTCGTGAAACGACGCTTGCGACTGGCCGAGCAAGACTACGAAAAGAGCAAAGGAACCGAATAGTGAGCCAGCATCCGGATGTCACCATCGGCAGCGGCAACGTCTTCGCCGATCTTGGTTTGCCTGACGCGGACGCTTTGTTGGTCAAGGCGCAGCTCACGTATCAGATCGCGAAGCGGATCAAGACGCTTGCCTTGACGCAGAACGAAGCGGGTCAACGGCTCGGACTATCACAGCCGGACGTTTCGCGGCTCATGAAAGGTCGGGCGACCGGTTTTTCGACGGACCGGCTCCTCGCCCTGCTGAATGCACTCGACTTTGATGTCGATATCGTTCTGCGAAAGAGCGGCCTCAAGCCTCATTCCACCCGCGTGCGAATTGTTGAGGAGACGGTGGAGAGTTGAGATGGGGCCAGATTAGAGTTTGGGCAGGAAGGCAACTTCGTTTGAATCCTGCGTTTGACGCATCTTGACGATACCCTAGGCCGCGAGTCGCTTGAGCTGATCGAGGATCAAAGAGCGAGCGATTTCGGCTCTGTTGGTTCCAAACAACCCGAGTGGGATCATTGAGCTGCGCCCGCCCACCAGTTTCTTGAAACTGACGCAATCGACGCAGCTCTTCTGGCAAATGGCCAAAATCGCCGATGCAACGTTTAGCACGCATGTGAAGACGTACGGTCGATGCCTCTGCCATTATCCGTAGAAATCAACATCCATTCCGAAGTGCCGCTCGAGGCCCAACTAGCTCTGCAGATTCCGTTGCTTCAACTTGAGCAAGTTGGAGCACCTGACATAGATGCTCCACCAGATCTGCGCGGGCTGCGGAGTGCTCATTCCACACCATCAAGCATTCATCGAACCGAAGAAGTCGCTGTTGGTCTTGGTTTGGCGCAGCTTGTCTAAGAGGAAGTCCACGCCCTCGTTGACGCCCATCGGCGACAGGATGCGGCGCAGCACATACATTTTCTTCAGATCGGCCGGCGGAACCAGCAGGTCTTCCTTGCGGGTGCCCGACTTAGCGATGTCGATGGCGGGAAACGTACGCTTGTCGGCGACCTTGCGGTCGAGCACCAATTCCGAGTTACCCGTGCCCTTGAACTCTTCGAAGATCACTTCGTCCATGCGCGAGCCAGTGTCGATCAGCGCCGTGGCGATGATGGTCAGAGAGCCGCCTTCTTCGATGTTGCGGGCCGCGCCGAAGAAGCGTTTGGGCCGTTGCAAGGCGTTCGAATCGACGCCGCCCGTCAGTACCTTGCCCGAAGAGGGCACAACGGTGTTGTAGGCGCGGCCGAGGCGGGTGATGGAATCCAAAAGAATGACAACGTCGCGCTTGTGCTCGACCAATCGCTTTGCCTTCTCGATGACCATTTCGGCGACGGCGACGTGCCGAGTGGCGGGCTCATCGAACGTGGAGGAGACAACTTCGCCCTTCACCGAGCGCTGCATGTCGGTGACTTCTTCCGGCCTTTCGTCGATCAGCAACACGATCAGATAGCATTCTGGATGGTTGGCCGTGATCGAATGCGCGATGTTCTGCAAAATGACTGTTTTGCCGGTGCGCGGCTGGGCGACGATCAACGCGCGCTGGCCCTTGCCCATCGGCGCGACGATATCGATGACGCGCGCCGTCAGGTCCTTGATGGTGGGGTTCTCAATTTCCATCTTCAGCCGCTGCGTCGGATAGAGCGGTGTCAGGTTGTCGAAATGCACCTTGTGCTTGATGTTTTCCGGGTCTTCGAAATTGATCAGCGCCACCTTGAGCAACGCAAAATATCTTTCACCGTCCTTGGGTCCACGGATCTGGCCTTCGACTGTGTCGCCAGTGCGCAGGCCGAAGCGGCGGATCTGGCTGGGGCTGACATAGATATCGTCGGGTCCGGCGAGATAGTTGGCGTCGGGCGAGCGCAAAAAGCCAAAACCGTCCGGCAGCACTTCGACGACGCCGGTGCCCGTAATCTCGATTTCCTTGGCGGCCAGCTGCTTGAGGATGGCAAACATCAACTCCTGCTTGCGCATGGAGCTGGCATTCTCGACCTCACACTCTTCCGCGAAGCTCAAAAGCTCGGTCGGGGTTTTCGCCTTGAGGTCTTGTAGTTTCATGTCCTGCATTTTTGGGTAGGCTCCGAGGGCGGCTTGGCGCCGCGAGGGTCATTCTGGGAGTGAGGCCGGGAGAGGAGGGAAGGGGTTGTGCCCACTCTGAAGAGCAGTGCACCGGCGCCCGGTCGCGCCAATTGCCGTCGCACCCATTTGCGGGCACGCGGGTCCAAGTCCTGTTCATTGGGAGTGAACTGACCCAATCAGAATAACAGATCAACGCGCAAATTCCTAGAGGCTTAAAATGGCTTGACGATGACGAGTATCACGATGCCGATCATCAGTACTGTAGGCACCTCATTGAGCAGCCGCCAGGTGTTGGCAGGCACGGTGTTGCGGTCTTCGGCGAACTTGCGCACGGCGCCAGCGAAATAGCCGTGCACTGCGGACATCGCGATGACCAGAGCAAGCTTACTGTGGAACCAGGTGGAGTTGAAAAATCCTCCGTCATAGGCGAGATAAAGTCCTGCTACCCAAGTGACGATCATCGCCGGATTGATGATCGCTTTCAGCAGCCGCCGCTCCATGACCTTGAAGGTTTCACACTGCGGCGAGCCCTTAGGTGCATCGCAGTGATAGACAAACAGCCGAGGCAGATAGAGCATCCCTGCCATCCATCCGATCACGGCGATGACGTGCAAGGCTTTGATCCAGAGATACATGTCTGAGTGACTTTCACTGATCTACGTCATGGCCGGGCCTGACCCCGCCATCCAGGGCCACTCGTTCAACGCTTGGTTCTTGGGACTCTGGATAACCAGGTCAAGCCCGGCCACGACGAAGACGTTGATTGATCACGGTCAATGTCCCCCGCGCACCAGCTTCACCAGCAGAGCCACATGCTCGGGCGGGGTTTCGGGCACGATGCCGTGGCCGAGATTGAAGATGAAACGGCGGTCTTCCATCAGTTCAAGGATCTCTTCGACGCGCGCTTCCATCGCTTCGCCGCCAGCCACCAGCAGCAGCGGATCGAGGTTGCCTTGCACGACCACGTTCTCGTCCGCAAAGGCCTCGGCCATCATAAAGGGT
Source organism: Hyphomicrobiaceae bacterium (assembly GCA_025359185.1). Classification (GTDB taxonomy): domain Bacteria; phylum Pseudomonadota; class Alphaproteobacteria; order Rhizobiales; family Hyphomicrobiaceae; genus JANYHF01. Next base: position 21,296 of record JANYHF010000067.1, on the reverse strand, counting down.
GGCATCGACGTGTCGCATCCAATTCCATTCACGCCCGTCTCAGCCACGTAGTTCAGCGCCGATGCGCCCGCACCCTTGGGAAAGCCGATGATCGGCACCATTGGATGCTTCTTCTTGATGCCAGCAACGATGGCCTTGGTGGGCTCAACGGACCAGCGCTCGAACTCGTCATCGGGGAGGTTGCCGGCCCAAGTATCGAAGATTTGCAAACACTCCGCACCAGCCGCAATCTGACCGCAGAGATACTCGATGGACGTTGTGACCAGTAACGCGATCAGCTGCGAAAAGCCTTCAGGATCACGATACGCCCACAACCGCGTCGCCGCCTGATCGGTCGATCCCTGGCCACCGACCATGTAGGTCGCCACGGTCCAAGGCGCGCCACAAAACCCGATCAGCGCCGCTTCAGCCGGCAGCAGGGAGGCGGTTTTGGCGATGGCTTCATAGACCTTGCCGAAGCGATCGCCGGTCTTGGATGCATCGAGTCGGGCTAGGCCCGCAACCCCTGTGATGGGGTCGAGGCGCGGTCCCTCGCCCTCGATGAAGCGCACCTCCTGGCCAAGCGCGTGCGGCACGATCAGGATGTCGGAAAAGATGATGGCCGCATCAAAGCCGAAGCGCCGGATCGGCTGCAGGGTGACTTCGGCGGCGAGGTCTGGATTGTAGCAGAGATCGAGGAACCCACCCGCCTTGGCGCGGACCTCCCGGTATTCGGGCAGATACCGCCCTGCCTGCCGCATCAACCAGATCGGTGGGGGCGCTACGGCCTCACCGGAGAAGGGTCTGAGAAACGGCTTGCCTGCCTTGCCGTTTCGAGGTTTTGCACTGCGCGGTGGGGTGCCCATCTAGAATCCAAGAAAATTGATTTCTAATTGTTGAAGTTACTGTTGAGCCGAGGGATAGCGGTAATGAGCGTCAGGCACCAGTCTATTCAATGGTTGTGCGGGCCGGGCCGTCCGTCTGCTGCCGTGTTTTCTGCGGCAAAACTTGCGCTGCTCGCGACTCAGGACTCAGGCTGATAGTTCCGTGACTTGAGCATGCCGAGGCGTGTGGAGGATGTTTGTTTTGCCTGTCGAAAACCGGGGGTGCAACTCGAAGCGTGCTGCCAGCCAAAGCATTTTGCAGACCGCGAGCGCCTTGTTTGCCTCCGGCCCTGGCGAATTGTGAACAAACCTGTGGACCCGTGTGCATGACTTTGGACGATTTTGGCAGCGGGTCCGCCTGCGTGTATAACTCGCCCAGTTCTCAACAGCTGGTACAGACCTTGCTCACCGCCCAAAAGCCCGCGCCGCTGGTGCTCGCCAGCCAGAGTAGCATTCGCCGCCAGTTGCTGCTCAGTGCCGGCCTGACATTCAACACTGATGCAGCTCACATCGACGAACGGGCCGTAGCGGAAGGTATCCAGGGCTCCATTCCCGAAATCGCCAAGGGGCTGGCTGCGGCCAAGGCACTGCATGTGGCGGCCCGGCATCCAGGGGCAATTGTGGTCGCTGCCGACCAGATGCTGGAGCTGGACGGTCACGATTTCTCGAAAGCTGCCGATGCGACTGCTGGCCGTGCGGTCCTTCTGCGGTTGCGGGGCCGCATACATTATCTGCATTCGGGTGTCGCGCTTGCTCAAGGCAACCAGGTGCTCTGGAGCCACGTCGACTCGGCGGCCCTGCATGTCAGGCAATTTTCGGAAAGCTGGCTTGATGCCTACATGGCCGCCTGCCCTGAGGCAGTGACATCCTCGGTTGGCGCCTATCAGCTCGAAGGCCCTGGCATTCAGCTGTTCGAGCGCATCGAAGGTGACTATTTCACCATTCTCGGCCTGCCGTTGCTGCCGTTATTGGCGGCCCTGCGCACGCATGGAGTGATGCCGTCATGAAACGCGCAACTGTCATCGGCTGGCCGATCAGCCATTCGCGCTCGCCGCTGATCCACGGCTATTGGTTGAAAAAGTTCGCCATGGCGGCGGTCTATGAGATGCGCGCCGTCGAGCCGAAAGACCTTCCCGCCTTCATCGAGATTGTGCGGCGCGGAACCATCGTGGGCAGCAATGTGACTGTGCCGCACAAGGAGGCGGTGCTGCCGCTGGTGGATGTGACGGACGCCGTCGCGACGGCGATCGGCGCGGCCAATACACTTTGGAGCGAGGGCGGCAAGGTCTACGCGACCAACACTGACGCCTATGGCTTTCTGACCAACCTCGCGTCCGCGTTTCCAGCCTGGCAGCAGGTGCAGGGCGTGCCGCTGGTGATGGGTGCGGGCGGTTCGGCTAGAGCTGTGCTGTTCGCGTTGTTGGGAGCGGGCTGCAAGCGCATCCGGTTGTGCAACCGGTCGCCGGAACGGGCGGCGGAACTGGCGAAGCATTTTGGCAGCGGCATCGACGTGGTCGCCTGGGCGGACCGCACACGGGCGCTGGCCGATTGCAGCCTGCTGGTAAACTGTACCACTCAAGGCATGGCTGCCAATCCCGCGCTTGGTCTTCCGTTGACTGGCCTGCCCGCCACCGCCATCGTCTATGACCTCATCTATGTGCCGCTCGAAACTCCTTTGCTCGCGGCCTCCAAGGCCCGCGGCTTGCCCACGGTTGGCGGGCTCGGCATGTTGCTGCATCAGGCGGTGCCGGGCTTCGAAAAATGGTTCGGCCGCCGCCCCGAGGTGACGTCCGAGCTGCATGACCTGATCGTCGCTGATCTTCAGGGGCATTGAATGGTGATCATCGGCCTCACCGGCTCCATGGCCATGGGCAAGAGCACGCTGGCGGCGCGGCTGCGCGAACGAGGCATTCCGGTGTTTGATGCCGATGCCGAGGTGCACAAGCTTTATGCAGGCGTTGCTGTGCCGCTGATCGAGGCCGCGTTTCCCGGCACAACGGCTGACAGCAAGGTTGACCGGCAGAGACTGTCGGCTGCGCTCGCCAAGGAGCCCTCCGGCTTCAAGCGCCTGGAAGCTATCGTACATCCCCTGGTGCGAGCCGTGGAACGTGAGTTTTTGCATCAGGCGCACGAGCAAGGTGCCACGCTCGCCGTCCTCGAAATCCCCCTTCTGTTCGAGACCGGCGGCGACCGGCTGGTCGATGTCACGGTCCTGGCCAGCGCCCCTGCGGACATACAACGCGAGCGCGCCCTGCAACGGCCTGGCATGACGCCGGAGAAGCTGGATTTGCTGCTCTCGCGCCAGGCACGCGACACTGATAAAAGGGCAAAAGCCTCCTTCGTCGTCGATACGGGCTTGAGCCTGCCCGCAACCCTCGTCAGTCTCGACACCATCATCGATAGACTGGTGGGACGCGAGGGCGCGGCCTTTGCGCTGCACTGGGCTTAGGAGGCAACATGCGCGAAATCGTGCTCGATACGGAAACCACCGGGCTCGATGCCAAGGGCGCCGACCGGGTGATCGAAATCGCCTGCGTGGAATTGGTGAACCATTTCCCGACCTCGGTGCACTACCATTGCCACATCGATCCCGAGCGCGATGTGCCAACGGAGGCGTTCAATGTGCACGGTATTTCGACCGAGTTCCTAAGGGGCAAACCGACATTTGCGAGCATCACGGACGCATTCCTTGAGTTCATCGGGGATTCGCCGCTGATCATTCACAACGCCAATTTCGACATCGGCTTCCTCAACGCCGAGCTGACGCGGGCGGGCAAATCGCTGCTCTCGATGGACCGCGTGCTCGATACGTTGCTGCTGGCGCGGCGCAAGCATCCGGGAGGGCCGAACAGCCTAGATGCCCTCTGCAAGCGCTACAACGTGGATACCTCGGCGCGCGTGAAACACGGCGCGCTGGTCGATTGCGAACTGCTGGCGGCCGTCTATCTGGAGCTGATCGGCGGGCATCAGACCAAGCTCGATCTCTCCGCTCAAGAAGGTGGTACCGCGCAACAGCGCCGTCGCCGGCCGTCGCTGCCCAAGCGGCCGAAGCCCCTACCCTCGCGCATCACCGCCGCCGAAATCGACGCGCACCGCAAGTTCCTCGAAACCCTGAAAGGGGCCGCGTGGTTCGATACCAACGCGCTTGATGACATTGCGGGTGGTGACGACGAGGTTATTTCGGACTGAACGCCCATGCCGCTGCAAAACCGCGTGACCCCTGATGGCTCGATCATCGCCGATGCGGCGCGTGGGTCGCTGATGGGGAATCGCGGCGGTGAGATGCACGATGGTTCGAGGCGCCTGACGGGGCGGCGTTGGGTGTCGAAGGCGTGGATCGCCTGCGTGCTTCAGTACAAAGGCCGCCACGAAGTCATCATGGCGCCGGGGCATTATACGCAGCTGTTCTTCCTCGATGAGGCGACGGCGCTGGCGGCAGGACATCGTCCGTGTGCGCTGTGCCGGCGCGCCGATTGGCTGCGGTTCATGGCGGGGTGGCAAGAGGTACATGGATTGGCTACGCAGCCGAAGGTAGCCGATGTGGATGCGGTTTTGCAGACTGAAAGGGTGGGGGTGGATAAATACAAAGAAACGTATACGGCGCGCTTGGCTGACCTACCTAGCGGTGTTATGGTTTCAACGGATCCAGCGTCTCCTCCCCCCTTGAGGGGGAGGAACACGGTGCGGGGTAGTGCCCTGGGCGATGTTGCGTCGCTTTTCCGCACCACCCCAACCCTGGCCCTCCCCCCTCAAGGGGGAGGAGATAAGTGGAGCCGCGAAGTGTCGCTGACTCCGGCCGCTCTCTATCTCAACGGCGCGCTTTATCCGTGGACGCCGTCTGGTTACTTGCCGCCGATAGAAGCGCCAACAACCGTCCACGTTCTTACGCCACGTTCGATTGTCGCCATCCTCGCTGCCGGTTATGCGCCGATGCTTCACCCGACCGCACGCTCTATGTCGGCCGCCAAATCCGTATAAGCCTCAAGCCCCACCGACAGCCGCACCAGCGTATCGCCGATGCCGAGCTCGGCCCGCGCCGCCGGCGTCAGCCGCTGATGGGTGGTCGTCGACGGGTGCGTGATCAGGCTCTTGGCATCACCGAGATTGTTGGAAATCTTGATGATTTGCAAGGCGTTGAGGAAGCGGAACGTCTCCGCCTTGCCGCCCGCGATCTCGAACGACAGCATGGTGCTGCCACCAGTCATCTGGCGCCCGGCGAGTTCCTTCTGCGCATAGTCACGATGGCCCGGATAGAGCACGCGCGTCACGCCAGGCAGATCGGACAAGCGGTCCGCCAGCCGCGCTGCTGTCTCGGTCTGCGCCCGCACGCGGATGGGCAGCGTTTCCAGTCCTTTCAATAATACCCAAGCGTTGAACGGGCTCATGGTCGGCCCGGTCTGGCGCAGGAAGGTCTGCAGGTGCTTGTCGAGATAATCCTTGCTGCCGAGCACGACGCCGCCGAGGCAACGACCCTGGCCATCAATATGCTTGGTCGCTGAATAGACGACGATGTCCGCGCCGTGCTGCAACGGCCGCTGCTGCATGGGCGTGGCAAACACATTGTCGACAATGACCTGCGCGCCATGGGCGTGGGCGATTTTGGCGACGGCCGCAATGTCCACAAGTTCCAATGTTGGATTGGTTGGCGTCTCGAAAAACACGGCCTTGGTGTTCGGGCGCATGGCCTGTTCCCAGCCACCAAGATCACGGCCATCGACCAGAGTCGATGTGATGCCAAAACGCGGACACAAGTCCTCGACGATGTAACGGCAGGACCCGAAAAGGGCTCTGGCCGCAACGATGTGATCGCCAGCGCGCAAGAACGACAGTATCGAGGCCGTCACCGCCGCCATACCGGTCGCTGTCGCCCGCGCCATCTCGGCGCCTTCGAGCAGCCGCACTCGCTCCTCGAACATCGTCACGGTGGGATTTCCGAAGCGGCTGTATTGATAGCCTGGGCTGGTGTTGAGAAAGCGCGCCTCCGCTTCCTCCGCCGACGCATAGACATAGCCTTGCGTCAGAAATAGCGCTTCCGACGTCTCGCCGAACTGCGAGCGGAGCGAACCGCCATGCACAAGCAGCGTTTCAGGTTGCAGCTCGGGACCGTCCGTCGTCTTGGTCATCGCTCATCCTCGGGGGCGCGGCCAGCTTACGCCCGCGCCCACAAAAAAACCCGGCTGAGGGCGATGCGCGGCCCCTCCGGGTCTTCGGCATCGGCCCTTTAGCAATTTCTTTAACGTGGCTGCAAGCTGGCCGGCTCAAATCACCACGGTCCTTCGACCGTTGGGGATTAAGCGGCAAAGGGGCGGGCACTGTCAAGAGTTTGGGTCAATTCCCGCACGGCACCTTGACGAATTTCGCCGCGATCTCTTCGCCGACCAGTTCGGGAAGGCCGTGCTGCTCGGTGCAGACCTTGACGCCTTCGACGTCAGCGCCGCGCAGGTTGATCGATACCACGGCTGCCTTGCGCAAATCGGCGTCTCGCATTCGGGCCTTGGCGAAGCTGGCTTTGATCAGGATGGATTGGGCGAAACTCGCGCCGCTGACGTCGGCACCAGTGAAATCGGCCCGTGTCAGATCGGAGCGGTCGAACGATGCGTATTTCAAATCGCGGCCGCGCAGACTGAGCGAAAAGCCTTCGGCTTGCGCTTGGCCTGGCGGCACAAGCCCCGTGTTGAGGGCGATCAGGCTGCGGCTGAAGACACTATCCGGCCGGCCATGGATTTCGTCAGTCTGCCCCTCGAACAGGTAGGCTGTCGGCCAGAATGCGGTCCGCTTGGTACTAGCCGTCGCCATTCCGTAAGGCACCGGCACCGGCCAGATGTCACGCGCCACCCGGTCGAGCGGCTCATCGGGAAACGTCGCCACCAGGAATGAAAACACTAGCGCCGCCAACGCGATGATCAGGGTTGAGAAGAAATTACCTGGGTGCTGAGTGAGATTGCTGACGAAGCCGTCGCGAAAGCCTTTTTCTGGGAAGCGCAGGAACACGCCGAACACCAGCAGCACCAGAAAGTCGAGCACCACATACAACCGGTGCATCGCCGTCACCCCACCGTCGTGATAGGGCAGGAACGTGATCTGCAAATCCAACAGCGCCAAGAGCGGCAGAATGCCGAGCGTGATCCAGGTCATGGCAAAGAGAAACCCGGCCAGCAGCGGGCTGCGGAACGGCCCGGCGATGGCCTGCGCGTAGGTGTACGAACTTAACTGCACACGGAACCGGTGCTGGCGGAATAGCCCGTTGCCTTCGTGATGGGTCATCCGCTTGTGGAACTCGCGCAGCTTGCGCGATAGCATGACGTGCTGCAGCAAAATGGCGAAATGTACGAGGACGAGGATCAGCGGGGCGAACAGGAAGAACGACAATTGCGGGATCGTCGTTTGCAGCAACGGCAGCTCAATGGGCTTTTCGAGCAGCAGATCCTTGTGCGAAATGCCGGCGAGCGCGACAAAGAAATACGCGAGTAACCCAAGGTACAGCACCCACGCATTACGCGCGGCGCTGCTGGCCGAATTGCTGTCATGCAACAGTTCCCTCAACGGCCGCTCGATGCGCTCCGTGATGTCCTGCGCCGTATCCATTATTTGCGCCCCCGAAAGTAACGCAGCCAGCGAGGACAAGAGAGGTCGAGGGTGGCGGGATTGGGGCAGGCCTAACTCAGTGCCCGGTTTTCGGCGGCGATGCGGACGCTCAAGATACCGGCGTTGAGCACGCTGAACAGCGCCGCATACCAGAGGAGGCCAAATGAAAGTGGCAGCAGAGAGATTTCACCAGCAACGATCCAATAGTTAGGATGCTGCACGAAGCGATACGGGCCGCTAACGATCAGGGGCGCGCCCGGCAGGACGATGATGCGGGTCGTCCAGCGCTCACCCAAAGTGGCCAGCACCCAGAGGCGCCCGGCCTGGAACAGAGCGAACATGGCCAGCAGCGGCAGGGACGGGGCAATGCCTGACGCCAGCAGCCATAGGCCAATCAGCCAGGCCGCATGAAGAGCGACAATCCAAATATAGTGCTCCGGCGCCACCTCGCGTGCCCCTCGCGCCAATAGCCGCGCCGTATTGCGACGGGCAATAACCAGTTCTCCCAGCCGCTGCAGCGTCACAAAGGCAAGCACGGCGACCGCGAGGGTATTGATCGTCATACGGAGCCGCTTTCAAACGTCACGCTGCTGAGCGTGAAGCCTGGTCCAAGCGCCAACGCCATGAACCGTCCGGAGGGTTTTGCGGCCATCACCTGTTCCAACACGAACAACACTGTGGGCGCAGACATGTTGCCGAAATCGCGTAACACATCCCGCTCGGCTGTCAGCGACAGTTCCGGCAGATCCAGTGATTGCTCGATGGCTTCGACCACCTTGCGCCCACCCGGATGGCTTATGACGCGCGTGATGTCCTTCAGTGTTAGCGACTGCTCAGCCAACATCTCATCCACCGCGCCGCGCAAATGGTCGGTGGCAAAGACCGGGATCGACTGATCGAAGATCACGCCAAAACCCTGCGGATCGACGGTCCATCCCATGATATCTAGCGTTCCGGGCCAAAGCCGTTCGCTCGAAGCCGAGATTGTACCGATGACAGCGCTGCCGCGAGCGTTTGTCGACAGGACGCAAGCTGCGCCGCCATCGCCGAACAGGGCCATGGCGACGATGTTGGCCTTGGTCAGTTCGTCTGCGCGCAGTGAGAGCGTGCAGCACTCGACCGCAACCAGCAGCACACGGGATCCCGGCGCGGCTTCGGCGAGCCGGTGCGCCACCGAAAGGCCGGTGACGCCGCCGGCGCATCCAAGCCCGAACACCGGCACCCGTTTGACGTCACGCCGGAAACCCAACGCATCAAAAGCCCGCGCCTCCAACGTGGGTGTGGCGATGCCTGTCGATGACACGGTGACGACCGTGTCGACGTCCGCGCCGGTCAAGCCCGCCTGATCGAGTGCCTTTTTGGCCGCGTCGATGAAAATCGCCAGCGCGCCTTCGAGATATGCTGCGGTGCGCTCGGGCCAGCCGGGCTCAATATCGTGCCATTCGAGAGGCCGCACGGCATGGCGCTTTTCAATACCCGACGTTGAGAAGACCCCGGCGACCCGGTCGAATTGCGGGAAGCGGTCGATGAAAAAGTCGCGCACTTTAATGGCGACGGCGGTTTGTTCGAATATGTAAGGCGGCACTGCTGTCGCTACACTGAGGATGTGTGCTGCCGGTCTGGCGGCTGTCAGTTTGTTGGCAGTCTCAATTGAAAACGTATCGATGACTTGTCTCCCCCGTTCACGCGAGCTCGCCTTACGTGAACGCCTGCCGTCGTTGGATCAGCCACGTGAGACGAGTCACGAATTCGTGATCGGACAGTCACATCCCGGCGGCACGGGCATGGGCGATTGCCAGCGCTGCCAGTGGTTCAACATGGAGGGAATACCGCTCAGCCTGGGCGGATGAGGCGTTGCCGCGCTGCATCCGGCCGCGGATGCCGTGGCAGATGGCGGCGAAGCGGAACAGGTTGTAGGCGTGGTAGAAATTGAGGTCCGTCAGGGGTAGGCGGCCGGCGAGATGACAATAGTGGGCGACGGCTTCGGCTTCGGTGGGAATGCCCAAGGCTGCAGGGTCAAGTCCAACCAGCGATTTCATCAGCGTCTGCGGGAATTTGTACATCAGCAGCAGGTAAGTGAGATCGGCGAGGGGGTGGCCGAGGGTGGAGAGTTCCCAGTCGATGACGGCGGCGACGTGGGGCATGTCCGGCGCGAAGATCAAGTTGTCCAGCCGGTAATCGCCGTGCACGATGGCGGTTTTGTCGCCGGGCGGGACATTTTGCGGCAGCCACTTCACAAGCGCGTCCATATCGGCGCTGAGGCCAGCTTCGGGGTCAGCCTGGTACTGCTTCGACCAGCGGGCAATCTGACGAGTGAAGGAGTTGCCAGGTCTGCCGAAATCGCTGAGGCCAAGCGCGGCGGGGTCCAGCGCGTGCAGTTGGGCGAGCGTTGCGATCATCGCTTCATGATGGCGGCGGCGCTGGGCCGGTGGCAATTCGGGCAGTACCGGATCCCACAGCACGCGGCCGTCCACCCGGTCCATCACATAGAACGGCGTGCCGATAACATCCGTATCCTCGCAATAGAGCAAGGCGTGCGGCACGGAAAAGCCGGCCTTTGATAGCGCAGTGATGACGCGGAACTCGCGATCCACGGCATGGGCCGAGGCCAGGATCACGCCCGGAGGCTGGCGGCGCAGGACATAGCTTTTGGCGCGCGTCTCGATGAGATAAGTCGGGTTCGACTGGCCGCCGGAGAATTGCCGCACACGTACAGCACCCCTGAACCCTGCAAGCCTTCCTTGCAGGAATGCCTCCAGCCGCCCTGCATCAAACCGGTGCGCCTCGCGAACCTCGATGGTCTCTCCGCTCAACCTCTACTGCTCCTCAAACTCAATAAGCCTTGGCCAGCCACCCCTTTTCCCAGCCGATAATGGCACGTTTGCGCGTCACGCCCCAGTGGTAGCCGGTAACGTCGCCGCTTTTTCCCATCACCCGGTGGCAGGGCACCACGAACGAGATCGGGTTGCGGCCGACAGCAGCGCCCACCGCCCGTGAGGCATTGGGCTGTCCAAGATGCCGCGCGATATCCGAGTAGGAACACGCCCGTCCGGCCGGGATCTTCAACAGCGCATCCCAGACCCGGATCTCGAAGTCGGAGCCGATCATCACCACGTTCAACGGTTTGCCGCCCAACGGTGAGGGCGCGAAAATCGATTTGGCATAGGGCTCAGTGCGCTCGGGCGCTTCGGCGAAGCGTGCAGCGGGCCAGCGGCGCTTCATGTCGTCGAGAGCTGGCGAGCGGTCTTCGGCAATCTGCGCATCGCAAAAGCCAATGCCGCACACGCCCCGATCTGTGGCAACGATCAACGCCAGGCCAAACGGGCACGGATGGAAACCGTAGCTCATGGCCAGTCCCGCCCCGCGCCGCTTGTAGTCGCCCGGCGTCATCGCTTCATGATCGACGAACAGATCATGCAACCGCCCTGGTCCTGACAGCCCAACTTCGAACGCCGTATCGAGCACGCTGGCCGAGCCTTCGAGCAGTGCCCGCGCATGGTCAATCGTGATGGCTTGCACGAACTCTTTGGGCGAGAGGCCGCACCAACGCTTAAAGAGCCTTTGGCAATGCGCCGGGCTCAGACCCAGCTTGGCCGCAAGCTGGTCCAAATCTGGATGCTCACGCCAATGCTCCGTGAGGAACTCAATGGCAAAGCGGATGCGTGCATAATCCGAAAGCGAGCCTGGTTCGCTCGGGAACTCTTGCGGCGCGGGTGAGTCGTGTGGGACTACGATGTCCATGATGCGGCCTCGTGCTGTTCACGAAGTTTTATCACCCCGACGACAGACAGACGACCCGATTCCTGCACTATCCAATTGGTCCTTGCGACCTGCCCCTAAAGCGACCACTCCGCGAGCGCGACCCGCAACGTCACCGCCAGCTCGCGCCGCTCCGAGTCGTTGAGCAGCCGGCCGATCACCACATTGCGCTGGGCCACCAGCTCCCCGGACGTAACCGGCTTGGTGTCTACAAACACTCTTGGCTTTCCAGTGGACACCAGTCGCAGTTCCGAACCTCCGCCCGGCAGCTCCGCCAGTACGACTCTCAGCCAATAGGCATTGAAACTGCGAAAAATCTCACGTCCGCGCAAATCGTGGCTGGTGAGTTCCAGCTGCGCGTTGAGAATCTCGATGGTTTCGATCTGACGGTTTTGATTGGTTATGGAGCGGAAAGCAATACCAAGCAGCACCACGTCGAGGAGGCAGAAGCCGAGGACAGGCCAGGCGCCGAGTGACAGGAAAAACAGCCCCGTGAGAAAGCTCACACCGCCATAGACCATCAGCAGAACAAAAAAAGTCCGCAAGCCCAAAGACTGTTGTGGCTTTAGCACGAAGGTTTGACGCGCGGTCTCGGATGGCATCTGGTCAGAGGTCATAGCGATTTTTGGAATCAAACGGGAGCAGCAAACAATCGATGATGAAGAAGCCGGCGACAGCACCAAAGAAACGCTCCAAGGCGCGCGGCGGATTTCCCAGCGCCGATGTGGTGCAGTTTTTCCAACGGTTAGCTGCCGCCAATCCGCATCCCAAGAGCGATCTCGAGTACAGCAATCCGTTCACGCTGCTAGTCGCGGTGGTGCTATCGGCGCAGGCGACTGACGCCGGGGTCAATAAAGCGACGCGCTCGTTGTTTGCCCTCGCTGGCACGCCAGCTGCCATGGCTGCGCTTCCACTCCAAACTATTGAAGACCACATCAAAACCATCGGCCTGTTTCGCGGCAAGGCCAAAAACGTGCTCGCGCTCTCCCACATTCTTCTCGAACAGCACAATGGTGAGGTGCCGCGCACGCGCGAAGCTCTGGAAGCATTGCCGGGCGTAGGGCGGAAAACCGCCAACGTCGTCCTCAACATCGCGTTCGGTGAGCCAACCATTGCGGTCGATACGCACGTCTTTCGCGTTGGCAATCGTACTGGCCTCGCACCGGGCAAAGACCCGCTAGCGGTCGAAGAGGCGCTGCTGAGGGCCGTGCCGCCCGAGTTTTTGCAACATGCCCATCACTGGCTGATCCTGCATGGCCGCTACACCTGCGTCGCCCGCAAGCCCCTCTGCGGCGATTGTGCGATTGCGGATCTATGCCGATTCCCGGACAAGACGCCAAATGGATGAGCCATCGCCAGAATAGAGACCCCCATGCCTAATACGCGCTTTGACGTTCTGTGCATCGGCAATGCCATCGTCGATATTATCGCTGAGAGCACGGACGCCTATATCAAGAGCCACGGTCTCGATAAGGGGCATATGCGGCTGGTTGATCCTGAGGAGCAGGCACGGATCTATGCCGGCGTGGGACCGGCCATCGAGACGTCGGGCGGCAGCGCGGGCAATACCGTTGTCGGCGTAGCGTCTTTTGGCGGGCGGGGCGCTTATTTCGGCAAGGTGGCGGACGATACGTTCGGCAAGATCTTTCGTCATGACATTGGCGCAATGGGCATCACGTTTGAGAGCAAGTCCGTGGCGCCGGGCGGCCCGCCAACCGCGTCCAGCGTGATCCTCGTCACGCCCGATGGCGAGCGGACGATGAATACGCATCTTGGTGCCTGCGTAATGCTGGACGAGGCGGACGTGGACCCGATTATCGTTGCGGCCTCGCGCATCACCTATATGGAGGGCTACCTTTACGACCGGCCGGCGGCCAAGCGGGCGTTTCACCTTGCCGCCAAGCTAGCCCACGAGGCGGGCCGCAAGGTGTCACTGTCGCTGTCCGACGGGTTCTGCGTGGACCGTCACCGGGCCCAGTTTCTCAGCCTCATCAAAGGTTCAATTGATATTGTGTTCGCCAATCAGGTGGAAATTTGTAGCCTTTATCAAACGACAGATTTCGAGGACGCCTGTCGCCAAATGGCTAAGGATGCGCCACTCGCCGCCGTTACCCGCGGCGCACAGGGCTCAGTGATTATCCGTGGCACCGAGCGAATCGAAGTCCCCGTGGAGCCCGTCGCACGCGTGATCGATGCCACGGGCGCGGGCGATCTCTACGCCGCCGGTTTCCTGTTCGGTCACGCGAGAGGCGCGCCGCTGGCCACCTGCGGCAAGCTCGCCAGCCTCGCCGCGGCCGAGGTCATCAGCCACATTGGTCCCCGCCCAGCCATCCGGCTCGAGGCGCTGGCCAAGGGACTGTTCTAACCGGCGCGGCCATAGAAGCCGGTGCGTTCTTCAGGCGTGAACATGACGTCGGGCTGTTCGTAATAGGAAAAGACGGCGATCACCCTGGGGATTTTGCCTTCGATAGGCGTCACCCGGTGGGCGGTGTTCTTGCCACGGAAGACATTCAGCGTGCCTGCCGCTAGCGGCTGGGTTTTCAGTTGCGGATCGCGGCCTTCGATCAAAGCCGCCACGCCAGCGTAGTTCGGATTGCTCTCCGTCCGCAGGTCACTGCGATACTCGAACACCCCGCCTGCCTCAGGGGCTTGCAGCAGCAGCGTCGTCGTGAATTCAGAGCGGTCGAAGTGCCAGTTCAGGGCCTCGCCCGCCCGGTACTCCATAACATTCACGCGCGCCAATGGGTCGGCCATAGTGTGCAGCCTAGGCTTGCCCATGGTTGCTGCCAGGAAGGCGGCCATGGCGGGCCACTCGTAAATTTGCAACACCAGAGTGTCTGCTGGCATCTGATCGGCGCAAATCGTGTGGTTGATGGTCGTGACCTGCCGCAGCGCCGGATGGTCGGGCGCGAGGCCCGCGATGTCTTTACGGAAGTAGATGTTGTGCGAGCGCTTGTGTTCGAAAGCCGCACTGTCGAGTACGGGCCGCAGCCCGGCAACCGCGCGCGGTAGCGCCGCAGGCCTGATCAGGCCTTCGAGATTGAACATGCCATTGCGCGCCAGGTCCGACCGGCAGCGTGCGACGAGCGCTTCTCCCGCTGGCGTGTCCAGCCCGTCGAGGGGATGGCGTTCCAGGTCCAAATCGTTGTTCAACATATCCTGACATCCTTCTTTGTCACGGGCTTGTGACGGCGTCTGCACGGAATTTGTTAACCATTCCTTGCGATCATTGAGTCCACGTGGGCTGCCGCCACCACTGCGCGTCATGCTTTATATGTGCTATTGGCTTGGTAGAGGGGCAAATGATGTATATGTACATTGGAGCTGCAGTGCTCATGGGTGGCCTCGGTTGGCTAGCCATGAAGTCGCGCCAGATCGACACGGCCAAAGACAAGCTCAAAAAGTCGAGGGCAGCTGCCCGGGTTCGTTTTAACAAGCCCGTGGCGTCGGCCGAGGACTTTCTCAAGGCGCCTGCGCCTCGCAAGCTGCCGAAATTCGGCCAAGTCGGCCGATGACGGCTGGGCGTCGCGCGGCTGCTGAATGACTGCACAGTAACGCGCATCGGAGTATTTCGTGGCAGTCCATACGTATAAAATCGGACAAGTTGTGAATTTTTCGCCGGGCCCCACCGGCATGGCACCCGCGTCGCGCGAATACAAAGTCGTCCGGCTGCTGCCGCCCATCGACGGCCAAAACCAATACCGCATCAAAGGCCTCGCCGAAACTTTCGAGCGGATGGCCAAAGAGAGCGACCTGTCGCGCAAGTAGCGGCGTAAAATCAAGGAAGTGACCCCATGGCCCGCAAAAAGCCGACGGCCCGCGTGGAAATGATTGCGTTTGACGTCTTTTACGACGATGGCACCCGCACGTCCAACCGCAAAATCTCGTCGGAGCTGCTCGGTGGCCTCGACGGCGATGGTCCGGCGGTGGCCATATTCGAAGCCCAGGACAAAGAGATCGCCGAGCGCTCCGGGATGCCGCGGGGTGGTATCAAGTCGGTGAGCCGGTCGGGGAAGAAGTAAGCCGGAGGGGCGAGGGATGCGCGTAAAGTTGGTGGCAGTAGGGGTGGTTCGATGTGATTCCGGCCAAGCTAGACGGCGTCGAGCAGCGCCGTTTCCCGGTAGATATGCGGCATACATATGAAGTCTCGCGTGCCGTATCAACCCAACGGCCTATGATCCTCATCTGACAAGCAGAATGGCATCTGCGACAGTCGCGCGCAGTCTGTCCATTCCACGCCATTGCCGCAAACAAGCCCAGCTTTCGACACAATTTCCCGTGGGTGTACGTGCACCTCTAACCTAAATCGCGCCAAGTGGGCCAAGGTGAGAGGCGCGGGCCCCTGAACGGGGTGCCCGTCAACGACACGGCCCGAGCACTGCCGATGCTGCCTTAGCGTATTTCCGCAAAGAGCGTCGTGGCACTGGCCAACACCGTTAACCCTGACAAACCCTGGAGTTCACTATGTCCAAGCGGATCTCGTCCGCCTTGCTGGCGCTTGTTGTGCTGGCCACTGGTTTTTGCCTGACAAGCGAGGCCAACGCCCGCACCCGCAGCGCACCCGTGCAATTGGCCAAGGTCTATCATCACAAGCCACGCGTCGCCCACGCCCGCGTGGCTGGTGGCGCAGGCAGCACGTCCCTGTCCTGCCTCACCGCTCCTGCCCGCGCCTTGTTTGGCCGCATCGAAGCCCGTTTCGGCGCCATGCGTGTTGCGTCCACCTGCCGTCCGGGCGCCACCGTGCGTGACACTGGCCGCCCGTCGCGTCACGCCAGCGGCAACGCCATCGATTTCTTTGCCGATGGCCGCAAGGGCGCCGTGGTCGCCTGGCTGGTCGCCAACCATACACTGGGCGGCACCATGACCTACTCGAACTCCGATCACATCCATGTCGATATCGGCCCGCGCTGGGTATCACTGGCGGGGGCCTACGCGTTCGCAGGCAACCGGCATGGAGCGAGGCATAAGCGCGCAGGCTGAATGTCCATCCCACGCAAACAGGATGGCGGCGCAGCAACGCGCCGCCATTTTTCGTTTTTGGTTTCACCCCACCAGCCCGCCGATCCTGGCGACATTGCCAGAGGCTGGAAACACATGCTCGTCCAGGAACTTACGGTCGATGCCGAGATGCTCGGCCAGCACAGTCTTGAGCACGGCCCGCAGATCGGTTGTCGGCTTGAGGTCGCGGCTTTCATAGAGTGACTTGTCAGCCAGCCCCGGCCAATCAGCGATGACGCGGCCGCCCTTGACGGCGCCGCCAAGCAGAAACGCAACGGTGCCCGTGCCATGGTCCGTGCCCGCTGTGCCGTTGATGCGCACGGTGCGGCCGAACTCGGTGGCAGCGACAATCACCGTGTCGTTCCAGACGGGAGCGAGGCCTTGTTGCAGATGTTCAAACAGCTGGTCCAGAAGCCCGAGCAGTTTGCCCAGTCTGCCGGTGCCCGGCTTTTCGTCGGCGTGAGTGTCCCAGCCATCGATCGACAGCGCAGCGATACGCGGTCCATCGGGGCGCACCAGCAGCCGCGCCGCGCCATCGGCCATAGCCAACATGGCGTCGAGCCCGCGCGCGCCCTTTGCCGGTAGACCAGCGGCCATGCCACTGGTTTCTGCCGTCACCAGATTGGATTGCTCCAGCGCCTGCGCCAGCATCGGGTCACGGGACTGGTACAATGACAGCAGCCGCGCCACCGTGTCGTCGCTGGCCGCGCCCAGATGCTCAGGCGACCATGACATCACCGGCACCGCGCCGCGCATCACCAGCGGCACGACCGGGCCAACCGCGAGACTTTGCCGGTCACGCGCTGCCAGCGCAGCCGAGCGGGGCAGCCCCGCCAGCGCCCGGTTGAGCCAGCCGCTATCGCCATGGGTGACGTTGGGCAGGCCGCTCTCCAGCACCTCCTGGCCATCAAAATGCGAGCGATCGCGATAGGGTGTCGCCACCGCATGGACGATGGCCGCTTGGTTCTTGGCATAAAGCCCAGCCAGCGCTTTGAGCTGCGGATTGAGCGCGAACATCGGGCCAATCGGTAACGCGGCACCAGCCTGGGACAGATCGGCCATAAAGCCTTCGCGGATTTTGGTGAAGTCCGGATCGCCAACGGGCATGGCCGCCGACAGCCCATCCAGCGCGCCGCGCAGCACGACGAACAGGAAGCGCGGATCGCGGGTGCCCGCGAGACTGGAGCGGTAGGGCAGCAGCAGCGATGCCGCGAAGGCTGAGCTGAGGCCAAGGAAGCGGCGGCGGTTCGGCTGCTCGCAATCGGCAACGCAAAGGCGCGCGAGATCATCGGATGGGCCGGTGGAACGCATGACTGTCACTCCAATTCTACTCGTATCGCGGCACGACCTATCTGCGCTGGAATTCAGGAGACATCAGGAGCAGGGCGAGGGCCTGTTGCGACGATTCCGCCCGGCTGATTATCGTCGCGGTCTCATCCGTCAGCAAGGGACCGAGAATGGCTTTGGCGCGGTCGAGCGGCTTTGGCTCGCGTACGCGCGCGGCCAACTGCACCGACAATTCGAGGCGCGTGCGGATGGCGTCAGGAGCCAGCCACGCCTTGCTGTCATCGGACCAGCCTTGCGGGCTCGGCGCGCGGTAGAGCCTTTGGCCCATCAACGCCAGCGTGCGCATGAAGCGTGGCGGCTCGGCCTCGGCCCCGAGCGCCCGGAGCGCGGCGAGGTGGAATTCCACTGGCGGACGTAATTTGGTCAGCGGCATGGCGAATGCGGCATCGGTTTTCAGCAAGGCTTCGTAGACGGCCAGCAGGTCGCCGTCGGAGCGCTCGAACGCGGCCGCTACCGCAGCCACTGCGGCTTTGGGTGGCTCATCGGCAATGAAGTGGCGGACCAGCTTGAAGGCGATGTGCTGGGCTGTCGCCTTATGGCTGGCAAGGTCGGCGAGGATAACCTGGCCCTGTTCCTGCCCGCCCTCGGGATAGTCGCGGCCGAACACGCGCTGGGCCCCTGGTTCGTGCATTTGGGGGCGGAACTGGAAATTGCCCGGCACGGTATCGACCGCCTTGGCGCCCGCCACCGTCCAGCCCGTGAGCGCCATGGCAAAGCTGGTGACGTCGGCCTGTGTGTAGCCCGCATCGACGCCAACCGTGTGCAGCTCCAGAATTTCGCGGGCGAGGTTCTCGTTGATGCCATTGCCGCGTTTGACGCCGGCCTTGGACGCCACCCCCATCGAGCGCTCGTTGTCGAGATAGAGCAGCATAGCGGGGTGGCTTTCCACCGCCTCCAGCATATCGTGGAACCGCCCCGCGATATGCGGCCGGATGGCCTCGCGCTCGAAGCCGCCCGCGATCACCGCGACCTGCTGCTTGCTGGCCGACACTGTGAAATGGTTCGACCAGAACAGCACCAACCGCTCGGCGAACCCGATACGAGCATCGCGAGCGAGTTTCAAGCGGCCAGCGATCTCGTCGAGCAGCGCATCGCGGACGGGGTTCATCATGCTGCCCGGCGCAGCGCGCGGCGGCGGTGGGGCTTCCATCCGCGACGACAGATCGGCCATCGAGGCGGCGGCTTTCTTGGCAGCCACTTGCTTGAGATAGACAGCGAAAAGAGACGGACTGTCCGGCAGGTCCTTGAGGGCGGCAGGCGCTGTTGCGGTGGGCACCTCGGCCATCAGATCGGCGACCGGCGAGGGGCCGGACGTCTCTAGATCACCCGGGCGGGCTCCAAGGCCAAAGCGTTGCCAAATTAATGATCGCTGCCCGGTCGCCATGACGCACCTCGTAGAGTCGCACGCTCTGCCACGTGTCCGGCAATGCTACACCACGACCCTCTGGCAAATCATGGCGTCTTTGTGATTGCCGCCAACGCCAGGACCCCGAATCAGTGCGCGATGGGATGCAAATCCACGAGTCTTGCTATTCACCCAGCTCCATAACAACCTGACTTTATGGGGATTTTATGCAACAGACTTGGATCAATCTTGGTTCTGAAGTGGCAAAAACCCTGTAAATAGCTGATTTTTCGCAAAGGGAGGCAATGTCCCTATTTAATCTCAGTAGAAATTACCCAACAAAATCAGATATATCCTCGTCATCGAATTCATTCCTAGGGCGAGGAGATCTGACATGGCGACGACAGGCAAGCGCGGCAGGCCGAAGGGCACTGGCATCAACGATCACGAGACACTTTTGAAGGTGGCCCACATTCTGGCGGCCGACCCCAAGAAGAAGCGGACGACGGCTATCAAGGACGTCGGCATCTCGAATCCGTCCGTAGTGCGCCGGTTGCGCGACAAGTATCAGGAACTTGAGGCGAGCCTGCTGGCTGAAGTGCACGGCACATCGGTCAAGGGCAAGCGCAAGATGGCGCATGAGGCAGCTCCAGCTCCCCAGGCCGCAGCTCCTGCCGCCAAGAAGTCGAAGACAGCGCATGTCACCGAAGAGACAATCGCTGGCGCCACCGCCAAGCCGGCCGCTACCGGCAACGGGTCGAACGGCCATGCTTCGAACAGCCATACTTCGAACAGTCAGGGCGCCAGCCACAAACAAGGCCCAGCCATTGATCCGCTGGCGGCGTTGTTTGACGGCCTCAGCATCGAGACGCTGGTCAGCCAGTTCATCGGCCACGTTCTCGGCATGGACGCCAACGAGATCAAGAACTCGCCCATCCCCGCCTTGATCCGTCAGCAGGCGCAGCTCGCCGACCTCGTGCTGCCGCTACTGATGAGCCAGTTCGGCAACCAAAAGAGCGCCAAGGCCGCGTAAGGCCCTGCGCATATAGTCAACGGGGGAGCGGGCCGTCTTCGGGGGAAGGCGGCCCGCGTTGTTTTGGCGGCGCGCAGTCCTCACGGCGTCAACGGTCTACAGCTGCTTGTATAGAAATGTTGTTGCGCAGAGCTGGCCTTGCGGCGTCAGGGCGAAGCCCGGCACAACGCCCACCTCCTGCCAACCCAATGACAGATATAGCTGCTCGGCCAAGCCGCCGGTTTCGGTGTCGAGCAGCAGCAGTGTCTTGCCCAAGCCGGCCGCGCGGGTCTGCGCGGCTTCCATCAGGGCACGGCCGATGCCATGGCGGCGGGCGGCCGGGGCCACCAGCAGCTTGGTAATGTCGCCCCGATGCGGCTGATTCTGGACCATACCCACGACCAGCTGAACGGTGCCGAGGATGGCTCCGCCGTGACGCGCGACGAACAGCAGGTTATCGCCGTGCTCAATGGCGGGCAGGGCCTTGCTGCGCCAATAGGCGGCGGCCACCTCGGGCGCGAGCGGATGCATAAAATTCACGCCCGCGCCGCCTGCCACGCAATCGATTAGGATTTGCGACAGTTCCGGAATTGCCGCCGAAACCGCAGCGGCATCGAGCGCCACGACCTCAACACCTGTTAAGTTCATGCCGTCAGATCCTCCTTCTTGGCGATCGATCCGTCCGCATTCAGCCAATAGATGATCGGCGCGCCGGTCCCCAGTTCCCGCTCGACGATCTGAGCGCCCGTGAGGTTCTCCAGCCGCATGATCAGCGCACGTAGCGAATTGCCGTGCGCGGCGATCAGTACGCGTTGACCAGACAACGCCACCGGACGGATGACCTTATCCCAAAAGGGTAGCACGCGGGCGGCGGTGTCTTTCAGGCTTTCGCCACCGGGCGGGGGCACATCGAACGAGCGGCGCCAGATATGCACCTGGTCCTCGCCAAATTTCTTGCGAGCCTCGTCCTTGTTGAGGCCGGTCAGCTCGCCGTAGTCGCGTTCATTCAACGCCTGATCCTTGATGGTCTTCAGGCCGGCCTGGCCCAGCTCGGCGAGGATGATGTTGAGGGTATGCTGCGCCCGTGTCAGCACCGACGTATAGGCGATATCGAACTGCATGCCGAGCGACTTGAGCCTGACGCCAGCCGCCTTGGCCTCGGCGATGCCCTGCGGCGTCAGATCGGGGTCCTTCCAGCCGGTGAAAAGATTCTTGAGGTTCCAGTCACTCTGGCCATGCCGGACCAGCACGAGGGGCGAGGGCATGAGAACTCCGTTAGGCTGTTGTTTGCAGCCAACGGCTTATCAGGAGTTGGGGGGAGGAGGCCACACCTTCGTCATTCCTGGAATCTCGAGGTAGGTTGGGTCAAGCCTTCGCGCGACCCAAC
>JANYHF010000054.1 GCA_025359185.1 Hyphomicrobiaceae bacterium | reverse complement strand
GACGCAAGCCAAATGGCTTGCTAGGACGAGCAACGCACTCATCGGCCAAAAGCGCCACGCCGCGAAGCGGTGAGGTGAAAACTGTCTGACTGCGGCGTCGCTTTGCTTGCCAATACGAGTGTATTGGCGGCGCAAATCGCCTTGCATTCAGTCAGTTTTGACCTCATCCAGCTCCAAACCTTAACTGACGACAGGCCCTAATTGCCAAAGCCGATATCGCGCCGCGCCGAACGGATGCCGACCGCTTCGCCGACGATGACGTCGAAGCCCGCCATCACCGTGAGCAAGAAAAACACCGACGAGGCACATTTCGGCACCAGCAGAAATTCGACCACGAACAGCACGAACAGCAACGGCGACAGCAGCCGGTCAACGAGGCCAAAACCGCGCGTGTAGGTGGCCTTGACCATCTCGAAGGCCATCAGGATCACGCCGATCGCGAGCAGCGTGTCACCCAGCCGGATATGCACGAGGCCCGACGGCAGCGGCAAGGTCAAAAGATCGCCGCCCTTCATGATCACGGCCTTGCCCGCCGCATCCAGCGCAGGTGCGCCGTAAAAGATTTCCTGCGGCGGCAGGCCTGAGGCAAAAACAATTGCGTTGTAAATAATCAAAGCCAAAATCAGCAGCGGAATGCCTCGCAGCGACATCGACAAATCTCCCCGGCAGCCACGGTCGGTTACGGCGCGGCCAGACTATGCCCGCAACGGGCGCCCGCTGGCAATGGGGTGATACGGCCGCAGCGCCGGGATGGACAGGCCTGTCGATGCAAGCCTACAAACATCTGCAATGACCGGGTCAATGGCTAAGCCGCGTTTCAGCATTCTCCTGGGTGGCACGCTCGGGGCCACGGCCCGGCTGTGCGCGCAAACGGCGCGAACTCGGGTGATCGCGGCTGATAGTGGCATGTTCCACGCGGCCAATTTGGGCCTGACGGCCGAACTCTGGGTGGGCGATTTCGATTCGGCACCGGCATCACTACAAAGTCAGTACGGAACAATACCTCGCGAGATCTATCGGGCGGATAAGGACAAAACCGACGGCGAGATTGCCCTGGACGCGGCCCTGCTGCGTGGCGCTCGTGACGTGATTTTCGTTGGCGCCCTCGGCGGCCAGACGGACCATGCCATGGGCAATCTGGCGCTGATGCTGGCCCTGGCGCGGCGAGGCGTGCCCTGTTTTGCCAGTAGCGGCAGCGAGGAGGCCTATCCGCTGCTGCCGGGCCGCCTGGAGCTGGATGTGCCGCCAGGATCGCGCGTCAGCATTATCGCGCTGGCTGATCTTGGCGGGCTCGATATCACCGGCGTGCGCTGGCCATTGCGTCAGGCGCGCGTGGCCGCAGGAAGCACGCAAACGCTGTCGAATGTGGCGACGGGCCGCGTGGGGGTTGGACTCGCGTCAGGCGAGGGGCTCGTCTTTGCCTATCCAACCGGCGGCTGATCAGCAATTGCGGGCCGCGTCGCGATCCACTAACCAGACGCGATGACAGACACCATCCTCATTATCGACTTCGGCAGCCAGGTAACGCAGCTGATCGCCCGGCGGGTGCGCGAAGCCGGCGTCTATTGCGAGATCGCCTCCTACAGCAAGGCCGAAGCCGCGTTTTACCTGTTGAAACCGGTTGGCGTGATCCTCTCCGGCGGGCCGAGCAGCGTCTATTGGACCGACGCGCCGCGCGCGCCCAATTGCGTGCTTGACGCACCGGTCCCAGTGCTCGGTATCTGCTATGGCAACCAGACCATGGTGGCGCAACTTGGCGGCGCGGTCGAAGGCGGGCACGCGGCGGAGTTCGGGCGGGCCGAGATTGAGGTTATTGCCGAAAGCCCGCTGTTTGCTGGCGTCTGGACGCAAGGCAACCGCGACACGGTTTGGATGAGCCATGGCGACAAGATCACCCGCGTTCCGGATGGGTTCCATGTCATCGCCCGCTCGGACAGCGCGCCCAATGCGGCGATCGCCGACGAGGCGCGGCGGCGCTACGGCGTACTGTTCCACCCGGAAGTGGCGCATACGCCCAAAGGTGCGGCGCTGCTGGCCAATTTCGTCTTGCGGGTTTGCAATGCCAAGCCCGATTGGACGATGACGCAATATCGCTCTGCGGAGATCGCGAAAATTCGCAAACAGGTCGGCAAGGCGCGGGTCATCTGCGCCATGTCGGGCGGCGTGGATAGTGCCGTGGCGGCAGTCCTCATTCATGAAGCCATCGGCGATCAGTTGACCTGCATTTTCGTCGACCACGGCCTGATGCGCGAGAACGAAGCCAAGGACGTCGTCGATCTGTTCCGCGGCCACTACAATATCCCGCTGGTGCATGTGAACGCGGCTACAAAATTTGTGGGTGCCCTTGCCGGCAAAACCGACCCTGAGGTCAAGCGTAAGATCATCGGTGGGCTGTTCATCGAGGTGTTCGAGGCCGAGGCCAAGAAGCTCGGCGGCGTAGGTTTTTTAGCCCAGGGCACGCTCTATCCCGACGTGATCGAAAGCGTGTCGTTTACCGGCGGCCCTTCCGTGACGATCAAATCGCACCACAATGTGGGCGGGCTGCCAGAACGTATGAACCTCAAGTTGGTTGAGCCGTTGCGCGAACTTTTCAAGGACGAGGTGCGCAAACTTGGCCGCGAACTTGGCCTACCCGAGAGTTTTGTCGGCCGCCACCCGTTCCCCGGCCCCGGCCTCGCCATCCGCATTCCCGGCGAAGTGACGGCGGAGAAACTCGACATCCTGCGCAAAGCCGATGCGGTTTATCTGGATGAAATCCGTAAAGCCGGGCTCTACGATCAGATCTGGCAGGCGTTCGCCGTGCTGCTGCCGGTGCGTACGGTGGGCGTGATGGGGGATGCGCGCACCTATGACCAGGTCTGCGCGCTCAGGGCGGTCACATCCACGGATGGCATGACGGCCGATTTCTTTCCGTTCCCCTACGAGGTGCTGGGCCGCGCCGCGACCCGCATTATCAACGAGGTCAAGGGCATCAACCGCGTCGTCTATGACGTCACCAGCAAGCCGCCGGGGACAATCGAGTGGGAATGATCCCACGTCCGTCGCAGGCTATCGCATCCGTTCGATTGTAGAGCGCAAGACATTGAGTCCAAATAATTTTAGTTCGCCAAGTATCGCTGTCTATCGCTGACCGATTGAACCCTTTGACGGTAGGGCTGACGGTCTCGACGGCTATTGCCTGTAGCCAAAAACGCCGGTACCGTCAGGTTCAGGAGAAGCTTGACGGTATTTTTTTGACCCTAAACCATTGAATTTGAGATGAAAAACCTCTCATTACTGCACCTGTTTTTGGATGACGGTATTTTTTGGATTGTTGCCGGTGAATCCTGACCCAATCGGAGGGGCTATGCTAACCGGCGCTGCGATTAAGTGCATGATCCTCGATCAGGTTCTCATTTTGCTACGCGATCTCGCAGCCAAGGGTGTGGTGACTGAATGATTGAGACCCTGGCCGATACCGCCGCCCCCAGCAATGATGTCGTGTGTGCGCTCGCCCCGGTGGGCTTGCTTGCTGAACTCACCCACCGCTGCCCGCTACAATGTCCGTATTGCTCGAATCCGGTGGCGCTGGAAAAGACGGCATCGGATCTTCCCACAGAGATTTGGCTGGACGTGATGCGGCAGGCCGCCGATTTGGGCGTGCTGCAACTCCATCTCTCCGGCGGCGAGCCGTTGCTGCGGCCCGACCTCGAGCAGATCGTCGAGCAGGCGTCAAAATCGGGGCTCTACACCAATCTTATCACGTCGGCCGCAACTCTCACGCGCGAACGGCTGTCGGCGCTGGCTGACCTGGGCCTCGACCATGTGCAGATCTCGATGCAGGACGCCAACGCCGCAAACTCCGACCGTTTGGGGGGCGCCAAGAACGGCCATGCCAAGAAGCTGGAGGCGGCGACCTGGGTGAAAGACATCGGCCTTGCCCTGACGATCAACGCGCCGGTGCACCGGCAGAACGTCGATAATCTGGCTGCCATCATTGCGATGGCGGAGCAGTTGGGGGCGGGCCGGGTCGAGGTCGCGCATGTGCAATATTACGGCTGGGCGCTGGTCAACCGCGCCGCGTTGATGCCGACGCGCGAACAAGTGATGCGTTCGATCGAGGTCGTTGCCGCCGCACGCAAGCGCTTGGCCGGGCGCATGCTGATCGACTTCGTTGCCCCCGACTACTTTGCCCACCGTCCCAAGCCCTGCATGGGGGGCTGGGGCCGCGGCAGCATGAATGTGACGCCGTCCGGCAAGGTGCTGCCTTGTCATGCGGCCGAAAGCATTCCGGGGCTGGTTTTTGATAATGTCCGCACACGCCGTTTGCGCGACATCTGGCTCAATGGCCAAGCGTTCCAGCAGTATCGCGGCACGGCCTGGATGAAGGAACCTTGCCAGAGCTGTGAGTTGAAAGAGGTCGACTGGGGAGGCTGCCGCTGCCAGGCGATGATGATCGCAGGTGACGCCGCTGCCGCCGATCCGGCTTGCGGCAAGTCGCCATTGCACGATCGCATGCAGACATTTGCGTTGCGCGATCCTGCGGCGGCGGATGCGCCGTTGGTATTGCGCAACTACCGCTCGGCTGCAGAGCTGGCCGGTTAGAGTCTCATTCCGGAAATGTTCTGTCTTGAGCGGCCCATCAATCAGCGACCGGAGTGCGTTCTCCTGAAGCTAGCGGGGCCATTGCGGCACCTTTTTTCAACATGGCTACCTTATCAACTGTTTCAGGTAAGAAAAGAGCTATTAGCACTCCAGTCCCGCCACTCCGCCGCCGTCTCGGTCAGTAGGCCGGGCATTACTGAAAAGCTCACATCGTTGAGTGCTAGAGCATTTTCCATCCCTACTGGGTCATCCCGATTTTACGCCGTATCCGGCCTCGCGGATATAGTTGGCGCATTCGTCCGGGTCAATCGCCGCTACGAGCGAGCCGATGAGCGTCGTCAGCGCTTCGACAGTGCGAGCGGCGCCTTTGCGCAAGCCCGCTTTCAGTTTCGAATAGGCCTGCTCTATCGGATTGAAATCGGGAGAATAGGCCGGCGTGAAGCGCAAGCTAGCGCCCGCCGCCTCGATCGCTTCGCGCACCCCACCAACCTTGTGGGTGCGCAGATTATCCATGAAGACGATGTCGGCCTTGCCCAGCGTCGGCACCAGCACCTGTTCGACATAGGCCAGGAAGGCCGGACCATCCATGGCCCCGTCGATCACATACGGCGCCGTCAGCCCGCCGGCACGCAGTGCCGAGACGAGCGTCAGCGTTTTCCAATGGCCGTGCGGAACCTTGGCCACCAGGCGTTCACCAACGGGGGCACGCCCGTAGAGCCTTGTCATCTTGGTGTTGACGGATGTCTCGTCGATGAAGACGAGGCGGCCAGGCTTCAGCTTCGGCTGCTCGGCGGCCAGCTTGGCACGCGCAGCCGCCACATCAGGACGATCCTGCTCTGCCGCGTGCAGACTTTTTTTTAACGGTGAACTTGTGGCGGTCAAAGAAGCGCCAGATCGAGCCGATGCCGGCCTTATGGGCCTTGGCCTCGACAAGCCGGGCCTGGATTTCGTGCAAGGTCAGATCGGGTTCGGTTTTGACCAGATCGATCAGCCAGTCCTTATGAGCTTCCAACGGAGAGTAGGTGTGACCCGTCCCCGGCTTGGCCGCGACGCTGCCAGTCGACACGAAACGCTCGACATACCTGATGGCAGTCGACGCCCCGATCTTCAGCACACGGGCCGCTTCGCGCGCGCTATCGCCATCTTCCACCATCGCGATCACGCGCTGGCGCAGATCCATCGAATATCCTTTGGCCATTGAGGTCCCCCGTCACGAGTGACAGAAGACTCGAATCTGATTTGCGCGCTCAAGGGAACCCCCCTGTGGCAGATGCGATTCACATCGGTCGGAAAATGCTCTAGTGTGCCGGTCGTTTGTTGCGGCCAGTCCGCCAAAGCGTTTAGGGTCGCTTGTCTCACTCACCGTAACTTGGAGCCGCCAGTTTTTGCCAGCAAACCTCCCCACCTCCCCCGACATTGTCATCATCGGCGTAGGTGCGGCCGGCATCGGCGCTGGGCTGACACTGACGCGGCTGGGCATTCCGTTTGTCATCCTCGAAGCCAAAGACCGGATTGGCGGGCGGGCGTATTCGGACGATACCTCCATCGGGCATCTCTGGGACCAGGGCTGCCACTGGTTCCATGCGGCCGAAAAGAACCCATTGCGGATGATCGCCGACAGGCTCGGCCATGCCTACGTCCCCAAGGCCGAAGACTGGTGGCGGGACTATTACGACGACGGACGGCCAATGCCAGCCGAGCAACGGGAGGCCATCGCACAGGCTGTGGATGCGGCCCTGTCTGCAGCGCACGCAGCGGGCGGCAGCGGGCGGGATATTTCGCAAGCAGCGGCTGCAAAACTGGCACCGCCCTATGGAGATTTCGCGCGCTTTGTCTTTGAGGCTATTGGCTCCGGCCCTGCCGAAGATATCTCAGCTGTGGACGGAGCGCGTTACGACGGAGGCGACAACGATTATTCCGTTTCGGGCGGCTACGGACGGTTGATCGAAAGGATGGCGGCCCGATTGCCGATCCGAACCGGATGTCCGGTCAAATCCGTGACGGCCGCGCCCGGCGGGTTTGCCATCGCTACGCCCCAGGGCACACTGCGGCCGCGCGCCGTCATACTCACCGTCTCTACGTCGGTGTTGGCGGCAGGCCGGATCAAACTGGAACCGGGCCTGCCTAGCGCCGTGCATTCAGCCATCGCGGATCTGCCTTGCGGCAGTTGCGAGAAGATTGCTGTTGAACTCACCGGCGATCCGCTGCCGGGCATCACAGATGGCAAGGTCATCGCCCGGCTGGGCGGCGATATCTTCAGCCTGCAAGTGCGGCCGGCCGGGCGTCCTATCGTGACCTCCTATCTTTCCGGCGAACACGCGCAGCGCATGAGCGCGTTGACTGATGCCGACGCGGGCGCGGCACTAGGCGAGGTGCTGGCCAGCGTCTATGGCAGCGCCATCCGGCGCAACATCGGCCGCGCCAAGGTCACACGCTGGACGGCGGATCCCCATGTGCTGGGCGCTTACTCATACGCCAAAGCGGGCCGTGCCGCCGCCCGTCCGGCGTTGATCGAGGCGGAAATGGCGCCCCTCTTCCTGGCCGGAGAGGCCATGACACTGAATTTCTACTCCACGTGTCACGGCGCTCACATCAGCGGCGTGCAAACCGCGCACAAGGCGGCTCAGTATCTTGGGCAGGTTGCGGTAGAGCCCGACGTGCTTTGGTTGCCCGAAACGCTGACACCGGCAATCAGCTGAGCTAACGTTGAGGTCTTGTCATCGGTTCGAGGAGACTTTGCGATGCGAGCACTTCGCTGGCTCTTCATCATCGTCATTTTGATCTGTCTGTCGCCGATCCTCAGCGCTCTCATGGCCGATAGTGTGTCGCGCTATGCGGGCTGCCAGATTGTAGATGTCGGCCTTGGGCATTGTCTGGTGCAGGGCTACGACATCCACGATCTGCTGTTTTATATGGACTCGGTCGGCGTGTTCGGTATCGCTGGGCTGCCCGCCGCTGCCGTCGCTGGGCTGCTGTGGGTCGTCGCGGAGCTGATTGCATGGATGGTGCAACGCAACTCCAAGTCGCTGAAGTTTTGAGGCGCAGCGAGGGGAGGGTTACCCAGCACATGCAACGCGGCCGAGAATCTGCAATAAGCTCAACGGAACAACCGCCGCAGGGCACCCGCATGAGCACGAGGCAGACCATGGGCGACGATACAGCGCTGGCCCGCGCGGCTATCAGCCGGCTGGAGTTTTTCCGCTCCGAACGGCCGGAGGATCTGGCCATCACGCGCCTGGGCGGGCTGACCAATACAGTCTTCAAGGTCGATTGCAACGGCGAGAGCTATGTGTTGCGCGTGCCCGGTCAGGGAACATCGGACTATATCGACCGGCGCGTGGAAGCCGTGGCCGTTCGCGAGGCTGCCCGCGTCGGCGTCAGCCCGGCCGTCGTTGTCGCCGATCCGGTCTCGGGGCTGATGGTCACCGAACATACGCGGGCAGCGCCGATGAGCACCAAGCTCTTCCGCTCGGTGCCAGGCGCCGCGCGGCGGACCGGCGAAACCTTGCGCCGTCTGCATACCAGCGGTGCCAAGTTCGATTTCCGCTTTGATCTGTTCGGCATGATCGATGAGTATGTGCGTGTGCTGGCCGATCACCCTGGCCAATTGCCACCGGGACTCACGGATATGCTGGAGCGGGCCGAGGATTGGCAGCATGTGCTGAGCGCCCATCCCGTGCCGCTGACGGCCTGCCATTGCGATCTGCTGCCTGAAAACATCCTCGATACCGGGAGCCGGATGTGGCTGGTGGATTGGGAGTATTCCGGCATGGGCGATCCCTTGTGGGACCTCGGCGATGCCGCCGTCGAATGCGGGTTTTCGGCCAAGGAAGAGCAGGAGATGCTGGCAGGCTACTTCGGCGGCGAGCCCAAGCCGTCCGAGCGCGGACGAATCGTCATCTATAAGGTCCTTTGCGATCTCTTATGGACCCTTTGGGGTCTGATCCAGGACGCCAATAAGAACACCGCAGACGATTTTGGCGCCTATGCCAACCGGCGCTTCGAGCGCTGCAAAGCCATCGTTGCGGATCGCGGGTTTGACGCTCATGTGGCGGCGGTCCGCCAGGGCTAGCCACCAAGCCAGTGGTGAGAACGGCCGCGATAGGCGACATCTTGGGCAACAGACAGCACCCAAGACGAGGAGCCCAAATGTCAGACCTTTCAGGCCTTTCCACTGAGATCGGCCGCGTCGCCTCCTCAGCCTGCGCCAGCGCTGTCAGCGTCCATGCGCGGCGCGGTCCAGCCTCCAGCGGATTTGTTTGGAGGACGGGCCTGATCGTGACCGCCGACGAAGCGATTGAAACTGAAGAGGGCATCGCGGTAACCTTGGCCGATGGCAGCCGCGCCGAGGCAACACTTGTTGGCCGCGATGCCTCCACGGACGTCGCCCTGTTGCGCTGCGAGGGCGCAACCGCAGCCATCGCCGCCCATGCCGGACCCGCCAGCCTCGGCCAGCTCGCCATCGCCGTCGGCCGTGGCAAGCATGGCCCGCAAGCGAGCCTCGCCATGGTTGGATCAGTGTCCGGCACGTGGCAAAGTATGCGCGGCGGCAAGGTGGACCAGTATATCGGCCTCGACATGCGTTTTGACCGGCACCTGGAGGGCGCGGCGCTCTTGAACGCGGAGGGCGCTCTCCTCGGCATGGTGGCGGCTGGCCCGCGCCATTCCAGCCTCGCGATTCCGGCGGTCACTATCGAGCGGGTCGCGGCACAGCTTTTGGCGCGAGGACACATTTCGCGCGGCTATCTGGGGCTCGGCCTGCAGCCGGTGCATCTGGAGCCCGCGCCGGGGACGACGGACAAACGCCATGGCGTTATGGTCGTCAGTGTGGATGACAAAGGCCCCGGCCGGACGGCGGGTGTGCTGCAAGGCGACATTATCGTCGCTTGGAACAGTGAGCCGGTAGGTAACATGCGCGACATGATGCGCCGCTTGGGATCTGACACGGTTGGCCAGAACGTTGACTTCAAGCTGCAACGCGCCGGACAGCCTGCTACCGCCCGCTTGACGATTGCCGAGCGGCCCACGACGTAGTTATCATGGATGTGGTCCCTGACATGCTGATCGAACCTGACGTTATCGTGCCTGATGAGCCGAGCAGTCCCGAGGTTGCGGGCAGCCGGCTGGCCAAGCTGGTCGCCCGGCTGCCAGGGCTGCGCTTGTTGCCCTCGCTGCAGGGTGAACCCGCGTTGATTGCCATCGATGAGCATGAGGGGCCGCCGGTTTGGCTTGGCGTCGCCGATCCGGCACTACAATTGGCCGTTTTGCAAGATGGGGCGGCAGGCGTCGTTGGCCTCAACGTGGACCGTGAAGCGTTGTCAGCTGCGGTGGAGGCGCTACGTCAGGGCCACGCCGTGGTGCCACAAGCGCTGTTGCAGTCGCTGCTGGCGGACGATGTTCGCGAGCCGCTGATAGCGCGTCCGGACGGCCCATCGCTGACACCGCGCGAGGACTCCGTGCTCTCGCTGCTATCGGAAGGCGCCACCAACAAGATGATCGCCCGGCGGCTCGATATTTCCGTCCACACCGCAAAATTCCACGTTGCCTCGATCCTGGACAAACTCGACGCTACCACCCGCACCGACGCCGTCGCGCAAGGTGTGCGGCAAGGTCTGTTGATGTTATAGCGTGGTGCTGAGCGTCGTCGCGAAGTCCACCGTTTCATCCAAATGGTGGGCTTCGCGAAGGCTCAGCGCCACCCAAGGCTTTACCCCTCCACCGTATACCCAAACCCATCCGCGTTCTCGCACAACCCCTCGAATAGCGACAGCGCGAAAGTGCGCAGCAGATACACATCGAACACCGGCGCGCCGCCGAGATCGCGGACGTAATGCAGCATGGCGCCGATATGGTGCATACTGGAAGACGCAAAGCTGCCCGGCGGGAAGACGGACGGGTGCAGATCGATGGCGAAGCTGCGAGCCAGCACCTCGCGCGTCGAGGGGCCGCTGATGCGGATCACGGTGCGCGAATGGCCAAGCTCAGTGACAACGCCCTGCGCCACCGGCAGGGCAATCGACAGCTTGGCGTGCAGCCCTACCGCCATCGGCGCGGCGATCCACAGCTTGTCCGGCGCAACCGGAAACACCGTGGTTTGACCGCTTTCGCTGACACGCCGGGGCGTGTCGCTCATCGCAACGTCCAGCTGCTTGGCGAGCACCGCCCGCACCGCCGGCCCCGTATCAGGCCACCAGGCCACCTGCACCAGATCGCGGCCCGGCACGTCGCGAAAGATCACCCCCGCGCCCTTGCGTTCGACGCCGTGGCGGCCGGTCCGGGCATGGCCTGCCAGCGCTGAAATCACCTCAACCATGCAGGCGGTCTCCTTCCGGATCGAACATATGCGGCGGGACCACTTCCACCATGACGATATCGCCTTTGAGCGGGTAAACAGCATCGATGATGCGGCCTTCCATGCTTGCGCCGCCGATGACAAAGCCTAGTGCAATCGAGTGGCCGAGCGCCGGGCTGTAGGTCGTCGAGCTGACATGACCCAGTCCATGTCCCTTGTACGGACCATTATGCGGTTGCAGGATCATGCCTGGTTTTATGCGCGCTGCTTTATCGACAGGCTTCAAGCCCACCAGCCGGGGCCGGTCGTCGCTGGTCATCTCGGGCCGTATGCGCAGAACGGAACCCACATAGGGCTTGGCTTTCGAGGCCATCTTCTCCATGCGCAGATCTTCCAGTGTATGCCGCCCATCGATCTCGCCACCCGCAATGTGGCCCTTCTCGATGCGCAGTGCGCCAAGCGCCTCGACACCGTAGAGAATGAGACTGTGCCGCTTGCCGAAGTCCCGGAGAAACTCCGCCATGGCTTCGGCAAAGCCTGCCGGGCAGAACACTTCATAGGCGAGTTCGCCTGAAAATGACAAGCGATGCACACGGACGGGAATGTCGCCCATGTGCCCTTGGCGAACGCCCATGTAAGGGAATGTCTCGTTTGAGAAATCGATGTCTTTGATGGCGTCGGCGAGCAGCTTCTTGGCGTTCGGCCCGGCGAGGGCGACGCCGCCCCATTGATCTGTGACCGATGTAACGTGCACGCGCAGATCCGGCCAGGCCGTTTGCAGCAGCCATTCGAGATGCGACATCACCTTGGCGGCCTCGGCCGTGGTGGTCGTGAGAAAATAGTGGTGCTCGGACAATCGCGAGGTGGTGCCATCATCGAGCACATAGCCATCATCGCGCAGCATCAGGCCATAGCGCGCCTTGCCCACCTCCAGCGACTTCCAGCCGTTGACATAAACCCGGTTGAGGAATTCCGCCGCGTCCGGCCCCTGCACGTCGATCTTGCCTAGCGTGGACACATCGACCATGCCCACCGTCTCGCGCACCTGCCTTGTCTCGCGCCGGTAGGCTAAATTCACGTCCTCGCCCGAGCGCGGATAGAACCAGGGCCGCTTCCACAGCCCCGCGTCGATAAACACGCAAGCCTGCTGCTCATTCCAGCGGTGGAACGGTGTGCGGCGGACGGGGCGCAGATGCATGTCTGTCTCATGCCCAGCGATGGCGGCAAGCGAAACCGACGTGTACGGCGAGCGGAAGCCGGTGGTGCCAACCTGCGGAATATCGATGCCGCGCAGCTTGGCCATTTGAGCGAGCGCAATCACGTTGGAGAGCTTGCCCTGCTCCGTCGCCATGCCCAGCGTGGTGTAGCGCTTTAAGTGCTCGACCGAGACGTACCCCTCCAGATGCGCGAGCTTCACATCCGAGACCGACACGTCATTTTGCAAGTCGATAAAGCGCTTTTTCTCGCGTAGGCCCTTGGGCGGGATCACGTCCCACGCGGGCACGAAAGTGGCGCTGCCGTCGTTCGCGGTGAGTGCATCGGGCACGCGCAGTTCGCCGGGCTTGCCGGTAGCGCCCGCCTTCTGCGCAGCCGCCGCCCCTGCGGCAAAGCCCTCACGAATGCAGTCAGCCGTTGCAAAGCTGCCCTTGCAGGCGCCCGCTTGTGATTGAATGTCGGGTGCCACGCCCGGCACAAAGCAGGCGCGCTTAGCGTCCCAAACAGCTTTCGGCCCACGCTGTGTCGCCAGATGCACCTGTGGGTCGTAGCCGCCCGAAACGGCGACGAGATCGCAGGCCAGGCGCCGGAAACCATTGTCGCATTG
This sequence comes from Hyphomicrobiaceae bacterium, assembly GCA_025359185.1. Classification (GTDB taxonomy): domain Bacteria; phylum Pseudomonadota; class Alphaproteobacteria; order Rhizobiales; family Hyphomicrobiaceae; genus JANYHF01. Next base: position 23,524 of record JANYHF010000054.1, on the reverse strand, counting down.
GCCGGTGGCGATGTCGTAAGGCGAGAGGGCGACGCCTTGAACGAGTGGCGAGCCATGGGTTTCGACGACGGCGTGGCCCACGATGACTTCGATAGCTTGCTGGGCTGCTTGGCTCGCAATCGCTCCGCCATCAACCCGCGCATCGATCACGGTCACAGCCGCGCCCGCTGCTTTCAGATCGAATGCAGTGGCATAGGCACCGTCATTGTTCGTGAACAGCACAATCTTGCGGCCGGGCAGCACGGCAAAGCGATTGAGATAGGCGCGCGCGGCCGATGCCAGCATGACGCCGGGCCGATCGTTGTTGCCGAAGGGAATGGGCCGTTCGATCGCACCCGCAGCGATCACCGCTTGGCCCGCCCGCAGGACGATGTAGCGCTGGCGCGGTTCGCCCGCGTCGGGTTCGATCTTATGGTCGGCGACGCGCTCGACCAATCCAAAGGTGCCACCGTCGTAAGCGCCGAACACGGTGGTGCGGGTGAGGATGATGACGTTAGGCAATGCGCGCAATTCGGCAACTACGGACGAAATCCAGTTGTCCGGCGCGCCGCCTGCCGGTTCATTGAGCAACGCCCCACCCAGTGACGGCATCTGCTCGGCCAGCGTCACGCGCGCTCCGGTACGGCCCGCCGCCAGCGCTGCCGCCAGCCCGGCCGGACCGCCGCCAACCACCAGAACATCGGCAAACGCATTGATCTTTTCGTACCGGTCCGGGTCGCGCTCGCTCGCGGCAACGCCCAGACCCGCCGCCCGCCGGATAACCGGCTCGTACCACATCCAGGATTTCTGGAACGGACCCATGAAGGTCTTGTAGTAGAAACCTGCCGCCAGCAGCGGTTTCACCAATCCGTTCACGGCCAGCATGTCGAAGGCCAGTGACGGCCAAGCGTTCTGGCTGCGGGCTTCAAGGCCCTCATACAACTCCGCCATGGTCGCGGGCACATTCGGTTCGCGCCGCCCGCCCGAGCGCAGCGTGACCAAGCCCGTCGGCTCCTCGACGCCCGCCGAAACGATGCCGCGCGGCCGGTGATACTTGAAACTGCGGCCGACGAGCTTGACGCCGTTGGCCAACAGTGCCGACGCCAACGTGTCACCGGCAACGCCCGTATATGCCTTGCCATCAAAGGTGAAGCGGAGCGTCTGTGTGCGGTCGATGCGGCCGCCGCTGGTGTGCCGGAAGGATTGTGTGCTCATGTTTACTTTCCGTGAGGACTGGGTGTCAGGCACCAGCGGTGTCTGACACCGGGCTCTTGGCGAATCTCACCGCCCCGATCTCATGGGTCGCGGTATTGCGCGTCACCACCAGCCATTGCCGGCAGCCGTGCAAGTGGTGCCAGAACTCTTGCATCGGCCCCTTCACGTTGTTGCGCTCGTGCACATAGGCGTGCCAGTGCTCGACGCCGGTATCGGTCAGCGACGGACGCACGCGCGAGGCATCGCCGTAGTACGTGTACTCGGCGCTGTCGCGGGGGCCGCAGTGAGGGCAATTTATTCGCAAGTATCGATCTCCTCATTCAGGCAGCGGGTAACGGGCAGCAGGTCCATCTGCCGGCTGCCTGTTGTCCGCTGCCTATTTTTAATGCCACCCCGGCACCGGCCCTTGCCCCTTTTCATCGATGGGCACGCCGCGCCGGAACCGGTCTAATGTGAACTTGGCGTTGAACTCATGCGGCACGTCTTTGGCTATGGTCCAGGCGAAGCACCAGCCGGACGCGGGCGTCGCCTTGAAGCCGCCATAGCACCAGCCGGCGTTGAGATAGAGGCCATCGATGGGGCTCTTGCAGATGATCGGTGAGCCATCCATCGACATATCCATGATGCCGCCCCAGCTGCGCACCAGTTTCACCCGCGCAATCTGTGGAATGAGGGTTTTGCCCTCGGTGACGACGTGCTCAACCGTCGGCAGGTTACCGCGCTGGGCATAGGAATTGTAGCCATCGAGGTCGCCGCCGAAGACAAGGCCGCCCTTGTCCGACTGGCTGACATAGAAGTGGCCGGCGCCAAAGGTTATGACGTGATCGACAAGCGGTTTGATAGGTTCACTGACGAACGCCTGCAGGACATGGCTTTCGATGGGCAGCTTCAGGCCAACTTTGTCGGCCAGCAGCGAAGAGTTCCCCGCCACCGCCATGCCGACCTTGCCTGCGCCGATGTCACCCCGCGTGGTGCTGACGCCCGTCACGCGCCCTGCCGTATCGCGCAAAAACCCCGTCACCTCGCAGTTCTGGATGATATCGACGCCGAGCTTGTCGGCCGCCCGCGCATAGCCCCAAGCGACTGCATCATGCCGCACTGTGCCCGCCCGCGGCTGATGCAGCGCTCCATAAATCGGGAACCGCGCCGTGGGCGAATAATCCAAATACCGCACCCGGCGCTTCAACTCGGGCAACGTAAACAGCTCGGCATCGATCCCGTTCAGCCGCATGATGTTGCCGCGACGCGCCATCTGGTCCCACTGACCGGGCGTGTGCGCCAGATTGTAGAGACCCCGATGCGAGACCATAGTGTTGAAGTTGATCTCGTGGCTGAGACCCTCCCATAGCTTCATCGACCACTCATAGAACTGCGTATTGCCGTCGAGCATATAGTTCGAACGGATGATCGTCGTATTGCGCCCGATATTGCCGCCGCCCAGCCACCCCTTGTCCAGCACCGCGATATTGCGGATGCCATGCTCTTTGGCGAGGTAATAGGCCGTGGCCACGCCATGCCCTGAGCCGATAATGACCACGTCATACGCGGGCTTCGGTTCCGGATCGCGCCAGGCGCGGGTCCAGCCGGTGTTGCCAGACAAGGCATTGCGCAGGACGGCTAGGGCGGAATACTGGGTCATCGTTGGTGGGCCATCATGGGGAACCGAGCGCATCCATCAGCATCATTGATGTAGCAGAGTTGAAACATTCAGTCCATATGTTGATGGCAAATGAAACAAATGAGCCATGATTGTCCCTCTATCGGCTGGGCGGAGCCCTTGCTATGATTGGGTCACAACACAAGTTTCCCGTGAGTTGAGTGCATGGCCAGTATGAGTGCAAGCCGGAAAAAGGCCAACCGCGTGCGCAAGCCGCCGCCGCTGGCTGATCTGCCGCTAATCGAGGGGCCTGCCCATAGCGATCTGATCGTGCTGGGGCCGGAGGTGGATATTGCCGGCTCGGTTTACATCGATGCACGCGTGCGGCTGGAGGGCACCGTCGATGGCGAGATCCGCTGCACGGAGCTGGACGTGACCAAGGCCGGGCATGTTCGCGGACGGATTGTGGCCGAGCGAGTGACCGTGTACGGAACCGTGGTCGATGGCAGCATCTACGCCAACACGTTGATCCTTCGGCCGGGCTGTTCGGTCGAGGCTGAGATCTATCATCAGCATCTACAACTCGAACCCGACAGTTACTTCGATGGCAAATCGCGCCGCGTCGATGACCCGACGGGGATGGTGCCGGGCTGATCTGACCGCAATTTGGCCAGCGCCTCGGGCGTATCCACGTCCATGAGCACGGCGGGGCTGCCGATCTCGATTTCGGCGATCAGCTCTTGGTGCTGGCCGATGATATGGCGCGCGCCGGTGTCGCCGGCGATGGCTGTCAGCTCAGGGAAAAACGCGGCGGCGAACAGGACAGGGTTGCCACGCTTTCCCTCGTGCATGGCGATGCAGATGGCGCGGCCCTCTTTGGGGGCGAACGAGGCAATCAGCCGGTCGAGGTGCTCGGGGCGCACACCGGGCATGTCACCCAGCGCGATCAGGGCACCATCCAGGTTTGGCGGCAGCGCTGCGATGCCGGCCGCGAGCGAGGTGCTGAGGCCTTCGGCATAATGCGGATTATGCGTGAGCTGTACGTCGAGGCCTGAGAGCGCCGCGGCAACCTCCGCCTGCTGATGACCTGTGACCACGAGCACGGGCCGCGCGCGGCTGGCCAGCGCCGTCAGGACGGCATGGCGCACCATCGGCACGCCGCCCAAATCTTCCAACAACTTGTTGCGCGGCCCCATGCGCGTGGACCGGCCGGCGGCCAGCACGACGGCGGCGATGCGCGGCTCAGCGCGGTCATCGGGGGTGCCGTCGCGCGGTTGCGGGCGGGTGGCGATCTCCTTGAGCAAGCCACCGGGTGCCATGGCGATGATCTCCCTGCGGCCGACCTTGAGGCCCGCCAGCAGCCGTTGCAGCACCCAGTCAAAGCCGTTGACCTTTGGCGAGGCGGCGCAGCTCGGCACGCCGATCACGTCCGCGCCGCCGAGGCGGCCGAGCATCAGCAAATTGCCGGGATCGACGGGCATTCCGACGTGCACGACCTCGCCGCCAGCCGCTTTGACGGCGGCCGGGATGACATCGTCCCGGTCAACGATGGCGGAGGCGCCAAAGACCAGGATGGGATCAGTACCGGCTGTTCGTAGGCTCGTGATTGCCCGGGCGACGGCCTCAATCGTGTGATCGCAGGTGACGACGGGGCCGAGGCTGCTTCCGTTGGCCGCGAGCCGGATGGCGACGGATTGGCGGCGTTTTTCCAAGACGGACGGCTTGGTGCCGGGCAATGCCGTCAGCACAAGTCCTGCCGTAGCTGCGCGAAAAGCCGCGACGCTGATTTTTGGGTCGTTCGCTCGTAGCAGCGCCTCGGCCCCGGCCACCACGCGCTCGGGCAACGCGAACGGAATAATCTTCACCGTCGCCAGCATCTGGCGCGCTGCGACCCGCTCGAAGGGGGGCACGGTTGCAAGCGTTAGGCCCTCGTCGATGCTGTTGAGGGCGATGATGCTCTCGGGGCTGAGGGTCGCGATACCGGGCGTCGTGGCGTAGAGATTGGCGCGGCCGGTGAAGGCGGCTCCCACTTGCACGTTGGTTCCGGCAGCGGCGCGGGCGATGCGGCCGGCAGCTTCGTCCTCGGGCACATCGTCCGGCCCGAGTTGGGCGACCATGACGTCTGACGGCCCCGCTTCTTTAAGCGCTGCAACATCGGCGGCGATCAGCCTGCGCCCCTTCTTGAACGTGACGCCAGGCAGAACCACGGAATGGGCCAGGATCGCGCCCTCGGCCTCGCTGAGCGGAACCGTCCGGAATTTCATGACCGCCTGACGTCCTTACCCCGCAAGTGCGCCGTCACCTCGGCCATGATCGAGATGGCGATTTCGGGCGCGCCGATGGCGCCGATGTCGTGGCCGATGGGCGCGCGGATGCGATCGAATGTGTCCGCCGCGATGCCCGCCGACATTAGTCTTTCGCGCCGCTTGGCGTGGGTGCGGGTAGAGCCCAGCGCGCCGATATAGAAGCAGTCCGAGGCGAGCGCGAGCAACAAGGCCGGGTCGTCGATCTTGGGGTCGTGGGTGAGCGCGAGAAACGCCGTGCGCCGGTCGAGCGCGATGCCGGGCAACGCCTCGTCCGGCCAGCGCGCATCCAGCGTCACGCCCTCAAATCGTTCACCAGACGCAAACGCTGTGCGCGGATCAACCACCATTACATCATAGCCTGCCGCCCTGGCCATCGGGATCAACGCCTGCGAGATATGCACGGCACCGATCATCACCATCCGCAGTGCCGGATTGTACACATTGATGAACACCTCCCCCGCCGCCGTCTGCACCACCTGCGATTTGTCCTTACGCACTGCATCCGCCAGCAGTGCCGCAAGTTCGTCCGGCAACGGATCACCGGGATGGATGAGCTGCTGCGCGCCGGTGGCTAGCGTTGTCAGAACCGCGACGGGGCGGCGGGCGGTGATGTCCGCTTGCAGCCGGTTGAGGTGGGAGGTCAGCATGTTGGGGGCTGGTTCCGTTGAACGCTCACTGCTCCCCAAGGAAGCGGGGACACTGGACTCATCGGCATCGCCGCTACTCCCCCCGCACCGCTTCCACATACACCCTTATCTTGCCGCCGCAGGCCAACCCAACTTGCCAGGCCGTTTCGTCCGCAACGCCGAACGCCAGCGACACCGGCCGCCCCGTGCGGATCACGTCCTGCGCTTCGGTGATCACGGCGCCTTCAACGCAGCCGCCCGAGACCGAGCCCTCGAAGTTGCCCGCATCGTCGATCAGCAGCTGGCTGCCGACGGGTTGGGGGGCCGAGCCCCAGGTTTCGATCACAGTGGCGATGGCGACTTTGCGGCCTTTGGCGGTCCAGTCGAGAGCAAGCGGGAGGACGCTCATGCGGAAGTCCTTTCGTCATGACGGATACGTTGTGTATTGCCCGACAGCGCCCGCGCGAGATCTTCGAGGCTGGCGACATTGTGGCAGGAGCGCATTTCGCTGGCGTGTTCGGAGATGAAGCGCGCGCCCGACGCGATGGGCGCATAACCATCATAACGCATCAGCGGGTTGAGCCAGATCAATTTGCGGCAGCTGCCTGCGAGGCGCCGGGCTTCGGCCGCGATGCCTTCGCCGCCCTCGCGGTCGAGACCATCGGTGAACAGCAGCACCAGCGCGTTCTGCCCGAGCACACGGCGCGCCCATATGCGGTTGAACTCGGCCAACGAGTGGCCGATGCGGGTGCCGCCGGACCAATCGACAACGTCCTTGGTGACGCGGGCGATGGCGACGTCAGGATCGCGGAATTTCAGCGCCCGGGTGACATTGGTCAGCCGCGTGCCGAACAGGAACGAATGCACCCGGTCACGGTCGTTGGTCAGCGAATAGAGGAAATGCAGGAAAACGCGCGCGTAGGTGTCCATGGAGCCCGAAATATCGCACAGCACCACGATGGGCGGGCGGCGCCAGGCGCGGGTGCGGAAAGCGGGCATCAGGAACTCGCCGCCCCTGGCCGCCCCATCGCGCAGCATTTTGCGCACGTCGAGCTTCTCGCCGCGATTGGCGCGCTCGTAGCGGCGCGTGCGGATTTCCTCGAAGGGCAGCGTCAGCCGCTCGATGGTGCGTTTGGCGCGCGAAAGTTCCGCTGCGCTCATCTGCTCAAAATCCTTGGCCCTGAGCACCTCCGCCTCGGAATAGGTGTCGGCGGCATCGACCTCGATCTGGTCTTCGGCCTTCGGGACATTGCGCTCGCTGTTCTTGAACAGGCTCTCGCTCATACGCCGGGACAATTCCTTGTCATCGGGCGCGCCGCCGCCCTTCAGGTTCGGCACCATCAGCGACATCATCTGCTTGAGGAATTCCGGGTCCTTCCAGAACATCACGAAGGCCTGGTTGAAGATCTCGCGCTCGCTGCGCTTGTTCACGAACACGGCGTGCAGCGTCCAATAGAGTGTCTTCTGGCTCTCCAGCCCCGCCGCCAACACGGCCTGCGTCGCCAGCACCACTTTTTGCGGACCAACCGGCAGCCCGGCTGCGCGCAGCAGCCGCGCAAACAGCACGATGTTCTCGGCGATGCGTCCGCCATCGGCGCTGGCCGCAAACAGGTTCGCGGCAAGCTGGGGGCCGGAGTCGGGTTGCGGTTTGGGAGGCACGGTCGTGCGGATCTCACATGGCTGGGAAAGCTGAGTTTTGCACGGAGACGGTGCAATGGCCAGCGTGTAGGGTCGGCGCCCGTTGTCACGACAAAAAATCTGAAACTCATGACTTCTGCCGCCGTTTCTCTTACACCCGTCCAATCCCATAGCCGCGGCGTGCTCTTGCTGCTGGCCTCCACCATCGCCTGGAGCACGGCGGGTTTGTTCGTGCGGGCCGTTCCCCTCGATGCCTTTTCGATGCTGGTCTGGCGCGGCCCGGCTGGTGCGCTCGGTCTGCTATTGCTGATGTTCTGGTTTGACGGCCGAAGTGCACTCCGTGGCTTTGCCAAGATGCGCGGCTTTGCTTGGCTCTATGCGGTCATATCGGCGGCTGCAATCCTCTGCTTCATCCCAGCTCTCACTTTGACCACGGTCGCCCATGTCGGCATCATCTATGCCACAGTCCCGTTCTTTGCGGCGGCGTTGGGGTTCCTGTTCCTGGGCGAGCAGCCAGCCGCCTCGGCGGTTTTGGCCAGTTTGGCCGCGCTCCTTGGCGTGGTGTTGATGGTCACCGCGCAGGACAATGGCAGCAGCCTCGCTGGCGATTTCTTGGCCGCCCTCATGACCGCGGGCGCGGCCAGTCTCATGGTCATGGGCCGAAAGTCACCCGAAGTGCCAATGCTCCCTGCCGCCGCCACCTCTGCTTTGCTGGCCGGATTGGTGGCCATTCCGTTTGCCCATCATCTGCCCGCAACGCCAAAAGATTTCGGACTGGTCATCGCCGCTGGCCTTGTCGCCAACACGTTGGGCTTCGGCCTTTTCGTGACCGGCACACGCTTAGTGCCGGCCGTCGAAGCGGCTCTGATCGGTGCCCTTGAAGCCCCGCTCGCCCCGCTCTGGGTGTGGCTGGTCTTCGCCGAGACGCCCAGCCTTGCAACGATCCTGGGTGGTGCGCTTGTCACCATTGCCGTGCTAGGTCACCTCTGGGTTTCGGGCCGGCGGAGACGCTGAGCGGGTCAAGGGGCGAGCGATGTCATTGAACGGCTTGTGGCAATTCGATTTCAGCGCGCTAGGGCTCTCCCCGCTCGATCTCGCGGCGCTCGCCTGGTTCCTGATCTGCACCGTTGCCTACAATCTCGTCACCAGCGCGCGCGGTCTGTGGAAGGTGAGTCTGGTCGGCGCCATCCAGAGCCATCGCATGAAGTGGATGTCGCATATGGTGCACCGGCACGACCGGGTCATCGATGTGCTGCTGATCTCGAGCCTTGCCAGCGGCAACAGCTTTTTTGCCTCGACCAGCATCGTCATTATCGGCGCGTTGTCGGCGCTGCTCGGCTCTGGCGCGCGCGCCCAAGCCATCCTCGACCGGCTGCCCTACACTGCACAAAACATATCGGTGACCTGGGATCTGAAGGTGCTCTTGATGATGACGATCTTCATCTATGCTTTCTTCAAGTTCGCCTGGGCGTTCCGTCTTGCCCACTACGCCATGATCATGATGGGCGCGACACCGCCGCCCGCCACGGCACCCGAAGGCGTGCGCGAAAATTACGCCGCCCGGGCGGGCCGCGTCGCTGGCATCGCGGCCGAGCATGGCAACCTCGGCCTGCGCTCCTACTACTTCGCGATGGCCGCCATCGGCTGGTTCATCCATCCGCTGCTGTTCATCGTCACGACCACCCTGGTGGTGCTGATCGTCACCCGCCGCGAGTATTTCTCGCGCACGCTGAACATCCTGTCCGACCACCCCACCCGGACCATTTCGACGCTGCCGCGGATTTGACGCGGGGCCGTCCTCAGCCGCCATGCGCAGTTGGCGGATCGACCGGCCACACAAGGCGGTTCAATCGGTGGGTTGAAAACAACACCGGGGTGGTGGGCTCGGATAGACCCGTGTCCTTATACCGGCGATCAAAAATACGCACTCGTCATCCCGGGCGCGGTGCAGCGATTCTTCTTCGGTGCACCGCAGACGCGGGATCTTGTGGTTCGAACAGGGGCCAGAGCCGCAAACAAGATCGCGGATCCGCGCCGCACCATGAAGAATGCTGCAGCGCATCCGGGATGACAAAACTTGATGGGTCGGTATATTCGCTCGACGGTACTACCCCTTCACCCCACGCTCCCCTCCAAACTGATCCCAATCAGCTTCTGCGTTTCGGCCATGAACTCCATCGGCAGATGCTGCAGCACGTCACGCACGAAACCGTTCACCACCAGCGCGATCGCCTCCTCCGACGACAGGCCCCGCTGCTGGCAATAGAACAGCGTGTCCTCGGAGATTTTGCTCGTTGTCGCCTCGTGTTCGAAATGGGCGGAGGAGTTCTTGGCCTCTATGTATGGCACGGTATGTGCGCCGCACTTGTCGCCAATAAGAAGGCTATCGCAATTGGTAAAATTGCGCGCGCCGGTCGCTTTCTTATGGGCGGTGACGAGACCTCTATATGTGTTCTGCGAATGCCCGGCCGCGATGCCCTTTGAGATAATCCGGCTCGACGTGTTCTTGCCTAGATGGATCATCTTGGTTCCAGAATCCACTTGCTGATAGCCGTTCGACACGGCGATTGAGTAAAACTCTCCACGCGAGTTGTCGCCGCGCAGGATACAGCTCGGATATTTCCAAGTGATCGCCGAACCCGTCTCCACTTGCGTCCACGAAATCTTCGCATTCCTCCCCCGGCAATCACCGCGCTTGGTGACGAAATTATAGATGCCGCCCTTGCCGTTCTGGTCGCCGGGATACCAGTTCTGCACGGTCGAATACTTGATTTCGGCGTCGTCCATGGCGATCAGTTCCACCACGGCCGCGTGCAGCTGGTTTTCGTCGCGCATCGGGGCGGTACAGCCTTCGAGGTAGGAGACGTAGGAGCCCTTTTCGGCGATGATCAGGGTGCGCTCGAATTGACCGGTCTTTTCGGCGTTGATGCGGAAATAGGTCGAGAGCTCCATCGGGCAGCGGACGCCCTCGGGGATGTAGACGAAAGAGCCGTCCGAGAACACGGCGGCGTTGAGCGCGGCGTAGTAGTTGTCGCCTTGCGGCACGACGGAGCCGAGGTATTTTTTCACGAGGTCCGGATGCTCGCGCAGCGCTTCCGAGATCGAGCAGAAGATGACGCCGGACTTGCGCAGTGTGTCCTTGAAGGTGGTGACGACGGAGACTGAGTCGAACACCGCGTCGACCGCCACGGCGGGTGCGCCCTTTTTGACGCCCGCAAGATATTCCTGCTCCTTCAGCGGTATGCCGAGGCGCGCATACATCTTCAAAAGTTCGGGATCGACGTCGGCAAGATCCTTTGGCCCCTCGGATGATTTGGGGGCGGAGTAATAATGCAGGTCCTGGAAATCGATCTTAGGATAGTGCACCTTGGCCCAGGTGGGCTCGTCCATCGACACCCATTTGCGGTAAGCTTCGAGCCGCCATTCGAGCATCCAGGCGGGATCGTTCTTCTTGGCCGAGATGAAGCGGACGATGTCTTCGGACAAGCCCTTGGGAGCCTGCACGCTCTCGATGTCCGTCGAGAACCCATACTTATACTGATCAACATCCAATGTTTTGACGGCTTCGACCGTCTCGCGAACTGCGGCCATGGTTAAGCTCCGTTCTTGTTATTATTTGTACAAACCTTTGCCATCACGCAGCCTTCCGAGCCGTGTGCGCGGTCACGATGGCTGCCCACGCGGCTAGGAACCGGTCCACGTCATCTTCCGTAGTCGCCGTGCCGAGGCTGACCCGGATCGTGCCGCTGGCCGTCTCCGGGTCCACACCCATGGCGTCGAGAACGTGGCTGCGCTTAACCTTACCCGACGAGCAGGCGGCGCCTGCACTGACCGCAACGCCTGCCAAATCGAGCTGGATCACGAGCGTTTCGGCGGACGCGCCGCGGAGCGACAGAAGCGTGGTGTTGGGGAGCCGGGACTGAGCGCAAAGTAACGCAAATGACGCGGAATGATTACTGGATGACCAGGAATGAGCACGGTTTGCGCTGGTTTCGAGCCGGTCGCGCAGGGCAGCGACGCGGGGCATGTGATCCAAGTCCGTTAAGGCTGCTTCGGCCGCCGCGCCAAAGCCGGCGATGGCCGCGACGTTCTCCGTGCCCGACCGCTGCCGCCGCTCCTGCCCGCCGCCGGTGATGAGCGGGGCAGGATTAACCGTGTCGCGCGCGAGGATCAGCGCGCCCGCGCCCTTGGGGCCGCCGAGCTTGTGGGAGGAGAGGAGCAGGGCGCCGGCGTCCAGTTCTGTCATGTTTATTCGTATACGCCCTGCGGCTTGGACAGCATCGCAAATCAGGGTGCCGTTGGCGGCATGAACGGCCTGAGCGGCCTGCGAAACGGGCTGAATCATGCCGGTTTCGTTATTGGCCAGCATGAGTGCGACGAGGGGCTGGCCTGTTGCTGGGTCGTGCAATTTAAGTGTTTGTAATAAAACGGAAATATCAAGAATTCCGGCGCTGGTCACAGGCAGCAATCCGGTCAAACCGGGAGCGAACCGCCCACCCGAAAGCACGCAGGGATGCTCGATGGCGCTCACATACAACCGGCCCGCCGGACGAGGCTGGCCATCCGCCCACCACAGCGGCGTCAGCGCCTGGTTGGCCGCCTCGGTCGCGCCGCTGGTGAAGATGACGTTGTGCGCCTCGGCCCCCACCAGCGCGGCAACTTTTTCACGCGCGGTTTCGATGATCGCTCGCGCGCGCTGGCCTTCCGCGTGCACCGACGACGGATTGCCGGTTTCCGCCAGCGCCGCCAGCATCGCCGCACGGGCTTCAGGGCGCATGGGGGCGGTCGCGTTCCAATCGAGATAGGTGCGGGTGCCGCTCATTCGGCAGCCTCCAGGATGGCGTTGCGCCGGACCTTGCCATCGATCACGTCCTGCAGGCTAACATCTTGTAAATAATAACGAATTTGATCAGATAGGGCATCCCAGAGGTCATGTGTCAGACAGCGCTCCTGCTTGACGCAGCCGGGCGTGCCTTCGCTGGCGCAACGGGTCATTTCAACCGATTCATCCGCAGCTGCCATAACGTCCGAAACCGCAATTGTAGACGCCGCCCTCGCCAGCCGGTATCCGCCCATCCGGCCGCGCTCGCTCTCGATCAACCCAGCCCGCCGGAGCTTCAAAAAGATCTGCTCAAGATAGGCGATGGAAATCTGCTGGCGCTCGGCAATATCGCTCAACGGCACCGCCGCAGCCCCGCCATGCCGCGCCAGATCAGCCATCGCCATCACGGCGTAACGTCCTTTGGAGTTCAATTCCACGTTGAAACCCGGGCTGCCTGTCACGGCAGCGTCAAAATTGTTGCGTCAGCACCCGGCGGCCGTGCTAAGCATCCGGGCTTTTCAGGATTGGCGCTGCGCCAAGTCATAGAAATCCCGACACCCCAAGTCAAGTATTGCGCTAACGAGAGGCGAACCCATCCCACCATGCCGGAAGTCACCATCAATGGCCCTGCCGGGCGCATCGAAGCCCGATATCATCACGAAGCTGCTGCTGGCGCGCCCATTGCTCTGATTTTGCCGCCACATCCGCATCCGCAGCTCGGCGGCACCATGAGCCATGCCATCGTTTACCAGCTCTATTATGCCTTTGCCGAGCGGGGTTTTTCGGTGCTGCGCTTTAACTTTCGCGGCGTCGGGCGCAGCCAGGGCGTTTACGATAACGGGCCGGGCGAGCTCAGCGATGCGGCCTCGGCGCTGGATTGGTTGCAAGTTTACAACCAGGACACCCGGCAATGCTGGATCGCAGGGCCGACGTTCGGCGCCTGGATCGGGATGCAGCTGCTCATGCGGCGGCCTGAGATCACCGGCTTCGTGTCGATCTCGCCGCCCGCAAATCTGTATGATTTCAGCTTCTTAGCGCCCTGCCCGGCGTCTGGCCTGATGGTCAGCGGCGAGAAAGACCGGGTCATCCCGGTGCAGTCGGTCAACGATCTCGTGGGCAAACTGAAGACGCAAAAGGGCATCCACGTCGATCACAAGGTGATCCCCGGCGCGAACCACTTTTTCGATGACCATATGGATGTGCTGATCAAGACCGTCGGGGACTATGTTGACCGCCGCATGGCCGAGATGGAATAGGCGGACTTTTCGGCCACCAAAATGATCAAGGCCCGGTGCGGTGCGCCGGGCCTTTTTTGCTGGACAAGTGTTTGTGATCAATAGCCGTAGTTCTGGGCGTGATGGCCATGCGGCCGCCAGTGATGCTGCGGACGGGGCTGGTACACCGGCGGCGGCAAAAGATCGACGTTGTCGGTATAGTCGGGCGGCGACTGGAAGACATAGCCGGCGGTATAGGCGGTATCGGCGGACGCATAGCCCGGATTGACCGGAGTGGGATCGGGCAGGCGGGAATAGGCGGGACGCACGGCGGCCAGGTAATCCTGATCGACCAGACCCTCGAAGGTGCCGTTGTGGCAGCTGTAGGTGACGGGGCAGTAGCCGTTCTGGCACGGACCCGAGGCCAGCAACGGCCCAGAGCCTGCAGGAATATACGCAATCACGCCGTTTCCGTTGGGATCCATCAGCGGCAGCGTCTGGCCGCGCCGGACGTTGATAATGCGGTAGGACGTGGCCTCGATCTGGTCGTCCGGCGCCAGGAACTGGGATTCAACCCAGCCCGTGTAGTCTTGACCATTGTCGCCCCGGAAACTCACCTGCACCCAATTGCCCTGGCGCACGCCGGTAGCGCGCAGATCATGGGCATCGAAGGGGATCTGGATCTCGACGCCAGCCCAGCGCGCCGGGCCGTTCATCAGGTTGAGAACCTGCGAGCCGTAAAGCCCGCGAACGCGGAATTTATCACCGCCCTGGATGTCGGCGCTGGCGGGAGCGATTGCCGCGCCAAAAAGGCTGGCGGCGAGCAAGGCGGCGGTGGCGAAGGATTTCAGGGTGCGCATGGCCTTGGGTTCCGTTGGCTCTGAAGGGCCTGCTTCATAGCGGCCCGATGTGTGCCTTTAGAGCATGGCGGCGTTGAGCGGGCCCTGAACGGGCTGTTCATCTGGCGTACAGGTTTGCCATCTGGCGTTTGGCTATATCAGCGGGATGGACGCGAATTAATCCGGCGTGGCACGTCGGTCGTTTATGATGAGTGTTATCACGACCGACCGGGATTTACCGCCATGCAGCCCAAGAAATTCAATCCTTCACGGCGCGCAGTGTTGATGGGCGCGGCAGCATCAGTGCTGACGCCGCTGGCCGCAAAAGCGGTGCTGGCAAACGTTGGCCCCATGCGCGACTTGGAGGCCAGGGTGGCCACGGCGCGACTGATGGGCGCGACGGGTCCGCAGACGCCTGTCTGGGGCTTTGACGGCACCGTTCCAGGGCCAGTGTTGCGCGTCAGGCACGGCGAAGAACTGGCGATCCGTTTTGCCAACAAGCTGCCTGAAGGAAGCGCCGTGCATTGGCATGGCATCCGCATTGACAACCGTATGGATGGGGTGCCGGGGCTGACGCAGACCGTGGTCGCGCCAGGTTCTGGGTTCGACTACCGCTACACGCCGCCGGACGCCGGTACGTTCTGGTATCACCCGCATGAGCGCTCGTTCGAGCAGGTGCCGCGTGGCCTCGCGGGCGCGCTGATTGTCGAGGAGCAAGAGCCGCCGCAAGCCGATCAGGACATCGTGCTGTTGATCAGCGATTGGCGATTGGGAACTGATGGGCAGATGGCGGGCGGCTTCGGCTCGCGCCACGATCAGGCCCATGCCGGGCGGCTTGGCAACCACATCACCGTCAACGGCGAGCCGTTCGTCACCTTGCCGGTGCAGGCCAACGAGCGCGTGCGGCTGCGGCTGATCAATGCGTGCAGCGCCCGCATCTTGCGGCTGCAACTCGAGGGTGCGCAACCCAAACTGATCGCCGTCGATGGCCAGCCCGTCGGCCCCACCACCAGCTATGGCGAGGCGTTGATGTTAGGGCCGGGCAATCGCTTCGATCTGATGGTGGACATGGTCGGCACGCCGGGGCACAGTTTTGTGCTGGCGGAGATTTCGGGCGAGCGGCAGGAACTGGGGCGACTGCAATTCCACGCGACAGACCGCAGGCGCGCCGAACCGCTGGTGGCGCCAATTGCGCTAGCGCCAAATCCGCTGCTTCTCGAGCCTGACCCAAAGGGCGAATTGATTGTCCCGCTGCTGATGACCGGCGGCGCGGCCAATGAAATGGACATGAAGGTGTTGATGGGCACTGGCTCGGTCTGGCAATTTAACGGCAAGACCACCATGGATATGGCGGCAATGGGATCAGGCGAGCCGCTGTTCCGCGCCCCACGCGGCCGGTCCGTGCATGTCCGCATCGAGAACCGCACCGCCTGGCCGCACGCCATGCACGTCCACGGTCACCATTTCCGCTTGCTGGCACGCGAGAACGGCCCCGCGCCACAGCCGTTCTGGTGGGACACGCTGCTGGTGCAACCCGGCGAGACCTCTACCATCGGCTTCGTCGCCGACAACCCCGGCAAATGGATGCTGCACTGCCACATGCTTGACCATCAGGCGGCCGGGATGGACGCCTGGTTCGAGGTGGCCGGTTAGTTTTGGCTTCGGTTTACAGCGGTCCCGCCCTACCGCCCGCCCAGCGCCCGGCGGATCATCTGGCCGACGACGCGGGTGGCGATTTGCACGGCGCCACGCGCGGCCGCCTTTTCAACAATTTCAACCGTAGACTGCCGGTTGCCGCCGTAGTTCCCCGAGCGGGAGGCGGGTTTGCCATAGGGGGCGCCTGGAGGGCTTGGCGGCGTGGCGGCCTTGCTGCCCCAGCCAAACCAGCCGCCGCCCGAAGTTGCGGCACCCGCTTCCACCGGCGCGCTGCCTGCTGCCGGTTGCCCGCCGCTGCCCTTGTCCAGTACATCGGCGGCTGACCGGCTCTGTGCACGCTGCTCGTACTTGCCCAAAAGCGGGCTTTCGGCCAGCACCGCGTTGCGCTCAGCGTCTGTGATCGCCCCAACGCGCCCCGACGGCGGCCGGATCAGCGTCCGCTCGACCATTTCGGGCGTGCCTTTGCCTTCCAGCATCGACACCAGCGCCTCGCCGACGGCGAGTTCCATGATCACGCGCGCGGTATCGATTTTGGGGTTAGGACGGAACGTTTCGGCGGCGGCGCGCACGGCCTTTTGTTCGCGGGGGGTGAAAGCGCGCAAGGCGTGCTGCACGCGGTTGCCGAGCTGGCCCGATACGGTGTCGGGTACGTCCAGAGGGTTCTGCGTCACGTAGTAGACACCAACCGCCTTAGAACGGATCAGCCGCGTCACCTGCTCGATTTTCTCCATCAAGGAAGGCGGCGCCTGGTCGAACAGCAGATGGGCTTCGTCGAAAAAGAAGCACAGTTTGGGCTTGGGGAGATCGCCTGCCTCTGGGAGTTTGGTGAACAGCTCGTTCATCAGCCATAAGAGGAACGTCGCGTAGAGCCGGGGGCTCTGCATCAATTTGTCGGCCATCAGCACGTTGATGTAACCGCGGCCCTGGGCGTCCTTCTTCATAAAGTCGTTGATGTCGAGCGCCGGTTCGCCAAAGAAATTCTTGCCGCCCTGCTGCTCCAGCACCAGAAGCGACCGCTGCACGGCGCCGACTGAAGCCTTGGCCACATTGCCATACTTGGCCGAAATCTCCTCGGCGCGGTTGCTCACATTGTTCAAGACCGCACGCAAGTCGTCGAGATCAATCAAGGGAATGTTCTCGTCATCCGACACCCGGAAAACGATGTTGATAATGCCTTCCTGCACGTCGTTGAGGTCGAGCAGCCGCGACACGATCAGCGGCCCCATCGACTTCATGCTGGCGCGGATCGGATGGCCGGCCTCGCCATAGAGATCCCAGAACATGATCGGGAACTGCTCATGCTTGTAGTCGTCGAGGCCGATCTGGGCGGCCCGTGCCTCAAACACAGGGTTGGGCACGCCCATTTGCGAAACGCCCGAGAAATCGCCTTTCACATCGGCGGCAAAGACCGGAATACCCAGGCGCGACAGGCCCTCGGCCATCACCTGAAGCGTCACTGTCTTACCGGTGCCGGTCGCCCCAGTGATCAAGCCGTGACGGTTGGCAAGGCGGGGATCGAGCACCTCGTCTTTCTCGCTCTTACCGATATAGACCATATCGCTGGCAGTCATGGCGTTCCCCCGGGGGCAGGCTCGACTCATCAAGTTGCAGCGTCACCCTATGCACGCAGTAACCCTTTTTGCAAATGACGCCGCGCACTCTCCCCAGGCTGGTCCGTATGCGCTAGATTGTAGCAGTTTGATTCTGCTGCCGGACGCCCAAGTGAGGTGCCTCCCGTTGCGATGCACCGTGGCCCTTGGCAGCGCGCAACCGCATTGGCACGAGGACAGGCACCCTATGAGCTACTCAATCGAAACCATCGAAGGCATTGCCAAAGTGTTTGGCGAAAAGCTGCGGGCGGCGGGCATCAAGACCACCGGCCAGCTGCTGGCGCGCGGCATCACGCCCAAGGGCCGCAAGGAGGTGGCGGCAGCGACCGGCATCACCGAAACGCTGGTACTGAAATGGACCAATATGAGCGACCTGATGCGCGTCAAAGGCGTTGCCGAAGAGTATTCCGAACTCCTCGAAAAGGCCGGCGTGGATACCGTCAAGGAGCTGAAAATGCGTGTGCCCGCCAACCTGCACAAGGCCATGGCCGAAGCCAACGCCACGCACAAACTGGTGCGTCAGCTGCCAGGCCTCAAGCAGGTGGAAAGCTGGGTGGCGCAGGCCAAAACCATGCCGGCGATGATGCAGTATTAGGTCAGCGCCAGCCACAGACATGCCAGCGCGCCGCCGAGAATGGCCAGTAGGGTTGCCGCCATTCCGCCGGCGCGCATCGGCAGAATATGAGGCGTTTGCGAGAGGCCGTAGGCGTGGACAATTCGGCCCACCAGCAGCAGCAGGCCGAGGACATGCAGGCCGGTGCCTGAGAGATGTAGGGACTCGGCAAAGCCCATCAGCAACAGCGCGATGGGCACATACTCGGAGAAATTCCCGTGCACGCGGATGCGGCGGAGCAGCTGCTTGTCACCACCATCGCCGATTTCCACTTGTTGGGTGCGGCGGTAGTTGAGCGTGCGGAACGTCAGGAACAGATACATCAGCGCCAGCGCGCCCGCATACAATGCCGTGATTTTCATAGTTGCCCCGTTTGGTGTGACTACAAGCAACTTACACGCCCGGCAGGACTTTAAAACCAGAAAGCGCGGGCGGGTCAATATCTGTGGCGGCGATACTGGTGACTTTGGCCGAACGCGGCCCCATTTTGCACCGCACCAGCGCGTCCCCGACCGCCGCGCCTGAACCAGAGAACACCACTTCGACGCTGCCGTCGCGCCGGTTGCGGACCCAGCCCGCCAGCCCAAGCTGCCGCGCCATCCGTTGCGTCCAATTGCGGAAGCCGACGCCTTGCACGTTGCCCTCGATGCGGACCTGCACTGTGCGCAACCTGTCCTTGCTGGATGCACCCGTCATGGGACCCTCTACAAACCAGCGGCAAATCCATCCTTTCGCGGATCGGACGCACCCTTCAGGACGCCCGCCTTACGGTCATAGACGATGATCTGTCCGCCTCCTAGCGGTTCTGGCGCGCGCGCCACCAGATGGCCCATGCCTGCCAATGCTGCGGCGACGGCGTCCGGCACGCCTGATTCCAGCACCAACCCTTGAGCATCGAAAAACACGCGCGGCAGATCGACGGCGGCTTGCGCGTCCAGCCCATAGTCCAGCATCGAGGTTAGCACCTGCGCATGGCCGAGCGGCTGGTAGTCGCCGCCCATGACGCCGAACACGATTTCGGGCTGGCCATCGCGCAGCGCCATGCCGGGGATGATCGTATGCAGCGGCCGCTTGCCTGGCGCGATGACGTTGGGATGGCCCGGAACGAGGTTGAAACAGTGCCCCCGGTTTTGCAGGTTGACGCCGGTTTTCCGGGTGACGATGCCCGAGCCAAACGACCAATACGTGGAGTTGATGAACGACACTGCCAGCCCGCTGGTTTCGGCCACGGCGAGATAGACCGTGTCGCTTTTGCGGGGATTGGGCACTGAGCCGAAGGTTATTGTGCGGCGATTGGGATCGATCCGGGCCGCCAGTTCGCGCGCCAAAGCGTCTGAGAGCATGTGCTCAACTGGCACTTGGCTCGACTGCGGATCGGCAACGAAACGGTCGCGGACGGCGTAGGCCAGGCGGGCGGCTTCCAGCAGCAGGTGAATGCGCTGGGCGCTGAGCGGATCGGCTCCGCGCGTGGGAAGATGCTTCAAGATGTTGAGCAGGACCAGCGCCGTGATGCCGTGGCCGTTGGGCGGGATTTCGGCGATGTCGAGGCCGGAAAAATCAGTTGAAATTGGCGTCACCCACTCGCCGCGATGGGCCGCGAAATCATCGAGGACGTGACTGCCGCCGAGCGCGCGCAAATCGCCCACCATGTCCTCGGCGATGCCGCCCGCGTAGAACCCATCGCGCCCGCGTTTAACGATGGCCTTCAGCGTTTCGGCCAGCGCCGGGAACTGCATCACGCTGCCTGTGGCTGGCACGCTTCCGTTGAGCAGTAGATGCTGGCGCGAGCCTTCGCGCCGTTCGATCAGCTCACGGTCTGTCGCCCAATCGAAAGCGACGCGCGGGGTAACCACAAAGCCGCTTTCGGCATAGCGGATGGCCGGTGCCAGAGCCTCATCGAGCCCAATCGTGCCATGCGCGCTGAGCACTTGATCCCAGGCATCAATCGCACCGGGGATGGTGACGGTATGCGGAGAAAAATGGTCCAGCGCCCCCGACGCGATGATGGCCCCGGCGTCCAACCCGCGCGGCGAGCGGCCTGAGCCGTTGAACCCCTTGAGGCCCTCTCCCGGCACATGCATCAGCACAAAGCAATCGCCACCAATACCCGTCGATTGCGGCTCGCACACGGCAAGGACGGCTGCGGCCGTCACCGCTGCATCCACCGCATTGCCGCCCGCCTTCAGCACATCAAGTGCCGCCAGCGTCGCATTGGGATGCGACGAGGCCGCCATGGCCCGCGTGCCGTAGGCAAGCGACCGTCCGGGCCGCTGAAAGTCGCGCATGCGTGAATGCTCCGGCAGAAAGTGTTGCTAAGCCAAAGGCCTCTAATACGTCGCTCGTCCCCCCGTCAGATCGAAGGTAAAGCCGGTGGTGAAGCTGCAACCCGGAGACACGATCCAGGCGATCATGGCGGCGGCCTCTTCGAGGGTGCCGCAGCGGTTCATGGGGATTTTCGCGGTCATGTAGTCGATGGTCGCTTGGGGAAGCGCCGCGACCATAGGTGTACGGATGACGGCGGGGGCGAGCGCGTTCACCGTCACGCCGCTTTGCGCATAGTCTTTGCCCATCGATTTCACCATGCCAATCAGCCCGGCCTTGGTCGCCGAATACGCCGTCATGCCCGCATTGCCGTCTTTGCCCGCGATGGACGCAAGGTGCAGGATGCGGCCATAGCCCTTGGCCAGCATGCCCGGCAGTACGGCCTGCGAGACCACCAGCGCCGCCCGCAGATTGATGCGATAAACAGTGTCGAATTCACCGGGATCGACCTCGTGCGCTTTAAGGTTCGTCTTGCCGGTGATGGCTGCGCAATTGATCAGGGCGTGCAGCCGGCCGTGCGCTTTTTCCGCCGCGTTCAGGCAGGCTCGGATCTCCGCATCGTTGGTCGCTTCGGCCCGCATCGCCGTCGCGTTGCCGCCTGCGCTCGCGATCATCGCCACCGTTTCCTTGGCCCCCGGCTCGTCCCTGTCGATAGCCACGACGGAGACGCCGTAGTCCGCCAGATGCTGTGCCGCCGCGCGGCCGATGCCACTGCCCGCACCCACAATCGCGGCCACATAGGGGAGTTTGGGATAAAGGCTGGCCGTCATGGTTGGGTTCCTACTTGCTAAGGGTGATAGCCGCGCCATGCCGCAATACGGCCTCGGCCTCGTCTGTGAATTGGTTTCCGTCGCCATGCAGCACCATACCCTGGCGCAGTGTCAATCCGGCACGGCTGCCTTTGCGGGCGCTGACGAGGATGCGGTGGGCCGGTTCGCCCGACCGCGGAAATAGCGGATAGACCTTGGCCGCCCCGCAGCGCCCGTCCAGCAGCGCGAGGATTTCGCCGAGCGCGGCAGCCTGATGAATGAGGACGAGCGTGCCGCCCGGCGATGTCATGGTTGTCATGAAGCGGATCCAGTCCTCAAGGCCGCCCTCGGGCATCACGCTGGCTCGTTGCCTGGCGGTTTCGAGCGATACGCTGCCCCGGCCCGCGCCGTAGAACGGCGGGTTTGAAACGACAACGTGGAAACTGTCGCGCTTGGGTCCAAGCGTTTCGATGTGGCTCAACGGCCCCGTGAGATCGCCGGACAGGGCCCGATACCGGTCGGACAGCTCATTGATTTTGGCGTTTTCGCCCGCCAGCGCGGCCAAGGATGGATCAACCTCAATACCCGTCACGTGGCACCCTGGCACCCGCCGCGCGATGCATAGTCCGACCACGCCCATGCCGCTGCCAGCATCCAGTACCCTTTGCCCGGCCACGACCGGCGCTGCCGCTGCCAGCATCACCGCGTCCAGCCCCGCCCGGTGCCCAGCTTCCGGTTGCGCCAGCCGCAGCTGCCCGCCTAGAAACGCATTCACCGTGAGCGTGCCGCTAGCCATGGCTCGCCTTGCTCAGTTGATCATGCGGCACGCCAGCGCCGGCCACCAGCACGCGGGCCCGGAACAGATCTTCCGCCGCCACCAGGATGCGCCTGGGCAGAATGCCGACGGACCCCTCTAGCGCACTCATATATTGGTCTGCGACGAATACGGGGATGTCCTCGCCGCCCAAGATGGCCTCAACTAGGCTGATCAGCACGGGATCGTTGGTTTTGAGCAGTTCGCGCATTTGCAGTCACCAGAACTTGAGGCGGATGGAGCGACGGATGCGGCGTTCTGCCTTGACCGGCATTATGTACCAAAGTCTATACTCGGGAGCAAATCTGCAGCACCAACCAGGGGACCATCTTGGGGGTTGTCGTACCATTGGATGACGCTCGCGACCCGGCCGCCAAGCTCGGACCGCTTGTCGAGCTGGTGTCCGCGGACATGGGGCGCGTCAACCGCATCATCCTCGACAAGGCCGGTTCCAACGTTGAGCTGATCCCGCAGCTGGCACGCCATCTGATCGATTCGGGCGGCAAGCGGCTGCGGCCCATGCTGACGCTGGCCGCCGCCAAGATGTGCGGCTATGCAGGCGATGGCCATGTGCTGCTGGCCTCCAGCGTCGAGTTCATGCACACGGCGACGCTTTTGCATGACGATGTGGTGGACGAGAGTGCGCTAAGGCGCGGCAAGCCAACGGCGCGGCTCGTTTGGGGCAATCAGGCCAGCGTTCTGGTCGGCGATTTCCTGCTCGGCCAGGCCTTCAAGATGATGGTGGATGTCGGCTCGCTGAAGGCGTTGCGCATCCTCGCCAACGCCGCCGCTGTGATCGCCGAGGGCGAGGTGATGCAACTCTCGGCATCCAAGAACATGGCGACGACCGAGGATGAATATCTGGCCGTGATCGAGGCGAAAACAGCCGCATTGTTCTCAGCTGCCGCCGAAGTGGGCGCCGCCGTCTGCGACCGCCCTCAGGCCGAACAGGCCGGTTTGCGCAGCTATGGCCGCAATCTCGGCCTGGCGTTCCAACTGGTGGACGACGCCCTCGACTATTCCGGCGAGCAGGCGCGGCTGGGCAAATCCGTCGGCGACGATTTCCGCGAGGGCAAAATCACACTGCCCGTCGTGTTGGCGTACCGGCGTGGCAGCGAGGACGAACGCACATTCTGGAAGCGCACACTGGAAACGGCGGCGATTGCAGAGGGCGACCTCGAACACGCAATCGCGCTCATGCAAAAGCACGGCTCCCTCGCCGACACCATCGGCCGCGCCCGCCATTACGGCAAGATCGCCCGCGACGACCTGGAAATCTTCCCCGACAGCCGCCACAAATCCGCGCTGATGGACGTCGTCGAGTTTTGCATCGGGCGGGCGTATTAGCGTCGTTGAGTGTCCACTGGTACCCACTATCAGAAGTAGTCGGGCGTGAAGTACCTCGTTGTTAGGCAGCGGTAGCACTCGGCCTGCGTAGCTGCGTGATCCATGCCACCCGTGCCACCAGCCAAAAGAGCCAAAAAATCGCCCTTAGCCAGGCGATCAGTCTTGCAAAGTTGTAGC
>JANYHF010000046.1 GCA_025359185.1 Hyphomicrobiaceae bacterium | reverse complement strand
CTTAGTCGTGAAATTGCGGTAGCCCTCGATGCGTTGCGCACCGAGCTTAATGGCGCGACCCCGACGTCCTCGACACCTGGTTCTCGTCCGCGCTGTGGCCGTTCTCGACACTCGGCTGGCCGGACAAAACGCCGGAACTCGCCCGCTACTACCCGACCGCCGTGCTTGTCACCGGCTTCGACATCATCTTCTTCTGGGTCGCGCGCATGATGATGATGGGCAAGCACTTCATGGGCGAGGTGCCGTTCAAGGACGTTTTCATCCATGGCCTCGTGCGCGACGAGAAAGGCCAGAAGATGAGCAAGACCAAGGGCAATGTCATCGACCCTTTGGAGATCATCGACGAATACGGCGCGGACGCGCTGCGCTTCACGCTGGCCTCCGTGCTGGGCCAGGGCCGCGACATTAAGCTCGGTGCGCAACGCATCGAGGGCTACCGCAATTTCACGACTAAGCTGTGGAACGCGGCGGTTTTCGCCGAAGTCAACGGTTGCGCGCGTGCGGATGGTTTTGATCCGCACAAGGCCAAGGAAACCCTCAACCGCTGGATCGCCGGGGAAACCGAACGCGCCGTCGCCGAGGTCACCGCCGCCATCGAGAGCTACCGCTTCAATGATGCGGCGAGTGCTGCCTATCAGTTCGTACGCGGCGTCTATTGCGATTGGTACGTCGAGCTGAGTAAACCCATCTTGACGGGTGCGGATGGTCCGGCCAAAACCGAAACACGGGCCATGGCCGCCTGGGTGCAGGACCTGATCTTTGCCCTGCTGCATCCGTTCATGCCGTTCGTTACGGAAGAACTCTGGCGCGTAACCGGCGAAACCGGACCCAAGCGCAAGAGTCTCTTGGTCACCGCGCCTTGGCCAACGCTCAAGGGGCTGCAGGACCCCAAAGCCGACGAGGAAATCGGCTGGGTCGTAAAACTCATTTCTGAAATACGCTCGGTGCGGAGCGAAATGAGCGTGCCGGCGGCGGCGCTGCTGCAACTCGAACTCACCGGCGCCAGCGAGCAGAGCAAAGCCTGGGCCGCCCGCCATGGTGACCTGATCAAGCGGCTTGCCCGCATCGAAGCGATCTCAACGCCCAAGGAGCCCAGCAAAGGCGCTGTCCAGATCGTCGTTGGCGAGACCACCGCGGCACTGCCGCTGGCAGGCATTGTTGACGTCGCCGCCGAGGAGGCGCGCCTCGCCAAATCCTACGCGGCCACCGAAACCGAGATCGCCAAGACCAACGCCAAACTCAACAACGAGCAGTTCGTTTCCAGGGCCCCGCAAGACGTCGTCGAGGAAATGCGCGAGCGGCTGGTGGACCTCGCCGCCACGCTGGAGAAATTAACGGCAGCGCGCAAACGGGTAGCGGATATTGGCTAAGCCAATTGCACGATCTCCATTATGTATAGACCACAGAAGAGCCGACAATGCTGCGCCGCCTTATTGAAACACTGGTCGTCCTTCTCGTCATTGTCACTGTCGCATTGCTTGGGGCGGCGCGGATCTGGCACGAGCCTGGGCAGGGCGTCTACTGGCGCATCGCCGAACTGCTGCACCTGCCGCAGGATTGGGGCCCAGTTGACTTCGTGCAGCTGCAACGGCGCGCGAGCCCCAGCGATGCGTTGATCTGCCCTGAGCGCCTGTGCCAGAAGGCCAAGCCCGAGTTGGTTTCGCCAATTTATCCGGTGTCCGCTGATGATTTGCGTAATAAGGTAACGCTGGTTGTGCTGTCGGAGCCCAACAGCGTCGAACTGACATGCGCCACTGGTTGCAACCGCTCCGGCCGGTTCGTCGAGTATTCCACCCTGTTCCAGTTCCCTGACACCATCGATGTTCAGGTGTCGGAAGCGGGCGCGACGTCGTCAACTCTGGCGATCTATTCGCGCAGTGTGGTCGGGTACGGCGATCAGGGTGTCAATCTTGAACGGGCCAAGCGCTGGCTGGCCGCGCTGCAACGCATTATGCCTCGCACATAGCGGGACCTTTGTCCTAGTATGGGGGAGTGCTTGTATGAGCGTAACGTCATCTGCCGGGAAAGAGTGATGCCAATGACCTTGTTGAAAGCTTTCGGTTTGGCCGCGATCGCGGGTGGCCTTAGTGTCTGCGGCGTCTGCCAGGCGCACGAGGTCAAGATCAAGGGTTTGGTGCTGCATCATCCTTGGGTGCACGCGGCTGTGGCTGGAGATGTGGGGACCGATGGCTTTGTGATGATCACCAACACAGGCAAAACGCCCGAGCGGCTAATCGGCGCGACACTTGAGGGTGCGGGCGATGCGGCTCTGGTGCGGTCATCGTCGGCGGTGGACGCTAGCGCGCTGTGCCGCCTCGAAAACGGCATCGAGATTGCCCCCGGCGCGACGCTGGTGCTAAAACCCGGTGCATCTGGCCTGCTGTTTGGCGCCGTAGCAAAACCGTTGCGCGAAGACATCTACGCCAATGGAACCCTGGTGTTCGCGCACGCTGGCGCGGTCAAAGTTGAGTTCTACGTCCAGGCAGATGACAGCAAAGCAGCCAGCCATTCGGCAACCGGCGCCATGGCCGCCTGCGTGGTGCCAGCCACGCAATAATCCTATCACTCAGGCCCCATCGCCCAGCGACAGCATCTCGACGCTGGAGAGCCGCCACATGAAATCTTTCAGCTCCAGCACGGCCAGGAACACCTTGCCTTGGTCCCACTTGTCGACCATCTCGAACTCGAAGTGCGTGACGTCGGCGAAACTGGCGCGGCGGATGCGGTGGAGCGTGTTACCGGACGGCATGTTATCGACGTCCATGCCGGCCTCGCGGGCCTTGATGGCCATCGGCGAATTGGGGCCCATGAACAGCGTGAAGCCTTCCGGCGTGATGCGCTCGGCGACGATGTAATCGACCATGTAGGGACTGATCGTGTCAGTCAGCGTGTATTTGGCCTGCTCCAGCCAGCCTGGATTGTCGGCCCGCGCCAAGGCTTTCTCATTCAGCCGCTGCAGGATCGAGCGCTTCATCGTGAATTTGACTGCTGGCCAATCGACAAGTGCATTCATCAGCGGTGCATTGCCGTCTTTGATGGCGGCGTGAAGCGCCATGGCAAAGCCAAGCGGGGCAAGCGTATAGGCGCTCACCAACAGCCCGCAGGCTGTGAGCAAAGTGGTGGCGATGGTCGTCAAGGCTTTGGTCAAGGCGTTGTCCCCCGCGCGCGCCAGAAGGGTCTGCCGGCGGGTCAAAGGTGCAGCCATCGCCCCGCCAGCCACATTCATCCTGGCAGTTTGCCCGGCAAATTGGGTGAAGCTGTGGCAAGGTTAACGAGGCGGTTACTCACAGATTGCCTTGAGTGCCCGCCAGTCCATGTCACTCAGCGAGGGCTTGCCTGGATAGGTCGCTGCGTCGGTGGCCATCTTGGCCCGTTCTGGAGTGGGCGGATGGGTTGAGAAAATTGCCGTGTCCGCGCTGCTTTGTGCCTTGCTGGAGCTGTCACTGTTGCTGCTACCGCCCGATTCGATCTTCATCAACCGTTTGAAAAAATCGCCGAAGGGCTTGGGGGAGATATCGGCGTTTTTGAGGATACGCAGCGCGTGCGTGTCGGCCTCGTGCTCGGCCTCGCGCGAATAGCGCAATTCCAGGAGCAGCGCGCCAACATTGGTCAAGCTGCCCGTGTTGCCGCCGGCTAAAAGCTGGATCAGCGCCGAAACACCCATCGAACGGATGATGCCCGCTTCGGGATGCAGCTCGATGCCGTGGCCCATTTCGTGGGCGAGCACGCCGGCGACCTCGTCGGCTGATTTCGCCGCTTCGATCAGCCCGCCGCTGATCACGATCTGTTCGCCGGGCACAGCGAAGGCGTTGACCAAGTCCCAATTCACGACCCGGACACTGAACAGCTTGCCGCTCTCGGATGCCTTCGACAGTTCGCCAACCAACGTGTCCAGGGCCTTCGTGCCCTCCGCCGACGTGCATTCCCGATGATCGCCCGTCAGTTCGGCCATGGCTTTGCGGCCAATCGCTTCGCGCAGGGCGTGCGGAATGACGTTGGCGACAGCTTGGGCTGGGTGCAGCTGGAGCGCATAGATCGCGGTGATACCGAGGATGAACGCGGCCGTAATCGCCAGCCCGGGTGCCGCGTAGCGCCAACGATGAGCACTGACCGACAGCCGCGGCGAGTGTTTCAACACGGCTGATGCAAAACCGGGATCGGGCACGAAGAGCGTGGCGCCGGGTGCTTCGATGGAGCGCAACAGTACCTCATTATCACGCCAGCTGACAGGCGCGGCGGCCCGCAGTTTGGTGTAAGTCCACCGCTCGGGCTCGGACTTGTCAACGAGGGCAATCTCAACGGCCGTTGCGGCCAACGTCACCTGGACCGGACGGGTCGCCGCTGTTTGCCCGTCGCTGTAGCGTCCGGAATAAGTGGCAGCGTCCACGGGTAGCCTCCGAAGCGTCTGGGCTCAAATCGACAAAATAAAGTACGACGATGCCTCGATATCAAAGGCTTCGGCAAGGCCCTCACCCGTGCGGCCGATCTTTTGCTGTGACTGGGCGATGCCGGCAAAGTCGATACTGCCCGTGCTGCTCAGCCGCTGCACGAAGTAGCGGGCGACCCGCGCCTCGGCCACAGGCGACAAGATGGTGAGGGTAAGGATCGACATCAAGGTGTTGGAGAAGAACAGCCAGAACATACTCCAGGCCGAGACCTTCAGATCAAAGCGCAAGCCTTCCAGCCTGGTCTCTGACACAAAGTAACTGTACTCGCGGGCATAGAAGAGGTTCCAGATCAGGCTCCAAGCGATGGCATAGAGACCAAGGAAGCCGTAGCCGGCAGCAATGAGCCCAGCAATCAGCGGCCATTGGCCTTCGAACTCGGGCGATTTCCAGTCGATCGAGCCTTCACTGCCCGTGGCCTTGGTGACGGCATCGATCAGCGGTGTTGCGATCGGGTAAAGCACGGCGGCGCCGATGCCCAGAATGACGAAGAAGGCAACCAGCTGCCCAACCCACGCCAGCGCGTAGGCACCGTACATCGGTCCGGGCTGGCCCGAATAGAGAAACGGACGGTCGCCAAAGCGCGTATCGTTGAGCAGGCGGCGGTGCAGGTAGTTGTCGCGCCAGGGCGTGATCCAGCCCCAGGTCATGCCGATCAGCAACGACGACCAAAGAGAGCCCCAGCCATAGCCCCAGGACGAGCCGGTCATCGCGCCTCGGATGCCGCGCCAGCGCAGACGCGAGCGGCGATAGCGGCGGGCGCGGTAAACCGCGACACCCCATAGATAGATGAAGAACCCATAGACCGGCAGCAGCACGATGGCTCCCGCTTCACCCAAGACAAGGCGGGCGACCACGACCAGCACCAGCACAGGCAAGAGAATAATGGCGAAGATCAACAGGAAGCCTAGAAACAGCTCCATGCCAGTGCCGGTGTATTCTATCGGCTCGCTGTTGACGCGGATCGAGGACACCAGGCGGCGGCGCACCTCGGTCTTGGCCCAGAAGTGATAGATGCCGAGCGTGATAATGGTCAGCAGCACGTTGATCGCGCCCAGGCCCGCCATCGACCACGGATTGCCCGACCAGCTGATGGTGGCCGTCTCACCCGTTGGCGGCGTGGCTGGTCCGGCTGCGCTGGCTATATCGCTCATAGTTCAACCTCTATCGTAAAACGCCGGATGCCTTGTCCTGACTGCCTGTTAACCTGTTTTGGCGCAGCGCGTCTGTCGTTGTTCAGCCACAACTGCCGCGCAATCGCCTTAACTCCGTCAACGCCGCGCCCAGACGCTTGAGTACAAAGCGGCTGAGGCAAGAATTGTGCCTCACGCGGTTTTGCGGGGTCACCTATGCTGGCTTTGACTGTATGCCTTGCTGAGGCGGGTGTCGTGAGGTCGTCTCGTATTGGTGCCTCGGCGGAATTCTGTTAATCTTGTTGCCAAGCTGCAACAGGAAGAGGTGGTCTTGCCCACAAGCCGCCACAAACCGCTCCGATATTGAGACGTGAAGTGCGATAAAACCTGCGTTTCTTCGGCGTGGTAAAATTGCACCATTGAAATCAAGCCCTGGACGCTCCGGTAGTGTTTTGTACTGGAACAAGAACACAAAAACAGCAGAGACACGACGATGGCTGCCAAATTCGATAAGTCCAAACTGCCCAGCCGGCACGTCACAGAAGGCCCGATGCGCGCACCGCACCGCTCCTACTACTACGCCATGGGGCTCACGGACGAACAGATCCACCGGCCGTTCGTGGGCGTCGCAACCTGCTGGAACGAGGCCGCGCCTTGCAACATTTCGCTGATGCGGCAAGCCCAATCGGTAAAAAAGGGCGTGAACGAAGCAGGCGGCACGCCGCGCGAGTTCTGTACCATCACTGTCACTGACGGCATCGCCATGGGCCACCAAGGCATGAAGTCGTCGCTGGTCTCGCGCGAAGTCATCGCCGATTCGGTTGAGCTGACCATGCGTGGTCACAGCTATGACGCCCTCGTTGGATTGGCGGGTTGCGACAAATCCCTGCCTGGCATGATGATGGCAATGGTCCGGTTGAACGTTCCCGCCGTATTCATGTATGGCGGCTCGATTTTGCCAGGCCGTTTCAAGGGGCGTGATGTGACCGTTGTGGATGTGTTCGAAGCGGTTGGTCAGCACTCGGCCGGCAAGATGACGGACGCGGAGCTGTACGCGCTCGAATGCGTTGCTTGCCCCGGCGCGGGCGCCTGCGGCGGTCAGTTCACGGCCAATACGATGGCCTGCGTGTCCGAAGCCATGGGCATCGCGCTGCCCGGTTCTGCCGGATCGCCTGCGCCCTACGAGAGCCGCGACGAGTACGCCGCCGCCAGCGGCCGTGAGGTGATGAAGCTGATCGCCAGCGGCATCCGCCCGCGCGATATCGTTACGCTCAAGGCGCTGGAAAACGCGGCAACGGTGGTGGCTGCAACCGGCGGTTCGACAAACGCCGCGCTGCATCTCCCCGCCATCGCCCACGAAGCGGGGATAAAATTCGACCTGTTCGATGTCGCCAAGATTTTCAAGAAGACGCCCTACATCGCCGACCTGAAGCCGGGCGGAAAATACGTTGCCAAGGACGTGTTCGAGATCGGCGGCGTGCCGCAGATCATGCGCACACTGCTGGATGGCGGCTATCTGCACGAGGACTGCATCACCGTCACCGGCAAGACCATCAAGCAGAACCTCGAAGGCGTCGTGTTCAACACCAATCAGAAGGTGATCTATCCGGTCACCAATCCGCTGTCGCCCACTGGCGGCGTGGTGGGACTCGTCGGCACGCTGGCGCCCGAGGGGGCCATTGTGAAGGTTGCGGGCATGAAGATGACCAAGTTCTCCGGCCCCGCGCGCTGCTTTGACAGCGAAGAAGAGTGCTTCGAGGCCGTGTCGAAAAAGCAGTACAAGGAAGGCGAGGTCATCGTCATCCGCTATGAGGGCCCCAAGGGCGGCCCCGGTATGCGCGAGATGCTGTCGACAACGGCGGCCCTCTACGGCCAGGGCATGGGCGAGAAATTGGCTCTGGTTACGGACGGTCGCTTCTCGGGCGGCACCCGCGGCTTCTGCATTGGCCATGTCGGGCCGGAAGCTGCGGTGGGCGGACCGATTGGTCTGCTCAAAGACGGCGACATCATCACCATCGATGCAGACAAGGGCAGCATCGATGTTGAACTCAGTGCAGACGAACTGGCGACACGCAAAAAGGCCTGGAAGCCGCGGCTCACGAACTCGCGCAGCGGCGCTCTGTATAAATACGCCGCGCAGGTTGGGCCTGCCCGCGACGGCGCAGTCACTCATCCTGGCGGCGGGGCAGAAGTGGTGTGCTATGCAGATATTTAGACGGCTGACTTTGGTCGCGGCGCTGCTGGCGCTTTCGTCGGGCGCGGCTGTGCCTGCGGAACGCCCAGAGTCTTCGGCCTATAGCGTGGCTCGCCAGGCGCTGATCGAGCATGACTACGCCCGCGCCCTGCCGGACTTGAAATACGCTGCCGATCATGGCGTGTTCATTGCCCAGTATTACGTCGCACGTCTCTACGCCATGAATGGTCAACCGTTCACCAACCACGCCAAAGCGTTCCAGCTGTTCGAGCGGCTCGTCGCCACCTATCGGGGTGTCGATCCCTATCTCGACAATCGCGCGCCGTTCGTCGCCAAGGCCGAGCTGCTGCTTGCGTTTTATTATCGTAGCGGCATTCAGTCTGCGGGCGTGCCGGCCGACGCGCTCAAAGCCAAAGCCCATCTCGAACACGCTGCCTTGCGGCTGGTCGATACGGATGCGCGCTATGAGCTTGGCATGATGGATTTGCAGAACCAGGAAACCATCGCGCGCGGGCTCGATGCTCTGGATGACCTTGCTCAAAACAAGCATCACGCGGCTGCCGCCGCCCAGATCGCTCAGTTTTACAGCCAGGGCCGTTATGCGCAGAAGTCGCCAGATCAGGCGCTGGCCTACGCCAGTCTCGCCATGAAGCTGGCCAGCGACGCTGACCGGTTCTGGATCAGCGATATCTATCAGACGATTTACTGCCAGACGGGATCTTCTGACAGAGTGAAGGCCAATGCGTTTGAGAGCGAGCTGGAACACAACGTGCTCAACCCGGCTGAAGGTGATACCGAACCGCAGCAGATCGGGCCGGCGGCCCCTCCTCGGGTTCGCGGCGTTCTTGATTTGACCGATGCTGCCGGAACCTTGCGCGAATGTGCCAATGGCGATGTGGTGCCCGATGAGGCGCAGTCGCCCGGTTTGAACAGCCGCGGCAGCCTGAGTAAGCGCGTTCGCGAAGCCGGCGCCGCCGGCACCAAACGCGGCTTCAATTCCGTCGTCGGTTTCATCGGCCCGCCGATGGGCATTGGCCTCAAAGACCTCGAAACTCCCCGCGCCATCAACGAAAACGGCGAGACGGAAAATGCAGAGCCGGGCCCGGAGACGAATTGACGTCGGTTCCGGGTGATAGACGCTGCACTTTCAATGTAGGGGCGACCTGCGGTCGCCTTTTTGCAACGTACACCGTTTATCGAGGGCGGCCACAGGTCGCCACGCCACAACATCTCCCACATGATCCTCAAAAATCGCGATAGCCTTTCGTTGGCCGAAGCGCGCCGCCTGGCCGTGTCGGCACAAGGCCTCTCAAGCGTCCGTGACGCCGCGTCTGATCGCCGCCAGCTCCACGCCGCCATCCGCCAGCTCGGCCTGTTGCAGATCGACAGCGTCAACGTGCTCGTGCGCGCGCATTACATGCCACTGTTCTCACGGCTCGGCGCTTATGACCACAGCCACATTACCGATGGTGCTTATCGCGGCAAGACCCGGCCGCTGTTCGAATATTGGGCGCACGAGGCTTGTCTCATTCCGGTTGAGATGCATCCGTTGTTCCGCTGGCGGATGGCGGCGGCCGAGCGGGCCGAGGGCATCTATGAGGGCCTCGCCAAATACGCCCGCGCAAACCGGCCGTTCATTGCTGAAGTATTGAAGTCGGTGCGGGACCGGGGTGCTTTGTCGGCGTCCGATCTCGAACTCGGCGCCAAGGGCGTGCCTGGCTGGTGGGGCTGGAGCGAGGCCAAGACGGCGCTCGAATTCTTGTTCTGGTCCGGCCAGCTGACCACATCGCGCCGCGAGACCGCTGGATTTGCCCGCATTTACGATCTGCCCGAGCGCGTGCTGTCCGCTAAGGTGCTAGCACAACCCACGCCCGAACCCGCCGAAGCGCAGCGCCAGCTGCTACTGCACGCCGCCCGCGCGCAGGGCGTGGCGACTGAGACGGATTTACGCGAGTATTTCCGGATGCCGGTCGCCGATGCGCGGGCGCGGCTGGTCGCGCTGGTGGAGGCGGGCGAGTTGCTGCCGGTCGCGGTCGAAGGCTGGGGCAAGGTTGGTTATAGGCTGCCGGGCGTGCGGGCGCCGCGAAGGGTGGAAGCCGCCGCGCTGCTCTCGCCGTTCGATCCGCTGATCTCCGAGCGCGGTCGCGCTGAACGTCTGTTCGGTTTTCACTACCGGCTGGAGATCTACACCCCCGCGCATAAACGTCAGTACGGGTATTATTGCCTGCCGTTCCTGATGGGTGACAAGATTGTGGCGCGGGTCGACCTCAAGGCCGACCGGGCGGTGGGAGCGCTGCGCGTCGAGAGTGCGCATGTTGAGGGGCACGCCGAGCCGGGTGCGGTCGCCGAGGCGCTACGGGGAGAGCTTGAGCGGATGGCGGGTTGGCTGGGGCTGGGCGAAGTTGTCGTTGTGGGACGGGGGAAGCTGGCGGCAGGGCTGGCGGGGAGGTAGGGGCTGTGGCTGCGGCAGGTTTACCCTCGCAACCGGAAGTTTTCTGGACCAAAACTTACGGCAGGGCCGGGCCAATGAACGAACCCGCTACCGCGGGAGGCCGCTGCACCAGGCAGCTGTGTGTGGCGCGCCCGGAAGTAACCAGTTGAGACACATACGATAACGGGGCGGGCGCTCCGTCTTGAGGATCGAGGAGTTCAGCACTCCAACCTCAAGA
>JANYHF010000035.1 GCA_025359185.1 Hyphomicrobiaceae bacterium | reverse complement strand
TGTGCGCGCCGGTGAGAAAGTAGGCCACGGAAGCGGCAGCGTTGTGCTGCTGCGGGCCGCCGCAAAAGGGGGCCAGTGGCTAGCCTTCCCAGGAGTGATTCGCACTCGGGGGATGGCGGGGGATGTATGGCTTGGACAACTACGCGGCGGTGCGGCGGTTTGTTTTCGTCGAGGGGCACAGCGAGCGCGAAGCGGCGCGGGTTTTCGGGCTGGCGCGCAAGACCATCGGCAAGATGTGCAAATTTTCGGCCCCGCCTGGCTACCTGCGTAGCAAGCCGGTCGAACGGCCGGCGCTGTGACCGTTCATCGGCGCCATCGACGCCATCCTGGCTGCCGACAAGCTGGCGCCGCCCAAGCAGCGCCATACCGCCAAGAGGATTTTCCAGCGCCTGAAGGCCGAGCACAGTTATGGCGGCGGCTATACGACGGTGAAGAGCTACGTCCACGACCAAAAGCTCAGCGCGCGTGAGACGTTCGTGCCGCTGGCCCATCCGCCCGGACATGCGCAGGTCGATTTCGGCGAGGCCATCGGCGTGATCGGCGGCGTGCGCCAGAAGCTGCACGTGTTCTTTATGGACTTGCCGCATTCGGACGCGCCGTTCATGAAAGCGTACCCGGCCGAAACGACGGAAGCGTTCCTCGACGGCCACGTCGCGGCCTTCGCCTTTTTCGGCGGCGTGCCGCAATCGATCCTGTACGACAACACCAAGCTGGCGGTCGCCAAGATCTGTGGCGACGGCACCCGGGATCGCACACGGATGTTCACGGCACTGCTGAGCCATTATCTGTTTGCTGATCGGTTCGGCCGCCCTGGCAAAGGCAACGACAAGGGCAAGGTCGAGAACCTGGTCAAGTGCGGCCGGCGGGCGTTCCTGACGCCGGTGCCGGTCATGGACAGCTATGAGGCGCTGAATGCCAAGCTGGCTGCCGATTGTCGGGCACGGCAGGCGGACTGCTCTGGCCGTAACAGCGAGACCATCGGCGCGCGGCTCGCCGCTGATCTTGCCGCCTTCCGCGGGCTGCCAGCCGCAGCGTTCGAACCTTGCGAGACGCGTACCGCGCACGTCTCGTCGACGGCGCTGGTGCGCTATCGCGGCAACGACTACTCGGTGCCGACCACCTATGGCTTTCGCGAGGTGCTGGTGAAGGGATTTGTCGAGACGGTCGCAATCTTCGCCGGATCGCAAGAGATCGCCCGGCATCGGCGCTCCTACGGTGCTGCCGATCTGGTGTTCGATCCGCTACACTATCTTGCGCTGATCGAGCAGAAGCCTGGAGCCCTCGATCAGGCGGCACCCTTGCAGCACTGGAACCTGCCTGAGCAGTTCGCGCATCTGCGCCGCCTGCTGGAAGCCCGCATGGGCCGCAAGGGCAAGCGGGAGTACATCCAGGTTCTGCGGCTGATGGAATTGTTCGCGTCGCCCGTGGTCGCGGCGGCCATCACCGACGCCATCAAGCTCGGCGCCATCAGCTTCGACGCCGTCAAGCAGTTGACGCTGGCCAAGGTTGAACGGCGTGCACCGCAACTCGATATGGCGGCCTACCCCTATCTGCCCAAGCCGGTGGTCGCCACGACGCGGGCTGCCGACTATGCCGCGCTCCTGGTGGGGGTGGCCGCATGAGCAAGTCCGCTGACAAGCCTCAGGTGCTGCTTGAGCATCATCTGAAGGCGCTGAAACTACCCACGATCCTGGCCGAATATGAGAGGGTGGCGCGTGAAAGCGCCGCCGATGGCATCGATCATCCGCGTTATCTGCTGCGGCTGGCCGAGTTGGAACTGATCGAGCGGGAGCGCCGGCTGGTCGACCGGCGCATCCGTGCCGCCAAGTTCCCGGCCGTGAAAAGCCTCGATACCTTCGACTTCCTGGCCATCCCCGCGCTCAACAAAATGCTGGTGCTGGAGCTGGCGCGATCAGAATACGTGATCCGCCATGACAACATCATCGCACTCGGCAACTCTGGCACCGGGAAGACTCATGTGGCCCTGGCCCTCGGGCTGGCCGCTTGCCAGAAGGGGTTCCCGGTCTTCTTCACGAGCGCGGCCACGCTGGTCAACCGGCTGATGGAGGCGCGCGACGAACGGCGCCTGTCGCGGCTGCAGGCTCAACTGGCCGGCGTCAAGCTGCTGATCATCGACGAACTGGGTTACGTGCCGCTGTCGC
>JANYHF010000019.1 GCA_025359185.1 Hyphomicrobiaceae bacterium | reverse complement strand
CGTCCTAGCAAGCCATTTGGCTTGCGTCGTCGAGCGCCTGCTCCTCGGCCAAAATCGCTCACGTCCAGCCCGAACCCATAACTGACGACAGGCCCTAGCCGCTGATCGAGGGGTCGGTGGGGTCCTGCACAATGGCGGTGGGGCCGGGAACAGCGAGCGCATCCTCGATCGTCAGCGTGGCGGCTGGTTTGCGGTCACCATGCTGCTCTGACCATTTGCTGGCAATGTCACCCGCCAATGCAGCCCCGAACTTGGCCTTGTCCAAGATCTGCTGCCCGACGGCCTTGGCTTGATCGCAGGTCAGTGGCTCGCGCTGGCAGAAGGTCAACCCCCAGACGACCGTATCGCTGGCGGTATGGATCAGCTGCTGCTGCTTTTGCGGATCCGTGGGCATCGCATAGACGACGGCGCCCAGAACCAGCGCGGTCCTGATGAGAGACATGACAAACCCCTGTACGACCCTGTTCTTCTTAGCCAACAGGAATAGCAGGTAACCAATAATGGCCTGCCAAGCTGGGCGCGTGCCTTTGCCGAAAATTTTTGTCTCCGCGTTGAGGCTTCGTTAGGCTTGATCGCCGACATTTTCACTCCGAAGAGAGTGAAATCGAGGACGGCGCTGTGATGGCGCCGGAATGTGCGTGGCGAGTATTGCGTTGTTGGCCCGGCGTGTATCGGGCGTGAACGGTGGTGTTGGTGCGGTGCTGGTGATGCTGCCGCCGCTGTGGCTGGCGGCGTGGCTGTCTGACCGGCCAGGGCCTTGGCTCATCTTGAGCTTTGCGGCGGTGTTGCCCCGGCTGTCGGTGCTTGCGCGCGGTGGCACGCTGCCGGTTTCGATCCGCCTTCTTGTGCCCGCATTTGGCGATGCGGCCACAGCGCTTTTGGGCACGCTTCTGTGCGGCCATCCGGGACTGTTTGCGGCGGCGTGGCTGTCGCTGCTCCCACTTCAAGCGTTGCAGAACACGGCAGGTCCACGCGAAAAACTGTGGATGGGCATCGCTTTCCTGGGTGGGCTGTTGGGCTTGGCGGGCGTTCAGGCGGGCCATCCTGTAGGTCTCATAGAGTCAAGCCTGCTCGATGTTTTCGGCACCAGCACCGCGCTGCTGACGGCCATTCTGATGGCCCTGAAGCTGACGCTGGAGCCCGTCATCCCCTCGCAGCCCTCTGATCGTACCGATCCGCTGGTCCTCGCGGCCCTCAATCATGAACTGCGTACACCCCTCAATGCCATCATCGGCTTTGCAGGACTGATGCAGGCACTGCCGCCCGCCCGCACGGACCCCACCCGTTATGGCGACTACGCCCGGATGATCGAGGCCAGCGGCGAGCATGTGCTGGCGGTGCTGGAGGCCGCCATCGGGGCGGCGGCCCAGGAGGCCTGTCCACGCGCACCGGAGCCCGGCATCCTCGATATGTCCGCCAGCATCCGCAGCAGCCTCGAGATGCTCGCTCCCGCTGCCGCAGCGCGTGGCATAACTCTGCGCTTTGCCGAACCCGAGCGGCCCATGCTTGCCCGTGCCGGAAAGCGCGCCGCCCAGCAGATCCTGATCAATCTGTTGTCCAACGCCGTCAAATTCAGCCCTACCGGCGCAACGGTGGATATTTCGCTTCAGCGGCAGCCCAATTCTGAAATCGAAATCGGCGTGCGGGATCGCGGGATTGGCATCGCTGCAGACGATCTGGCTGGTATCGGAACACCCTATCGGCGGACGCACAATGCACGCCAGCGCGGCATCGAGGGCACGGGCCTCGGGCTCGCTATCTGCCAGCAATTGGCGCGCGAGCATGGCGGCCAGGTGAGGCTTGAAAGCGCGCTTGGGGAGGGCACCACAGCGCGGCTCACACTCCCCGCCGCCTATGCGCTCCGTGAGCCCCGTTACGGGACTGGCCTTAGCACTTTGTTCACGCTCTCCGAGGCATAATACGGTTTGCGCCAGTGTTTCTGGTGCAGATGTTCCGTCGTGTTGGTGTTGCGTAAAGTGGCGTTGTAACCCCGTGTTTGCAAAGCATACCCGTATCTCGGCAGGTCTGTGTCTGGCGCTGACGCTCGGGACAATCGTGAACGTGTTCGCCCTGC
Source organism: Hyphomicrobiaceae bacterium (assembly GCA_025359185.1). GTDB lineage: Bacteria > Pseudomonadota > Alphaproteobacteria > Rhizobiales > Hyphomicrobiaceae > JANYHF01. The sequence goes on along the minus strand of JANYHF010000019.1, from coordinate 95,913 downwards.
AAAGCCCCCGTTCGCGTCCGCTTGCCGCCGCCGCTGTGACGCTGCCGGACGCTGTTGAATTGCTCAATTCCAATACTAAGCCGCCCGGTATGGCGGGCGCTCCCGCCCCTGCCGAACCTGCCGGCCAGATCATGGGCAGCGCCGACGCCGATCTCTCCGTTCGCACTGCACTTGATCCCGGCGGGCCGTCCGCACAATCGCCCACACCGCCCACGGCGCAGATCATCGCCAGCATCCAGCGCCAGCTCGCCGAGCATGGCTACGACGCCGGAAAAGCCAATGGCACCGCCGGTATCCTCACCCGTGCCGCCATCCTCGCATTCGAGTTCGACAATCATTTTCCGCTCACGGCCGAACCCAGCGAGGAGCTCATGCGTCAGATCGTGCTCGGCATGTCGGCTGCCCCCGGAACACCGCTTCCTCCGCCTACTGACAAGGCCCGGCGGCTGATTGCGGGAGCCCAGAGACTGCTCTTGCGCCTGGGCTACGATCCCGGCCCCATCGACGGCCAGCTGACCGATCCCACGCGCAAAGCCATTCGCAGGTTTGAGGGTGACATGGGGCTTGTGCCCAAGGGGCGCGTCTCCGGTGCGGTGCTGTCGGAGCTCGCCCGCCGCGCCCATGCCCGCATCGAAGTCAGCGACGAAGCGCTGTCAAATTGAGGGCATTGCAGGTAAAATAGTTATCATTCCCGCTCATCCAGTGATGGTACCGGGTCATTTGCGCCGATTTGACGTAGTTTACCATACCATGCGTCTCAAATCCGAGATCTGGGTGCAGGCTTACCTGCGCATCTGCGCCGTCAACTCTGTCACCGGCGTTCTCGTGCGCCGGGGCGACGCCGACGCCGGGGCGATCTTCATCCGAGTCTGCCGCCTCAATGGCACCAGTGATCTCTACGGTCCTGCCGCCGCCGGGCTCGATGGCATGGACGCCGAACGCCGCTTTGCACTTTGCCTGCCCAATGGCCCGGACACCGCTGCCGACGCTTACCTCGCCCGCCAGGCCGGCTACGATCCCGACCTCTGGATCATCGAAACCGAGAACCGCGCCGGCCGCCACTGCCTCGATGACTGGCTGATGCCATCTTGACACATCTGAGTACGAATTTGCGACACAGCTCCCGTCAGCGCTCCAGACGTTAACCCCTCGTTAACCCGAACGGCTGTCATCTGGTGCTCCGCATACGCAATGCGAATCGCTGGGGGAGCTGCCATGACGAACATCATTGAATTTCACTTTGACCAAAGCCGCAACCGTCCGCGTACGACAAGCGCCCCGCTGATAACCGGCGAGATCGTGATTTTCCCTGGCGTGCGCGTGAGCTATTGGGACGATGTGCTTGGCGCCAGCGACGACGTGCCGCCGAAACCCGAACAATCGAACAAAAAGAGCAAGGGCGGCAAGCGGCGGTAGCGGCCTCATGCGCCACGCCAGACGCCACCATTGACCCGGCGCGCGACGCTTGCGACAGTCCTTTGTGACCCTTCGCAACACGGGCGCGCCTTCATGACCGCCAGCCCACCCCTGTTCCCGCCCGCCACCCGCGACGACTGGCTGCGTGCCATCGGTGGGGCTGCGCGCACGCCTGCCGCTCACATCACCTATGACGGCATCCCCGTCGAGCCATTGCCGATCCGCGCGATCGCGTCACCCGCCCTGACCCGGGCTGATCCGGCTGGCTGGGACATCCGGCCGCTGCATGACGCTGCCGATCCCTCAGCCGTCAACGCTGCCATCCTTGCGGACATCGCAGGCGGTGCAACCTCCATCGCGCTGCAGCTGGCGGTACCCGGCCAATACGGCCTGACACCCCGTTTCGACGCCATATCTGCCGCCCTCAAGGCTGTACCGCTGGACCGGATACCCGTGTGCTTTGCAGCGGGCGACCAATATATCGGGGCCGCGCAATGCCTGATGGCGCTGTGGGAGGCGACCGGCCGGCCTGGCCCGGACATGGGCGGTGCTATCCATGCCGATCCCTTGGGTACGCTGGCGGTAACGGGGGTTTTGGAGGCCGGGCTGTGGCCAACGCTGGAGCTGCTGGGCAGTTTCGTTGCCGCCAATATCGAACCTTGGCCCAACGTCCGCCTGCTGATGGCCGACGGCGCCCCCTATCATGACGCGGGGGCAAGCGAGGCGCAGGAGTTGGCGGCAATGCTGGCGACGGCGGTCGAGTATCTCCGGGCGCTGAGCTTTGAACATATGCCGGTGGCGGACGTGCTGCCACATCTGACCCTCGGGCTGGCCGCCGATGCCGATCTGTTCGCGACCATCGCCAAGCTGCGCGCGGCCAGGCTGCTGATCGCGCGGGTGGCCGAGGCCAGCGGGGCGGGCGGCGCGGCGGGGACGGTGGATGTGTGGGTGCGGACCAGCCAGCGGATGCTGACGGCCCAAGCGCCGCATACCAACATTTTGCGCAATAGCATTGCGGCTCTCGGAGCCGCGGTTGGTGGCGCGGATGCGATCACCGTTCGCCCGCATACGCACGCTCTGGGCGCGTCTGATGTTGGTGCGCAGCGGCTGGCGCGCAACACCCATCTGCTGCTGCGCGACGAAAGCGGCATCGCCCGCGTGCTGGACCCGGCCGCTGGCAGCAGCACCGTGGCCGCGCTGACGACCGCACTGGCGGAACGTGCGTGGACGCTGTTCCAGGAGATCGAGGCGGCTGGCGGCATGGCCAAATCGCTGCTCAGCGGCAAAGTGCAGGCGGGCATCGCCCGGACCGCGGCGGCGCGTGTCGCCGATCTGGCCACCGGCAAAACGGCGATCACCGGGGTTACGAAGTTCACGGCTGCCGGCGAAGCCGTTTTGCCCATCACCCCCCATCCCCAACCCGCCCCCATCGAACACGCCGAAACCCGCATCCCGCCGATGCCGGTGTTGCGCGTGTCCGCGCCATTGGAGCCTGGTTGAGCGAATGTAAGCTACGGATGATACGCTTTCCCGCCCCACGGCATATATGCCAGCTCGATCCCACACTGAATGACCGGGAGCTTTTTGCCAGAACCCAAAAGGAAGGACACCATGACCGATCCCCGCAAACCTGTGCTGACTGGCGGCTGCCAATGTGGCGCGGTGCGCTATGCGACGTATGCGGCGCCGTATGCCGTAAACATCTGCCATTGCCGCATGTGCCAGAAAGCCGGCGGCGGACCCAATATGACGCTGATCTCCAATCTCGCCGCCAACTTCGCCTGGACGCGAGGTACACCGGCGAGCTTTGCCTCCTCGACCCTGGCGACCCGCGACTTCTGCCGCGATTGCGGAACGCCGCTCAGCTATCGCGGCCCGTCGGGCCGGGTGAGCGTCAGCTACGGCAGCCTGGACGAACCAACGAAGGTTGCGCCAGCCAGGCAATACGGCATGGAGGGCCGGGTGGCCTGGATCGACCACCTCGCAGTGCTGCCCGGCTCGCGCACGGAGGATGATATGACGCCCCACGAACTGGCCGCATTCGTCAACCATCAGCACCCGGACCACGGTTAGGGGCCCACACTTTCGTCATAGCTGGTCTCGACCCAACCATGACGAGAGGGAGTGTACGTCGATGCTGAATTGGTGTCGTTAAAGCGGTATGGTTTTGCGGACGATGTGTTTTCAACAATTGTAGGCTGAGCTTTCGCGAAGCCCACACTAGGTTTTGGGCCAAAGGCAAATGGCATGGCACTTCCCGATTTCACCAAAATTCCGTTTGTGGCACACGCCCGCAGCCCATCAGCACACGCCGCCAGCTTCCCCACGCCCGAAGGCATCGCCATCCAATCCGCTTACACCGCAGCGGACCTCGCCGGTCTCCCCCACCTCGACTCCTTCCCCGGCCTCGCACCCTTCCTGCGCGGCCCCTATCCCACCATGTACGTCCAAAAGCCCTGGACCATCCGTCAGTATGCGGGTTTCTCCACCGCCGAGGACTCGAACGCCTTCTACCGTCGCAATCTGGCCGCCGGGCAACAAGGCATCTCGGTCGCCTTCGATCTTGCCACTCATCGCGGCTATGACAGCGACCATCCGCGCGTGACCGGCGACGTCGGCATGGCGGGCGTCGCGATCTCGTCCATCCTCGACATGCGAAACCTGTTCGACGGCATTGCGCTCGATACGGTCTCCGTCTCGATGACCATGAACGGCGCGGTGCTGCCCATTCTTGCGCTCTATATCGTTGCTGCTGAGGAACAGGGCGTACCGCCCGCAAAACTCACCGGGACCATCCAGAACGACATCCTCAAGGAGTTCATGGTCCGCAACACCTATATCTATCCGCCCACGCCTTCCATGCGCATCGTTGCTGATATCTTTGCGTATACGGCCAAAGAGATGCCGAAATTCAACTCGATCTCAATTTCGGGCTACCACATGCAGGAGGCGGGCGCGCCGGCGGATCTTGAACTGGCCTATACGCTGGCCGACGGCATCGCCTATGTGCGCGCAGGCGTGGCGGCGGGGCTGACGGTCGATGACTTCGCGCCGCGCCTCTCGTTCTTCTTCGGCATTGGCATGAATTTTTTCATGGAGGTGGCAAAACTGCGCGCCGCCCGGCTGCTGTGGGCCGGCCTGATGCAAGCCGAGTTTTCTCCGCAAGATCCGCGCTCGCTGGCGCTGCGCACGCACTGCCAAACCTCCGGCTGGAGCCTGACCGCGCAGGACGTTCAAAACAACATCGTGCGCACATGCATCGAGGCAATGGCGGCGACGCAAGGCGGCACGCAGTCTTTGCACACCAACGCCCTCGACGAAGCGCTGGCGCTGCCTACGGATCATTCGGCTCGGATCGCCCGCGACACCCAGTTGCTGTTGCAGCTGGAAAGCGGCACGACACGGGTGATCGATCCCTGGGGCGGGTCGTATTTCGTTGAACGGTTGACGCATGATCTCGTGGCGCGGGCGCGGACACACATTGCCGAAGTGGAGGCGCTCGGCGGCATGGCCAAGGCCATCGGCGAGGGCCTGCCCAAGCGCCGCATCGAAGAGGCCGCTGCCCGCACGCAGGCGCGGATTGATAGCGGGGTACAGATCATTGTGGGCGTCAACGCGCAGCGTGTGCCGGACGAAGCGCCGCCCGAGACCCGCAAGGTGAACAATGCCGCCGTGCGCGCGGCGCAGATCGAACGCTTAAGGACGTTGCGAGCACAGAGGGATGAAGGACGAACGCATTCCGCGTTGGCCGCGTTGACCGCAGCGGCCCGTTCCGGCTCCGGCAATCTGCTCGCCGCCTCGGTCGAAGCTGCCCGCGCCAAAGCCACCGCCGGCGAGATCACGGCGGCAATGGAAACCGTCTTTGGACGGCACAAGGCCGGGGCGCGCGCGATGACTGGTGTCTATCGGGCCGAATTGGGCGACGGCAGCCCTGCCGTTCTCCAGGTGCAGCGCCTGGTCGAAACCTTCACGCGCAACGACGGCCGCCCGCCGCGCATTCTGCTGGCCAAGATCGGCCAGGACGGCCACGACCGTGGCCAAAAAGTGATCGCCTCCGCCTTCGCTGACTTGGGCTTCGAGGTGATCATCGGCCCGCTGTTCGCCACCCCCGCCGAGGTGGCGCACCAGGCCATCGAGAGCAACGTGCACATCGCCGGAGTGTCTTCGCTGGCAGCCGGCCATCTGACGCTGGTCCCTGAGTTGCAGGCCGAACTCACCGCCCAAGGCCGCCCAGACATCATGATCGTGGCCGGCGGCGTCATCCCGGCATCGGACTACGCAGCGCTGGCAGCGGCTGGCGCGAAGGCCGTGTTCGGCCCGGGAACGGTGATCACAGAGGCAGCGGCCGAGCTGATCGGCAAGCTGAATGCGGATCGAGGGTACGCGGATTTCGGGCATAATAGGTGAGGGTGGGGTGGCGGTCGCAGGCATCGCGTTTGATGACTTGGCCCCAGTGGCTAAAACAACATTCTGAAACAGGCCGGACGGTGAAGAACGACTTAATGCGCTACGCAGTGGTGATCGAAAAAGCCGCCGGCAGCTATTCAGGCTACGTCCCGGACCTGCCTGTCTGCATCGCGACAGGTTCGACAGTTGAGGCGGTCGAGCGAGAGTTGCGCAAGGCCCTCTGCTTCCACGTCGAAGGTTTGGTTGCCGATGGCGAACCCGTTCCGGAAGCGACCACGCGGGCGGCGTACCTAGAGGCTTGAGCGGACATTCCGCCGCTTGGCGAGCCAACTCTCCCGGGCCCGGCTCTGCGAACAGCTTGGACAAATCATAGAACGTCGGCTCTAGGAACCCGTTTACGGGACGTGCTCATTCCGTTGAAAGCGGTGTCAACTCGCCTGCTTCTGCCATTTCTATTTTCAACCAGTCCGGGCACATATCGAAGCCATTGGGCCACGTCGGTGCGCCTTGATCCAACGAGACTTTGGCGAAGCAGGCCGGGTCCCTCAGCACACTCATTATTGGCCCGTCACCCTGGATATCGGCTACACAATCATGAACGCCGGAACATCCATCGTTAAAGCGGACACGAATGAGGAAGGGTGCAATTGGCGCGATCTCAGTAACCTTATTCATCATCAAGTCCTCGAACATCCTGCAACGGCTCGCCAGAATTCCGCCGCAGCCGATTAGCCATTAGATCGTCCCTGTGCAACTCATTCCACTTACGCACCAATCGTTGTGCCGTTCGCGGAAGTTTTCCCTTCAAGACTTTCCCGGTCGCGATATCGAACTGAGCCTCGTGCTCCGCATAAACCGCATGAAAGTGTGGCAGCGAATGATCTTTGACATACATGTAAATCGAGATGCCCTAGAACATGGAAATCTTCGGCATCTCGTTGATCCTAGTTATCCAAGAAACTCCGCAACTTCCTCGACCTCGACGGATGCTTCAGCTTCCTGAGCGCCTTGGCCTCGATTTGCCGGATACGCTCTCTCGTTACGGAAAACTGCTGACCCACCTCTTCCAGCGTATGATCCGTGTTCATACCGATCCCGAATCGCATCCGCAGCACGCGCTCTTCTCTCGGCGTAAGGCTAGCCAGCACCCGCGTCGTCGTCTCTTTCAAGTTCGACTGGATCGCCGCATCGATTGGCAGGATGGCGTTCTTGTCCTCGATGAAGTCGCCGAGATGCGAATCTTCTTCATCGCCAATCGGCGTCTCCAGGGAAATCGGCTCCTTGGCGATCTTCAGCACCTTGCGGACCTTCTCCAGCGGCATCGCCAGCTTTTCGGCCAGTTCCTCGGGCGTCGGCTCGCGGCCGATCTCGTGCAGCATCTGCCGCGACGTCCGGACAATCTTATTGATCGTCTCGATCATGTGCACGGGGATGCGGATGGTGCGCGCCTGATCGGCAATGCTCCGTGTGATCGCCTGACGAATCCACCAGGTCGCATAGGTTGAAAACTTGTAGCCGCGCCGGTACTCGAACTTGTCGACGGCCTTCATCAGGCCGATATTGCCTTCCTGGATCAAATCCAGGAATTGCAGGCCGCGGTTGGTGTATTTCTTGGCAATCGAAATCACCAGACGCAGGTTGGCCTCGACCATTTCCTTCTTGGCCTGGCGCGCCTCTTTCTCGCCCTTCTGCACATGGCGGACGATCCGGCGGAATTCGGGGATTTCGAGGCCCGTCTCACCCGCCAGCGTGCGCACTTCGGAGCGGATGGTCTCAACCGGCTCGCGCTCGTGCTTGATGTAGTCCTTCCAGCCTTTGCCCTTGACCGTCTTCATGCGCTCCAGCCAGGAGGCATCGAGCTCGCTGCCGTGATACTGCTCCAGGAAGTCGGCGCGCGACACACCATGGGTATCGGCGAGCCGCATCAGGCGGCCTTCCATGGAAATCAGCCGCTTATTGATCGAATACAGCTGCTCGACGAGCGCCTCGATGCGGTTGTTGTTCAGGGACAGCGATTTCACATCGACGACGATTTCGTCGCGCAGCTTCTTGTAGCGCTTCTGCTGGCTGGGCGAGAGCGGGTCCTCGGTGGTCTCGTTCTCGACCACCGTGTCCTGGAGCTTGCGCAGCTTTTTGTAGTTGCCCGCGATGTTGTCGAAGGTTTCCAGCACCTTGGGCTTAAGCTCGGCCTCCATGGCGGCCAGCGACAGGGCGTTGTCCATGTCGTCTTCGTCGAGGTCGCTGTCCATGCGTGGCAGCGGCATTCCGTCTTCGCCCAACTCGGGCTCGCCTTCAGGCTCAGGGGCAGGCGCGGCGGCGGCTGGAGCGCCACCTGGCACGTGCATTCCAGGGTGGCCTGCGTGCATCGGCATCGGATCGGGCGCGTTCTTCTTGTCGGGGCCGTCGTAAGTCGCTTCGAGATCGATGATGTCGCGAAGCAGGATTTTGCCTTCGTTGAGTTCGTCGCGCCAGATGATGATGGCCTGGAACGTCAACGGGCTTTCGCAGAGCCCAGCAATCATCGCCTCACGGCCAGCCTCGATGCGCTTGGCGATGGCGATTTCGCCCTCGCGGCTCAGCAGCTCGACGGTGCCCATCTCGCGCAGATACATGCGCACCGGGTCGTCCGTGCGATCAGCGGCTTCGGACGAGCGCGTGCTCTTGACCGGCAGATTGACCGGCGCGATGGCGCGCGATTCCTGCTCCTCGGCCTCCTCGGGCTCTTCGGCGGTGGCGGGCTCCTCGGCCTCCTCGGCGTCCTCGACATTAATGCCGAGGTCCGACAGCATGGCGAGGGTATCCTCGATCTTTTCGGACGAGAATTCCTCGGACGGCAGCATTTCCGCCAACTCGTCATAGGTTACAAAGCCGCGCCGCTTGGCGATCGACAGCAGCTTCTTGATTTGCGCGTCGTTGAGGTCGAGCACGGGGCCATCGGCGGCCTCGGCGGGGGCGGCGGCTGCATCTTCGCTGCTAATTGTTGAAGCCATCGGTCACTCCGAGAAGGGTTCAGGTCTGCACTGACGCGCGGCCTGCCCGACATGTCCTTAAAGGACCACCGGCAGCGCGCTGTCGCTGGCTACACTCAGGGGCGGTTGCCTTGGCCGGTGACATCAGGCGCGCTGCTTCGCGCGGCGCCGCCAATCGTCAGCCGGTGTCCGTCAACCGAAAACGTCGCTATCACTCCAAGGTCAGGCATCAGATCCGGCCGTCTGCGAGCTCTGATCCACACGCGCATTGGTTACCCGCAGCCGCATCTGGATGTCGAGCAACTGTGCCCATGCCGCTTCGGATCCATCCGTCATGAGCTGACGTTCGGCGGCCTTGAGGGCCTCCAAAAGTTCAGCCTTGTGTTGCTCGGCCAGGGCATCGCGCAGTCCCATCCTCACCCCATGTTGGGGAGCGTCCGCCTCGGCAAAGCGATCGGACTTATGAGTGATGGCACGCGCAAGCAGCCCCAGCGCATCGGTGTGGCCCGAACGTGTGAGATGGGTTGTGACTTCGGTCCTGTCAAGTGCGTTCTTTTCGGCGTGAAGCGCCAGCAGCGCATCGCGCAAGGCCGACAGCATCGGATTGGCGAAGGCCAGAGCGGCGATTTCCTCGGCGAGTTCATCTAAGAGAAATGGGTGGTTGATGAGCGCGCGCAAGATGATGGCCTCGCGATGGAGGCCCGGTTCACCCGCTTTTCGCGTAACACTGTGGCGGATCAGCTCATCACGGGCGGCGGGCTTGAGCACCTTTTGCGGGCCGGGCTTGCCGCCGCGCTGGGTGCCAAGCTCGCGCACACGCCAGTCGGGCGAGGCTTTTGCACCTGAGACGCCAAGCCGCGCCCTCGTTCCCGGCGCCTGCCGTTGCTGCCAGACCATCTCACGGGCCCGCTGGCGCAGATCGCGCGCGTATTCGCCCGCCACGGCATGATCCGCGATCCGTTTGGCCAGATCGGCCAGCCGGCGGTCGAGGCCGGCGCGGCGTTCGGGCGTGTCCAGCGGCTCGGCCTCACGCTCGCGCCGCCACAGGATTTCGATCAGCGGCAATGTCGCAGCCAATACGCTGCGGACAGCCCCGGCGCCTTGCTGGCGCATCATGTCATCGGGATCGAGGCCATCGGGGAGCATGGCAAAGCGAAGGCTGCGGCCAGGTTGTATCTGCGGCAAAGCGAGATCGGCGGCCCGCAGCGCCGCTTTTTGGCCCGCCGCATCGCCATCGAGGCAGATCGTCGGTTCGGGCGACATTCGCCACAGCATCGCGAGCTGGTTTTCGGTCAGCGCCGTGCCAAGCGGCGCGACGGCGTTCTCGATGCCGCCGCCCACCAGCGCAATGACATCCATGTAGCCTTCGACCACGATCACATCGCCGGTATCGTGCGCAGCCTTGCGGGCGTCGGCAGCATTGAACAGCACCGAGCCCTTGTGAAACAGCGGCGTTTCCGGCGAGTTCAGATATTTGGGCTTGGCGTCCGGGCTCAGCCCACGGCCGCCAAACGCGATCACCTTGCCGCGCAGATCGGTGATGGGGATAATCAGGCGGCCCCGGAAGCGGTCATAGGGCGAGGGGATATCGTCGCCCGCGATCAGCATTCCGGTTTCGATCATAGCGCTGACGGGAAAGCCGCGTGCCGTCAGATGCTCTTTCAGCGCCGTGCGGCTGTCGGGCGCAAAACCCATACGGAAGCGTTTTGCCAGCTCCAGCGTCACGCCGCGTTTGACCAAATACTCCCGCGTTTCGCGGCCGCGCGGCCCTGCCAGCATGGCCTCGAAGAACCGCGCCGCCTCCTCGGTGACCTTCAGCAGCTTGTCTTTGGCGTCCTCCTGCGCGGCAGCTTCCGGCGTCGGCTTGGGCAGCACCACGCCCGCCTCTGCCGCCAGCCGCTCTATGGCTTCTGGAAACGACACGCCCTCGGTTTTCATGAGGAACGTGAAGATGTTGCCATGCTCGCCGGTGGCAAAGCAGTGATAGAACCCCTTCTGATCGTTGACCGTGAACGAGGGCGTGCGCTCGGACTTGAACGGCGACAGCCCGACAAACTCCCGGCCCTTGCGCTGCAATTTCACGCGCCGCCCGACCACCTGCGACACCGGCAACCGGGCGCGGATATCGTCGAGGAGGGAGTCGGGATAGCGCATGGGAGTTGGTGTGCCGGGGGTAAAGCGCGGAGCCATTGTCCCGCAATTGTACCACCCTTGGCTGATTCGCCGTGGCGGATCGGACGGCGGTGGCAGGGTCATCACCGCTATCCACAGGCGGATTGGGTTGTGCTACGATGACGTCATGAACGAGTATGTCCACCCACGATCAGTCCGCAATTCCACCCAAGCCGCTGAAGGTTTGCCGCGCTGGCGCTGGACGGTTGCCGATATCCGCAAGGCCATCGAGGCCGGCATTCTGGATTCTGACGACCCATTCGAGCTGATCGGCGGGGAGATTGTTCCGATGGCCGCCAAAGGCAACCGGCATTCGCGTGTGTGCGCCGAATTGATGATGCATTGGGGCGGCAAGCGGCCCGGGCACATCAAGTTTGGCGCTGAAGCGCCAATTGAACTGTCTGAAGTCGATTGGCCTGAGCCGGACTTTTTGTTCCACCCCGCCGCAATCACTCTTGACGTTCTAACTGGCACATCAGTGTCTCTGATCGTCGAAGTCTCGGACTCGAGCGTCTACAAGGACCTGAATTTGAAGGCCAGCCGCTATGCCCAATTCGGCGTCCGCGAGTATTGGGTTATCAACGCCCGCAGCTTGAGGACAACGGTGCACAAGCTGCCGGCCGCCGATGGCTTCGGGTCGATCACCGAGCGGTCCCCGTCCGAAATGCTGGTTCCCGAACTGGTGCCAGACATGAGCGTGCGTCTCAGCGACCTCGATCTGGCGTAGGCGGGCCGGGCGCGAACCGGGCCGGAGCCAATTCGGCCGCTGTCACACCGAAGTTGGCGATCTCGTCGGGCACAGGTTTGTGTTGCAGCAGCGCCGCCGCGACCGCCCCAAGCGCTGGCGCGGTCTGGATGCCATATCCGCCCTGGCCCGCGCACCAGAAAAAGCCCTGCGCCACCACATCGAAACCGATGACAGGGTTGCCGTCCGGCGTAAAGGTCCGCAAACCGCCCCAGCTGCTCTCGATGCGCGTCACCTCGTGGTCAAAGACCTGTTGATACTGGTCGATGGCTTCGGCCAGCGCCATGTCGTCCGCAAAGGCATCATGCGGCTCGCTGGGCACAGCGTCGCTTGGTGAGATCATCAGCTTGCCACCCATAGGCTTGGCGTAGAAGGTCTCTTTGAGATTGCTCACCTGGGGCCAGTCGCGCAGATCAACACCCGGCGGCCCGGCCACAATGCAGGCGCTGCGGCGTTTTGGCGTCAATCCGAGGGCAGCCACACCGCAGGCTTTGGCAACCCCATCGGCCCAGGCGCCCGCTGCGTTCACAATCACCGGAGCCTGACAATCGCCCGCGCTGGTCTGCACATGCCAAACCCCGCCGCGCCGCTCGCCAAGCGTCACCGCCGCCTTGCACAGCAGTGTGCCACCCGCCCACCGGTGTCGCCCCAGAAACCCGCGATGCAGCGCCTCGACATCCACATCCGTGGTGGTGTCGTCGATCAGATGATGCGCGGCCACGCCCTCACGCAGCAGCGGGTACCGCTGCTTGGCCTCGGCAAAAGCGCAGGCGCGGTAGCCAAGGCCAACATACTCCTCGGCCAGCGCGCCATCATCGGCATCGCCCAGCATCAGCACGCCGCGTGGGCTAAGCAGCGGCACTGCGGCGAAGGCCTCAGGCGGATCGCGGAAAAACGCGCCGCTCGCCCTGGTCAGCGCACGGATCACTGGCGGTCCGTAAGTCGGCTCGAAATTGGCGGCGGAGCGGCCGGTGGCGTGATAGCCAGCTTGCGCTTCCATCTCTAGGAGCAGCACCCGCGCCTTACCCGCCAGCCGCGCCGCCATTGACGCCCCAGCGATGCCCGCGCCAATCACGATGACGTCGGCCGTTAATACATCCCGCGTCATTGGCAGCATGTCCTCAATGGCGCGAGACACGTTGCCCGTCAGGCATGTTCGCGGTCGAGCAGTTTGCCGCGCGTCTCGGACACGAACAACGCGCCGATGACAAAGGTCGCCGCCGCCACGGTGATCGGATACCAGAGGCCCGAATAGATGTCGCCTGTTGAGGCGACAATAGCCACCGAGATGAACGGGAGGAAGCCGCCGAACCAACCGTTGCCAATGTGATACGGCAGCGACATGGCCGAATAGCGGAAGCGGGTCGGGAACATCTCGACGAGCATAGCGGCAATCGGGCCATACACCATCGTCACGTAGAGCATCAGCAGCCAGAGCAGTCCGACCACGGACCAGTTGACGCCGTTGATCGGCGACTTGGCCGGATAGCCCGCCGCTTTCAAGGCTTCGCCAAGATCTTTGACAAACACCTCGCCCTTGGCTTTGGCATCGCCGGCCGTTCCGTCATAGGACGGCACCAATTTATCGCCGATCTTGATTGCCGCCGCTCCCGAAGGGCCAGCCACGTTCAGATAAGGAATGCCCTTCTTCACCAGCGCCGTCTTGGCGATGTCGCAGGGGCTGGTGAATTTCGATTTGCCAACTGGGTCAAACTGCAAACGGCACTCGTTGGGATCGGCGACAATGGTCACCGGCGAACTCACGCTGGCGGCGGCCAGTTCAGGATTGGCCGCTTGGGTGATGGCGTGGAAGATCGGGAAATAGGTCAGCGCGGCCAGCAGACACCCCGCAAGGATGATCGGCTTGCGGCCGATCTTGTCCGACAGCCAGCCAAAGACGATGAAGAACGGCGCACCCAAGGCGAGTGCAATCGCCACCATGACGTTGGTCCAGAAGGGATCGACCTGGAGAATCTTGTTGAGGAAGATGTTGGCGTAGAACTGGCCACCATACCAGACCACGGCTTGACCAGCCGTCAGCCCAAGCAACGCAAGAATGACGATGCGCATGTTGGACCAGGTGGCGAAGGCCTCTGCCAGTGGCGCGGCCGACAATCGCCCCTCTTCCTTCATCTTGGTAAACAGCGGCGATTCGTTCAGCGATAACCGGATCCAGACCGAAATGCCCAGCAGCGCCAGCGAGATCAGGAACGGGATGCGCCAGGTGCCCCATTCGGAGCCGAACGCCACATCGCGCGATGCTGCATCGGCTCCCGAGGAATACTGGCACAGCAACAGGATGATCAACGACAGGAAATAGCCCAGCGTCGCCGTCGTCTGAATCCAGCTCGTGCGATAGCCGCGCCGGTCATCCTCGGCGTGCTCTGCGACATAGATCGCCGCGCCGCCATATTCACCGCCCAGCGCGAGCCCTTGCGCCAATCGCAAGCAGATCAGGATCACCGGAGCCGCCATGCCGATGGCGGTGTAACTTGGCAAGACACCCACAAGGAAGGTCGACAAGCCCATAATCAGGATGGTGATGAGGAACGTGTACTTGCGCCCGATCATGTCACCGAGGCGGCCAAAGATGATGGCCCCGAACGGCCGCACGAAGAAGCCAGCGGCAAACGCCAGCAGCGCGAACACATATTGCGCGCTGTCGGTGAGGCCGGTGAAAAAGTGCTTGCCGATGATGGTTGCAAGCGCACCATAGAGATAGAAATCGTACCACTCGAAAACGGTCCCCAGGGACGATGCGAACACGACTTTGCGCATTTCGGCATCGCTTACGTCAATGCCGGAACTTCGACCTGCCGTCGCAGCTATCGCCATGGTTCGTTCACCCGTTTGAATCGTTTTCGGTTTGACCAGGGACAGTAGGTGACTTCTCCCGGCAAAAGTAAAATTTCTGTGACCGCGTCGTTTCGGGCCGGAGATCTACGTGAGGGAAACCACCGGTTCGCTGTCGGCAAGCCCCTCTCGCATCAACAAAGACTCACCCCAATGGGCTCCCGCTTTTGCCACGATCCTCTGGCCTTATACTCGCGGGTGGGGCACAAGGGGTGTCATGGTCAGTTCTGTAAGCGTCCGCGTTCAAGTCCGGTCAGAGAATCACCTTGCGACCCAGCACGTCGCGGAAGGGGCCATCGAGCGTTTTCACGAGCCGTACCGCGCTGCCGTCCGGTCGCTGACGCGTACGTCGCCCGCCGTCGCCGATCTGGCGCTGACGTTTCCCGGCCTGCTGTTTGCGCTGGCCAGTGACTATGGCACGCAAGGCGCGCGCGACCGCTGCCTGGGTTCGGTGCGTGCAGGCCAGACGCTGAAACAAGCCGCCGCCACACTTGATTTTCCACTTTGGTTGCGGCGTTTGCCCGCCGAGGCCTTTACCGCTCCATTTGCCGATCTGCCCGACAGCGGCGACTTTGCGCGCCGCATTGTCAACCATGTGCCGGCCGAAAGCTGGAAGGCGGCGGGCTGGCTTGATCGCGTACTGCTGGTGCGCGAACTTGCCGACGACGACATGGCGCTGTGGATGGCCTGGCGCTCCAAGGCTGTGCCGCGTTTCCGCGATATCAACCGGTTGGTTCTGCTCTGCGCCTGGGCGTGGTTTTCGCGCCAGCCCGACACCTTTGGGGCCAGCCTGATCCGCCAGCCGTTCGATGCGTCGCTAGGCTTGCGCAAGGCGCTGGACGAGGCCGAAACCTGGAAGAAGCGCGCTGAACTGGCGATGGCCTTGGGTGAGGGCGTGCGCGACACCTGGTACGAGGCGGGCAACGCGCGCGGCTATGATTTCGTGCCGCTGAAGAAGCTGGAAGATTTTCTGGCCGAAGCCCGTCAGATGGACAATTGCCTCGACCAGTTCGCGTCGCAGGTGCAGCAGCGCAATACGCGAGTGTTTTCCATCCGCAAGCGTGGCAAGCCGGTCGCCAATTTGGAAATCGCTCCGCATGAGGAAGATCCCGGGATGCCGCGGATCGAGCAGTTGCGCGGGCCGGGCAACCGGCGAGCGGCTCCGGGCGTCTGGCAAGCCGTGTTTGCCTGGCTCAGCCAGCAACCCGCGCGCCCGCTGACCGCGTCCCGCACCCAGAGCGCCGCCGCCCGGGCCATCGCCCGCAAACTCTGGCAGCCCTATCTCGACAGCCTCGAGGGCCGCAACGGCCAGCGGCATGTGCGCGAGTACCTGCACGCGGCCTCGCTGTTCGTACCAGAGGGTTAGCGGATCGAACTGAATACCTCAAATCGTGTTGACTGACCTTCGTCAAGCCCGGCCTTGACGAAGGTGCATTTAAGTGACCGCGACAGAAGACTAAGCACTCGTTGCCGTGAGCCCAGGCGGGCGGCGGATGGTCTCGATATCACTGTCGTTGGCTGTCGCGCGGTCTGTCACTTTGGCGAGCGGCTCGAGGGTCACGGCCATGTGGTGGGCGTTGGCGTGCAGCAGATTGTCCGCATCCGTCATGATACCGATGTGGCCGCGCCAGCAGATCAGGTCGCCGCGCTGCAGGTTGTGCCAGGCCGTGGGCTTCAACAGGCTCCCGGCCTCGGCAGCCTGCATGTCGCTGTCGCGCGGCGTGGCAAAACCGGCCGCTTGCATCGAGACCTGAACGAGCCCCGAACAATCGATGCCGCCCGCCGTCTTGCCACCCCACAAATAGGGTGTTCCAAGCATCCGCAGGGCGACTGCCACAAAGTCAGTGGCGGCTTGGCTGACCGGCACGACGTGCTGCTCGGGAATCCAGCCATGACGGGCCAATTGCAAGAAACCATCCTGCACCTCCCCGCTCAACCGTGCGCCAAAGGGCAAGCTATTACGAACCGCCGATTTGATCGTGGCCCGGGTGTAAATCTGGGTCCCAAGCGAGGTGACCTGATGGGTTATGGGCGCAAGGTCTGCACTCAGCGCGCAGCGCTCGGCATAACCCACATAGCCATCGCGCATC
This sequence comes from Hyphomicrobiaceae bacterium, assembly GCA_025359185.1. Taxonomy (GTDB): domain Bacteria; phylum Pseudomonadota; class Alphaproteobacteria; order Rhizobiales; family Hyphomicrobiaceae; genus JANYHF01. The sequence continues at coordinate 79,261 of JANYHF010000019.1, read as the reverse complement.
AGCTGGATGAAGGCCCAACCGTCGCTTTCGCCGAAGACCAGCACATCCTCGCCCAACAGCGCTTGCGTTGTCAGCGGCTGGTCCGGCTGGCCATGCGCCAAGACGGACAACAACGGCACGGCCACGCGCATCAGCTGCCCGTCCACGAACCGCTCTGCCGTCACCCGCCCGCGCAGCCGGGCATCGGCGAGATCGGGCCGGTAGGCATGGCGGCGGGGATCAAGTGTAGACACGCCCAGCTCCTCTTCTCACAACAAAGACCGTCTTCGGCATGAGGTTGGGTGCTTTGCCGCTACTTTCCATAACGCGTCTCGAACACTTCGAACAGCGCCCGTGCGCCTTGCGGCTCGGCGCCTTCGGGCTTGCCGGGTTTGGGCTTGGGCGTCATGGCATAGATATCGAAATGCAGGAACCGTCCCGCGCCGGCCGCAAATTTCTTCAAGAACAGCGCAGCGGTAACCGAGCCCGCAAAAGGCCCGCCAGAGATGTGGTTCACATCGGCGATGCTGCTTTTCAGGAGCTTGTCATAGGGCATCCACAGCGGCATCCGCCACACCGGGTCATCGACGGCAAGCCCTGCCGCCATCAGCTCAACGGCGAGCCGATCATCGTCCGTGTACACGGGCGGCAGATCGGGGCCCAGCGCCACCCGTGCCGCGCCGGTCAAGGTTGCATAGGTCACCAGGGTGTCGGGCTTGTCCTCGCAGGCCAGGCACATGGCGTCGGCGAGCACCAGCCGCCCTTCCGCGTCCGTGTTGCCGATCTCGACCGTCGTGCCATTGCGCGCCGTCAGCACGTCGCCGGGGCGGAAGGCGTTGCCCGAAATGCTGTTCTCGGCAATCGGCAGCAACACACGCAACCGCACATCGAGCTTGGCCAGCATGATCATGCGCGCCAGCGCCAACACTGTCGCGGCACCGCCCATATCCTTCTTCATCGTCGACATCCCATCGGCGGTCTTGATGTCGAGGCCGCCGGTGTCAAAGCAGATGCCCTTGCCAACCAGCGTGATCCTGGTCGAACCCTCGCGGCCCCAGTTGATATCGACGAGGCGCGGCGCGCGGGGCGAAGCGCGGCCAACGGCGTGGATCATCGGGAAATTCTGTTTCAGCAGGTCGTCGCCGGCGATGGTGCGTACAGTAGCACTATGTTCGGCGGCGAGCGCGCGGGCGGCGGCCTCAAGCTCGTCCGGCCCCATGTCGGCAGCGGGCGTGTTGATGAGATCGCGGGCGAGCCAGACGCTATCGGCGATTCCGATGCAACGTTCACGCATCGTTTTATCCATTATGACAAGCCGGGGGCCGGGCTTGCCCTTTTTGCCGCGGTAGCGCTCAAAGCGATAGCTGGCCATCGCCCAGCCCAGCGCGGCGTTTCCAGCGTCCGATGCCAAAGAATAATCGCCCGACGGCAACGCCGCTGCCGCAAGACCCATTTGCAACGCGCCACCGCCATCATTGATGTCATCGGCCGCCCCAAACGCTACAGCGGCCAGCGATCCATCGGCGGCTGGGACACGCGCGATCTGCCCCGGCTCGGCGGCGAACTCCGAGAGCTGCAACCAGTGCCTTTGCGGGGCCGTCAGCGCCGCCATATCGCTCTCCAGGCTCGCCTTGCGCATGACCAGGACCGGCACCGCACCGGCTGCGCCCGGTGCATCAATCAGCACATCGGCGGCGGTTCGCAGCATGGGCGCGGTACTTGCGGCTGTGTCGGTTTTCTTGGCCATCGCGACTTGTCTTTCTGGTCTCTCGTTGATTGAATTGCCTGCCTCTGGCCTTACGCGGCTTACCGGAGTATTGGCAGGGGCTTGGGGCAAAGACAATCGCAGGAGGAAAGTCCATTGATGGCTGGCAATGCTTATGGGCTCGTGATTGGCAGCAAGCAGGTGTCGTCCTGGAGCCTCCGGCCGTGGATTTTGATGCGGCAGGCCGGCATCGGCTTTGATGAGACCGTCATCCAGTTGCGCCAGCCCGGCACGCGCGCGGCCATCCTGAAGCATTCGCCGTCGGGCCAGGTGCCGCTGCTGACGCATGGCAGCCTCCTCCTTTGGGACAGCCTCGCCGTCGCCGAGTATCTCAACGAACGCCATCCCGAATTGCACCTCTGGCCCGCCGATGCCGGTGCGCGCGCGCACGCCCGCTGCATCTCCTGCGAAATGCATTCGAGCTACCGTGAGCTGCGTTTTGGCCTGCCGATGGAGTTCTCCTCGCGCGGGCTGACGCCGCAGATCAACGAGCAGTGCGCTGCCGACATCAAGCGGATCGTCGAGATCTGGTGCGAGACCCGCAAGAGACACGGTACGGGCGGGCCGTTCCTGTTCGGCACATTCACCATCGCCGATGCCATGTTCGCGCCGGTCGCCTCACGGTTCACCACCTATGGTACGCGTCTTGCCGACTACGGCGGCGACGGCGCTGCCGAGGCCTACCGGGCCGTGCTGATGGCCCTGCCCGCCATGCTGGACTGGGGCAACGCCGCCCGTCTGGAACCCCACGTCGCAGCAAACTGAGGGAGACACCGATGCCGCGCATTCTATGCTATGGCGATTCTAACACCTGGGGCTACGCCACCGTACCGCGCGCAGACGATCGGTATGCGGACCATGAACGCTGGCCCAATGTCATGGGCACAGTGTTGGGCTCCAATTGGACCGTCCTTGAAGAGGGCCTCAACGGCCGCACCACGGTTCATGCCGATCCAATCGAGGGCGCCTATCTGGACGGGTCATCCACACTTGTCCCCATCCTACGCAGCCACATGCCGCTCGACGTCGTGGCGATCATGTTGGGAACAAATGATCTCAAGGCTAGGTTCGGTGTCGGTGCCTATGACATTGCAAGCGGCATCGGTGTGTTGCTTGGCAAGATGACGCTGGCTTTGGCGGGCCGCAATGGTGGCGTTCCCAAAGCCCTTGTCATTTGCCCACCGCCGATCCTCAACACATTCGGCAAGTTCGACTTCTTTGGCGAAATGTTTGCGGGCGGACGTGAAAAATCTCTGCGGTTCCCAAAATTCTACCAGGACGTGGCCAAGGAAGCTGGCGCCTCATTTTTCGATGCTGGCACCGTAATCGCCACCAGCGCCTATGACGGCATCCATTTCGACCCGAACATGCAAGCCAAGCTCGGCAGGACCGTGGCTGGGGTGGTCAAGAGTTTGGGCGTCAGCTGACGGACGGCGATAAAACCGTGCCCACCAGCCGCATCGCAACCTGCATGTCGCGCCAGCGGTTTTGCCGGCGGGCGAGGGCCTCGTCATCTGTACCCCAGAGGCTGACCTGCCAATCTTCGTCGACATGGGCGGCGGCCCAGGCTGCCTCGCCGGTGAGGTGACCGCGCGCGGCCGCCAGCGCCAGCAGCACCGAGCCCATCAGCGTTGTCATAGAGTGCAGGCCCGACAGTGCGAAAGCGTCATAACCTGCGGCCAGGCCTTCAATCTTGGCGAGCGAGCCTTGAGGTTGCGCGACATGGCCGACACCCACCGTGACGTTGAACTGGCAGCCGAGATCGCGCGCGGCCCAAGCCAGCACAGGGTCCCAATGCTGCTTCTGCAACGCCACCAGCCCCTCGGGGAGGTCCGCGCGATAACACAGCAAATCGCTGCCCGCGAATTTCGCCGCATCAGCAGCAACCTCGCGCTCCTGCCCCACGACGCCATCGATGGCCGAGTTCACCAGCCGGGTGAGCGGCATGGTGGCGGGGTTGATGATTTTGACTTGCGCGTCCCATTCCGCAGCGAGCGCTTGCGCGGTGGCGCGCCGGGGCACGGCCAGCGGCTTTTTGCTGGGGGTCAGCACGGTCTTGCCATCCAGCAGCACGGCGTACCCGTCCACCGTCTCGCCAACGCTAGCCGTGGCATAAAACCGCTTGGTTAGCTCCGTATTCGCCCCTTTGCGCGCCGCCGCCGCCGACCGCGCTGCATCCTCGTCGCGGCTCATTTTTTAATCCTCGGGCGCATCGTCAATGGGGTCGTAGCGGCCGGCATCGAAGCTCAGCACGGCCCAGCTCTGCGCCATATGCGGAGGCAGCGGCGCCGTCGCATCGACGATCTTGCCGGTGCGCGGATGGGGCACGCGGATGCGGCGGGCGAGCAGGTGCAGCTTGTTCTGCAAACCGGGCGGCAGCGCCCAGTCATCGCGGTCGAAATACTTGGCATCGCCGATAATGGGGTGGCCGATATGCTCCATATGCGCGCGCAGCTGGTGCGTGCGGCCAGTCACCGGCTTCAGCGATACCCAGGCACAGATCTTGGCGGCCTTTTCCAGCACGGCATAGTACGTCAGGGCGTGCTGCGCGCCATCTTCGCCATGGTCGGCCACCTTCATCTTGGCCTCGTGCTTGGCCTCGGCCTCCTCGTCCTTGGCAAGGTAGGTCGAGACCCGGCCCTGGCGCACTTTGGGCACGCCAGCTACCAGCGCCCAATAGATTTTTTGGGCTGAACGGGTGCGAAAGGTCTTGGTCAACTCGCTCGCCGCAAAGCGCGTCTTGGCGATCAGCAGGCAGCCAGCCGTGTCTTTATCGAGCCGGTGCACCAGCCGCGCCCGCTGGCCGTTTTTGTCGGTGATCTCGTCCAGCATCCCATCAATATGGCGCGTGGTACCAGAACCACCCTGGACGGCGAGGCCCATCGGCTTGTTCAGCACCATCATGTCATCGTCTTCGAAAAGAGTGATGGACTTCAGGAAATCGCGGGTCTTGATGTCGCCGCCGTGGTCGCGTCGCGGCGGACCATCCATTTCGATGCGCAAAGGGGGCACCCGCACCGTCTGCCCGGCTTCGAGGCGGCTGTTGGCCTTGATCCGCCCGCCATCCACGCGCAGCTCACCCTTGCGGATCATGCTTTGCACGCGCACGAAATTGAGGCCCGGAAAGCGGGAGGTAAGAAAGCGATCGACCCGCATCCCGTCCTCGTCAGGCGCGACCATCACGGTTTGCACTTTGGTGACCGGTGTGCTGTCGCCGTTACCGGGGCGGGGCGGGATCCTCACAGGTGCCGTCATTGAACCATCGTCCTTACAGCCGCAAAGCCAAGCGCCACGGCCAACAGTGAAACCAGTACCGAGCCGCCAGCATAGACCAAAGCCAGGGCAAATTCCCGCCGTTCGATCAGCTGAAGGGTCTCCAGCGAATAGGCCGAGAACGTTGTGAAGCCGCCAAGGAAGCCCGTCACCAGCAACGTGCGCAAGTCGCTGGAGCCATTGAACCCGTGGTTGATGGCGGCCACGAACACACCGATGGCGAATGAGCCGATGACGTTAACGCCGAACGTGCCCCAGGGGAACCCGGTGCCGAGAAGGCGGGTGGCGCCAGCGACGGCGAGATAGCGGGCAGCAGAGCCAACCGCGCCGCCAAAGGCCGCGAGCAGGACAGGGGGCATGGTTTGGGTCCGGGTGGTGGCAACAGATGACGAGCGGCGAGATCAAGCCCAGAGCCCGCCGCCTGAATGAGGTAAGCTGAGTGAATAACGGCAGAGCACCGCGAGATCAATTGGACATTAGGGTTTGGTTGGAGGTGGCGGCGTTCCATGCGGGACGCGACATTGCTAACAGGAAATTCACAGCACCTGAGGATGCGATTGCCGGAAGCCGTGCGGCCTGTGATTGTTGTTCGCATCTGGCAGATTGAGTCGCTGCCCTGTGCTTAAAATAGGCTTTTCCATCCGAAAGCATCGCCTAGGATGCCACCGGTACGCACGTTGTGAGGGGCCATGTCACGTCTAGCCGCCCGCCCAGCCGAATTCCTCGATTTTCAGCCAGAAGTGGCGCAGATCTGGATGGACCGGCTGAATGCGGCCTTTGCCAACACCAGGACGCCGGCCGGTCTCCTCGGCCTTGCCGAAGACGCCGTCTCAGCATGTCCCAGCGATGCCCTCATTTTGCTCACGGCCGCGACAGCCGCCGTGCTTGAGACGCGGCCAGAGCGGGCGTTTGCCCTGCTCAAGCGCTTTTCGTTGCTCGCCAAGTCGCCAAGTGAGCACGTCGTGCACGCTATTGCCCTCAGTCAATCGAACCGTGGTGGCGCGGCCCGAAAGCTGTTGGCGCGCAATGACATGAACACCTGGCAAGCCGTCGTCGGGGCGTTTCCAGCCAGTTATGGGCGCGTGACGTGGCTGATGCGCCAGCTCGAGGGCATTATTGACGATGACGGCTCTGGCTTTGCTTACCGGTCTGCGAGGGAGAAAACCGCAAAGACTGCATCCAAAACACCGGTGAAGAAGGCAGCGGCGGCCAAACATGCGCCGAAAACTTCCCCGACCGCGCGACCCACCGGGCCCGTGACGTCGGCGACCGCCGTGTTGCCCCTGGCACGCATCAACGTCGAAATTCCCCTCAACCTTGAGATCGATCTGTCGGTCCTCTCTGCCTCCCTGTCCCGCGCTCCCGAACCGGATGGCGGTTGGTTCGACCTGCGCGAGCGGCTTGGCCATCTGAGCCTGGCGCAAGGTTTCGATGAACTGTTGTGCCTGCCCCATCTCACCGGGTTTGAGCCGCTCTGGCACCAGTTCGAAACCGTGCGCAAGGTGCTGAAGCAGTTTCGCGGCCGCGTTCTGCTCGCCGACGAGGTTGGTCTGGGTAAGACCGTCGAAGCCTGCATGGTGCTGAAGGAATATGCCTTGCGCGGCATGGCGGAACGCACGTTGGTGCTGACGCCTGCCTCGCTTGTCGGGCAATGGCGCGAGGAGCTCGAAAGCAAATTTGGCCTCGCCTTCGCCACCACCTACGATTCCTTGTCGCGCGACAACCCTCAAGCCTTCTGGGATCAACCGCACATTGTGGCCTCCATTGCGACGGCACGGCGCCGGGAGCATGCCGAGTGCTTGCGGCTGCAAAAATTCGACCTGGTTATCGTCGACGAAGCGCACCATCTGCGCGACCGTGCCAGTCAAGGCTGGAAGCTGGTTGACGCGCTCAACAAGCGCTTTCTGTTGCTGCTGTCGGCGACCCCGGTTCAAAACGATCTGATCGAACTGTACAATCTTCTGACACTGCTCAAACCTGGCATCTTCAAGACGTTGAAGGAATTCCGCGCCGACTACATGACACCGGGCAAACCGCGCCAGCCGGCCAATCCTGAGCGGCTGCGAGCGCTTATGCGCGATGCCATGATCCGCAACACCCGCGCCGTCGTGGCTTTGAAACTGCCGCGCCGGCACGCCTCCACCATCAAAGTCAACGGCGCGCCGGGCGAGGCGGAGGCCTACGCTGAGTTGGTGGCAGCAGCCCGCCACCTGGCCAGCGACGGTGGTGTGGGACGGCATCGTCTGACTCTCAATCATCTGCTCAGCGCGGGCGGTTCGTCGCCTGCGGCGGCCGCAGCGGCCGTCACGCGCCTCGCCGAGAGGCATCCTGGCGACAAAGCCTGGGCAGCTCTGGCCAAGCGCTGGACGTCGGTTGGACGTGGCGGCAAGGAAACGGCGCTGATCGAGCTGGTGAACCGCAACCCAGCGGAGAAAAAGCTCGTCTTCGTGCAATCGCGCGAAACGCTGCACCACCTGGCCGAAACACTGGCCGGGGCTGGCCTCACCGTCGCGTGCTTCCACGGCAGCTTGAGCGGCCCGGAAAAGGACGCCGCCATCGTGCAATTCCGCGATCATGCGCAAATCCTTCTGTGTACACAGTCGGGCGGCGAAGGACGCAACATTCAGTTCTGCAATACGCTGATCAATTTCGATGTGCCCTGGAATCCGATGGCCATCGAGCAGCGCATCGGCCGCATCGACCGCATCGGCCAGACGCGCGAGGTGTTCGTTTTCAATCTCGTTACCTGCGGCACACTGGAAGAGCAGGTGCTGGTGCTGCTGGACGAAAAGATCGCCATGTTCGAACTGGTGGTTGGCGAAGCTGGCGCCATTCTGGGCAGCCTTGAGGAAGATCGCGAGTTCCCAGACCTGGTGCTCGAAGCGTGGCTGCAGGCGACCGAAGCGGGTCGGGCGCAAGCCTTCGAAGCTCTCGGCAGTCGACTTGACGAGGCGCGCCAGCAGCACGAGGGCGCCAAGGTACTCGACGAAAAACTGTTCGGGCAGGATTTCGACACGGCGTGAGGGTGATATGGGTGCGTTGCGCGATTTCGTTGCCGATCTCATGGAGCGCGATGGCTCGGTGACCGATCCCGTCGAGCCCGATGGCCTCGATGTCATGCCAACCGATCCGGTCCGCAAAGCGCTTGGCTGGCCAGAGTTTGCACGCCTCGGATTTGGCGCAGAGCTGCCGAAGGACGCCATCCCAATCCGCCTAGAAGGCGACTGGCTGGACCGTTTCGGCGGCCTGCTCGGCGAGCGGGGCCGCATCGCCGAGCGTCAGCTTGTGCTTGGCGAGGAGAGCCATCCGCCGGGCGATCCGCAGCGTCTCATTGATCGCGCCTTGCAATTGCCCAACGCCGTCTGGCGGCTCGCGGGCAGCAAACCAACCTGGACCCGTTGTCTGCTGTTGGCTTTTCGCTACACCGCGATCTCCGATGAAAAGCGCGAAGGACTGTTCTGGCTAGGGATCAATTGCGGCACGGGCGCGGCTCTGGACCAGGAGCTGTTAGAGCGTATGCGCCATTGTCTGGCCGGTGATCCCATTTGGCACCAGCCTGAGCCTGATATCCGCAGGTTGGCGGGTCCGGCCTTGGACGGTGCAGTCGTGGCAAAACACATCCATCCGCTGCTTGAGCAGCATGTCCGCGACGACCTTGAGCCGTTCCTGCGCGCCATGCGCCGCCGGCTGGAGCGCGACTGCGGCCGTGTCCATGAGTATCACGACGATCTGCGCCGCTCAGCGTTGGGCAAGCTCGCCACCGCCCGTTTGGCCAAGGGCGACAAAGCCGCCGCAGACGCAACGCGTGAAACCTTGCGGGTGGCCGCCATCGAGCGCGAATACGCAGCCAAGCTCGACGACCTGCGTCACAACTATGCGTTGCGCGTGACGGTCGACTGGGTGCAGGGATTGACCGTGTTCGCGCCGGTCATCCGCCACGAGCTGTTGATCAAGCGGCGCAAGGGCGAGCGGCTGGTAGCAATGGATTGGCACCCGGCGGCGCGGTCGATGGACTTGCCGCCCTGCGATTGGGGATCCGGCCTTGGTCATGAACGCATGGTTTGCGATGACCATCTCCATCTCACAGGCAAAGCCGGGCAGGTCCCGTGCTCCAAATGCAGCAAGGTCTGGTGCCGTGCCTGCCATCCTGACAGCTGTCCGCGCTGTCACAAGACAGCGGTTCGTCCGCTGGCGGAATAGTGCCAGCGCCTTGAGACAGCACGGCGTCACGCCGAATCTCATCGGGTGCCGTTCCATGTGAGCACCAGTGATCCCGTCCTTGCGCTAATCCCTACGACCGTCCGTCAAAAGAACGTATCACGAACGATCCCACCTGGGCCAAGCCTGCCCATCCAGCCCATATGCTCCCCTAATTGTCTTGATTGCCATTCGCGGGCCATGCAATTGTCCAGCATCGGAAGCCGAAAGTGGCGCCGTCACACAAAAAACAACCAAACGATCCGGGAGAATCGCTCAATGTTCCGCTCATTGCTGTTGTCCACCGTCGCTGCCGCCACGTTGCTGGCCGCAGGCCCCGCCCTCGCCGATACCAAGGGCATGAAGATCGCCCTGTCCAACAACTATGCCGGCAATTCCTGGCGTCAGGCCATGCTGAAGAGCTGGGAAAAGGTGACCAAGAAGGCCGTCGCCGATGGCATCGTCGCCCAGGTCGACACCTTCACCACCGCCAAGAACGATGTGACCGAGCAGGCCGCGCAGATCCAAAACCTGATCCTGCAAGGCTACAACGCCATCGTCATCAACTCGGCCTCGCCCGACGCTCTCAATGGCGCCATCAAGCAGGCGTGCGATGCCAAAATCATCGTCGTGTCGTTCGATGGCATCGTCAAGGAGCCCTGCGCCTATCGCATCGCCGTCAACTTCAAGCAGATGGGCGCGGATGAGGTCGAGTATCTCGCCAAGGCGCATCCCGAAGGCGGCAACACGCTGGAAATTCGCGGGCTCGCAGGCGTGTTCGTCGATGACGAGATCAGCGCCGGCATCCATGAGGCCGTGGCCAAATATCCGCAGTTCAAGATCGTCGGCTCAGTGCACGGCAACTGGGCGCAGGAAGTGGCGCAGAAGGAAGTCGCCGGCATCCTGCCGTCGCTGCCTGCCGATGTGAAGTTCGTTGTCACCCAGGGCGGCGACGGCTATGGCGCAGCGCAGGCCTTCAAGGCGGGCAACCGCCCGACCCCGCAGATCATCATGGGCAACCGCCAGGATGAACTGCAATGGTGGAAAGAGCAGAAGGACGCCAACAAGTACGAAACGATGTCGGTGTCGATCGCTCCGGGCGTCTCGACGCTCGCGTTCTGGGTCGCCCAGATGATCCTAGACGGCAAGAAGGTTCCTCAAGATCTGACCGTACCGTTCCTGCGCATCGATCAGGCAGGGCTCGAAGACAGCCTGAAGACCACCGAAAAGGGTGGCGTCGCCAACACCGAGTACACAGCCGAAGACGCCGCCAAGGTCGCGGGCGGGAAGTAACCTTCTGTCCCCGCTCCCCGTCTTTACGGAGAGAGGGTTAGGGTGGGGGACGGCGGCAAATTCGATACGCGTTGCCGCCCCTCACTGCGACTTTTGCCGCGTCTCCTTCGCAGAGCACACATGTGTCTGGCTGCCTTTCCCGCCATCAGCCTGACTGGCGCCACCAAGAGCTTTGGCGCAGTGCGGGCGCTTGAGCGCGTCGATCTTGTGGTGGCGCCGGGCGAATGTCTGGGCCTGGTCGGCCACAATGGGGCGGGCAAATCCACTCTGATGCATGTGCTGGCCGGGACGCTGGCGGCCGATGCTGGCGAACTGCGCGTTGGCGCAACACTTTTGGGCAGGGGCTACTCTCCCGCCGTTGCCTACCGGTACGGCATCCGCTGCGTCTTTCAAGAACTCTCGCTTTGCCCCAATCTGAGCGTTGCCGAGAACACCCGGATTTTCCACGGCGCGCTGAAGGGCTTCGGCTGGAAGGCCAAGGCGCGCGCGCTGATCGGCGCCAAGCTCGACGAGATTTTTCCTGGCCATGGCATTGCGCCGGACGACGAGGTCGCGGACCTCTCCATCGGCAAGCGGCAGATGGCGGAGATCGCCTGCGCGTTTACTGTCACCGACACCCCATTGCGGCTGGTCATCCTCGATGAGCCGACTTCGTCGCTGGACGCTTCCACCGCCCAGCAGCTGCTGACCTTCCTGCGCACGGAAGTGGCCAAGGGCACTAGCGCCATTCTGATCTCGCATCTGCTCAAGGAAATTCTCAAAACCTCCGACCGCATCGTGGTCATGAAGGACGGCAAGGCCGTCGATGCGCGGCCGGCGGCGCAATTCACGCGCGATACGCTGGTGGCGGCCATGGGAACCGTTGGCGAACACGGCAAGGCCGAAGCCGCTCCCGGCGCAAAACGCAGCGCTCTGCGGGCGTCGCAACCTGTGGTGATCCGGGCGAAACCGCACACGGGTGGGGGCCAAGAGCTGCTGGTCCATCGCGGCGAAGTCGTTGGCCTGGCTGGGCTCGCCGGTCATGGACAAACCCGCATGCTGCTCCAGCTGTTCGATGGTGGCCGCCTGGCCGATACGACGGTGAGCGAACCGGTTGCCTTCATCGCCGGCGACCGGCAAACCGACGGCGTCTTTCCGCTCTGGTCGATCGCCCGCAACATCAGTATCGGCTCGTTCGCGACGCTGCTATCCGGCGGCCTGCTGAATATCCAGAAGGAGGACGCGCTGGCACAGTCCTGGCGCGACAAGATCGGCATCCGAACGCCCGATATCGGCAATCCCATCCTGTCGCTCTCTGGCGGCAACCAGCAGAAGGCGCTATTTGCACGCGCGCTCGCCTCGCTCGCCCGCATCGTGCTGATGGACGATCCCATGCGCGGCGTCGATGTCGGCACCAAGCAGGAAGTTTACGAGCTGATCCGCGCTGAAGCCGAGGCGGGACGCACCTTCGTCTGGTATACGACCGAACTCGACGAACTCGCTTATTGCGACCACACCTATGTCTTTCGCAATGGCGCCATCGTTGCCGGCCTTGGCCAGGCCGAGGCTACCGAAGAGCGCGTGCTGGCGTCGTCCTTCCACGAGGACAGCGCCGCATGATTGGCTTGACCGCTGTCTCGAACCCCAAGCTGCTGCGCAGCATCCTGCCAGCGCTGTCGCTGGCGCTGGTGCTCGGCGCGATCTTCATCAAATTGCCGACAGCGATGAGCTATTTCGGGCTCAACCTGCTGTTGCAATATGCCGTTCCCATCGCTCTTGCGACGGTGGCGCAGATGTTCGTCATCACCGTCAACGATCTCGATCTATCGATGGGGGCCTATGTGGGTCTTGTCGCTTGCATCGGAGCGACGCTGCTGCATGACAATCCACCGCTGGGGGTGCTCGCACTGGCCGCCTGCCTGGCTGCCTATGCCGTGATGGGCGCGGCTGTGCAGTTGCGCGGGCTGCCCTCGATTGTGCTCACGCTTGGCATGTCCTTCGTCTGGTCAGGATTTGCGGTGTTGTTGCTTTCCACCCCTGGAGGTCACGCGCCAGACTGGCTGCACAACCTGATGGCGCTGCCGGTTCCCGTCGTGCCCTTTCCAATCGTTGCGGCAGCCGTGATCGCCTGCGTGGTCGAACTCGGCCTCATGCGCTCGTCCTTTGGGGTCATCCTGCGCGGCGCTGGCGGCAACTCCAAGGCGGTTGCCCGCGCCGGCTGGTCGCTGCTCGCCGCTAAAGTCGCGATGTTCACACTGGCTGGAGTGTTCGGCATGCTGGCAGGTCTATCGTTGCTGGGATTAACCGGCGCGGGCGATGCCCATATTGCCGACCGCTACACGCTCTATTCCATCGCGGGCGTTATCCTTGGCGGCGGCGAATTCGTCGGCGGGCGGGTGTCGCCGGCCGGCGCTGTCCTGGGCGCCCTCACCCTGGCATTGGCAAATTCCTTCCTCAACTTCCTCCATATCTCGCCCGATTGGCAGATCGGTGCGCAAGGCGCGATCCTTATTCTGGTGCTGGCCCTCAGGGCGCTCATTGGCGCCATGGAGCGGCGGCCATGATGCCCGAGCAAATGATACGTTGGGCGCGCTGGGCGCGGAGCGAGCCCTGGATCTGGTCGTGGCTGGCGACCCTTGGCGTCTGGCTCGCAACCATTGCCTTCACACAAGGCCGCGGCAGCGGCGAAGTGCTGACGGCAGCCCTTGTCTTTGCTACCTTCACGGTGATCGTTGGCCTTGGCCAGATGATGGTGGTGACGCTAGGCCCCGGCAATGTCGATCTCTCGATCCCCGGCACCATTGCACTCGCCGGTTGCGCCGCCATGAAACTCACGGACAGCGAGAACCCCCTGCTGCTCGTTGGCATCTTGGCGGCGCTCGGCATCGGGGTCGCGGTCGGCATGTTCAACTACGGGCTGATCCGGCTCTTGCGCATCCCGCCAATCATCGCGACGCTCTCGACCAGTTTCATCGTCCAGTCCGCCGCCATCGCCTATGGACGCGGCATTCGTATCAAACCGGCACCCATGCTTGCCGATTTTGCCACCGCTCGCATCCTAGGGGTGCCTGTTCTCGCAATGGTCGTTGCCTTGGGCAGCATCGTTATCGGCATCGCCCTTGCCCGCAGCCGCTTCGGCCGCTCGGTGCTCGCTATCGGCCAGAATATGCGGGCCGCCCGCCTCGCCGGAATCGCCGTCGACCGCACGCGGTTCGCGACCTATGTGCTCAGTGCGGTGCTCGCCAGCATTTGCGGCGTCGTGCTCTCGGGGTTTTCGGGCGGCGCGGCGCTCGATATGGGCGATGAATATCTGCTCGCGTCCATCGCCGTTGTCGTCATCGGCGGTACATCGGTTGCCGGCGGCAAGGCCAATGTCCCTGGCATCTGGGGGGCCGCCCTCTTCATGTATCTGTTGGTCACGATGCTGAATACCTTCGGGGCCAGCCCAGGCATACGGTTGATTATGACCGGTGTTATCATCATCGGCGTCATTCTCGTGGCGGGCGGTGAGGAGCAGTAGCCCAGCACGTGACGAGGTCAGCCCCTTAATCGAGGGTCAAACCTCAAGTGCAACTGTCGGTTTTGGTTGTCCAGTTACGCCCGCCCACGCCAGTAAATCTCCTGTTCCCTCCGGCACCGGTCGATGCGCTCTAGCAGCGCGAGGGTCTCCACATGTCAGTGCAAGAATAGCATCGCCGGGGCCAGGGTGGAGGGGCGCGGACGGTTTGGGTCGCCAGCGTCAAGCAGAGGCAGTTGCCTCGGGCAGGAACATATCGGCGATTGGCACAACGAGGCCAGGCGGGTCGAGCCGGAGGTCGCCGTCGCGGACGATGCGCGTCTCGACTGGATCAGCTCCGAGCTTGTGGTGGATGACGTACCGCTCGGTTGGATGCACGACCAGGTAATGCGTGAGGCCCGGAACGCGGCTGTAGCCGGCCAGCTTTTCCAGCTTGCCGGCGTTGCTGTTGGTGGGCGACAGCACCTCGACCACGATGCGTGTGCCGGGGCCGCCGCCAGCGGAACTTTTTTTTCGCAGGGCCTTGGAGAGTTGCGATGGGCCGATTGAGATGCGTTCTTTGGCCTTGATCTCGCGCGATCAAGCGCGGGATCGTCCAGTCCTCCGGTCGGCGACCGGGGCTTCGAGGAGAGGCGTGATGACCCGTAACGCGGCCTCGGTTTTTAGCGGTGACCAGCATGACCAAAGTTGAACAACTCACCGATGTGGCGCGCCGGCTGACGAGCCAGCAACTGGACGGCCTTATTGAATTTGGCCGCTAGCTGCAGTCCCAGCCCCATTATACAACCGCGTCCGCCGAAGTGCTGGCGTCGATTGATCGTGGCCTCGCGGATGCCAAGGCTGGCCGGGTCAGTCCGCTGGAGTCCGCTCTGGCGCGGATCGGCACGAAACTTGATGCCGGGACATCGTGAGACGTGTTGTTGTCTCAGATGAGGCGTCAGAGCGGCTCGAAAGCCAGATCTGGTGATTGTGTTTGAGGGCCCAATCACCCCCTCGACACAAGCAGGTTCCTCACCTATAAGCCGCCAGTCTTCGTGACATCACGTCTCCGCCCCTACCGTTGCGCTTGGCAAGGTGACGGCGTTTGCCCAGGTAGCTCAGTTGGTAGAGCATGCGACTGAAAATCGCAGTGTCGGCGGTTCAATTCCGTCCCTGGGCACCATTTCTATTTCACCATGACTGACCAGCCCCTCTATCCAGTCGATGGCCGCCAGTCGGAGCGGGCGCTGACGATTGCGCGCGGCACGCTGCGGATGCTGCGCGGGCTGGACTATGCCGGCCTCCAGGAATTCGCGCTCGCCGATGGCCGCCGCACCGATATTTTAGCGGTGGGCGGCAAGGGCGAGATCTGGATCATCGAGATCAAATCCAGCGTCGCCGATTTCATGGCCGATGGGAAATGGCAGGATTACCTCGCCTTCAGCGACCGGTTCTCGTTTGCGGTCGGGCCGGATTTCCCGCAGGAGCTGATCCCGGCTGAGGTCGGGCTGATCGTTGCGGACAAATATGGCGCGGCGATTGTGCGGGAGGCGGCGGACGCACCGTTGGCAGGCGCGCGGCGCAAGGCGGTGATGCTGAGTTTCGCGCGCGTTGCGGCGCAGCGGCTGCATGGGCTGTTTGATCCTGACGGATGGGCAAGCTGATGCGCCGGTGTCCGGCACCTCCTGGTGCCTGACACCGTCACACCTTTTTCAGCAGCCACTCATGCGCCGGGTCATTGTGGAAGCGCCACTGCTTCACGGGGCCGGCCATGACGTTGAGGTAGTAGAGATCGTAGCCGTGCGTAGCCGCACACGGATGATAGCCGCGTGGCACTAGTGTCACGTCGCCGTCTTCTAGCACCATGGCTTCATCCAGGGTGCGGTCATCCGTGTACACGCGCTGAAAGGCGAAGCCTTGGGGCGGGTTGAGGCGGTGGTAGTAGGTTTCCTCCAGCAGCGTTTCATGCGGCGGGTTGTTCTGATCGTGCTTGTGCGGAGGATAGGAGGAGGAATTGCCACCGGGCGTGATGACTTCAACGACCAGCAGCGAATCGGCGTCCGAGGTGCCGGAGAGGATGTTCGTCACATAGCGCGTGTTGGAGCCTTTTCCGCGCGTCTCCTGGGTGCAGCCGGCGGGCGAGATCAGCCGCGCAGGACGCGCGCCGGGTTTGCCGGGGGACGAACAGACAGCGAGTTCCACGGGGGTTTCGGCGATCACCGACCACGCGGCTCCCGCCGGTACGTAGACGGACGATGGTCGTCCTTCGAACGGAGTGGTGCGCTCGCCCAGAAGGCCGAAATCCTTGCCATCGGCGGTGAAGCGCGCCTTGCCCGAGATGAGCACGAGGCAGGTCTCGCGCGCCGCATCATTGCCCTCGGCGCCCGCGCCCTTGGCAAGCTTGTGGACATCGAACCCCACATAGATCCATCCTGCCGATTGCGGCGTGATGTGGGTGATGCGGCCAGATGTTCCGCTCGGGCGTACACGCAGTTTTGACATGACGTTGACCTCTGTCGCTATGAACGAGTTGTGCACAGATCAACCCCTCACATATTTCACTGGCCTTACTTGTTTCACTGGCCTTACTTGGCCGCCCGGCGACCTTGCCACAACTCCACCAGCCGGCCAAACCTTGCCGCCATTTCGGCAGTGGCGGCGGCATCTGTGACTTTGCCCGCGAGCCAGCCCTCGGCGACTTCGCCAAAGATCGTGCGGCCGACGGCGAAACCCTTGACCCAAGGCACGTCCTTGGCGGCATCGAAGGCGGCGGCGAGCTCCTTTTCCGGCGCTTCCAGCCCGAGCATGACAATACCCCGGCAGAACGCATCGTTCGTCTCGATCACACCCGCGATGTTGCCCCAGGCCTTGGCCGAGCGCTGCGGCTCCAGTTTCCACCAATCGGGTTTGATGCCCAGCGCGTACAGTTCGCCGAGGGCGCGCGCAATCGTATCGTCCGCGAGCTCACCAGTCTTGCCCGCGATGATCTCCACCAACAGCTCACGCCCTACTTTGCGAGCCGCATCATACAGCCCACGCAGCTTCTCCTGCTGCTCGGCCTTCATCACCGCCGGATCGTCCGGGTGATAGAAGGCGAGGCACTTGATCGTGTGCGTCACCGGCCATTCGGTCAGCCGCGAGCCGAGGTCCTGCGAAAACTCGAAACGCAACGGGCGAGAACCGGGGAGTTCGACTGGGCGGCCGATCCAGACGTTGTGTTTGGCTGCAGCAAACAGCGCCTGGCGGCCATATTTCTCATCCAGCAACATGCCGAAGCCAGGGCGTCCGTCTGCGATCTTGGCCGCCGCTGCCACGGCCAGCACCTTGAACGCGGAAATCTTCTCGCGCGAAACCCCCGCCTTGTCCGCCATCGCCTCCAGCTGTGAGCGGTGGTCGATCGCCAGCGCCATCAGCCCGTCTGGCTGCGGCCGCCGCGTGGTCGCCCAGTGGATGTGATTGAGGTTTTCGTCCTTGCGCAGAGCATGCTGCGGACTGCCATGCTTGAGGAAGGTCTGCAACTCCGTCCACGTTGGATATTCCGGTGAGCACAGC
The DNA here is from genome assembly GCA_025359185.1 of Hyphomicrobiaceae bacterium. GTDB lineage: Bacteria > Pseudomonadota > Alphaproteobacteria > Rhizobiales > Hyphomicrobiaceae > JANYHF01. The sequence continues at coordinate 61,727 of JANYHF010000019.1, read as the reverse complement.
AGCCGCGACACCGCGAAGGCCCCGCAGGCATTGGCCCAGGTGGCGCTGGTCTGGTGCGATTCCCCGCGCAAAAAACCGCGCAAAAAGCCGGCCATGAAGCCGTCGCCCGCGCCCAGCACGTTGTAGACTTCGATGGGGAAGCCTTTGCCGATGATACCGTCGTCGATCTTCGCCGGGATCGGCCCCTCGAACACCACGCAGCCCATCGGCCCGCGCTTCAGCACGATCACGGCTTTCGACACGGCCCGGATCGCCTCCAACGCTTCGTACACGTCCTCTTTGCCCGAGGCGGCGCGGATTTCCTCTTCGGTGCCGACGATCAGATCACAGTCTGGCAAGATAGCGCTGAGGTGTTTTGATACCCGCTCCGACGCGATGTACCGCTCCTCGCCCGCTGCGTGACCAGCGAGACCCCAAAGGTTCGGCCGGTAGTCGATGTCGAACGCGATCTTCATGCCGTTGGCTTTGGCGATGCGCATGGCCTTCTTCTGCGCCGCCGCCACCCCTGGCTTGGAGAAATGCGTGCCCGTCACGCAGATCGCGCGCGCCGAGGTAATGAACTCCTCGCGAACATCGTCCTCAGTGATCCCCATATCCGCGCAATTCTCGCGGTAGAAGACCAGCGGAAACGTCTTGTCGTTTTCCACCGACAGCAGCACCAGCGCCGTCAGCCGCTCGGTGTCGATCTTGATGCCAGCCGTGGACACGCTCTCGCGGCCCATCTGCTCCAGCACGAAGCGGCCCATCTGCTCGTCGCCTACGGCCGTCAGCACCGCCGATTTCAACCCCAGCCGGGCCGCCCCGATCGCGATGTTGGTAGGCGACCCGCCCACCGATTTGGCGAACGACGAAATATCCTCTAGCCGCGAGCCGATCTGCTGGCCGTAGAGATCAACGGAGCAACGCCCAAATGTGATGACGTCGAGCGGCTTGGCTGTGGTCATGTCAAATCCCATCAAAAATGGTGACGGCCGCGATAGACAGGGCAGGCGGCGTTGGCTATCTGTGTCGCATCGAATGAAACAACAATTCCGTTTTCCGGTCAATTCGGAACAGGTATTCCGCAGTGGCCACCACCTCGTCATCCTCGGCCGATTGCGCCCCTTCTGGCGTTTGAAGGCCGGGGACCCAGCATAAGATGCGGCGACCGCTCGCGGGGCCGAAACGCCCCTCGCGGTTCGAGGATGCCGAACGTAACAACCACGAGGACTACCCCATGATCAGATTCGGACTTCTGGGCGCCGGGCGCATCGGCAAGGTGCACGGGCTGGGCATTGCGGCGTCGGGCAAGGCGGTCATCGCCTATGTGGCCGATGCCGATGCCAAGGCCGCCGCGTCGCTGGCCGCCAGCGTCAACGCCAAGGTCGCCAGCGTCGACGACATCATCAAGGCCAAGGACGTCGATTGCATTTTGATCTGTACACCGACCGATACACACGCCGATCTGATTGAGGCCGCGTCCACGGCCGGCAAGAAGATCCTGTGCGAGAAGCCAATCTCACTGACGGCAGAACGCACCATCGCTTGCCTCAAGGTGGTCGAAGCCAACAAGACGCCGCTGATGATCGGCTTCAACCGGCGCCATGATCCCAATTTCGCCGCGCTGGAAAAGCGGCTGCGCGCGGGCGAGGCCGGCAGCATTGAGCTTTGCACCATCATTTCGCGCGATCCCTCGCCGCCGCCGGTGTCCTACATCGAACGTTCGGGCGGTTTGTTCCGTGATATGATGATCCACGATTTCGACATGGCGCGGTTCCTGGTTGGTGAGGAATTCGTGACCGTCCACGCCTTGGGCTCTTCACTTGTCGATCCGGCTATCGGCAAGGCGGGCGATGTGGATACGGCCTGCGTGCACATGCAGACTGCCAGCGGCAAAATCGCTGTCATCACCAATTCGCGGCGCGCGACCTATGGCTACGACCAGCGGATGGAGGTGCACGGATCAAAGGGCATGTTGCGCGCCCACAATGTGCACGAGAACAGCGTCGAGTTCGCGGGTGCGGCTGGCTTTACGAGCGCGCCCGTGCAGAACTTCTTCCTGGAGCGCTACATCGCCGCCTACGCCAACGAAGTCGCCGCCTTCCTAGACGCCATCGCCAAAGGCACCGAACCCAAGGCCAACGGTCATGACGGCCTGATGGCGCAGAAACTGGCAGACGCGGCAACAGAAAGCGTCAAAACCGGGCAGCCGGTGACAATCAAGTAGCCACGGTGGTCCATTAACCCCAATACCTGCCCGCCTCAACTGTCATTGGGCTTTTTGCTATAATCGGCCCGGCTCAAACACAGTATGAGGTGGTGCAGTGGGACATAGAGTGAGTTTGATCTTGGGCTTGGCAGTCGCCATGTCAACGTCCGCTCAAGCAGGTTGCATCGTCAAACCTGACGTCTTCGACACAGGCCTCTCGCTCGTACTGGCGTCGCGCCATTGCGAGGCGATGAACGCCATGCAGGACACCGACGCCGTGCAATTCCTGAACGCGGCCAACGCCCTCGACCCCGAACAGTTCGAAAGCGATACCTGTCTTGCCGAAGTCGTCAATAACATCGCCGAGTCGGAAGCCATGATCAAAAGCGGCACCTCAGAACAACTTGCTCAAATGTGTCAAATGGCGGCCGCGACCATACATGCGGCGCCGCCTATTGAAGAGATGCTCAAATCGCACGGGATCTTGCGTTAGCGATCGCGGCGGCGGTTTAGAGGTACGCGCCGCCGCTCGGCCACACTTACCGCCAGCGTCATCGCCAGCGCAAACGTCGCTGACGGAGTGCGGAAGCCTTCGACATCGGCCTCGATGACTTCGAGCCAGGCGGCGGCACTGGGCACCAGCGGCGAAAACGGGCTATCGGTGATGGCGACCACGGGGATGCCGCGCTCGTGCGCCACCCGAACCGATGCCAGCGTGCCGGGTGCGTAGGGCGCAAAACTGATGGCGAGCAGCGCGTCCTCCGGCCCCGCCAGGGTCAGCGTCTCGGCATCGATGCCGGCAGGCGACGCCAGCAAGTGGTGCGGCACGGCGAGCTTGGCCAGCACATAGGACAGATAGGCCACGGCCGGGAACGAGCGCCGCTGCCCGGCGAGATAGAGCGTGCGGGCGCCGGTTAGGACCGTCGCGGCCGTCGCCAGCTGCGCCAGATCGATACGCTCACGCAGCGATTGCGCCGAGCGGATGGCGGCGCCGGCAAAGGCCGAGAGCAACGCGCCGGTCTCGGCTGCTTTGCCTGCGTGCAGGGCGGCCAGGCGATCGGCATAGCCGGGCACTTTCTCGCGCAGTCTGTCGCGAAATACCGCCTGCAAATCGGAATATCCAGAATAGCCCAGCGCCTGCGCGAGCCGCACCATGGTCGAAGGCTGCGCCTTGGCGCTGGCGGCCACTGACGCTGCTGTGCCGAACGCGACCTCGTCCGGATGCTCCAGCGCAAAGGCCGCGACTTGCGCCAGCTTCTTGGGCAGATCGCCCGCCCGCGCTAGAACGAGGCCACGCAACCCGTCAAAATCCCGCGGGGCTTCGGCGGCGGCAGTTGACTTGGTTGGACGACGCATGGATGTTCCCTTGGTGGAACATATATTCCATTACGCCTCAACCGCAACTCTCCGCTTACAATCCGGAGCGCATATGCAGCCCGCCTGCATCGCCCGCGCGGGCCGCCGGCACAGCCCGCCGCATCACCTGCGCCAAGGGCGTCACCTCAGGCAGCTGCAACCGTGCCACTCTTGAGAGAATCTGCGCCTTGTCTACTGATGTCCCCGGGCAGGTCTTGGCCGTCACCGGCACGTCGCGGTGGAAGAGCAGCGCTTCTGGCGGCAGGCGGAACCGGCGCTGCACGGCCCGGATCACCATCACTACGCTGGCCAGTTGCTCGCCTTCAAGCCGGTCAGCCCCCGCATCAAAATTGCCAATGGCCTCGAACATGAACGCGCCCTGATTGAGCACGCCGCCAACGCTGGCGGGCGTCTTGTTCCAATCGCGACCAGTCCAGATTGTGCCGTCTGGCGCAATCGACACATGCTGGGCGATGTCGTCGAACCCGCGGTCAACGACGTGAAATTTGCACATGCGAGCGATGCACGGCTCGCCGTCATAGTCAGCGTGCGACGGGTGGAAGGTATGATGCATGTCCACGCGCCAGATGCGGCGGTCCCAGACAAAAGCCATCAGTGCGGCAGCGAACGCGTCGCGGTCGAGGGGTCGGAACGGGGCGGGCATGACGGCACCTCCTGTCAACTCTGGACGCGGGAAGGCCGTGAACGCAACGACTCAGCCCCGCCGGACTGCGCACAAACTGCTGGCCGACCATGACGAGACGATGGCACCCAAGCGGCGGCAATGGGCCAATGCGCAACCGTGGCCGTTGCGCCACCCTGCGTTCATTGGGTGCCATCACCCGGTGTCAGGCACCAGCGGTGCCTGACACCGGGTCAAACCTACACCTTTACGTTCAGCTTCGCCTTCACCAGCCCGCTCACCGCGCCAAAATCCATTTGCCCGGCGTGGCGCTCCTTCAAAAGCGCAATCACCTTGCCCATGTCCTTCTGCGTGGCTGCGCCGGCCTCCTTGATGGCGGCATCAATGGCCGCGGCCACCTCGCCAGCGCTCAGCCCCTTGGGCAGATAGCCCTCGATGACCGTGATCTCGGCCTCCTCGATGGCCACCAGATCGGGCCGGTTGCCGGTCTTGAAATGTTCGATAGATTCACGCCGCTGCTTGACCATCTTGGCCAGCGCCTCGACAAGCTCGATATCGCTCGCCTCCGCCTTGCCGAGCCCCTGGGCCGCAAGATCGATATCTTTCAGCTTGGCACTGATCAGCCGTAGAGTGGACAGCCGCGCCTTGTCGCCCGCTTTCATGGCGGTCTTGACGGCCTCGGAGATGATTTTTCGCATGAGGGCTCCTTGTTGCGGGCCAGATTAGGCCTGCGGGCGGAGCGAAGCAACGTGCGTCCGGCTTAAACGATTCCGTCCAGCCCCGCCGCGCGCAGCTTCTTACCCATCGATTCTTTGTCGAACGGCTTCATCAAAATCTCGTTGGCGCCGTTCTGGCGGGCGCGCGTGATGTCACCATGATCATTGTCCGTTGTGCAATAAATCACGATCGGCTGATCGCCACCGGGCGTATGACGCAGCAGCGACATGAAATCGTGGCTGGTCATGGCGGGGGAGGTGTGCCAGTCGAGCAGGATCACGTCCGGCATGGCGCGCCGGCAGGCCTCCATGGCGTCTGCCGCGCTCTCTGCTTCGGTCGAGGTCATGTGGAACTCTTCCAGCAGGCGCTTTGCAACCTTGCGCACAACATCGCTGTCATCGACGATCAGGCAGTGGCGCATGGCGGGCTCCGGGAGGCGGCGTGATGGTGTTGGGGCAGAGCATGGCCGAGGGGGGTTAATAAGCGGTTAGGGGGTGTCGCGGGGGACGTCCGTATATGACGAACCGGTTAGAATGATGTTTGCGGCAGTGTCGCCAGTTTTCCCCACCCCACAGCGCTCATCACCACATCGACGCCATCGATCCCTCGCGCCTACGCTTCAATGATCAGTATCCCTGCCGCGATGCCGCCTGTTTGCAGCAAATCAATATCATCGGCCCGGCGTCGCAGCAGCGTTTCCACTTCGCCTGTCGAGGCGTTGCCGATGCGCAGCCAAACCACATTAGGCGGCGGGCCATAGAGAAAGCTGCGCTGGGCGAAGTCAGCGTCTTTCGTCACAATGGTTTGGTTTGCGACGGCTGCGTGCGCCCAGATAACGTCGTCCGCAGCGTGCTCAAGCCCGACCAAGATAACCTGCTCAGCGCCTGGGAACACGTCTGACAGCCGCCCAGCCAAAGTGAGAGATAGATTTTCGTCGAACAGCAGACTCACTCTGCAACAGCGATGACAGGACCGGCGCCCATCAGCCGGCGCTCGCGATCAGCGGCGAAGGCGAGGCAGGCCCGGATGTCTTGACTGGTCAGCTCGGGGAAATCGGTGAGAATTTCTGCTTCCGTCATGCCGGACGCCAAGTATTCCAGCACATCCTGCACAGTAATCCGCAGGCCGCGGATGATGGGTTTGCCGCTTCGCTTGCCAGGTTCGATCGTGATGATTTTGGAGTAGTCCATGACCCATCCATGATGAGCGAAGCGATGCTTTTGGTCAAGCAACCCGGCGGCTGGTTCTCCTACCGCACCGCGCTCATCACGACATCCACGCCCTCGAGCCCCACGCTCAGCCGCAGCCCCGCCGTTTTGGCCAGCCGCGTCGTGTAATAGGGCTGCACGCTGAGGGCGTCGATCTTGTGCACCATCGGCACACTGAGGAATTCTTTCAGGTGCTGCGGCAGGCGCGGGCTGACGCCGATGCAGCGCACTTCAATGATGGGGTCTTCAATCCGGCCACGGATTGAGGCGACGATCTCGCCGCCGCGTGGTAAGGCTGTGACGCCGCAGGCGATCAGGTTCAGAAGCAGTTTGACCCGGTCCTTTGGCATCTGGCCAGGCGCGCAGTTCCAGGTCAGCTTGTGCTTGCCCTGGCCAATGAAGCCACGGGCGATCTGCTCCGCGTTCCCCAGATCGACGGTAGCGCCAACGGAACCCGATGCGCCAAAGGCAAAGCGCGCGAACTGCACTTTTGCAGAGGCCTGCTCCGTGAAATTGCGGATGACTTCAAGAGCGTAGGCGCGCGACTGCTCGTCGTCGTCGTCGGCCAGCACTTCCAGCCCGTTGTAGATCGCACCGACGGGGCCGATCACATCGTGGCAGATTTTGCTTGAGATCAGCGCGGCCAGTTCCAGATCGTCGATGGGGGTGGCTGCGACAGGCGGGAGGGTGGCGGCCGGGCTGGTGGTCATGCGAGGAGGTTCCGATTGCTCGTGCGGCGGGGTTTGGGATGCAGACGCAACGCAACCGGACATGGTTAATGGCTGATCTACACCAAGCTCGGGTGCGCCGCTATGGTCTAACGGGCACGGATGCGAAATGTTTTCCTCTGAATGAGTGCGGACCACACCGGAACCATCACCCAATCGCCGGGAATGATACAGGAATGAACGCGAATGAACGCGTATGAACGCCCCGAAGCGGCCGCGCGCTGGCCATAGTTTGGCAACACTTAGCCACGACACTTGAGGGCGAATCAGTGTGAGTTGTATCTCACCCCTCCACAGACGATGAGCGCTCCATGACACGTTTTTGGCTGACCGCAGGTCTATTTGGGTTGACGGCCACCGCTGCTATTTCGGGCGAGCAACTGCCCTGGCAGACCGGCGACGCGGCCCCCGCCTACACGCCCAACGCCTATCAGCCGGCGCCCTATGATCCGTCCACACCCGTTTATCCCAAGCTCAAGCGCAAGCCCTACGCCAAGGTCTATCCGCCGCCCTACCGCGCGCCCCAGCCGGTCTATCAGCAGGCCCCGCTGGCGGCCGAAAGCGGTTACGACAATCCGGTCCAGCCACCCGAGCAGATGCAGACCCAAGGCGCGCCCTCGAGCTTTGGGCCAGAAGATATAAGTGGCGCCGGGCATAGGTTTTTCGGCCGCGTGACGACGGATCTTGCCAGCGTCATCGAGTACACATTTCAGAACAACGGACGGCCCAACGGCTACATTCTCGGCGAGGAAGGCGGCGGCGCGATCATCGCAGGATTGCGCTACGGCGAGGGCACTCTGTACACGAAGGATGCGGGCAACCGGCACGTCTATTGGCAGGGCCCGTCGGTCGGCTACGACTTCGGCGGCGAGGGCTCCAAGACCATGATTCTGGTCTATAATATGCACAGCCCGGACGATGTCTATTACGACTATGCCGGCGTCGGCGGGCAGGCCTATATCGTCGGCGGCGTTGGCCTCACTTACCTCAAAAGCGGCCCTGTCACCATGGCCCCCATCCGCTCCGGGCTCGGCCTGCGGATCGGCGCCAATGTCGGCTATCTCAAATTTACCCGGTCGCCAACTTGGAACCCCTTCTAAAACGTGCGTCGCCGGGTTGACAATGCGCCATCCGCCGGGCTTCCTGCGCTCCAGAAATTAGCTGCGGCAGCCGTTTTTGCAGGGCCGGAATGATTCAATCGATCATGCTTGCGGCGATGGGTTTCATTGCTGCAAGCCTCGTGGCATTGCTGGCCGCCCCGGCCTTCTGGTCGCGCGCCGTCCGGCTCACCAGCGTGCGCCTGCGTAATGCCCTGCCGCTGAGCGAGCAGGAGATCCGCGCCGACAAGGATCTGCTGCGTGCGGAATATGCGCTGAAAGTGCATCAGCTGGAGCGCGAGCTGGATCAGGTGCGGCTTGCCGCCCACCGGCAGCAGATTGAGATCAACCGCCGCGATATCGAAATCCGCCGCTATACGGATGATCTGTCGCGCACCGAAGCCGGGCTGAACGAGCATCGCAACGCCCGCACCGTTCTGGAGCAGACCGTCAGTGAGCGCATCCCAGCGCTGGAACGGTCGCTGCAAGATGCGCGCGTGCTACTGGAATCGCGCGATGCCGCCATCAATGACCTGCGATCGACGTCGGAGCGACAGGCTGCCGCCTTGGAAGATGGCCGCGCCATTCTCACCCAGCGCGCGCTGGAAGTGCAGCGCTTGCAGGCGCTGTTCCAGGAAGCCCACGCGCAAGCCCGCGAACGCCGGGCCGATGGTGTCGGCGGCAGCACCGGCAGCAGCGACACCGTGCTGATGCTGCGTGCCGAGATGGAATCGCTGAAGGCGCGGCTAGCCGAACGCGGCGCCGTCATCGACCGGCTACAAAGCGAGGTTGCGATGCGGCCGCGCTCGGTTGCCGCCATGGCCGGGCTGCAGGACGGGACCGATGCGCCCGGATTGCGTGGCAAGATTGCCGAACAAGGGGCGCTGATCCAACAACTCAACCGCGATCTGGAAGCGGCAAGCAGGGGCGTTCCAACCCAGACCAACCCGCCCGATGAACTCGCTTTGACGGTCGAGCGCTTGCAGCAGATGGATACGCAGTTCCGTGGGCAGACCGATGAAATCGCCCGCTTGCGCGCTGAGAACGAAGCCATCACGCGCGCTGGCGACCCGGCGTCAAATGCGAGCGTTCGCGAATCAAAGATCTGGCTGAAGGCAAGGATGGACCGGGTCGAGGGCGACCTCGAACGGGAGCGCGAGCAATCGGGCCGGCTGCGGGCGGAACTGGCTGCGGCCAATGAACGGATGGCGCGCCAAGCCACGCAATTTCGCGATGACATGCGGCGGGCGGGCAACCGGCAGGCGGCCTCGGCGCGCGATATTCTGGTGGCAACCGGTGCGACCATGCGGCCCGTTGCGCCCGCTGCCAGCTCCGTCAAGACCGCTCCCGCAGCACCGCGCGCGTCGATCTCGGCCCGCGCGCGAGAACTGCAACGGGCGCTGCAGGGGCATTTTGGCGACGGCAAACCTGCGGCTGAGAATGGGGCCGGAACACCAGCTGACAACGCTCCGGCCGCGCCGCTGCCGGACAGTGCGGCACTGGCCGCGCAGTCGTCCGAGGCGGCCGTAGCAGCACCTGATACGGCATCCGAGGCGACACCACGCGCCCGTCTGCTGCAACGCCTTAAAACCTATGAGCAGGCCTAGGTCGAAAGGAATGCGCGGGTATCGCCCTCAAGCACGAGCGCTGTCAGGCGGCCGGTAAACACCGCACCCGTATCAATTCCAATCCGGTTGTGCCTGATCTCGGGCGCCTCAACTGGGGTGTGGCCATGCACGATAATCTTGCCGAAGCTGCCGCCATAGGAAAGAAACGGTTCGCGCATCCAGACGAGGTCATGGGGATCTTGCGTGTGAAGATCAGTGCCAGGCTGAATACCCGCATGGACAAAGGCGTAGTCGCCATATTCGATCAGCACTTTCAACCCCGCCAAAAAGCCCAAGTGCACCGCCGGGACGACGCCGGCGATATCACTCCAGGGCCCGGCGTTCTCGCCCCGCTCGCGTGCCGCCCGCGTGTACGACAGCACCGCTGCACCGCCGCCATTGCTCAGCCAGAGCGGCATCCGCCACTCCTCGGCCAGCGCATCGAGCATCATCCGCTCGTGGTTGCCCATGAGAAAATCGGCGCCCATGCCGGCCGGAAGTCCCTTGAGCAGCAGCTCGATTACGCCATAGCTGTCGGGACCCCGGTCGATATAATCGCCCAGAAACACGAGGCGCGTGGCCGCAGGCGGGCGCGCCTTGTCGTCGGCCTCGATTTGCCCCAAAAGGGCCGCCAGCAGATCGGCGCGGCCGTGAATATCGCCGATGGCGTAGATGCGCGTGTTGTCAGGAATTCTGGCCATGGCGGCAACGCCTAGCATACCCGGCAGACTGGCGGAACAGCGATGGAACAGACGATGACGGCGGCTCAAACGCAAGCGGGTGCGGGGCAGGATCTGTTGAGTTCGCTGGCCCCGGAAGGCTGGCTCGTCAGCGGCTGGTTCACGCCCGACTACCGGCCTCTCGCACAACGGCTGGCCGGCCAGCTGACCAGCTTTGGCGCTCCCTATCATTTCCTGAGCGTTGAGAAAACCGGCACCTGGGATCGCGAGGTGTTCCGCAAGCCATCAATGGTTCTGCAGGCGATGCAGGCTTACCCCCAAGCAGTCGTCGTGTTCATGGACGTCGATTGCGAGATCGTGGGTCCCATCGAGCGGGCCACTCACGGGCAGGCGGACGTCTCGTGCTATCTCGACGTCAAGAAGCTCGGACGCCGCCAGCTTGGCAATATGTCCTCACGCGTGATGGTGTTGCGGCCAGCGCCGGGAGCCATTCGCTGGGTGGAAGCCTGGGTGCAGGCCGCCCGCGAGGAAACCACCGAAAGCAGCGAAGAGCCCGCGATGATGGTCGCCATGAGCCGGAGCCCCGGCACGACATGGTCGATGCTTGACGCGCGCTATGCCGGCCGCGAGGTGACGTCTGGTCAGGGCACTGACGTTGCCATTGTGCACGACAGCGCGCATGAGCAGTCCAACCTGTTCCGGCGCATGAACCGGCGGCTGAAAACACTGCGGCGCTCCATTTTGGGCCGTGGCACCACGCGGGCGCTTACGGGCAGGTGAGGCGCGTGCAACCCTATTTCAGGTTCGTTCGCGTGGGCTTTGGCCTCTGGGTGTATGATGACGGACATTCCGAATCAGCCGGACGCAAGCCATGGATTTCTCGTTTTTTTACGCCGCCGCCCTCTACCTGGTGTTGCTATTTGGCGGCACGGTCCTGGGAATGATCGCGTTTTTCCGCCAGGACCGGATGAGCCGGACCATCGAAAGTTTGCGCGGTGAGCTGGCGCAACTGCGAAGCCGGCTTGATGGGCTCGGCGAGGGGCGGCAGCAGATGCCACCGGCAGCCGTTCCGGTCGCGCCCGTGCCGGTGATCGAGCCCAAAGAGGCCGTGACTTTATCGCCGATGCCCCCCCAAATCCCAATTCCGGCGCCAAGCCCTGGCGACGCCACGCGCGGCAGACTGCGTTGGCTGGAGGAACTGGCGGGCGGGCGGCTGTCGGTACTGCTCGGCGGACTGGCACTGGCGTTGGGCGGCGTGTTTCTGGTGCGCTACACCATTGAGCAGGGGCTGCTTGGACCGGCAGGACGCATCGGGCTTGGAGCCGTCTTTGCCGCTGCGCTGGCGGGCGCTGGCGAATATCTGCGCCAGGATGATCTCAAGCGTTTGGACACGGGGGCCGCCAAGGCCTACGTCCCTGGCGCGCTCAACGGCGCGGCTATCGTCACCGCCTTCGCCACGATCTACGCCGCCTACGCTCTTTACGGTTTTATCGATGCGAGTACAGCCTTCGTGCTGCTTGGACTGTGCTCGTTCACCGGGCTCGCCATCTCCTCAATCCATGGTCCTGGCCTAGCCGCACTTGGCCTTGCGGGAAGCTACGCCACACCACTGATGGTCAACGGCGGCAGGCCCGACCCATGGATGCTGTTCGCCTATCTGCTCGCTGTCACCTTCGCTTGCTTTTTCACCGCCCATCTGCGGCGCTGGATTTGGCTGGCGATCACCGCATCGGTGGCGGCCGATCTCTGGGGATTGCTCTGGCTGGTGAGCCAGAACAACGACCGGGCGCGCTGGCCGGACGCTGTTTATATCGCCGCGTTGACGGCCTGCACGATCTTGCTGCTACATCGTGAAACGTCCGCCGAAACCCGCGCCGCGCCGGAGCCGCCAACGGCCTTCTGGCAGTGGGCGGATATCGATGTGCCAGTATCGTGGCTGCTGGCCGGACATGCGGTGCTGGCGCTGATCTTGAGTTTTGCCGATCAGCTGACGGCACCTTCGCTGTGGTGCCTGATCGCGCTGTCACTGATGCTTGGCGGTGCGGCCTGGACATGGCGATCTCTGGCCTTGGCACCGGCCATCGCGGCAATCACGGTGGTGCTGTCCTACGTTGTTTCGCGCGATCCGCTCGGGCCGTGGTGGGCGGCCATGGGCGTTGATGTTCCGCCTGTGTTGCCCGCCGCTACGCTTGGGTTTTTGACGACGGGCGCCCTGTTTGGGGCAGGCTTTGGCATCGCCGGGCTCGTCGCCTTCCTCAGCCGACGCGCCAACGCCGTCTGGCCCACCATTTCGGCGGCAGTCCCGCTGTTCATACTGGTCTATGCCTATTGGATCTGCACTGGATTCCGGCCCTCGATCCCGTTTGCTTGCATCGGCGGGCTACTAGCGGTCGCCTTCGCCTACGCTGCCGAATACGCCAACCGGCGGCCACGCTCGACGCTGATCGACTGGGGCGTCGCTCTTTATGCGGCGGCTGCGGTTGCGGCGCTGTCATTGGCGTTGGCAATGGTGCTGAACAAGGGCTGGCTGACAGTGGCACTGGCGCTGATGGCACTGGGAATCGCGCTCATTCACAAGGCAAGGCCGATTGGCATCCTGCGCTGGATGATCGCGGGGCTGGCTTTGCTTTTGGTTGGCCGCCTGCTGACGGACCCCAGCATCGTCGGCGGCGATCTGGGCCATCTGCCCATTTTCAACTGGCTGCTTTACGCCTATGGCATCCCGGTTGCCGCCTTCTGGTACAGCGCCCGTCTGCTTCTCAAAGAGCGGGACGATCTGCCCGTGCAAATCGCTGAGGGCGCGTCGATTGCCTTCCTGGCCGGACTAATCGGAACTGAAATCCGGCACTACATGACCGGCGGTTACGTCACGGTTTATAGTGCCAGCCTCGGCGAATACGGCTTGCACGCCATGAGTTGGCTCGGCCTGTCGATTGGCCTCAGGCTGCGGGCGGGCTTTGACGGCGGGCGAACCGTGCCGCGCTACGCGGCGCTAGGGTTCGGTGGACTTGGCATGGCCTCGCTGCTCTTGAACAATCTTCTCCTTCAAAACCCCGTCTTCACGGGCACCTCGGTTGGCGGCAGCCTTGTACTGAACGATCTGCTGCTGGCCTACGGCTTACCTGCGTTGCTGTGCGGCGGCCTCTATTACCTCTTGCGCCGCAGCCCGCCCCGCTGGGTTGCCTGGATACCCGCCGCAGCCGCTCTCATTCTGGCCTTCGCCTACGTGACTTTCGAGGTCGCCCACGCCTTCGAGGGACCCGTGTTGGACATGGGCGACATCCGCGCCAGCGAACTCTACGCGTACTCTGTGGCTTGGCTGGCGTTCGCGCTGGCACTCCTGACCGCCGGCATCCGCTTGGGCAGCCCGATCCTGCGGCAGGCCGCTTTCGGCGTGCTGCTGCTGGTGACGTTGAAAGTGTTTCTGGTGGATCTTGCCGGGCTATCTGGCCTGCAACAGGCGGGCTCGTTCATTGGCCTCGGCCTGGCGCTGATCGGCATCGGCCTAGCCTATCAGCGGCTGGTGCTGCGGGCGCCCCAAAAGGAGGCGCCCACAGAATAATGTTACTAACCGACGATTTCGAAGCCGGCGAAATTGAGGGCGATCTCGGCGGCCGCGTTCTCGACGCTGTCTGAGCCATGAGCCGAATTGCGCTCGATGTTTTCCGCAAACTCCTTGCGGATGGTTCCCGCTTCGGCCTTGGCCGGATCTGTCGCGCCCATCACATCCCGGTATTTCTTGATGGCATTCTCGCCCTCAAGCACCTGCAAGACGATGGGGCCAGAGGTCATGAATTTGACGAGGTCGTTGTAGAACGGCCGCGCCTTGTGCACCTCGTAGAACTTCTGCGCGTGGCCCGTGCTCCAATGCACGCGCTTCTGGGCGATGATCTTGAGGCCAGAGGCCTCGATCTTGGCGTTGATCGCGCCGGTGAGATTGCGTGCCGTCGCATCCGGCTTGATCATGGAAAACGTGCGCTCGATGGCCATCGGTAGAGCCCCAACTTCTCAAAATTGTTGATGGGCGCTTATACCTGCGGCGGCGTCTGGCATCAAGCAGCGGCTGGCTGGCCTTCGTTATGAGCCAAACCGGCAACTGGCCGCTTCTGCTTGCTCCACTTCCAGCTGCGGCCGTAGGCCGTGATCGGCTCCTCGACGATCTTGGTGCCAATCCATCCGACCAGCACCGCGATGGGCAGCGCGGCCAGCGTCACGGCCCATTGCGCGGGAGTGGTCAGATCGGGACGGCTGCCCAGCAGCAGGCCATGCATGAGACCGAGCACCGCCAGATGCGTCATGTACACGCTGTAGGACGTGCGGCCGAAGAAGCAGAGAATGGGCGATGTGAAGCGTTTGGCCTCGGGTGCGCCGCGAACGATGGCGAGCAGGAAAGAGGCGGCGGCGATGGAGACTGTCAGGCGGGCGAAAATCTGGAACGCGGGGCCGCTGACGCCACCATCCATCCGGATCAGGCCGTTGGTGATGACCAGCATCAGCACCGGAATGAGGCGCAAGGCGAGATCGTAGCGGTTCCAGTCAATGCCGTCAGTTTTGATCAGCAGACCGGCGATCAGGCCGCAGATCAGCGTATCGGCGATGCCCGGCAGCATGACAGTTGTGATCATGTTTGGTAGCGCTCCAGTCAACAGGACATAGGCGCGGAAGGCAACCGTGGCCACCAGCCCCATGGTCAGCACCGGGAGCATGTGGCGGCGCGGCACGATGAAGAACAGAAACGGCGCGAACAGATAGAAGTGCTCCTCGACTGCCAAGGTCCAGGTCGGCGCCAGCCAATGCGGCCCGAAACTGTCAGTTGCAACAAAGAAGAAACCTTGTGTGAAGGTCAGATAGGCCCACAACGGCACAGTGGCATGGATGTTCAGCCAGTTGGCATCGCCGAACACCATGAGGCAGGCGAACACCAATGTCACACAGACCAGGTAGACCGGCAAAGTACGGCAGAACCGGCGGACATAGAAGACGATGAAGAAATTAGCGCAATCCCGCTTGTCAAGAATGAGGCGGCCAACCAGGAATCCACTCAGCACAAAGAAGGACACCACGGCAATCCAGCCAATTGCGAACCCCGGCACTCCGTGCGGCACTTCGGCGAGATAATGCGAGAAAAGGACAAACAATGTCATCAGCCCGCGGAACCCGTCGAGCGCCATAATCCGCGGTTCGGCGTTGGGAACAGCCACCGGCTTGGCAGTTGGCGGTTGTGCCAGACCGGCACAGGGTGGGGCAAAATCGTCAAGGGTGATGTGTTGGTGCACGGCGCATCCTCGCTCTGCCGGGACCGGCCCTCCGCCAGTAACTCTGTCCCCAAAGGATGCAAGATCAGCGCCAACCCGAATCCTGTCCTCGTTTCCGCCGACCTCGTCAATGCCGCCTTGAACGGCTCGATTGCACTGCCCAGCGAAAGCTGGATTCAGTCGCCCCGGCCAACGGCAACTGGTGATTGGTCACCACTGCTGCCGCTTGGCCTCGTCACCAAAAATTTCAGCGAGTCTGCGGCCGACGGCGGGGGTTGCATCAGCGGGCAGCGCGTCGCGGGCGTACCAGCCGCTAGCGATGATTTCGGCGTTGGCGGCTGGCACGGCGGGGCGGCACCACTGGCGGACCAAGAACAGCGCGACGTGATCGCCAGGAAACGCCGCGAAATTGGCAAACAACCCATGCAGCTCGGCCGGGGCGGTCAGTTCGACGCCGGTTTCCTCATGCAATTCGCGGCCCAGGGCAAACTCTACAGTCTCGCCCCACTCGACGCCGCCGCCGGGAAAATGCCAGCCTCGCCGATAGCCATGCTTGATCAGCAGCACGCGCGAGGTCTCGTCCAACACGCAGGCCTGCGCGCCGAGCGTCAGGCCACGGCGCATCCGCCAGTACGGCCGGAACATCGCCGAAATGATTTTGTCAGGCCGCATCAACTGGTCTTCCAAAGAGGGGTTACTGGCAGAGGTTTGTGCTAAGAACGTTCTGCACATCAGGGACGTGCCGTCAGCCACTCATGTTCACCCTTGCCCACCTGTCCGATATCCATCTGGCGCCGTTGCCAGCACCCCGGCTTGCCGATCTGACGCCAAAACGCGCGCTCGCCCTCGTCAACTGGGTTCGCCAGCGCCGGTTCCTCCACCGCCGTGAAGTGCTCGACTTGCTCACAGCCGATCTGCTCGCCCAGCGTCCCGACCACATCGCCGTCACGGGCGATCTCGTCAATATGGGGATGCCCCAGGAACTCATCGCCGCGCGGGAGTGGCTGAACACGCTTGGGACGCCGGAGCGGGTTACTACCATTCCCGGCAATCACGATGTTTACGGCTGGCGGCGCGGCGCGTCGGATTTCGGGCCCTGGCGCGACTATATGTGCTCCAACGCGCCCGGCACTGGCCAGGCGTCGGGTCCGTCGCAAGGCCACCATGCCGGGTTCCCGTTCGTGAAAACCTATGGCCGGATCGCGCTGATCGGCACCTCGACAGCGGTGCCGACGCCGCCACTTTGGGCCACCGGACGGCTGGGCAAAAGCCAGCGGCGGGCGCTGGGTCATCTGCTCAGCACGCTCGGTGACGACGGGTTTTGCCGGGTGGTGCTGATCCACCATCCGCCGCTGCCAGGCCAGGCGAGCGCGTCGCGCGGCCTTGAGGATGCGGCCGAAATGGCCGAGAGTCTTGCCTGCGAGGGTGCCGAGCTTGTGTTGCATGGCCACAACCACCGACCAATGCTGGCCTTTGCGCAAGGTCTCCGGGGCCGCATCCCGGTCGTGGGCGTGCCTTCGGCCAGTATGCATCCGGACAGCCATGCGCCATCCGCGCGTTACAATCTCCTGACTATTGTGCCCGCGGGCGACGGTTGGCGCATCGGCCTGACGGGTCGCCAGTACGGCCCTGACGGGCAAATGCACGAGATCGAGCGTTTGCATTTGGCCCCCTGATGGCCACGATTTGGCAATCTTGGCAGAGTCGGGTACACCTTCATGTTGCATTGCAACATGAACACCAGAGGCATTCGGATTTGATAGCATCGAAATCAAAAATGAACCTGGCACTGCAAGGCGGCGGCGCGCACGGCGCCTTCACTTGGGGCGTGCTGGACCGGCTACTGGCAGCAGACTGCTTCCGCTTTGACACCGTCAGCGCCACCAGCGCCGGCGCGGTCAATGCCGTGGCCATGCTTAGCGGCCTGGTCAGCGGCGGCCCCGCAGCTGCGCGCCAATCGCTGCGCCAAGTCTGGGATGCTATCATCACGTCGGCCCCGCCTGATTTCAACATGCTGAACCCGTTGCTGGCGAGCCTTGGCAAGATCGAGCCGTTCGGCGCCCCCAGCATGGCGCAGATCGCGGGTCTGGTCTCGCCCTACACCTTCAATCCCTTTGATTTCAACCCCTTGCGCAAGCTGTTGACGGAACTGATCGATTTCGACGGCATCGCCAGGCACGGCAAAGTGGAGCTGCTGATCGCCGCCACCGACGCCTCGACTGGCCACGCCCGGCTGTTCACCCGCCATGAACTCACTGTCGATGTTGTGCTCGCCTCGGCCTGCCTGCCGATGCTCTACAGGGCCGTGAAAATCGGCGAGAACAGTTATTGGGACGGCGGCTTTTCGGCAAACCCCGATCTGGTGACGTTGGCCCGCGATTCCCGCGCGCACGACACTTTAGTGGTGCTGCTAACACCCGCGACGCGCGATCCGGTGCCGACGCAGTCGGTTGATATTCTCAGCCAGATCAACCGCATCACATTCAACCAACCACTGCTGCGCGATGTGCGTGAGATTCTCTCGATCCGCCAGGCGATGGCGGGACCGCAAAGCATTCTAGTATCGCGCGAGCGCAAGCGCGTGGCGCAGCACCGCTTTCATCTCATCGAGGCCGGACACTACACCGGAACATTGCCGGAAATCAGCCGCTTGCGGCCCGACCGCGCCACCACGGACAAACTGTTCGAAGCCGGTGCGCATGAGACGGAGACCTGGCTCGCCCGCCATGCGGCCTGCGTCGGCATCCGCGAAACGGTTGACCTCGCTATGCGTTTATTGCCAGAATCTTTGGCTCCCTTAGCCGAAAAGGGTTAATTTTGGGAAAATGTGACGGTTATTCTGGTGAAGCCATGCGATTGGCGCATGGCAACAGAGCGGCCCGAGGATTGACTTTTGGGGGCTGTCCAGGTAGAAATGTTGCATCGCACAACAAACAGCAAAACAAGCGGTAGCCCACCGGGCCCGCACGCTGACGATCGGAGCTAAGATCATGAGCATGAACCACACCACAATGCAGAGCCGCGCTGGCGCAATGACCGTTGTCGCCGAAGGCTTCTCGGACCGTTTCAACGCCATTCGTGGCTATCTCAGCGCCCGCGCCGAACGCCGCCGCGTCTTGGCGGAGCTGTCCAGCATGTCGGACCGCGACCTTGCCGACATCGGCGTCATCCGCGCCGATGTCCCCCGCATCGCGGGGTTTGCCGATTTGCCGGCCCTGAGCGTCATCGCCCGCCGCTAGAAGCGAGGGGGCCTTGCAGTCATTCCGAAGGACGGCCCCGGCAACGGCGCCGTCCTTTTTTTTGCGACTCAAGTGACTTGTTGCCGCCACGCGCCCTCGGCTATGATCGTGTCTTCCCTCGAAAACAGGATACACTCCCATGCCCATCAAGCGTCTCGAAGTTGGCCCGCGCATGAGCCAAGGCGTCGTCCATGGCAACATGGTCTATCTGGCAGGCCAGGTCGCCGGCGCCGCTAAGGGCAAAAGCGTTGGCGAGCAGACCAAGGACATCCTTGCCAACATCGACCGCCTGCTGAAAGAGGCCGGCACCAGCAAAGCCAAGCTCATCACCACCAACATCTGGCTTGCCGACATCTCGAAATTTGCCGAAATGAACGCCGAGTGGGACAAGTGGGTATCACCGGGCAACACGCCCGCCCGCGCCACCGTGGAAGCCAAGCTCGCTGGCCCCGAATATACTGTCGAAATCATGGTCACGGCAGCGCTGGACTGATTTTAACGCCCCTCCGCCGTCGTCCCGGATGCACTGCAGCATCCTTATCGTGCAGTGCTGATCCGGGATCGTACTCGCGGCTCCTGCACCTTTCTGATGCACAAGGCCCCGCGCCCGCGGCGCACCGTAATAGTAGCATTATACCGCGGGCGGGATGACGGGATTTCACCCCATGACCGGCACGCCGCGTTACGCCATCTACTCCATGCCGGCCGTAACATCGGCGCTGTGGCGCTTTGGCTGCCGCGTTGTTGGCTATGATCCCGCCGAACCGGACGCAAGGCCCCAGCCCTTCGAGCCGTTACGCGTGGCGCTGGCGGCCGGCGCCTTTTCCGAACCCGCGCGCTACGGTTTCCACGCCACGCTGAAAGCGCCGTTCGAGCTCGCCGCCCGCAAGACCGAAGCCCAGTTGCTGGCCGCCGCTGCCGATTTTGCCGCTAGGCAACCGCCCCTGCCTTTGGGACACCTGAAGATTGCGACGCTGGAGCGGTTCGTCGCCTTGATCCCGGAAGTTGCGCCAGCGGCGCTCGAACCGTTCGCGGTCGATTGCGTGTGCGATTTCGACAGCTTTCGCGCGCCCTTGTCAGCCGCTGACCGCGACCGGCGGCTGAAAGTTCCGATGACAACGACGCAACTCGTCTACCTCGACGCCTGGGGCTACCCTTATGTCTTTGAAGAGTTCCGCTTTCATATGACCTTGGCAGGGCCGCTGTCATTGGACCAGTTGGCTCCCATCACCGAAACCCTACGCACGCTATACGCCCCAGTGGACGTACCGGTCAGGATTGACGGTATCGCCATCTTCAAGCAACCGGCCCGCACCGCGCGCTTCGAGTTGCTTCATAGGTTCGCGTTCGCCCAAGTCTGACAGGCGGCCGCCGCGCCGCGGAGAATAAACTCTGGGTTGCTTTAACCAGTTCGAAACTGTGTTCCGTCATTTTACGTATCGGCCCGGCTCACTTGGTTTCAGCAGTCGCCGGTCTGGCCCATTCGGCTGGCGCGGTGTTGTGCGCCCGGTCCGGGTCCATGGGGGGTCTTGTGAGTGTGTAGACGGATGATCCACGGGGCCAGCGAGCTCCGGACGCAGTGCCACGCCGAAAACCACACCGGAACCCAAAGCGCGTCATGCGCCTACTGACAGTTTCAGAGCTTGCGATCGGACGGGCGAGGAGCACGTCCGGCAAGGTGTTGTTGTGCGTACGCCGCCAGGCTGTAGGCCATGCGCGGTTCGATTGTTGTGTAACCAGGGGCTCGCTTAGGACTGCGGTCCAAGGGTCCTTTCATGAGGAGTGGGCATACATGAAAAAGGTAATCGTACTAGCCGCCGTTGCGGTGTTTTCGTTGTTTGGCGTCAGTGGGGCTTTTGCTCAGACACTAGGGACACCCGTTAGCCAGAATATTCCCCTGCAGGCTGACGTGTCTCCCACTTGCAGTTTGAGCACGGGTGCCGCTGCTGCCAACACAGTGACGATCCCGATCTCCGGGAACGCTATCGGAAGTACGACTGCGATCCCGGCGACGGGCGTCGGCACGGTTACGTGCAACTTGAAAGCGACGTTCAGTCTCTCGACACTGAACGGCGGCGTTACGCGTCCAGGTTCACCGCCCTCGGGCAGCCTTGGCCGAATCGACTACTCTGCGGACTTGGTTGTTGCGGGCGTTGGCGCCATCGCCAATCTGACGACCAATGGTACGGCCGGTGCATCGACTGCACAGACCGCTGCGGGACTGATCACAGACGGTAGCTTGGCGAACACCGCACTCACGGTAAGCGTCACTCCCATCCTCGACGTGTCCGGCAATCCGCTCGCCGTTGGTCACTATGTTGACACCCTCACTGTAACGATCACGCCGAGTACGTGATCGGGAGGCTTTTACCCGGCCGGTCTGCGCG
The DNA here is from genome assembly GCA_025359185.1 of Hyphomicrobiaceae bacterium. Classification (GTDB taxonomy): domain Bacteria; phylum Pseudomonadota; class Alphaproteobacteria; order Rhizobiales; family Hyphomicrobiaceae; genus JANYHF01. Next base: position 40,622 of record JANYHF010000019.1, on the reverse strand, counting down.
CAAGCGTGCACCGGCCGGTTTTTTCACCCAAACCCTTCCGCTTGGAGTGCCGAGATGGTTACGACTATTTTCCGCGCAATGGCTCTTGCGGCCCTTGTCAGCCTGACAGTATCATCTGCACACGCAATGTCCGTTTCACCGAACCACGTCGAGATGACCTCGGTGGGCAATGCGGGCCGCACACAGATTACCGTGACCAACAACGGCTCGGCCCCAATTCCTGTCGAAACGTCGCTGCAAAAGCTGGACATCGACCAGAATGGCGTCACCAAGACCAGCCCAGCCGGAGAAGAATTCCTCGTCTTTCCGCCCCAAGCCATGATCCCAGCGGGCGGCACGCAGTTGTTCCGCCTGCAATGGGTTGGCGAACCCAATCTTGACCGCAGCCGCAGCTACATGCTGTCGGTCACACAGATCCCTGTGAAGATAGACAAAAACCGAAACGGCGTGCAGATCGTATCGAGCTTTGGCGTGGTCGTGAACGTGGCCCCGCCAAATGGCAAACCCAGCCTCCGGCTTGCCAGCACTGGCGTTGCCGCCGACGCGCAAGGCAAACGCCATGCCACGATCACGGTGGAGAATGCGTCCAAAGTCCACGCCAATCTGGAAAACGCGGTGATCCACGTCAGCGCCGGGACTTGGTCAAAGACCTATGAGTCGGGCGATATCTTGCAAAAGATCGGCATCGGTATCGTCCAGCCGGGCAAACGCCGTGTGTTTATATTGCCTGATGAACTGCCAGCCGGGGCCAGCAAAATTCAGGCCCGCCTGGACTACACGCCTGCCCGTTAAGACGTAAACGCCTTTTCCAGTACCCCCGTGTCAAACTTCGATCTGCCACGCGACTGGAACCGTCGAATGCTTTTGGCTGCCACCAAGTCAGGGACTCGCGGGCGCTGTGCGCTTCGCACGCTGAGTCTTTGCCTCGTGCCGGCAGCTTTGCTGTTACTTGGCCTACTGAGTATCCCATCCGCTGTAGCTGCCGAACCTGAGTATGCCAAAACCTTCTCCGCCAGGCTGAACCCGTCAGACAAACCCATCAGCATGTCGGTGCCGTTTAACCTGGGCAAACAGGAAATCGGCACCATCGCCGTGCGGATCAATCCGGGCGATACGGTGCTGGTGCAAAAGACCGTGCTTGCCGGGATGCTGAAGACCGTCCTGGCGGCGGATGCCATCAAGCGCCTGAACGGCGTGGGCGATACCGGCGGTTATGTGCCTCTCGACGCCCTCAAGGCGGCTGGCTTCAATCTCTCGTTTGACCCCGCCAATCTCGCCCTGGTGTATGCCCCTAAGCCCGACGACCGCAGCACCGGCAAGTTGTCATTGGGTGGAGCGCGCTCAGGCCTGCGCGGCACCAGCGCCAATGCCGCCAGCCCGGCCACGATCGCGGGTTACGTCAATCTCGATGGCGGCATCGATCATGATTGGGACTCGACCGGCAACGACGCCCTCAGCCTCGACGCCAAGCCGGTGTTCCGCATCGGGGAGGTCGCCGTCGAGGGCGATTGGGCCTATCAAAGCAGCGGCGCCGAGTTCGTCTGCCCGACCGGCGCCATCTGTCTCAACGACCATACCGGCGGCCTCAAGCGCCATTTTACCCGCGCGATCTATGACCGCCCCGAAGATCTTTTGCGTTTCGAGTTCGGTGATGTCGAAGCGCTGGGGACGGATTTTCAGTCGCCGGGCGAAACTCTAGGGATCAGCATCGAGCGCTCCTCCGCCAAGCTGGCGCCGGGCAGCATCACCTCGCCCACGGCCGGATCAGCCTTCAAGCTGGACCGGCCTTCGGACGTTGACGTCATTATCAACGGCATCGCCGTCAAACACCTGCATCTGGAGGCGGGGCCGTATGACCTAGCCGACATCCCGCTGCAATCGGGCGCCAACGATATCATCCTGAAGATCACGGATGACACGGGCGTCACCCACAGCCAGTCGTTCACAGCGTTTTTTGACGGCGCGCTTTTGGCGGTTGGAGAATCACAGTGGGCGGTGACCGGCGGCGTGCCGTCCTTCACGGCCAATGATGAGCGCGTCTATCGTAGCGGCATCGTGACGGGCGCGGGCCACTACCGGCGTGGACTGACCAATACGCTGACCGGCGAAGTGCAGATGCAGGCGGACAGCGAAGGCGGCGAGGCTGGCAGCCGCATTCTGACGGCGCTGCCGCTGGGTTTTGCCTCGCTGGGCGGCGCGGTCAGCCTCAGCAAGAGCGGCACCGGCTTTGGCGCGCGCGCGGCCTGGACGTTGGCCAACACCAAATTGCTCATGCGCAGCAGCAAGACGGGGCGTGAATCCGTCGGCCTCAGCGCCGATTTCCGCTCCGCAACATTTCGTGAGCCGGGCCAGTATCTCGCCACCGCCGGCGACGTCATCTATCCGCAATATGACTATTCCTGGCGCTTCGATGGCACCTACTCCGCACCCATCACAGAAACCATTTCTGCCAACCTGTCTGGCCACTACACCATCGCCAATCCAGCCGCGGTCGCTCAGCCCTACACCTTCACCGGCAACCGCTACGGCCTTGATTTGACCGTGTCGTCGCCGCTGACCGATACGATGAGCGGCAGCCTGTCGGGCGGTTACAGCAACGATGCACAACTCAGCACCAGCAGCGATGCGGGCGAATGGCACGCCGGGTTCCACGTCAATATGCGCGCCGATGAGCACACGCAAGTCGCCGCCAGCGCCGACACGCGCAGCCGGACAGCAGACCTGTCAGCGACCACCGAACGGCGCTTCGGTGCCGATCAATGGTCCGGCACCGTCGATGTCTCCGACAACACAGGCGACGACAACGGCGCGCTGGCCGCCGGGGTGGGATACTCGGGCAACCGGCTGGAGGCGCGGCTCAGCCAGCGCTCCGGCTTCAACGGCATCAGTGCGGGCAATCCGGCGCTGGCACGCGGCAGTCAGCGCACGTCGCTGCATGTTGGCTCGGCCATCGCCTTTGCGGACGGGCATGTGGCCTTTGGCGCGCCCATCCGGGGCAACGGCTTTGCCATCGTCTATCCGCACAAGTCGATTGCAGGCAAGCGGATCACCGTGGGTGATCCCGACAATCCGCGCGCCTCGTCCGACGCGTTCGGCCCGGCGCTGGTGCGCGATCTGCCGGCCTATTCGCCCGCCAGCCTCGCCGTCGATGTCGCCGATCTGCCGGTGGGCTACAGCCTCGGCCAGGGCGCGTTCGATCTCATGCCGCCGTTGCGAGCGGGCTATGCGCTGGAGGTGGGATCGTCCGAGTCCGTCTCAGCCTATGGCACGCTACAGAACGCGGCGGGCGAGCCGATTGCGCTGCTGACGGGAACCGCATCGCCAGAAGCCAACCCGGCCAAGCAGATCGCCATCTTCACCAACGGCGCGGGCCGGTTCGGGGCCGACGGCCTCGCGCCCGGCCGCTGGACCATCCAGATGGAAACCGACCCTGCGCCGACCAAGTTCACCATCGTGATCCCCGAAGGCGCGACGGGGTTGTTCAAGGCCGGCACGTTGAATCCGGTGGGGGGATGAGGATGGGTTGGGGCAACGCGCTAAAGCGCGCAGTGTACGGCTTTATGCTGGCCAGTGCTGCTGCACTGGTGGCCAGCCCTTTGGCCCATGCCGCTTGCGACCAGCGGCCCCTCGTCGTGTTCGAAGGCCAAGGCACCATTGGCCGGTACAATCCGTTTGCCACGCCTGTGGCCAAGGACGTGCGGATCGTGATCACTAACCAATCCGACAGGCCTTGCAGATTTTCGTTCTCTTTCATCCGCAACGGCGGCTTCCCCTTCGCCATGTTAAATTCTTCGGGACAAGTGCTCACATACACGGCGACGAGCGACGGCCGGCCGATCATGTCGCAAAGCGATACGCCCGCCAGCGATCAACGCGACGATCTTAACGTCTTTGCCCCCCATGAAGAACGTGTACAGAGTGCCACGCTGAAGCCGGACGCATCCCAATTCGTGCCATTAGGCGATTATACCGAGACCCTACGTGTGCTTTTCTTCGACATAACGGATGGCGTCTTTCAAGCTGCGATCAAAGCTGAATTAAACGTCAGTGCGACCGTGATCGGCGCGTGCAAGATCACGCCGCCCGATGAACTTACGCTCAACCTCAGCAGTGGTATCAGCGAAGGCAATACCGATCCTGGAAGCATCTTCTCAGTCCTCATCCCCAAGGTCGAGTGCACCTCCCCAGCCACCGTGACGCTATCTGGCGGTGCGATGCAGCTGGTCCACCCCGTCGATACGGGCGGCGCCTTCGATACGTATATCGACTGGGTTGCAACCGCTACATTCGGGAATGCCCGCGCCACCTTCAAGACCGATGGGTTGAACCCCACGGTTCCCGTCCGCTCGGATAGGACCAATACAGACAGCGGAAGCAGCAGCGGCGAGATCAGCGTGGACGTGAACATGCAGAGCAATGTCCGCCCGCTCATGGCCGGTCACTACGCAGGCACCCTGACCATCCAAATCGACCCCGTTCCGTGACAGACCGGCCCGAGTAAGCCTTCCTTCACTGCCATTGCTTACAGTCTCCATCAAATTGCCCGCGAGTTCAGAGGCAATAGGAGGCGTACATGGTTGAGGCCGAGGGTGCGGTCATGCTGGCGGCTGGGCAAGCCGAAGCGGTCGTTGCAACGGCAGCACCGGAGCCCGGGGTGCCTGCAAATCTGGATCTGGACTGCGCCTATCTTTGGGCCAAACGCGGCTATGCGCTCGTCCCTGCCATCGCGGGCACGCTGGTCGCCATCCCGGTCACGGTAATCAGCTGGAGCACCTTTGTCCGGCACCAGCCGATGCTCTCGAACCATGCGTGGTTCCTCCTCTTTCTGATCCCCGCCGCGCTACTGATCCTGGCCGGTTGGGTCCGCTTCGAAAAGCCATCGGGAATCCCCGTTGGCACCGCCGATGCGCCCGAACTCTTTGTGCTGATCGAAAAACTGCGCAGCTACCTAAAGGCCCCCAGGATCGACGCCGTCTACCTCACCGACACCTTTGCCGCTCAGGCCATCCAGCGCCCCAGCCGCGGCCTGTTTGGCGGCACTCGCAACGAAATCATCATCGGACTGCCGCTGCTGCAATCGGTATCCAAGGCCGAGGCGGCGGTGCTGATCGCCCATGAGCTCGGCCACCTGTCGGGCCGTAGCGGCGAGAAGGCCGCCGTCGTCCATCAGGCCCGCAACACCTGGCAGCACATTCTCGACCGGCAGTCACAGCAGCCGCTTTACTTGCGCTTTCCATTCGCCCTGCTGGCGCGCTGGTTTGGGCCAAAGTTCCTCGCACTATCTGCCGCCCAGGAACGCGCTGCCGAATTCGCCGCCGACGGCTTTGCGGCCCAGATCGCAGGCCCCGACGCCGTTGGCACGGCCTTGCAGCGCCTGAGCATCGCTGAAGAGTTCCTCGCCGAATACTGGCGCCGCTTTGCCGAGGAGCCGGTGACGACGCCCGAACCCGTGCTCTCGCCACACCGCGAAATGGCTAATTTCCTGCCGCGCATGACTGAGTGGGAGCTGGCTGAGGACATTCTACAAGTCGCCTTGACCCGCGCGCCCGCCGATCCGGCGCATCCTGTGCTGGCCGAGCGGCTGGCAGCGTTGGGCGTCGAACCCAGTATTCCCGGCCCCGTGGCGCAGTCGGCCGCCGGTCTGCTGGGTCCGTTCCTCGATACTGTGATGACGCGTTTTGACGATGCCTGGCGCGCGCAAGCCACCCCCGCTTGGCGCAAAGCCTTCGAGAGTCTTCCCCCCAGCGCCCGCCGCCTCCTCGACCTGGACGCGCTGGCCAAACACCAGGCCCTCGATTTAGCTTCCGCCTTTGAGCGTGCGCGCCTAGCTTACTACGCTGGCGGCCTTGTCGAAGCCCAGGGCCGCTACGAGGAAGCGCTCGCCTGGCACACCGAAGACGGCCGCGCCTGGCTGGCCGCCGGTATCGCCATGGTCGATGGCGGCTCGCCTGAAGGCCCCGCATGCCTGCGCGAGGCCCTGAAAATGGCGCCAAGTACCGATTGGGCCAAGGGCCACGCTGAAGAGTGGTTCGCTGTTGGCGAAGCGCTTCTTGGATCCAGCGACGACCTCGGCATCGACTGCCTCGAACAAGCCATCCGCATCGACCCCATCCGCACTGACATGGCATCGTTCCTGGTCGACCGCTACCTCGACCAGAGCGCGAGCGCAACGGCGGCGGCGTAAGCCGCTACGTCCCCATTTTTGCACTGAGGCGCGAGCAGCCGCCCCAGGGCTTTGGTCTAGCAAGCCCCTTGTCCCTTTTGCCAATTTGACAGTGTCAAGCGATGGCTCAGCCATCCCCGGACAAACTCAGACCGGGACGGCAACGGTGACACCGTTCAGCCATTGCGAGCGCCCGCACGCGGCGTTGAGGACGATGGCGGCCAGCGACGAATCGAAATTTGAGCGCGCTTGCACGACATTGTCTGCCTCGCCGTCATCGCCGAAATGGTCATCGGCGAGGGCCGGAAGGAAAGCATACACGCAAATATCGTGGCTGAACCAGCGGCGGGCCTGATCCTGCGCCATCGTTTCCAAGCCCGATTTGATCATGGCGTAATAGGCAAATTCAGCTCCTTTGCCCGATTTGGCGAGGCAGACATGCATGATCGTTGCGGGTTGGCCGGAATTGCGCGCGTGATCGGCAACCGCCCGGGCCAGTACTTGCGCGGGCCGCAGATCGTTGGCGATGGCCCGTTCGAAATCGGCGCTCTTTTTGATTTCTGCCGGGCTACCGCTGGCGATCAGATTGACCACGAGATCAATGCCTCCGTAGGCGCCAAGTGCCGCCCTGGCCAATCGCTCGCAAGCGGCCTGTTCGGCACCAACCTCGCCTGCGAACAACCTTACTGAAGCGGCCTGCGCCTTGGTTGCATCAGCTAACGCAGCGGCCTGCGGGGCAGGTTGCTTGCTGTGCAACACCAGCCGCGTCCGCTGTCTGGCAAAGGCTGCGGCAAGGGTCTCACCGGTTGCCTCCCCGATGCCCGACATAAAGACGCGGCGGCCTTCAAGCTCAGGATGGGACGGCGTCTCGGTTCGTGAACCAGCGATGAATTGGGACGGCGACATCGGTTTTTCTACCATACTCTAGGAGGGCGCTGCGAAACGTTGCCCCGATACTCTGGCCGAATCGGTAAAACAAGGTTTAAGCCGCCGCTTGGCAAGATTGCGGCAGCCCCTGATCTTCCCACCACATCCTTACTGTGGCTTTGGCGACACTATCTCGGGTTGAAGGGTGCCACCACAACAGATTGCTGAGGATAGTGGCGGCCTGGCTGGTTGCAGCAGCGGCTGACTGTGAAATCCTAACAAAGTATTGATTCGGAGTGATGTTCAGACGGACTGCATGGCAGTCGAACCGTGTGGGGAATGATGACAAGCAGCAAGCACAAGACTGCCGCTGGTACGAACCGGGCCGCGCAGACCAGACCGTCCTTCGGCGGAACTGATGTCGTTGTTCTGACGGCTATGGCTGCCGCTTCGATCGCCATCGGCGTTGCCATGCATCTTCAGGCAGGGATGGGTATGATTGCCTCGGGCCTGACGGGCGGCGGGGTGTTTGCGATGCTCGCCATGATCCATACCTTGCGCAGGCGTATCGAAATCCTGCAAACGGCGACCGTCCCAGTAGGCAGAGACCGACATGAGCCATCGTTGCACGATGTCTCTCCGGCCAACGCCGCTCTCGATATCGCGTCAAGCCAGCTGGCAGCGGCCGCTGCGGCGCTGCGGGATCGCGACGTGGAACCTGTGGCCCGGAAGTCAAGCCAGAAGCGGATGGCACAGTCTGCTCTTGCGGCCCCGGTCACCGATTTTGGTGATGGACCACAATTGAAGATGGACACGGACCATGGCTGGAGCGAGCCGGGCGATGTGGATGCGCTGGTGCGTCAGTATGCCGAGGAACTCGACCGAGGCCGTACCGTTGCGGAGCCGGAGCTTCCAGCTCTGGCGCGCGCACCTGTGCCACGCCCGAACCTGTCTCAGGCCGCTCCCATGGTGTCGCCTCAACCCCAGGTCAGCGCTCCCCAGACCGATCCTCTGATGGCCGACGCCATCCGCGCCGCCGCTGCTGGACAGTTGGAAATTCATCTTCAACCCATCGTTTCGTTCGCCGACCGCAAGGCCCGATTGTATGAGGTGTTCCCACGCATCATCGACGCCAAGGGCACGGTGCTGTCGCTGAACGACTATCAGCTCAAAGCCGAAACCATGGGGCTGGAGCTTGCCGTCGAACGCGCGGCCTTGCTGCGCTGCTGCGCCATTCAGCGCAATCTGTCAGAGCGGGGCCGCGCTCGCAGTATGATCTTCCGGCTCTCACCCGCCGCCCTCCGTGATCGCTCCTTCTTGCAGCGCGTGTTGACGGAGATCAAACCCGATCCGTTGCTGGCCGATCTGATTGTGTTCGAGATCGATCAGAGCGAAATTGAACAGGGCGATGGAGTGGATCGCGACAACATGGAATTGCTTGGCCGGGCAGGTTTCCGTTTTTCGCTCGGATCGGCCGACACCTTGGCGCTTGAACTGGAAGAATTGACCGCCCGGCGGATAGGTTTTGTACGCGTGACCGCAACGGTGCTGAACGCCGAGCAGAACCCTATGGCCGTGTCTGATCTAAGGAATGGCGGGATCGAGACGATCCTGACGGATGTGGTAGCCGAAGGGGAGGTCAGCCTGGGGTTGGCCTTTGGCTTGGTGCTGGGGCAAGGCCGGCTGTTCTCTGAGCCAAAGCCGTTACGCTCGGATGTGGCCAAACCGGCCGCCAAGACCCGCGCCGCGTAATTTTTGATGCGGGTTCGAGCAATCGTGATAACGCACGCTGCGGGATGGCTGTCGGGTGGCCATCCGTGTGGCAGAACTGGCGTGTAGCATAGCAGTTATGACGAGCATTCCCACTATAGACGGCGCGCGGTCTCTGGCCGGCCGGTACCCGGTGTGGCTCTGTGATATATGGGGCGTGCTCCACAATGGCGTGGCGGCGTATCCTGCCGCCTCAGCAGCGCTGGTCGCGTTTCGTGGCGCTGGCGGCACTGCCATACTCATCACCAACGCGCCGCGTCCTTGTGACGATGTTAAGCGGCAGATCGCCAACCTCGGCGTCTCCGCCGAAGCTCATGATGCCATCGTGACCTCGGGCGATGTCACGCGGGCCCTCATCGTGGACTATGGCAAACGCCCGCTGTTTCATCTGGGGCCGGAGCGCGACAGCTCTCTGTTCGCGGGGACCGGCGCGCGGCTGACCGGCATTGACGGGGCCGAAGCCGTGGTCTGCACGGGGCTCATCGACGATGTGACGGAGACACCGGACAGTTACAAAGATCAGCTCGCTGCCATGCGCGAGCGCAACCTGCCGATGATCTGCGCCAATCCCGACATCGTGGTCGAGCGCGGGGCGGCAATCTGCTATTGCGCGGGAGCCATCGGGCAAGCCTACGAAGCCATGGGTGGCCACGTTGCTTATGCAGGCAAGCCGCACGCGCCGATCTACGAGGCCGCAATGGCCCGTGCCGCGCAAGTGCGGGGGGCAGCGATCTCCAAACGCGACGTGCTGGCCATCGGCGATGGATTGCATACGGACATACTGGGCGCCCGGCGTTTCGGCATCGATGCGTTGTTTGTCGCCTCGGGTATTCATTTGAGTCCCAGCGAGGGGCTAAATAAGCGCACCCTGGCTAAGCTGTTCTCTGGCCAGGGTCCGCACCCCATTGCGGCAACAGCTCATTTGGCCTGGTAGCGCCATGACAGAGGCCAGCATGCGCATTTACCTGCGGCCAACGGGGCTCGTTACTGCAACGCCCGCCCAGCGCGCGCTGGACGAAGCCGAAGGCCGGTTCTCGGGCGCGCTGCCTTTGTGTGGCGATGGTCCGTTCGACTTCCTGGGCCTTGAAGTCATCACACGGCAGGGAACGATCGTGACCCGGCGGCTGCGTGCTTTGGGCGAGATGTGGGACAGCGACGTATCGCCCGCACTGGCGTCTGCGCCTCACATCCTTGAGCGCCTCACCGCCCCGCGCCGCCGCATCGCCGGGATGCGGCTCGACCGGCCCCAACTGATGGGCGTGGTCAACGTCACGCCCGACAGTTTTTCCGACGGCGGACAGTTCACCTCAAGCGCCGAGGCCGTGGCGTATGGCCTGCGGCTGGTGCAGGAAGGCGCGAGCGTACTCGATATCGGTGGCGAGTCCACGCGGCCAGGATCGCTGGCAACGCCTTTGGAGAGTGAACTCTCGCGTGTGCTGCCGGTCATCGAAGGGCTGGCGGCCAAGACCGAAGCGCTCATATCCATCGACACGCGCAAGGCCGAGGTTGCCCGTCGCGCGCTGGAGGCCGGTGCACATATCATCAACGACGTGACCGCCATGACGCATGATCCGGCGATGCTGGAGGTGGTGGGCGAAGCGGGTGTGCCCGTGGTGCTGATGCACGCGCTTGGCGACCCCAGGACCATGCAGGACAATCCGCACTACGACGATGCGCCAACCGACATCTATGACTATCTCGCCGCCCGCATCGCGGCCTGCCAAGACGCCGGGATCGTTCGTGAGCGCATCATCATTGATCCTGGCATCGGTTTTGGCAAAACGCTGACGCACAATTTGCAGCTGATGGCGTCGCTCAGCCTGTTTCACGGCCTCGGCTGTCCGGTGTTGCTCGGCGCCTCGCGCAAACGCTTCATTGGCACACTGACGGCTGAGCCGGTGGCCGCCAATCGCGTTTCGGGTTCCGTTGGCGCTGCCCTGGTCGGTGCCGCACAAGGTGTGCAGATCATCCGTGTGCATGACGTACGCGAGACCAAGGCCGCGTTGGATGTGTTCCAGGCGAGCCTTGCGGGTCATGCGTAGGGTAGGCTGAGCCCCTTCGCGAAGCCCACCGCAAAGGTCATCGTTACGGTGGGCTTCGCGAAGGGTCTCAGCACACACTACGCCGTCAGTAACCGCCGCCGCGCATCCGACATCTTAAGGCCGCGCGGCACCAGCAGGCGGGCCGCTGTTGGAGCCGAGACTTTCGCTCAGGCGTTGCGTGCCTCCAGGATCGAGATGGGAGCTTTAGTCGCGATAACACGTTCAAGCCGTAACCCCGCGAGCGACAGCAAATCTCCAAATTGGCTTTCAGTTCGTTCCTTCCCGCCCGGGACTACCAGCATATTCAAATCTAGCACCTTGATCGGATCAGGATCGTTGCCGACCGGCATAATCGTTTCTGCGATCAGTACTTTGCCGTTGCTGGGCATCGCCTTTTGGCAGTTGCGCAGAATGACCGACGCTCGCTCGTCGTCCCAATCGTGGATAACCTTCTTCAGGATATAGGTATCGGCCACAGGCACATTCGCGAAGAAATCGCCCGCGATGAGTTCAGTGCGTGGCAAGGCACCTCCGACTTCGGCTCGCGCCGCAGCAATCCCAGCAGGTAAATCAAACAGAATTCCTGTGAGATGAGAGTTCCTGGTCAAGATGGCTGACAGGAGCTGCCCGTGTCCTCCTCCGACATCTGCAACGCAGCGGGACGCTCTGAAATCGTAAGCTTCTGCCACCGCATCGTTGCTGCCTTGACTGAAAGCAATCATCGCCTGTTGAAAGAGCGCAGCTTGCTCCGGATGAGACCCGAGCCACTCAAACCTCGGAGCGCCAAAGACTTGCTCAAACGCTGGCTCTCCAGTTCGAACAGAATGAAGAAGCTGCGAGAAGGCCTGAAATGGTTCGCTGTTTATCATGCGCACGAAATTGCGCGGGCTCGACGGAAGATCGGATCGGAGAGTTGCACTGAGTTCCGTTTGCGAGAAACGTCGCGGCGATACTTCGCGAAACACGCCTTCGCTGGCTACCAGACGCATGACGCGATAAAGCGCATCGGCATTTGTTCGAGTGGTCTGAGACAACTCGTCAGCGGAGCGCTCTCCCGTTGCGAGGAGATCAGCGATGCCTAGCTCAGCGACAACACGCAGAGACTGTGAAAGGGCGAACCCGAAACTCATGCGCAGGATTTGTTGGGACGGTGTGCTCATCTCGCTCTCCTTGGAAAAAAAAGCACTTTGCAGCATATTCTTCTTTGATCATTTGATGCGACGATCGACAAGCATGTTGTGGTCACTGCAAGTCCTGTCACCGGACCACTCGAAGAAATTTCGTCAAAATAGCCGAGGTCGAGGCACCTTGCTGGACAAGAAAGATTTGACCCCCTCATAGTGCAGCGGATCGAACACCAGATCGGCAGCGCCGTAGGAGCGCCGATACCGGGCGATCTCTTGCGATCGGTAAAGATTGCAACCGCCTCGACGAACCCCTTCACCGGCACCTCACGGAAGCCGTAGGTGGCCGGCACCGAGTTTATTAGCTGACCTGATCCGTTGCCCGCTGCCCGGGTCATTATGATCCCCAGCAGGACCCTGCCAATAACCGCCGCCGCGCATCGGGCATCTTGAGGCCGCGCGGCATCAGCACATCCCGCTCCAGGAAATGGCCGGTCAGCCGCAGCGCCGCTTCGATATCGGCGGGCCGCGCGCCTTGGGCACCGCCGCCGATGAGCAGACCCGGCAGCGGCAGCAAGCGATCCTTGTAGGGTTCAGCCGCCGCCGCCGACACGGCCCGGCCGGTACGCGGCGAGACATAGGCAAGATAGTCGTTCGCACCGGTCACGGCACAGGCCGACAAATCGAGGCCAAAGCCCAGCTCTTGCAGCAACGCCAGCTCCCAGCGGGCATAGAGCGCGGGCCAGATCTCGTCGTCACCGAGAAAGCCGAGGACGAACAGGGTCACCTCGAACAAGTTGGCGTGCGGATCGCGCTCCGGCAGCAGTCGGGCCAGCGTGGTCAGGCATTCGAGGCCTGCGAGGCCCAGGCGGCGGTCCAGGAGTTCGGCCGCAAACGGATGTTTCAGCTCCAGCGTCAGCACGCCGAGCTGCTCGGAGATGCGCGCCCGCCACTCGGCGGTCACATGGTTCCCCGGTTGCAGGATGGGCCGCTTGGTACGTCCCCGGCCGCCATGCACGAGGCCTAGATAACGGCCATGCGCCCGCGTGAACACCTCGGCAACCGCGCCCGTCTCGCCGTGCGGGCGGACCGACAACACAACGCCTTCATCGGCCCACTGCATGGTGGAGTTCTCAAGCCGCCAGCTGCCGTTGAGCCCGCTCACGCCACAGCCGTGACACGTGCGACTGCGGCCGTAGCGCCACGCGCTCGTTCAGCAACGCGACTGCGAGCTTGCCCTGCCCCGCCAGCTCAGCCGAGCGGATCAGCGTTTGCGTGATCAAGTCGCGTTGCGCGTGTGAACCGCCCCCGCGCGTTGCGATCAGGCGGATCGGCAGTAGCAGGTCCACAACCGCGGCATGCCGCCCTTCCGCAAAGGCGAGCAGAGCCCGTGCGAACGGCAATGACACCGCGCGCGTATTGGCTCCGTTCTCGCCCGGCATTGACGCCGTCTCTTGCAGGACCGAAACCAACCGCCGCGCCAGATCGTGCCGCCCGGCGGCGGCAAACGCCATCATCGCGTGGGTGTCGTTGAACCCGTACCAGCGATCTTCAATGTTGGGCTCCCAGTCCGCCGCCAGCCCCTGCCAGCGGTCGCCAGTATCGGCGCCCTGCAACATGATCCGCCACAGCAGCGCGCTCGCATCAATCCTGTCGAGCATACCGGTGCCGGGCCGGATCTTGGCATCGAACAAAGCCAGCGCCTCGGCGTACCGTTCCTGATCCAGCACATAGAGGGCGAAATGCCACCAATTATGCACCTGGAAGAAGCTGTCCTTGGCCCAATCGTCCCGGCGCTGATCGAGCCAGTTGATGCCGTCATCGACGCGCGCGGTCATTTCCATGACATGGGCGACGGCGTGAATGGCCCAAACATCACGAGGACACCGGGCGACGGCCTGCCGGCCCACCGCCTCGGCCTCGGCATACTGGTTCATCTCTTCAAGGCCAAAGGCGTGCATCCCCTGATAGAGGCCAAAGCCCTTCCAGCTTGGATCGAGCGACGGCAGCCGCCGCGCCACCCGGTCGCGCAGCTCGCTGGAGCGGGCGAGGAAAAAGTCGCCCTGATGCGCGCAGTACATGGCCAGCGCGTCCTCCGGGTGATCGGTCAACACGCGCTCCCAATGGCCCAGCGCGCCCTCCATGCTGCCCTCGGCAAAGGCGCTGACCGCCGCGATATGCCCGCGTTCACGATCCGTCGCATGGCTGGCATTCGCCACCGCCGCCGCAATCGCCTGCTTAGCGCCCGGCAGTAATTGCCGCTCGGTCCCCAAGAGTTGTAACGCCGCGTGCAGGCAATGGCCCATCACCAGGCCGGGATCAGCCGCCAGCGCCTCTTGCACATCGGCGACCGGATCGTGACTCATGGTCATCAGGTTCCACGCCGCCCGGTCGAGGGCCGTGACGGCCGCCGGACTGCTGGTGGAGACGGCGCAACCAAACTGATCTTGAAGCGGCATGAAACGGGCGTCCTTCAGCGCGGGGCCGGTTGGGATGCTGCCATGCTGCGCCGAACGCCTTCGTTCTGCAAGTGTTCCAGTCACTTCGCAACTCATCCGTCTTGCGGCGAGACGCACCGCGCCCTAAGCAGAGATTCTTTGGTTGACCAACTCCATCCAAGGTTCCACCCCATGGGTCTCATTGCCGACAGTCTCAACCGCATCAAGCCGTCGCCGACCATCGCTGTCTCGGCCAAAGCACGCGAGCTGAAAGCGGCTGGCCGCGATGTCATTGGCCTTGGCGCTGGCGAGCCGGACTTCGACACGCCCGATAACATCAAGGCCGCCGCCATCCGGGCCATCGAAGCGGGCAAAACCAAATACACCGATGTCGATGGCATTGCTGAGCTTAAGCAGGCTGTAGCCGCCAAGTTCAAGCGCGAAAACGGGCTCGACTACAAGCCATCCCAGGTGAGTGTCGGCACCGGCGGCAAGCAGGTGCTTTACAATGCGCTGCTGGCAACGCTGAACCCCGGCGACGAGGTGGTGATCCCCGCGCCCTATTGGGTGTCTTACCCCGATATCGTGCTGCTCGGCGGTGGCACGCCTGTCTTCGTCGAGACCCGCATGGACGATGGCTTCAAGCTTAGGCCGGAAGCGCTCGAGCGCGTCATCACGCCCAAGACCAAATGGCTGATCCTGAACTCGCCCTCGAACCCGAGTGGCGCGGCCTTCACCACGGCCGAGATGAAGGCGCTCACGGACGTGCTGCTGCGCCATCCCCATGTTTGGGTGTTGACCGACGATATGTATGAGCATCTGTTGTTCGATGGGCTTAAGTTCTGCACACCTGCGCAGGTGGAACCCAAGCTCTATGACCGGACACTGACCATGAACGGCGTTTCCAAGGCCTATGCCATGACTGGCTGGCGCATCGGTTACGCTGCGGGTCCCGAGCCACTCATCAAGGCGATGGCAAAACTGCAATCGCAATCGACGTCCAACCCGTCGTCAATTGCGCAATACGCCGCCGTGGAAGCTCTGAACGGCCCGCAGCATTTCATTGCCGAACGCTGCCAGGTGTTCCAGGAGCGGCGCGACCTCGTCGTGTCGATGCTGAACCAGGCCAAGGGTATCAAATGCTTGTCGCCCGAGGGCGCATTCTACGTCTATCCAAGTTGCGCTGGGCTGATCGGCAAAACCAGCGGCGGCGGCAAACGGCTCAAGACCGACGAAGACGTGGTGACCGCGCTGCTGGAGGAAGAGGGTGTCGCCGTGGTGCAAGGCACAGCCTTCGGCTTGTCGCCGTTTTTCCGCATCTCTTACGCCACTGACACAGCGACCCTCGAAGAAGCCTGCCGCCGCATCCAACGATTCTGTGGTGCCGTGGCATAGGACTGAGGTCCTGTCGCTCCGATTATTGAATGCGGCTGCATGGTTTGTCATCGATCTGCCGCGCGAACTGTGCAAGGCTAAGTACGGCTTTGGAATAAAGACGGCGAACCGGCGTTTACCCCAATGCAGTCAAAGTGCGCAACGAAGCCTGCCGGCGGACCTTCAGAACCTGATGCCAAAGACGCAAGACCACCACGACAAGGAGTAGCACATGAAATTCACAACACTTTCGGGGATTGCGGTCAGCGCGGTGCTGGCTGGGGCCATCGGCTTTACGGCTTTGGCGTATGCGGCCGACGCTGACGTGATCGCAGCCCGCCGCGGCCTGATGAAGGCCAATGGTACCGCAGCCAAAGCTATCGGCGGAATGCTCGACGGTTCGGCGAAGTTCGATGCGGCTACGGCCGGTGACGGCGCCAAAGCTATGGTTGCCGCCGGGCATGGCTTCGGCGCTGAATTCGACAAAAATTTCCCTGATAGCACGATGACAGGTGACACCAAGGCGTCGCCCGACATCTGGAAAAACAAAGACGATTTCAAGAAGCGCGCGATGGCGCTTGAAGCCGACGCAACAGCTGCTGTTGCTGCCGCTGCCAAAGGCGAAGGTGATTTCAAGGCCGCTGCCGGCAAGGTCTTCGGCAACTGCAAAGGCTGCCACGAGAAATACAGGTTGAAATAGCACTTGAGCATGCCGAGCGGTCCGGAACGCCTGTGTTAGGGGCCGGACCGCTTGATTTTAGCTTGGCCTGAAAGTGACATCCGCATGGAACGGTCTATGTCGGACCGCAGGAACGCCATCGCGGCCGAAGTTCCGCGGCTGACACGCTACGCCTGCGCGTTGATCCGGGATCGGCGCGAGGCCGACGACCTGGTCCACGATTGTATTGTTCGTGCTCTCGCAAATCTATCGGGCTGGCGCGATGGCGACAGTCCCAGGAAATGGCTGTTCACGATCATGCACAACATTTACATCGATCAGATGCGGGCGCGCAAGCGAAGCCCAGTTCATGTTGTACTCGAAGAGCAGCATCACTCCGCCAGCGTGGTTCGCCCCAGTGATGATGTTACCCAAAGCGAGATCAACGCCGCCATGGCCGCCCTTCCGCTCGAACAAAGGCAGTGCGTTCTGCTGGTCGGGCTCGAAGGCCTCACCTATGCCGAAGCCGCCGACGTGCTGGGCGTGCCTGCCGGCACTGTCATGTCGCGGCTGTCACGCGGCCGCGAACGGTTGCGTGAATTGCTGGATCGAGAAACCGCCCGTCCGACGCTGCGGAGGGTCAAATGACCGCGCTGCGCCAACTGAGTGATGTGGAAATCAACGCCTATGCCGACGGCGAGCTTAGCGGCGAAGCTAAGGAAGACGTGCGCCTCGCATTGGAGGCCGACGAAGCCGCGCGCGGCGTGGCGGCGTGGCGCGATCTGCTCGGCGACCGGCTCCATGAGGCGTTTGACTCGATACTCAGTGAGCCCCCCCCGGCGCAGACGGTCCGGCTTCTGCGCCCGCCGCAAATGTGGACCCTGCCACGCGGGACCCGACGCGCTGCGGCCGCATTCGCTTTTGCAGCTGCGGCAGCCTGCATCGGCTATGTTGCCGGGCTGCAGACCATGAACAGTGTCGGGGGTACCATCGAGCAGGTCGCCCAGCGCGCCGTCGGAGCCCACCAGGTGTTCGCCAGCGAAATCCGCCATCCGGTGGAAGTGGCCGGTTCGGACGCGGACCATCTCGCCAAGTGGCTCGGCAAGCGGATCGGCGTTTCCTTTACTGCCCCAGACATCAATGACGCCGGTTTTGCGCTTGTCGGTGGCCGCCTGCTGGCCGAAGGCGACCGTCCGGCCGCTCTGCTCATGTACGAAGACTCCACCGGCCGCCGCGTCACGCTTTATATAGAAAAATGGGGGCCCGACGGCGAAGACTCCATGCGCAGTATGGTGGGCAATGGGCTCAACACTTACTACTGGTTTGACAGCCACTTCGCCTGCGCCGTCAGCAGCAACATCGAAAGCGGCAAGCTGAAGGTGGTCGCAGGGCGGCTGTATGCGGCGCTGGAGCTGAGGTAGCGGCGGTTACCACAGGCACGGCGCGCCGAGCGATGCCATTTTGGTGTCCGAGGTGACGAGTGTCAGCCCCTCCGCAATCGCCTGCGCAGCCAAAAGCCGGTCGAAGGGATCGCGGTGCCCAGCAGCCAAAAGGCCTGCGGATCGGCAATGTGTCAACAATATCGGGACGATGCTGAACTGTTCCGAGGCAATTTGGTCTTCAAAACTATCGACACGTGCGGCGGCCTCCGGCCACTTGCCGATGCCCACTTTAATTGACATTTCCCATAAATTTGCAACGCTGACGAACACGTCGTTGTCTTTCGCTGTGATCGCCGCAACAGCATTCGGCGACAACGGCGACACGTCCATCAGCCACCAGAAAACAACGTGGGTATCGAGAAGAAGCCTCACGCGTCTTCCCCATACCAATCTTGTAATTCTTGGTCTGACATTGGTTCCAACAGACGCTTTGGTACCGTCATTTTTCCAGACAATCGTCCCGGCACACGGTCAGCCTTCAGCGGCACAAACGGCTTTTGGCCTGCAGGCAGGCCCTGTTGGACTGGCACAAGCTGAAACGTTCCGAGTTTCGGATGGATGATCCGCACGTCTTCGCCGCCCATGGCGCGCTGCGCCAAATCTTCCAAGTGCTCACTGGCTTCTGCCAGACTGACGATTTCCATGACGCGTCTCCTTTCGGGACTTAGGCTATCACAGCTGAGCTATTCGGCGAAACGCCACGGCCCTACCTCTCAAACCGCTTAAACTTGATCCGGTGCGGGTCGGTTGCGTGCTCACCCAGACGGCGCTTCTTGTCTTCCTCGTAATCAGCAAAATTGCCTTCGAACCACTCGACATGGCTGTCGCCTTCGAAGGCCAGGATGTGCGTGGCGATGCGATCGAGAAAGAAGCGGTCATGGCTGATGACCACGGCGCAACCTGGGAAATCTTCCAGCGCCGATTCCAACGCTGACAACGTTTCTGTATCGAGATCGTTGGTTGGCTCGTCGAGTAGCAACAGGTTGCCGCCTTCTTTCAGCAGCTTGGCCAGATGCACGCGGTTGCGCTCGCCGCCCGACAGCAGCCCCACCTTCTTCTGCTGGTCGGCGCCCTTGAAGTTGAACCAGCCGCAATAGGCTCTGGACGGTATTTCACGCTTTCCCCCAAGGCTGATCATGTCGTTGCCGCCGGAAATTTCCTCCCAGACGTTCTTTTTGTCGTCGAGATGCGAGCGCGACTGATCAACATAAGACGTCTTCACCGTATCGCCGAGCCGGATTGACCCGGCATCCGGCTTTTCGACGCCCGTAATCATCTTGAACAGCGTCGTCTTGCCCGCGCCGTTCGGCCCGATGATGCCGACGATGCCCCCCGGCGGCAGCTTGAACGACAGATTGTCCACCAGCAACTTGTCGCCGAACGCCTTTGTCAGCCCCTCAACCTCGACAACAACCCCGCCCAGACGCGGCCCCGGCGCGATCTGGAAATTGGCCGTGTTGAGTTGCTCCTTACTTGCCTCTTCGGCCATCCGGTCATAGGCCGCGATACGTGCCTTCGACTTAGCCTGCCGCGCCTTGGGAGACGACCGGATCCATTCCAACTCGCGCTTGAGCGCCCGCGATTTTCCTTCTTCCTGGCCTTTTTCTACGTCCATGCGCTTGGACTTCTGTTCCAACCAACTAGAATAGTTGCCCTTATACGGAACACCCGAGCCGCGATCGAGTTCAAGGGTCCATTCGGTGATGTTGTCAAGAAAGTAGCGGTCATGCGTCACCAGCATGATGCAGCCGGTGTAGTCGCGCAGGAATTTTTCCAGCCACGCGACCGTTTCAGCGTCGAGATGGTTGGTGGGCTCGTCCAGGAGGAGAATGTCGGGCTTGGAGAGGAGGAGTTTGCACAACGCCACCCGGCGGCGCTCGCCGCCCGAGAGCTTGTCCACCTTGGTCTCGCCCGGCGGGCAGCGCAGCGCGTCCAGCGCTTGCTCAACCTGAGAATCCAAGTCCCACAGGTTTTGGCTGTCGATCTCGTCCTGCAGCTTCCCCATTTCGTCGGCGGTTTCGTCGGAGTAGTTAGCCGCGATCTCGTTGTAACGGTCGAGGATCGCTTTCTTTTCAGCCACGCCCTCCATGGCGTTGCCCATCACGTCTTTGTCGGCATTGAGATGCGGCTCCTGTGCGAGATATCCCAGCCGGATGCCCTCGGCAGGCCAGGCTTCGCCCGTGTGATCGGTTACGGTGCCCGCCATGATCTTCAGGAGCGTCGATTTACCTGCGCCGTTGAGCCCAACCACACCGATCTTGGCGCCTGGATAAAACGACAGCGAGATGTCCTTGAGCACCTGCTTACCACCGGGATAGGTCTTCGACAGCTTCGACATGTGATAGACGAATTGAGGGTTGGCCATCGGGGGCCCTTTCTGCGTGCGTGTGGGGTGTTCGTGGGGTTGGGGCGGGTTCTAGCGGAAGGTGTACCTGAGCACAATCGCGCGGCTGCACGCAGCTTGACCCGGAAGGGTGTTCCGCAGTATCGATGCCAGAATTTCCCGACATCGGGCCAGATCACCTCGCCAGCGCATTCCGCGCGGCCCCAACCGAGACGTGCCGCCATGAAAGCCGCCCTGCATCCCGATTATCACGCCATCACCGTCGTCATGACCAATGGCACCGAGTTCACGACCTACTCGACCTATGGCAAGGAGGGCGACAGGCTGGCTCTGGATATCGACCCGACGACTCATCCGGCCTGGACTGGGGGCAACCAGCAGTTGTTAGATCGCGGCGGCCGCCTGACCAAGTTCAACAAGAAGTTTGAGGGGCTCTTCAAGAAAGTCGAGTGACGGGGTGTCAGGGACCAATTCGCCTGCCCCCTCCTTACATCCCGTGAGGCTTTCGCCGCAGCGATTTGGTGCCTGACACCAGGTCAGCGCTAATGCTTAACGGCGTTGCCGCAGCTGAACACCAATCGAATGCGCGGGGTGTCAACTGGGGCACCCGCATCTTTGGTCAATAGTGCGGGTGCGGCGACCGCCCTGGGTTGCATGTCTTCCCCGATCACCGAGCCGCCTTCGAACAGACGGTCGAGCTTGATCACTTTGTCCTGCAGCAGAAAACTCGCCTCGATCAGCTCGCGAAGCCGCGCGGGCAGCGCGTCGTAATCCTTGATGTGCGAAGGCCGGCCAATCGGGTCGATTTTCAGCTTCAGGCGCTCACGGCGGGCGCGCTCTTGCGTCATCTCGCCGTTGTTGACTGAGCGACGGATCAGCAGCCAGGACGCAACGTTCATCAATCGCGTTGTTAGCCGCATACTCTCAGTCGCAAACGATAGCGATACGGCGCCTTTGAGGCCCTTGCCCTCGGCCCGGCCTTCGCCGTCGAGATATTTGGCGGTCGACTCGACCAGTTCCATGCCTTCCCGGTAAATCGCCTGGAAGCGCTCGGAGGTCAAATACCGCTCACCGAAGGAGATGGTCACGCCACCCGCTCCGGCTTCATCGCGTACGCTACGCTCTACCATGTTTGGACTGCCATCACTGGAACCACACGACCGACATCATGAGAAGGCTTGCATTCAAAAGCAAGTATGACTGCATGACAGTTAACGTAGACCTTCCGATTCGCATCAAAAGATGGCCGGGCCGGGTTGAAAAAAGGCAAAAAAAATGAGCCGCTGAAAAGCGGCTCAGAAGTTAACAGGGAGGCGTCAAACAGAGTGGACAGGACCACTCAGAATCCAGAGACTGGATGACTTTGACTGTACGAGCACTAGCCTAACGAACGCTTAATGGCGCGACCGGTTTGGCACAGCCGCAGCCGTTTTTTCAGCGCTTGAACATGGCGTCGGCCGCATCGCGCGATTGCCCGCGGGCAATGATCTCGGCTTCAACGCGCGTCCGCTCCGCTTCGATCAAAGCCAGCCTGGCCTGCAAATCGCAAGTCGAGAGCGCGGCAAGACTTTCGCCAAGCATCACGCCCGTGGGCTTCTTGGGCTTCATCAGGTCATCAAGGTCCATCGCTGCCACCTACTTGCGTTTTCACCGCTCCGGGTGATCCTAGCGCAAACTCAAACGAGGATCACCCCATGTCCACAGTCCCCGAAACCATGACGGCCATCACCATCACTGCGCCCGGCGGTCCCGATGTGCTGCATCCTGCCAAAGTGCCCATGCCGAGGCCAGGCCCCGGGCAACTGCTGATGAAAGTGATGGCGGCGGGCGTCAATCGGCCAGATGTACTACAACGCGAGGGCAAATATCCGGTGCCGCCGGGCGCGTCACCGCTGCCGGGGCTGGAGGCGGCGGGCGAGGTTGTCGCCTTGGGCACAGGCTGCACGCGCTACGCCGTGGGCGATAAGATCACCGCGCTGCTTAACGGCGGCGGTTACGCGGACTACGCGATCGCCGAGGAGGGGGCGGCATTGCCGGTGCCCGCTGGCCTCAGCATGACCGAGGCCGGGGCTATCCCGGAAACCTTTTTCACGGTCTGGCACAATGTGTTCGAGCGCGGCGGGCTCAAGGCGGGCGAAACGTTGCTGGTGCATGGCGGCTCCAGCGGTATCGGCACGACGGCGATTATGCTGGGAAAGGCGTTCGGCGCGGACGTGCTGGTAACGGTCGGATCTGTCGAAAAGAGCAAGGCCTGCGTCCAGCTCGGCGCACGGGTCGCGATCGATTACAAAACCTCGGATTTTGTCGAAGCCGTTGCCGAAAGCACGGGCGGCAAGGGCGCCAACGTCATCCTCGACATGGTGGGTGGCAGCTACATGGCCCGCAATCTCGACGCCGCTGCCATAGATGGCCGCATCGTGCAGATCGCGTTCCTGGAAGGGCCTGTGCTGGAGATGAACGTCGCCAAGCTGATGATGAAGCGGTTGACTTGGACCGGCTCGACTCTCCGCCCCCGCACCGACGCCTTCAAGGCGCATCTGGCGTCCGAACTTGAGCAGAAAGTCTGGCCGCTGATCGCCTCCGGTAAACTGCGCCCCGTGATGGACCAAACCTTCCCCCTCACCCAAGCCGCCGCCGCCCATAAGCGCATGGAAGCGGGCACCCATATCGGCAAGATCGTGCTGGTGCCGTAGGTTACGTAGGTTGGGTCAAGCCTTCGCCAGACCGAACAAAGGGCTTCGGGCCGGCAGGAAAGGCTTGACCCAATCTACATCATATCCTTCAACTTATAATACGCCATGCCCAGCGCCAGCATCTGGTTGCCGAGCCACTGGCCAACCGGCACGCGGTATTGGCCCATGCGCTCGAACATTTCGAGGCGCTCGCTTCTCCCGTCCATGGCGTTAGAGACGATCTCGCTGGCGAGGTGGGTGACGTTGACGCCGTGGCCGGAATAGCCTTGCAGATAGAACACGTTACTGGCTGTCCGGCCGATCAGGGGCACACGGCTGATGACAATGCCGATCTTGCCGCCCCATTCGTGGTCGATGCGCACATTCGCCAGCTCCGGCCAGATCCGCGCCAGTTTGGGTTTGAGGGAGCCCGCGATGCTCACGGGCTCGCGGTTGGAATAGTTGCACAGGCCGCCGAACAGCAGCCGGTGGTCGGCCGTCATCCGGTAGTAATCGAGCACCAGACGGCTGTCAGAGACGCCGGCGTCAAGCGCGTTGATCCGGCGCGCGGTGGCCTCGGGCAAGGGCTCGGTGGTGACGACGTAGGTGCCGGCGGGGAACAGCAGGCCGCTGAGCTTGCGCTGTTCGAGATGGTGATAGGCGTTACCGGCCAGCACGACCTGGCTCGCGGTCACGCGCCCGCCCGCCGTGACAACAACCGGCTTGGCGCCATGCTGGATCTCCAGCACTGGGCTCTGTTCGAAGATCTGCACACCGAGAGACGCCGCCCCGCGCGCTTCGCCCAGACACAGGTTTAACGGATGGCAATGGCTGCTGCGGCCATCGAACAGCCCGCCGTCGTAAACATCCGTCCCCAGCGCATCGGCGACTTGGTGCTTCGACATCACCCGCCACTGATGGTCCGGGTGATCGCGCACAAAATCATCCAGCCACAGCTTCTGCGCTTCGGCGTGGGCAGGCTTGGCGGCGGCCTCAAGATAACCGCGCTTGTAATCGCATTCGATGGCAAAACGCTTGATGCGTTCCTCGATGATATCGTGCCCGCGATACCAGACCTCGGCGATCAGGCGCTTGCCTCTCTCACCCAGTTGCGCCGCTAGCCGCGCATCGCCCTGCAACCCGCCTTGCACCTGGCCGCCATTACGGCCCGACGCGCCCCAACCGATGCGGTGCGCCTCCAGCAGAACAACCCTGGCGCCGCGATCCGCGAGGAAGATGGCTGTCGACAAGCCAGAAAAGCCGCCACCCACGATGCACACATCAGCGCTGACTTCGCCCTTCATCAGGGGATAGCGTGTGGCGTCGTTGGCGGTCGCGGCGTAGTAGGAGGCGGGGTGGTCTTGAGGTCGCTGGCGCGTCATACCCGTTCCGCTGCTCTCGATGGGATTAACGTTGCAAAATTGTGATCACAATCTTACCGCGATGTCAAAGCGACTGGTCAAGGCCAGGGAAATCCCACACTGTCGCGTCGAGACCTTCAGGAACACCGTCATGCACCTCCCAACGATCGACGATATCCGCGCCGCTGCCATCCGCATCCGCCCGCTGGCTGTGCGCACGCCGCTGATCGAGAGCGCAGCGCTCAACGCAAGGTTGGGCGGCCGAGTGCTGCTGAAACTGGAGACGCTACAACGGGTTGGCGCCTTCAAGTTCCGGGGGGCCTACAACAAGATCAGCCAGCTCGACAAGGCGAGCTTCCCGGGCGGCATTGTCGCCTGCTCGTCGGGGAACCATGCCCAAGGCGCAGCCGACGCCGCCGCGATCTGCGGCTTTGCCGCCGTCATCGTCATGCCAAACGACGCCCCCGCAATGAAAATTACCCGGACCAAAGCCCTTGGCGCCGAGGTGGTGTCCTACGACCGCGAAACCGAGGACCGGATCGCTATTGCCGAGCGCATCAAAGATGAGCGGCACGCCGCTATGGTGCCGCCCTATGACGATCCAGACATTATCGCGGGCCAGGGCACGACCGGGCTGGAAATCGCGGAACAGGCCGCAGCCATGGATGCCCGGCCGGATCAGGTGCTGGTGCCTTGCGGAGGTGGCGGCCTGGTCAGCGGCGTCGCGACGGCCATCCATGCGTCGTTGCCCGATGCGCAAATCATCGCCATTGAGCCCGAAGGATTTGACGATTATACGCGCTCGCTGCTGAGCGGCCAGCACGAGCGCAACATTCGCAATGGTGGTTCAATCTGCGATGCCCTGCTGGCTCAACAGCCCGGCATGATCACGTTCGCGGCCTGTCAGCGCCAGCGCGTCACCGGCTGTGCCGTGCCTGAGACGGAGGTTCGCGCCGCCGTCCGCTTTGCCTTTGAAAACCTCAAGCTGGTCGTGGAACCGGGCGGCGCGGTCGGATTGGCAGCATTGCTGATGGGAGCCGTTCCGGCGCGGGGCCGCACCTCGGTCGTCATCCTATCGGGCGGCAATATCGACCCGGGCCTGTTCGCCGACATCATCGCGGGTCGCTGAAAGCGCTTGGTTAGCCGTTCGATCCTACGACAGGCTCCTCAGTGGGAGCGGCGTCGCCAGCCCGTGGCCAGCCGAAATCATCGACGCGGCCCGGCTTGGCGGGCAGCGTGTCGCCACGGATCAGCAGCCGGTAAAACGGGCTGTCCGTCAGCGGTAATTGTTGGCGCAAGCTCTCTTTGGCATCGGCCGATGTTGAAATCGAACTCAGCGCCGTATAGCCGCCCAAGAGATCCGCAGACATCGTATGCCCGAGATCGGCCTGCTGGGCGGCGCGGCTCGACAGGATTTGACCAACCACGCTGCCAGGAATGGGTGGCCGGATAATGGTCACCACGTCGGGCGGCGCATCGGCGCTGGTGTTCAGCGTCACCACCCCATCGTCGGCGGCGACGTCCTTAACGGCTTTGCTCTTGGCTGCCTTGGCATCGGCCTTACGACCATCGGCCGATGGAACCCGGGTCACCGCGTCATCGCGCACATTCTGCTGCTCACTGTCATCACCCGCCAAGGGCACCTCCCGTTCGCGATGGGCGGCCGTCAGATCATGGGTGATTTCGCGTTCGAGAATGTTGGCCAGCTTCTGGTAGCCCAGCGCGGTCATGTGGACACCGTTTTGCATCCGCAACTGACGCACAGCGCCAGTCAGATCCGGGCCGATATCGGAATAGGCGCCGTCTGCATCGACAAAGCCGTCCCAGATATCGATGAATTTGGTGCTGCTGAGCCGGGCGCGCTCCAGAAACATCCCATTCAGCAATTGAGCGGCGCTGGTTGCTGCTTCACCACGCATGATGGGCAGGCCCACCCAGTAAACGGCCGCCTTGCGCGAATGCAACGCTTTCAGCAGACCATCGATCCGCCGCACGTAGTCCTGCTTCCAAGCCGGAGTGCCGAAATCCAGACGCTGCTTGGGCAGCCGGATCGGGCCACGGTCATCGGCGCCAACCAGAACGACGGCGATCTGGAAATCGTCGCTGAGCGGCAGCGCTTCGACGATCTTTTCCCACTCGGTGTCTGTGCGCGACAAGCCGGGCGTGCCGATGGCTTTACTGACCACATCGACGTTGGATGCGGCAAGGTCGGCTGTCAAAGGCGCGGCGAGGCCCGCTGCGAGGGAATCGCCGAACACAAACAGCTTGTGGCGCTCGTTCGGGGGAAACGGCGTGATGTAGCTCGAAAAGCCAGTATCCGCGGCGCAAAGAGTTTGGGCCGTCAGCATAAGCACGGCCGTAGCGAACATAATGCTGCGTGCCATGCTAGGGCTTGGCGTCATGCCGTAATTCCTGCAACACGCGCGCGCTGGCAAAACCATCGGCGGGCAACCCCTTGCTATGCTGGTACGACCGCAGGGCGGCGATGGTTTCGCCGCCAAGGACGCCATCGGCCGTTGTCAAAGCGAACCCGCGTGCCACCAAAAGGCGCTGCAGTTCCCGCTTTTCCTCAAGTTGCAACGGCTTTTCCTGTAGCGGCCAGGACGCCGTGATGAATGGCTGATTGACCAGTTTCTGCGCCAACAGGGCTACGGCAAGCCCGTAGGACACCGAATTATTGTACCGGAGCAGCGCGCGAAAATTGCCAAACACAAGCAGCGCCGGGCCATGCGCGCCTGCCGGCAACAGAACTGAACCCTTCAAGTCACTGCGGCCCACAGGCTTGCCGTCGGCTTGCAACACGCCCGCATCATGCCAGAACGACAGCGGCCGCTTGTTAGCAAGCCCGGCGGCATTGAAATCGAAATTGCCGGGCAGCCGGACTTCGTAGCCCCAGGGCTCGCCAGCGTGCCAGCCGTTGGATTTGAGTAGATGCGCGGCCGAGGCCACGGCGTCGGTGGCGTCGCCCCAGATATCGCGGCGGCCGTCGTGATTAAAATCGACAGCGTAGGCTTCGTAGGTGGTCGGGATGAACTGGGTGTGCCCCATGGCGCCGGCCCAGGACCCGGTCATGGCCGAGGGGGCCACGTCGCCATGTTCCAGAATGCGCAAAGCGGCCAGCAGCTGCTGCTCACCAAACTTGGCCTTACGTCCGCCACGCCAGCCAAGCGTTGAGAGCGACCGGATAACGTTGTATTGCCCCGTATTGGTGCCGTACATGGATTCGACGCCCCAGACCGCCACGATGAAATTGGGCGGCACACCATAGGCCTTCTCGATGACCTCAAAGCCCTTGAGATTGGTGGCAAGCGCCTCGCGGCCGAGATTGAAGCGCTTTTCCGAGACGATCTGATTGAGATACTCCCAGACCGGCCGTTCCAGCTCGGGCTGTTGCTTGGGCTTGGTCAGAATGTGCGGATCGGGCGTGAGTTGGGCAAAGGCCTTTTCATAGGTTGCGCGCGAGACCCCGGTCGCCTGTGCTTTGGGCCAGATCGAGGTGACGTAGCGTGTGTAATCTGCCAGGTCCGCTTCGGTGAAGGTTGGGTCGGCGATCTGGGGGCCGTTTTGGACCCAGTCCGCTTGGACCGAGGAGGGCGCGAGCCATAGTCCCGCCAGCAGTGCAACGCACGCGATCCAGCGCACACCCGATGTCGTTTTGGACCGCGTCATCTGCAACTGCCAGCCCCGCTCTTGGATCGTGAATCGCGCCACCGCAATAACCTACCGGCTCAATGTGACCGGCAGGATGCGGCCGATTGGCGGAGCCAGTTCCCCGGACGATTACTGGGTACCCACAGCAACCTTCCCGAGCGCCCGGCCGTCAGCCTCGGAAGGATAACACAGCACAGGGAGTTTCTGCTTTTTTTCAAAGTCGCCCAAAGCGATACGCATTTTCCAGCCAATTTTGCCATCAACCTTGCCAACGTCATAGCCGAGCGTGACCAGTTTACGTTGCAGATCGAACACTGAGGCCTCGCTGAGATGGGAGGCTTCGGCCCATTTGGCTTCAAAGGGTGGCCCGCCAGCAATCCGGTCGGCCGTGTGGCCAACGAACAGCGCATAAAGGTCGGCGTAGTTGTACACCTTCAGCGACAGGAAGTTGTTGAAGACAAGGAAGGCGGGGCCAGCCGCGCCCTCGGGCAACAGCAGGAAGGCGGGATCGTCGAGTTCATCGGGCCGGAAGGCTTTACCATAGGCGCGAGCGAACCCCAGTTTCTGCCAGTCCTTGACCGATTTGGGCCGGTCGTACCCGCCCAATGTGCAGTCCAGCCCGCGCGGCTTGCGCACCTCGTAGCCCCAGGTCTTGCCACGTTGCCAGCCAACGGGCGTGCCGTCCCGGTCGATGGACTTGGTCAGTTCTACAGCGGAGGTGGCCAGCGCGTCAGCCACTGAATTCCACACATCGCGCTTGCCATCGCCGTCAAAATCCACGGCGTAGTCGCGGAACCCCGTCGGCATGAACTGGGTGAGGCCAAACGCGCCCGCCCAAGAACCCGTGAAGTCAGCGGGCGCCACATCGCCATCCTCAAGCATTTTGAGTGCCCAGATGAACTGCTCGCGGAAATACTGCTTACGGCGGCCCGCGAACGCCTCGGTGGCGATCACTTGGACGACGGATTTCTTTGGATGCTCGCCGCCAAAATCCGTTTCACGGCCAAAAATGGCCAGCAGAATACTGCCCGGCACACCATATGTTTTCTCGATGCGCGGCAACAGATCGCGGTAGCGTGCGGCCTGCTGGGCTCCCGCCGCCGACAGTGCGCCGATGTATTTTTCATCCATGTAGCCGCCAGCCGGGCGGATAAATTCGGCCTGCGCCTTTTCCGCTGACTTGGAAGTGTAACCCTCAAGGTCCGGCAGGCTGAGGTCGGGTTGCAGCTTGCCTGTCGCAGCATCGAAGGTCGCGCGAGACACGCCGATCTTTTGCGCCTCAGGCCAGACCGTCTCCAGCCATTTGCGAAAGTCGCCTTTGGCGGGCGCGGCGCTCGCGGGCACAGCCAGCCATAGAGCCAGTGCCAACAGGTTTACCGCCCAAACCACGTACCTTCGCATCTTGTCAGTCCTGATCGTGTCATAAGCCTCGTGCTCTCGACCAGCATGTGGTCGGAAGTTGGGCCGTGCGGCCCGCAGGCCTGACCCGCCGCCGTTACCCTAGGACAGTCCCCAGGGTGGTCATTTAGATCTCGAAAATGCTTCGGGCTCATGCTCAACGTGGGAATACGGGATTCGGTATGGCACCGCATGATTATGACAAGAACGAGCATCACAGAGGTTCTGCCTCTCTATCACCCGACCCGCATCCTGCTGGTCGACGATGACACAGATTTCCTGGGGCGCATGTCCACGCAACTCAGGTCCCGCTTTCAGTGCGTCTGCGTCAGCACAGCCCAGCGGGCGATCGATTATGTCCGGGCGGAATCGGCGCAAAGCAAAGACCGGCTGCCAAGCGCCGATCCGCAAGATGCCGATGCCATGGAACATATTCCTGACCGCAGCCAGCGTATTCTCCATTGCCAGCTGTCGCGGCTGACCCAGGTGTTTGCCGATGAGAGCCGGTTCGGCACGACGTCGGTGATCGTCGCCAATCACTCAATGTCCGATATGTCTGGCGCCGCAATGCTCGACAGTTTGCGCGATCTGCCGCTCTGCAAGATCTTCCTGCCCGACGAGCGTGGCCTGCCATCTGCGGTCGAGGCTCAGCGCGCGGGACTGATCGATGCCTATCTGCCCAAGCAGCATCCCGCCTTGCCCGATGCCCTGGCCGATCATCTGCAACGCTCCCAATTTGAGTTTTTCCGCGAGCTGACGCGGCTGTTTGAGCCCGCTCTCGCGTCGCCTGAGGCCGGCTTCTTGGCTGCTGCCGGTTTCCGCGACGCCTTCCAACGGTTCGTATCCGATTACCAGATTATCGAATATTGCGTTCTGCTGGATCCACCGGGCATCCTAGGGCTGGACGATGCCGGTCGCCCGGCTATTCTCCTGGTGGTCGACGAAGATTTCCAGCAAGCCTCGTTCGAGATCGCCCAGGCTGAGCGGGCGCCAACAGAGCTGTTGCGCTGCCTGATCGATGGCAAATCCATCGCTGTATTCCCCACCGCCAATGGCTTTTATGCTCGCACCATGGAGCGCACTTGGCGCCAGTTTGTCTGGCCGGGGGAGCCGCTGGGTGACGGCGGCCTGCGGTGCGCCGTCATCGACGAACCGGACGTCATCCGGCGCGTTTGCGGCACTGTCGCAAGCTATGCCAACTACCGCAACCGGCGGTTGAGCTAGTCAGCCTTTGAGCGCCGCCAGAAGCAGGGCTTTTGCCTCCGGGCTGGACCACTCCGCCGGGCCAACAAGGCGGCCAATCTCACGGCCCTCCCGGTCGATCAGCAGCGTGGTTGGCATGCCAAGGATGCCTAGAGAATGGGTCGCATCGCCCGTATCGAGATACAGCCCCAGCGCCTTGATTCCGGTCTCGGTCCAGAATTTCTTCGGCTTGTCGATACCGCCCCGGTCCGTTGACAAGGCCAGCACATCAAAGTCTTTGCCGCCGAGCTCCGCTTTCAGCGCATCGAGCGCGGGCATCTCGTGGCGGCAGGGCGCACACCAGGTGGCCCAGATGTTGAGCAGCACCACCTTGCCCCGCCAGGCTTTGAGATCAGCCTCCTTGCCCTCGGCGTCCTTGAAGGTCACCGGGGGCACTGCAATTGGGGCATCACGCAGCGTGAACGCCGCTACTTCGCCTTTCACTAACCCTTGAAGGGCCAGCACGGCCGCTGGGGCAGCGGGCCCCTTGCCAGCGCCGCCATTGTACAGATAAAGGACGCTTCCAGCCACGACAGCGACGGCGGCCAGCGCGATCCAACCCCCTGAGCCGCCGCGCCTTTTGACCTTCGGTTCCCCATCCATGAAAAAATCATCTCCAGCGTCGCGTGGAACAGGCTCGAACAGCATGTGGGGCGGCCGGTTCGCGTCGGGTCCGGCGGCCATGATGGAGCAGATAAACGCCTCCATCGATTTCGACAAGCGGCTGGCCCCGCAGGACATCGCGGGCTCCAAGGCGCACGCGCTGATGCTGGCCAAAGCCGGTATCTTAACGCCAGACGATGCCAATAAGATCTGCGCCGGTCTAGAGACGATTTTGGCAGAGATCCTGGCCGGGACATTCACATTTTCGCGCGCGCTGGAAGACGTGCATATGAACGTGGAATCGCGGCTCAAGGAGCTGATCGGCGAGCCTGCGGGGCGGCTGCATACGGCCCGGTCGCGCAACGACCAGGTGGCGACGGACTTCAAGTTGTATATCCGCGATTGGCTTGATGACACGGACGGAAGTCTCGCTCGTTTGCAGTATGTTTTGGCCGTCCGGGCTGAGGAACATGCGGAGACGATAATGCCCGGGTTTACCCATTTGCAAACCGCCCAACCTGTGACTTTTGGTCACCATCTGCTGGCCTATACAGAGATGTTTGCGCGCGACCGCGGCCGGTTTTCGGATGCGCGTAAGCGGCTCAATGAATGCCCGCTCGGCGCGGCGGCTCTGGCGGGCACCTCCTTCCCAATCGACCGCAAAATGACAGCGGAATCCCTGGGTTTTGCCCGCCCGACGGCGAACTCTATGGATAGCGTCGCCGACCGCGATTTCGTGCTCGAAACACTGAGCTCGGCGACTATTTCCGCTGTGCATCTCAGCCGCCTTGCCGAAGAAATCGTACTCTGGTGCACATCCGAATTTGCGTTCATAAAACTCACAGATGCCTTCACCACCGGTTCCTCGATCATGCCGCAAAAGCGCAACCCCGACGCCGCCGAACTTGTCCGCGCCAAGATCGGCCGGATCGCCGGCGCGTTCCAAGGATTTGTCATGGTCATGAAGGGGCTGCCGCTGGCCTATTCCAAGGACATGCAGGAGGATAAGGAGGCCACGTTTGTCGCGCTGGAGACACTGGATCTTATGCTGGCGGCGATGACCGGGATGATCGCGGACTTGACGCCTAACGTTGAAAACATGCGAAAATCCGCCATGAAGGGCTACTCCACGGCGACCGATCTCGCCGACTGGCTGGTGCGCGAGGCGGGCGTGCCGTTCCGCGATGCGCACCATATTACGGGGCGGGCGGTGGCGGCGGCCGAGGGGCTGAGTGTGCGGCTGGATGAGCTGCCGCTGGAGGCCTTAAAACAAGTGGATTCACGTATCGATCAACGGGTGTTTTCGGTGCTTTCGGTGGACAATTCCGTCGCCAGCCGGGTGTCAACTGGGGGAACTGCGCCACAGAACGTGCGCAAAATGGCCGCCGCGTGGATAAAGCGGTTGGAAAAGGAGGGGTTTGGGGGGTAAGATATTGCAAGTTCGCGCCCGGCGGCCGGCTCCTCGGAAGGGAAGTCGCTGGGCGCAAGCCAAGAGAGATGTCATGATTTCGTTAAGCACGTTCTTGCGACTGACCGCTGTGGTTGCTGTATGCGCAACTGCGCTCGCCGGTTGCGGCGTTAACGGTCCGCTGGAGCCTCCCGGCGGGGTCGCCGCCGTCGAGAAAAAAGCCGACGCCCCCGCAGCGTCGAAGGCGCATAAATCGTTCCTCCTCGATGGGATTTTGTAGCGCAGGCTGGTGATCATTCCGGTATCGTTCGTGGTCATTCCGGTATCATTCCCGCCCATTGGGTGATGGTTCGCGGCGATCGGCGTTGCAGTGTTCGAGATGAAGCCCGGCCTGCGGCGCTATCGCCACCAATCGCACTATGGACAATTAAGACTTTTGCGGGCTGCGCCCCGAAGTCTGACGCTGGGATCCCGTCCATCACACGCCTGAAACGGCGCGCTTGGACGAGAATGACGAAAGGGGGGCGGAAGTCGCCTTGGCGGCCAACCGCTCGCCGGTTTCGACGATGCGGGCGGCGCTTAATGGGTCGCTCCCACGGGTTAAGCCTTCGCGCGACCCAACACCTGAGTGCCCGCCGCCTAGACGTTGGGTCGCGCGAAGGCTTGACCCAACCTACGTCTGGCTACGTCGACTCTGGACCCGCGTCCGTTTGGAGTTCGCTCCACAGTGACAGCTCCTTTACCCAATTTGCCAACAACCGGTGGCCGTTCCGACGACAAGCTTCAGCGAATTCTTGGATCAGTGATTGGGGAAACCCAACATTCGCGCGTACCAATGTTGGGTTACGCGCAAAGAGCGCTAACCCAACCTACGAAACACCCCCCGCAACCCGTCCGTACTCGCCTTACACACCCCCCGCTCCGTCACCAGCCCCGTCACTAACCTTGCCGGCGTCACATCAAACGCCGGGTTCCCGGCCTTGCTCCCCGGGGCGGCGATCTCCACCACTTCGACACGCCCATCCGGCAACCGCCCCGCCATCTTCAGCACCTCGTCGCCAGACCGCTCCTCGATCTCGATCTTCATGCCGTCGTCCAGCTCCCAATCCACCGTCGAGCCCGGCAGGGCTACGTAGAACGGGACGCCATTGTCAAACGCCGCCAGCGCCTTCAGATACGTGCCGATCTTGTTGCAGACATCGCCGTTGGACGTGACGCGGTCGGTCCCAACAATGCACATATCGACCTTGCCGTGCTGCATCAGGTGGCCGCCGGCGTTGTCGACGATGATTGTGTGGGGGACGCCGTGGGCGCCGAGCTCGTAGGCCGTGAGCGAGGCGCCCTGGTTGCGCGGGCGAGTTTCGTCCACCCAGACGTGGAGGGCGACGCCACGGTCGTGGGCCTGGTAGATCGGCGAGGTGGCGGTACCCCAGTCGACGCAGGCGAGCCAGCCGGCGTTGCAGTGGGTGAGGATGTTGACGGGCTCGCCGGGGCGCTTTTTCGCAGCCAGCGCCTCGATGATGGGTAGGCCGTGGACGCCAATCATCCGGCAAGTCTCGACCTCATCGTCGCAGATCGCGGCCGCCTTGGCATAGGCTGCTTTTTCACGGTCGGCCGGGGGCAGCGGGGCGAGGACTTTGCGCATTTCTTCCAGCGCCCAGCGCAAGTTGACGGCGGTCGGGCGTTGCGAGGCGAGGTAGGCGATGGTTCGCGCGAGGGCCGCGCCGGACGAGTCCGCGCGCATGGCGAGGGCAACACCATAGGCGGCGGTCACCCCGATTAGAGGCGCGCCGCGCACCTGCATGGTCTTAATGGCGCCGGCGGCGGCTTCGGCGGTTTTCAGGGTGACGGTTTCGAAGCGGTGCGGCAGCAGCGTCTGCTCAATCACCTCGACGGACCAGCCGTCGGCGTTGAGCCAGATGGTGCGATGCGCGCGGCCGTGGATGTGCATGGGGTCTCGTGTCCTGTCAAAAAATCTGCACTTTCGTCATCCGCAAAGAGCGAGGGGCGTTTCAGCCCCGCAGCGCTTCGGGGACCCAGTATGAAAAGCGTCCGCAGGGACACGATATTTGTAAAGGCTTCGCCGCGTCTTGTGCTGGGTCCCCCAACGTCGCGCGCCGGGAGCGGCGCACTCGTTCGAGGATGACGAAGCGGGGCGGGCATCAGTGCCCCTCAAACGCCAGCAGCATGTGGCAGGCGATGCCCAGCGCTTTCAGCCGCGCTGCGCCGCCGAGGTCGGGGAGGTCGATCACGAACGCCGCGCCGACGATCTCGCCGCCCGATTTGCGGATGAGTTTGGCGGCGGCTTCGGCAGTGCCGCCGGTGGCGATCAGGTCGTCGATCAGCAGCACGCGCTTGCCGGGGTCGATGGCGTCTTCGTGCATCTCGATGACGTCGACGCCGTATTCCAGCGTGTAGTCCTGGCCGATGGTTTTGCCGGGCAGCTTGCCCTTTTTGCGGATGGGCACAAAGCCGGTGCCGAGGTGCGCCGCCACCGCGCCTCCCAATATGAAGCCGCGCGCTTCGATGCCCGCCACCGCCGCGATGCGCTGGCTGGCGAACGGTGCGGCCAGGCCCTTGATGGCCTCACGAAAACCTTCGGCATGGCCGAGCAGCGTGGTGATATCGCGGAACAGGATGCCCGGCTTTGGGTAATCCGGGATGGTCCGGACGAGACTTTTGAGATCCATGGAAGCGGCCTCGACGAACTGAAACAATGATCGCTGTGCGCCCCGCCGCTCAGGGCTTGGTCATTACCTCGAAGGTGAGCTAAACAGAACGGCAGTCAAAGCGTTTGATAGAGTCGCGGCGGCGAGGTTGCAAGGATGGAGCGCGTGAAAGTGCATTTCACCCCGTCGGAACGGCCCCCAACGACGCTGCGGCCGGATGCGCCATCGCGGCGCGATAAGTCGCAGTTTGTCGAAGATGCGCAACCGGTGGTCATCATCGGCCTCAGGGTGCCGTTTCTCCAGATGGTCGGGTTTCTCCTTAAGCTGATGTTTGCGGCGGCCACGGCCCTGCTGCTGCTGACCGCCATTGCTTACGGCGGCAAACTGCTGTGGCAGATGTACGGGGCCGAGATTGTCAAGAAACTGTCGGAGTTTGTGCCCGCTGGCCAGTAGCCGGTCAAGGCTTGCGGGCAGATGCCACTTGGTGCGACGACACTCCTGAGTTGCAAAAGATTTGTACACCCTAGGTATCCTCCTAAGCTGGCCGTTTTTCCTATTCTGGCGTCATCGGCTCTCGACTAGACTGCTTCATGACCTCGCCTCGCACGCCCCGCCGGCCTTCCCCCACCCTCCCTTCACACTCCGTCGATGGCGCCCGCCTCTGGTTCCGGCTGCAGGATCTAGCCCGGCATGGCGCAACGCGTTCGGGTGGCGTCAACCGCCCGGCGTTTTCGGCAGCGGACCAGGCGGCGCGGCGAACCGTCACCGGTTGGGCGCAGGAGGCAGGTCTGGCCGTGTCGGGTGATGCGGCGGGGAACCTGTTTCTCAAGCTGGAGGGCCTGGAGCCTGACGCCAAACCGGTGCTGACGGGCGCCTATCTCGATACGCAACCGGCTGGTGGCAAATACGCCGGCAGCTTTGGTGTGGTGGCTGCCCTTGAAGCCCTCCAGGCCGTCCAGGCGATGGGTCGCCCCGCCAGCCGCCCGCTGATCGCGGCGATCTGGGCCAATGGCGAGGGTTCGCGGTTCAGCCCCGGCTATGCGGGGTCGGAAGCCTTTGCGGGCCTATTGAGCCTCGCCACCATGCACGCGGTCACCGATGGCGCGGGCATCTCGTGCCGGGACGCGCTCGCCAGCACCCTCGCGGCCGAGACCGATATCGCGAGGATCGGGCTGGGCTTTGCCTGTTCGGCCTATGTCGAGGCGCATCTGGAGCAAGGTCCGATGCTGGAACAGCGGGGCTCAACCATCGGCGCGGTGACGGCCCTGCAAGGGGTGCGCACCTGCCAGGTGCGGGTGTTCGGCGAGGCGTCGCACGCCGGCACCACGCCCCGCCACCGCCGCCGCGATGCCCTGAAAGCGGCCATGCGCATCATTGCGGCGCTCGACAGTTTCTATGCGTCCCCCGACATTGGCTTTGCGGTTGGCCAGCTGAGCGTTGAGCCCAACGCGCCCTCGGTCATTGCGCGCCAGGTGACTTTTGTTGTCGATATCCGGCATCCGGACACGACGACACTCCAACGGCTCGGCGATACGGTGCGTTTGATTTGCGAGAGCGAGAAGGGGCCGTGCCGCCTCGAGATCCAGGCCTTGGTTGATAAGCCCGCAATCACGTTCCCTGCAGATATTGCACGGCGCATCGAACAGGCCGCAGCGGCCCTCAGCCTCCCGCATATGCCCATTCTGTCTCTGGCCGGACATGATGCCCGCAGCCTGGTCAAGACCTGCCCCACCGGCATCATCTTCATTCCCTGCCGGGACGGGCTCAGCCACAACGAAGCCGAAGCCATCGAGCCCGGTCACGCACACGCGGGCGCGCAGGTGCTCGCCGATGTCCTGTGGGATCTCGCCAACAGCACTTAGGGCGCATTGAGCCCAAAGCCAGCGCGCTGCTATGGTTGCCCGTCATCGGGTCTTTCGGGGGAACTTTCATGCGCATTGCCGTGCTTGGCGCAGGCGTCATCGGCATCACGACGGCCTATCAGCTGATGCGGGACGGCCACGCGGTGACCGTCATCGACCGCGAGAGCGAGGCGGCGAACTTCACCAGCTTTGGCAATGCCGGACTGGTGACGCCGGGGCACGCCTATGCCTGGGCGAGCCCGCGTGCGCCGGGCATGATGCTGCGCTCGCTTTATCGCGGCGACCAGGCGATCCGGTTGCGCCCTAAGCTCGATCTGCGGCAGTGGCGCTGGACGGTGGGTTTCTTGCGTCAGTGTACGGCGGAACGGGCGCGCGAGAACACGATCAACAAGACGCGGCTGTGCCGGTATTCGCAAGCTGTGCTCGGCGAGGTGGTGGCGGCGACCGGCGTCACCTATGACCGGCGCGAGGGCGGCATCCTCTACTTCTACCGTTCGCCCCAGAGTTTCGAGCCTGCGGCAGCCAAGGCTGACTTACTCCGTTCACAGGGCGTCGAAATCCAGGCGCTCGACCGCGCCGCCGCCATCGCCCGCGATCCGGGACTTGGCGCGGCAGCGAATCAGATCGCGGGCGCATTGTTCGTGCCCACGGACGAAAGCGGCGATTGCCGGAAGTTTACGCAAGGGCTGGCCAAGGTCTGCGCGGATCAGGGCGTGGTCTTTCGCTGGCACACCAAGCTCACGGGCCTCGAAGCCGCAGGCGGCGAGATTGCGCGGGTACTGACGGACAGTGCGCCCGTCATCGCCGACGCCTATGTGGTCTGCCTCGGCGTCTACGCCCCGCACCTCCTCGGCCCGCTCGGCATCCATCTGCCCATCTACCCCGTAAAGGGCTACTCGCTGACCATTCCGGCCACGGACGTTTCGGCGTTGCCCCGCCATGGCGGCGTCGATGAGGACAACCTGCTCGCCTATTGCCCGATGGGGAACCGGCTGCGCGTCACCGCCACCGCCGAGATCGCGGGCTATTCCAACGCCTACACACCATCCGACTTCGCCGTGATGACGGAGCGGGCCAAAAAACTATTCCCCACAGGCCTCGATTACGCGCGCGCCACCCACTGGGCGGGCCTGCGCCCCATGACCCCCACCGGGATGCCCGTGATCGACCGCTCGCCCTATCCCAACCTCTGGCTCAACGCCGGCCACGGCCATATCGGCTGGACCATGGCCAACGGTTCGGCCCGCGTCCTCGCCGACCTCATCGCCCAACGCCAACCCGCGATAGATCAGGCGGGGATGCGGTATGGGGGGTAGAGCCCCCGTTCGTCATGGCAGGCGGATCGAAATTGTGCAGCATCCTTCATGAGGCACCGCTGACCCGGGATCTTGCGGCTCGGACAGGTGCTTGAGCCGCAGGCAAGGTCCCGCACTGCACCATGACGAATGCTGCGGCGCATCTGGGACGACGGCGGTGTTCTCAAGTCGCGTGACCCATCGCACCGCCTACTTCAGCCCCGTCAACCGCTCCAGCGCCATTTTCTGCGCGTCCCTGGTATCGGGATCGGTGCCTTCGCCGGTCATGGCGGCGCGATAGGCTGCCTTGGCCGCCTCCTTGTCGCCGGCCTTCTCCTTAATCAGACCGAGATTGGCGTTGGCGATGGCGTTGTTCGGCAGAACCTTAATCACTTTGGCGAAGTCCGCCACCGCTTTATCCGTGCGGCCAAGGCGCATCAGGGCGATGCCGCGCTGATTGCGGTACCAATTGGTGGTGGGAGACATCGACACCGCCCGCTCCAGATCGCTGAGCGCCTTCTCGTTTTCGCCGGTGGCGAGATAAACCGTCGCCCGCATGGCCAGCGACCAGTCGTCCTTGGAATCAGCGGCCACAGCGGAATTCAAATCGGCCAGCGCCATCTCGTTGTGCTTCAGCACCCGGTGGGCAAAGCCACGCACGCCGTACACTTCGGAATATT
This sequence comes from Hyphomicrobiaceae bacterium, assembly GCA_025359185.1. Classification (GTDB taxonomy): domain Bacteria; phylum Pseudomonadota; class Alphaproteobacteria; order Rhizobiales; family Hyphomicrobiaceae; genus JANYHF01. Next base: position 1,559 of record JANYHF010000019.1, on the reverse strand, counting down.
TCGGATTGATCAGCAGCGCCTTGTCGTATTCAGCGATGGCGTCTTCGAAGCGATCGACATTGGCGTAGGTGCGGCCGCGCCGGTAATAGGCATTAGCCCAGCCCGGCGCGATGTCGAGCGCCTTGGTCAGCTGCTCGATGGCCTGGCTAAAGCTGCTCATGGCATCGAGCGCGCGGCCCTTGTTCAAAAACGCATATTGATAGCGCGGATTGATGGCGAGCGCCTTGTCGGCGGAGGCCAGCGCATCGACATATTGCTGCTTTTCGATGTACACGGCGGCCATGCCGTTGTGGCAGATCGCGTTCTCCGGCGATTGCTTCACGCAATCGCCGTAGTCGGCCAGCGCCCGGTCGTTGTCGCTGGTATTGTAGAAGGCCCAGCCCCGGTTGGCATAGGCATCGACGGTGTCGGAGCGGCTGAGGCTGCCCGCCTTCAGGGACCGTGTGCAGCCCCGGATGACCGTCTGATAATCGTCACTCTTGCAGTCTTTCCAGTCCTCCGCTGGCGAGGCGCCGCTCGCCGCCATCAGCCAAAGCGCCGCAAACTGCACGATCATGGTTGACTGGTCCTTGGAATAGAGCCTCTCATCGGAGGTGATACTGCCGCAACTGCCCACAGTCCGTCCACAGGGTTCCGTGCTACAATGATATCAAACTTTTGGCACTTTCCCCCTCCCCCGCTTTGCCTGACGAATAGGACCGCAATTGGATATGCTCATGCAGCCTGCGCCTTGTGAGATGATCCAGCATCTGCCGTTTTCGACGGACGGCGGTATCGGGGCGCGCGCCCGCATCGGCCTGATCGTGCTGGCGACCGACTTCACCATCGAGCACGAATACCGGGCCGTGCTGGCGCAGTTGCCGGGCGTCGCGCTGTACCAGTCGCGGATTATGAATTCGCCACAGATCACGCCCGAAACGCTGGCAGCCATGAAGGCAGATATCGCCGGCGCTGCGGCAGTTATTCTGCCGGGCAACAAGCTGGATGTGGTGGCCTATGGCTGCACGTCGGCCTCGATGGTGCTGGGTGAAGACGCCGTGTTCGAGCGCATTCACGCCGCCCGGCCCGACGTTAAGTGTACGACACCGATCACGGCCGCGTTCGCCGCCTTCGAAGCGTTCGGTGCCAAACGCATCGGGGTACTGACGCCCTACCGCGCCGACGTGAACGCGGTGGTGCGGGCTTACATAGACAAGAAGGGCTACGCGGTGCCCGTGTTCGGTTCGTTCAACGAGCCCGATGACGGAATCGTCGCTGCCATGGACGCCGCCAGCATCGAGGCCGGCATCGATGCCATTACGCGGGCGTGCCAGGTCGATATGGTGTTTGTGTCCTGCACCAGTGTGCGGCTGCTGGAGGCCGCCGCGCGCATAGAAACGCGGATCGGCATTCCCGTGACGTCGTCGAACCATGCGATGGCCTGGCACTGCCTGCGGCTGGCGGGCATTGCGGACAAGCTGCCCCAGTTCGGCCAGTTGTACGAGCGCTGACACGGGGCGAGGATTGGGTGTGCTCGCACTATCGGCGTAGGGGCGAGCGGCGCTCGCCCGTCTCGCAGC
>JANYHF010000091.1 GCA_025359185.1 Hyphomicrobiaceae bacterium | reverse complement strand
GCCGCGCGCGACGATCAGCTCCAGTTCCTCGACGGTGTAGAAATTCAGCCGCACCGGAATGCCGAAGCGGTCGCGCAAGGGGGTGGTCAATAGGCCTGCCCGGGTTGTGGCGCCCACCAGCGTGAATTTGGCCAGATCAATCCGCACCGAGCGCGCCGCCGGGCCTTCGCCGATGATCAGATCGAGCTGGAAGTCCTCCATCGCCGGATAGAGGATTTCCTCCACCGCCGGGTTCAGCCGGTGGATCTCGTCAATGAACAGCACGTCGCGGTCTTCGAGGTTGGTGAGCAGCGCCGCGAGGTCACCCGCCTTGGCGATCACCGGCCCCGAAGTCATCTTGAAATTGACGCCCAGCTCGCGCGACATGATCTGCGCCAGCGTGGTCTTGCCGAGGCCCGGCGGCCCGGCGAACAACACATGATCCAGCGCCTCGCCACGCGCCTTGGCGGCCTGGATGAAGATGCTGAGGTTCTTGCGCGCCTGCTCCTGGCCGATGAATTCGGCAAGTGTCTGCGGCCGGATCGAGGCCTCGGTGGCGTCGTCCTCCTTGCGCTTCGATGAAACGAGACGGTCGGTCATGCTGTCACCCGGTGCCAGGCATCATTATTGCTTGGGCCCCAGTCCTCTCTTACCTCGCCAGCTCCTTCAACCCCCGTCGGATCAACTCGGCCGTGGTCGCGGCTGAGCCGATCTCGCGCGACGCCGCCGCAATCGCAACACTCGCCTGGATCTGCTGATAGCCGAGATTGACCAGCGCCGAAATCGCCTCGGCATGGGCGGTGCTCGCGGCCGTCGCACCCTTGCCGCCCGCCGGCAGCGCCGCCGTCACCGACGCGAGGCTGAGCACCGGCGCCTTGTCCTTCAGCTCAAGGACGATGCGCTGCGCCAGTTTTGGCCCGACATGGGGCGCGCGCGCCATGCTGGCCTTGTCCTGCAAGGCGATGGCGTTGGCGATCTCCTGCAAGGTCAGCGTCGAGAGGATGGCCAGCGCCACCCGCGCCCCGACGCCCTGCACCGATTGCAGCAGCCGGAACCATTGCCGCTCGGCTTCGCTCTGGAAGCCGTAGAGGCGGATCTGGTCTTCGCGGACGTGGGTTTCGATGGAAAGCGTCGCCTCGCCCTCCTGGCCCGCCAGCCAGGATAACACGCGCGACGAACAGTAGACCTCATAGCCGACGCCGCCGGCGTCGAGGATCACCCAATCCTCGCCTTGCGCTGCAACGATCCCGCGTAGGCGTCCGATCATCGGCTCACCACCTTCAATTTGGGCGCGGCAGCGTTGATCGCGGCCAGCATGTTGCGCGAGCCGCGTTGGTGCGCATGGCAGATCGCAATCGCCAGCGCGTCGAATTCGTCCGGCGACTGCGGTTTGGCTTTGGGCAGTAGCATGCCAACCATCATCGCCACTTGTTTCTTGTCGCCATGGCCGACGCCGCAGACCGTCTTCTTGATCTGGTTGGGCGCGTATTCGGCGACCTTGATGCCGGTGAGCGCGGGCACCAGCATGGCGATGCCGCGGGCCTGGCCGAGTTTCAGCGTGGCGCGGCCGTTGTCGTTGACGAAGGTTTCCTCGACAGCCGCCTCGATCGGGTCCTGCGCCTTGAACACCACCGTTAGCCCGCGATAAAGATCGACCAGCCGCTGCCCGAGCTCGTCCTCGGCCTCTGAATGGATGACGCCCGACGCCACATAGACCAGCCGCACGCCGTCGCTCTCGATGACTCCCCAGCCGGTATTGCGGAGCCCAGGATCTATGCCGATGATGCGAATCGCTTGTGCCATGTCCCGAGGCTAGCATGGTAGAGTCGGGAGCTATATGAGCCGAAGCAAAGGAGCCGTCCATGCCGTTCTGCAACATCCGCATCGTCAAAGAGGTCATCGCCGCCAATCCTGCGGCCAAAAAAGCCGCCATCGCCAAGGCCGTCAGTCTGGCGATCCAGAAAGAGACTGGGGTTGGCGAGAAGGATATTTGGGTCGTGTTCGAGGAAGTGGCCGCGCGCGATTGGTTTGTTGGGCCCGACAGCGTCGAAACCTTGCGCAACAAAACCTGATCTTTTGAGCCGGGACAGCCATGCCAACGAAAATCATCATCGACACTGACCCTGGCCAAGACGACGCTGTGGCGATCCTGTTGGCCCTTGCCTCGCCGGACGAGATCGAGCTGCTCGGCATCACGGCGGTCGCAGGCAATGTGCCGCTCTCGCGAACGAGCACCAACGCGCGCAAAGTGCTGGAGCTGGCGGGGCGGCCGGATATTCCGGTGCACGCGGGTTGTATGCGCCCCATGCTGCGAAAACCGCGTACAGCCGAATATGTGCACGGACCGACGGGGCTGAACGGGCCAGACCTGCCCGAGCCCAAGATGCCGCTGGGCAAAGCGCATGGTGTCGATTGGATCATCGAGACGCTGATGGCACATCCGGCCGGGACGATCACTCTGTGTACGCTGGGGCCGTTGACGAATGTGGGCATGGCGCTGGTCAAGGCGCCCGCAATTGCCGAACGCATCGGGCGCATCGTGATGATGGCCGGGGCGTATTTCGAAGTCGGCAATGTGACGCCTGCGGCCGAGTTCAACGTCTATGTCGATCCCGAGGCCGCCGATGTGGTGATGCGCTCTGGGGTGCCGATCACGATCCTGCCGCTGGACGTAACGCACCAGGTGCTGAGCACGCGCGACCGGATCCAAAAGCTACGGATGCTCGGCAATCGCACGGGCCGGGCGGTGGCCGAAATGCTGACGTTCTCTGAGGCGTTCGATCTGAAAAAATACGGCTGGACCGGCGCACCGCTGCACGATCCCAATGTCATCGCTTGGCTGCTGGCGCCCGAATTGTATAACGGCCGCGAGATCAATGTCAGTACCGAGACGGTGAGCGCACTCACGCTCGGCATGACCGTCGCCGACTGGTGGGGCGTGACGGACAGGCCGAAGAATGCGCTGTTCCTGCGCGATGTGGATGCCAAGGGGTTCTATGCGCTGCTCACGGAGCGGTTGGCGAGGTTGCCGTAGGGTGAGCTGAGCCTCACGCCGCCGTCAGCTTCCTCATCACGTCATCCGACACTTCGAAGTTCGAATACACGTTCTGCACGTCGTCATCATCGTCCAAAGCGGCGATCAGCTTCAGCACCGTGCCGGCATGGTCCTCGCCGACGGGGGCCATCAGCGAAGGCTTCCAGATCCCGCGCGCTTTCTCGGCTTCGCCGAACGCCTTCTCCAGCGCCGCACTCACCGCTCCCAGAGATTCAAAAGCACACAACACTGTGTGCCCGCTCTCATCCGATGCCACATCATCGGCACCCGCCTCAATGCCGGCCTCCAGCATCGCATCCGCCGTTGCCGCATCGGCCGGATACACGATCTCGCCCACCTTCGAAAACATGTGCGAGACCGAACCGGTCGCGCCCATATTGCCTCCGAACTTCGTGAACGCTGCCCGCACCGCGCCGCCCGTGCGGTTGCGGTTGTCCGTCAACGCTTCGGCGATGATGGCGACGCCGCCGGGGCCGTAACCTTCATAGCGCACCTCGTCATAGTTCTCGGCATCGCCGCCAAGCGCTTTCTTGATGGCGCGGTCGATATTGTCCTTGGGCATATTTTCAGCCCGGGCGGCGATGATCGCCATGCGCAAGCGCGGGTTCATGTCGGGGTCGGCGATGCCCATTTTGGCAGCAACGGTGATTTCGCGACCGAGCTTGGAAAAGAGCTTGGAGCGGACTTTATCCTGCTTGCCCTTGCGGAACATGATGTTCTTGAATTGCGAATGGCCGGCCATGGCGACGTCCTTTGAGAGGCGAGAAAACTGTGATTACAGCGCTTATAGCAATGACTGGGTGTCAGGCACCAGTGGTGCCTGACACTGGGTTGGCAACGGGTCGCGCACCTGCGTTTACCCTGCCTCCCGGTACTGCCCGGCCGTGGCGAGGTCCACCGACACCAGCTGGCTCACACCCTTTTCCGACATGGTGACGCCGAACAGCTGGTCCATCCGCGACATGGTCACCGGATGATGCGTGATCACCAGGAAGCGCGTTTCAGTGCTGCGCGCCATTTCGTCCATCAGGGTACAGAATCGGTCGACGTTGCTGTCATCGAGCGGCGCGTCAACTTCATCGAGCACGCAAATCGGCGAGGGATTGGTGAGGAACACAGCGAAGATCAGGGAGAGCGCCGTCAGCGTCTGTTCGCCACCTGAGAGCAGGCTCAGCGTCGCAGGCTTCTTGCCCGGTGGCTTGGCGATGATTTCGAGGCCGCCGGCCAGCGGGTCCTCGGGGTCCTCGATCATCTCCAGGCGCGCCTCGCCGCCGTTGAACAGCGTCGTGAACAGGCGCTGGAAATGCACATTCACCTCAACAAACGCATCGTTGAGGCGCTTGCGGCCTTCGCGCGTCAGCTTGCCAATGCCTTGGCGCAGCTGGGCGATGGCGGCTTCAAGGTCGGCTGACTCGGCTTCGAGAGTGGTGAACTGGGTTTCGAGGCCGGTCAGTTCCTCGTCCGCCGCGAGGTTGACGCCGCCGAGCCGCTCGCGGTCTTCGCGCAGTCGGTGCAGGCGGCGCACCACGTCATCGGACGGCGGAAGCGGCACCTCCTGATTCGCGCCTGCTGCGGCGAGGCAGTGCTCGGGAGCGCAATCGAGGGCGTCGCGGATGCGTTGGGCCTCGGCGCTGCGGCGCGTCCGGGCGGCGTCCAGGCGGGTTTCGACGCGGGCCTTGGCTTCGCGGGCGGCGGAGAGTTCGGCCTGGATGCCCCGCAAGACTTTGGCGGCATCGCGAAAAACAGTTTCAGCCGCCGCAAGGCCATCGGCGGCGGCGTTGCGGGCGGACTCGGCGGTGGCGATGCCGCCTGTTAGCCGGGTGCGGGTTTCGGCTAACTTTGCGGGGATGCCAGCGAGGTCTTCGCTTTGGAGGTGGCACTCGGCCTGGCGTTTGGCCAAAACGGTGGCCTGGGTTGCTGCCGCTTCGGCACGGGCCTGCCAGCGCTGGCTGTCAGCCGTGATCGCCCCGAGCCGCAGCTCGCGCTGATGCTGGGCGGCGGTCAGTGCCAACAGCGCCAATTCAGCTTTGCCAGTTTCAGCCCGCAATCGCTGGGCCATCGCCGTTTGAGATGTATGCGCTTCCATCAATCCATCGAGCGGCGGCAATCGTGTCAGTTCGTCCGTCAAAGCTGCAATCTGGGCCCGGTTGTCTGCGATGTACGCAGTGGCCTGACGATAGCTCTCGGACAGCAGCAGGCGCTTGCCCTCTCGCTCCCGCCCGGCAGTCTCGGCGCGCGCCACCTGCTGTGCGAGCGTCGCGTGGGTTTGGCGCAGCCGGCGCAGGTGCTCGCGGGCGTTGCGTTCAGCCATATCTGCGGCCTCACGGGCGGCAGCCGCATTGGCCAGCTCATCGGCGGCCTCATCTGCTGCCGGCCCCGCTTCGGCAAGTGCCGCGTCAACGTCGTCCAGGCGGTTGCGCTGCACCAGGCGGCGGGCACCGGCGGATGGCGCCTCGGCCGTGGCCACAAAACCATCCCACCGCCAGAGATCACCGTCGCGCGAAACCAGCCGTTGGCCGGGAGCCAGCCGCGCCCGCAGCCGCGCGCCATCGGCCTTGCTGACAACGCCCGTCTGACGCAACCGCCGTTGCAGAACGCCAGCGCCCGCGCCCTTCACTTTGGCCGCCAGGGGTTCGGCTCCATCCGGCAGCGGCACATCGTCTGGGGACGTATCGATGGTGAGCCAATGGGCGGGTGCGCGGGCATCGGCGGGCGCGTCGAGATCGTCGCCAAGCGCGGCGCTGAGCGCTGCTTCGTATTCCCGCGCAACCTTCAGGCTGTCAAGCAGCGGGGCCCAGCGCGCGTCCTTGGCCGGGGCGATAAGCCGGGCGAGGGTGTCCCGCTCGGCGCCGAGTTTTGCGGCCGACAGGCGGCACTCGGAGGTTATCAGCCGCACCTTGTCCTCGGTGACGCAGGCCTGGGCGGCGGCCGTTTCGGCGGCCTGAATGGCCAGTTCCTGCGCCTCGACCGCTGCCAGCGCCACGTCCGATCGTGCGGCCAGCTTGTGCAGCCCGCCATCCGATGGCGTATCATCGATGCTGCTCAACAACCGGGTGGCCTCAGCGGCCTGGGCCTCGGCCCGCGCGGCCCTACGCGTTTCCTCGGTGAGCTGATGATTCAGCCGATCCCGTGTCGCGCGCTGGCCCGCCAGCTCCGTGGATCGCTCGGCGAGGCTGGCCAGTGCCACCGTCTCTGCCTCACGCGCGGCCGTGACTGCGATGGAGACGGCGGCCGTTTTTTGCGTAGCAGTCCCGCCCTCGGCGGCAAGTCTGAGGTGCTCGGCGGCAAGCTCCGCTTGCGCCATGTCCGCTTCCGCGCTCAGTGCCTGCTCGCGCTTGGCATCGGCGTTGAGCTGCGCCAGCCGGGCCTCAAGCTCGCGTTGCCGTTCGCGGGCGCGGGCCTCGTCGCGCTCCAGCCCGTCATGTTCTTGGCGCAACCGTTGCACAGTGGCCGCGCAACTCACCTCGGCGTCCCGCAGGGCTGGCAATCGCTCCGTGGCCGCCATTTCGGCAGCGGCCGCTTTGGCTTCGCCCCCGGTGGCCAGTGCCAGCAGCGACAACGCCTCGGTGAGCGAGGCTTCCTCACTGGCAACATCGTTATGTGCGGCGTACCACGCTAGATACAGCGCGATGGCCTCAAGCTGGGCGATCTCGATGCTGATCTCTTTGTAGCGCTTGGCCTGCCGCGCCTGGCGTTTCAAACCGTTGATCTGCGATGTGAGTGCGCCCAGCACATCGCCTACCCGCTCCAGATTTGTCTCGGCCGCCCGTAAGCGCAGCTCGGCGTCATGACGGCGGCTCGACAATCCTGCCGTACCTGCAGCATCTTCGAGAATGCGGCGGCGCTGCTCGGGCTTGGCGTTGACCAGTTCGGCGATCTGGCCCTGGCGCACGAGGGCAGGCGAACGGGCCCCCGTGGCGGCGTCCTCAAAGAGGATCTTCACGTCTTTGGCGCGGGCTTCACGGCCATTGATGCGATAGGCCGATCCGGCGTCTCGCTCGATATGGCGCATGATTTCGAGGCTATCGCTGCCGTTGAATTCGGCGGGCGCGCGGCGCGCAGAGTTGTCGATGAACAGTGTCACCGAGGCGTGGTTGCGGGCGGGCCGTGTGATAGTGCCAGCGAAGATGACATCGTCCATGGCGGCGGCGCGCATGGATTTGTGCGAGGCCTCGCCCATGGCCCAACGCAAGGCTTCGAGAAGGTTCGACTTGCCGCAGCCGTTTGGACCGACGACACCGGTCAGTCCTCGCTCGATCAGAAGATCGGTGGGCTCAACGAAGGATTTGAAACCGGCGAGGCGCAGGCGCGTGATATGCAACGGTGGGTCCCTCCGGGAAACGGGGACACGGGGACACGGGGACTTAGGGAACGGGCTTGGGCAACAAATTGCGGGCCACGGCAACTTGCATGGATGCGCCTGGCGCCCTTAGTTCGGCTTCGACCATGGCCGAGAAATCCTCGAATGTCGGCGCGGCGCGAACTTTGGTCTCGCCAATGAAGAAGGTTGGCGTGCCGCTGACACCCAATTGCCGGGCGCGCGCCTTCACCCAACGCAGGCCCTGGTCGGTCGCGGCGCTTTGCCAGCAAGCATCAAAGTCCTTGCGCTTCATGCCTGCCTTGGCGGCCACGGCGGCTATGGAATCGGGCCGGATCTCCAGCGACACCCATTCCGATTGGTTGCGCATGAAGGTATCGTAGAGCTTGAAGTAGTCCTTCTCCGGCGCGCAGCGGTTGACGATCCAAGCCGCGCCCGATGTGTGCCCGATGGGGAATTCGCGCAGCACCCAGTGGACTTTGCCGGTGTCGATGTAGGCTTTTTTCACCTGATCGAAGACCTGCTTATGGAAGGCGCTGCAATGCGGGCAGGTCAGCGAGGCGTATTCGTAGATTGTCAGCGGCGCATCGGGCTTGCCGAGCGAACGGTCGCCGAGAGGCCCGGCAATGGCGAGATCGGCCTTGGTCGGGTGCTCAATGGGCGGCAACTGCTGCTGTTCGGCGTTCAGCTGATCGGGAGTCGACGGGCTGAGGAAGCCTGCCGCAGTGGCGGCGGTACCAGACGCGGTTGTCGAGGCCGTCGTTTCAAGCGACGGCAGCCCGGAACAGCCGCCGAGCGCCAGCATTGCAAGCAAGCCAGCCACACCAGCACGCTTTCGATTGCAACCGGCCATCCATTCCATCCGACGCTGTTTCCGGTTCGCCGCCAACACTCAGCCCTTCATCATGGGAGTGATGACGTCGTCGAAGTCCTTCATCTCGTGCGAGCCTTTCAGCTTTATGCCATTGATGAAGAACGTGGGCGTGCTGTCCACGCCAAACTTGTCATTGGCGCGGGTCCGCACGTCAGTGATGCCGGTGAGCAACGTCTGGTCACCGACGCACTTCTTGAAGCTCTCGTCAGTAAAGCCGGCCTGTTTGGCCATTTCCTGCAATTTGGGCAGGTCGTTGTCACCTGTGTGCCATTCGGCCTGATGCTCGTACATGGTGCTTACGAATGCGAAATAGCGCATCGGCCCGGTGCAGCGCGCCAGCTCGGAAACGGCGGCGGCGAGATTGTCCAGAGGGTATTCGCGGAAGACAAAGCGAACTTTGCCAGTGTCGATGTATTTGGCCTTGAGATCGCCGAAGATGCGCTTGTGGAAGTCGGCGCAGTGTGGGCAGGTCATCGAGGCGTATTCGACGATGGTGATAGGCGCCTTGGCGTCACCGAGCACATTCTCGGGCAAGGAGCCCGGCTTCATCAACTCTGCGACATCGACGTCGGGCTTGGCAGCGGCGACGGCGGGTGTCGCGGCCTGGGCGACCTTGGCGGCGTCAGCGGCGGGCGCGGCGGCTGGGGCCGTCACAGCTGGAGCTGCTGCCGTTGCAACAGCCGCTGCCGGAGCAGGCGCAGGTGTAGCGGCCGGCGCTGCGGGTGTGGCCGCTGCCGTTGCGGCGGGAGCGAGAGCAGCTGCCGGAGCTGGTGCAGGCGTCGCGGCCGGAGCCGGTGTTGCCGCCACAACGGTTGCAATTGCTGCCGTGGTTGTCACGACGGCGGCAGTCGTGGTGGTGGCTGCGGGAGCTGCTGATTTTGCGGCCGGAGCCATGGCCGGGGTTGCTTCCGACACAACTGCCGGGGCCATTGCCGTGGCTGGCAGATGACTGCCGAACAGGGTGGTCCCTAGCAACACGAAAGCAGCGGCCAGCCCCAGATACAGGGGCGTCGAGCTGCCAGCGGATTCCGATTTACGGTCTTGAGAGCTCAAGGTCTGCTCCTGTCAGGCGTGATGGCGAGGCCGTGCCGGGCTGATCCGGGCGATATGCGGCACAAGCGAACCTGTTAGCACGATTTCTGGACGTTTCCAGGGCCTTGCGGCCGCACTCCTCGGGCAAATGATTGTGTTCTCAGACTTTGTCCGCAGGCTTCTTGACGGGCGGGTGCTGCTTGACGTTGCTGCCGAGCCGCTCCAGCACATCGCGCAACTGGTCATCGGTGACCTCGGCTGCTGGGATCGCAACGCGCTGCGGCGGACCGGCTTGCCGCCTTACATTGGGCCGTTTGGGCTTGCTCACCGGTGCCTGCAAAATGCGGATGTCCGTGATAGCCCGGAAGCCAAAATGGGCATTGATACGCTCGATCAGCTGCGGAATGCGGTGTTGCAGCTCCAGCGCGCGCGGGCCTTCGACGCGCAGTTGCAAAGTCGCGCCCTCGGCACCGTGCCAGGGTTCTTGATCGTCAGAATCAGCTTCAGGTGCGGGCCGGTTGGGCCAACGCAGACGTTCTGGCGCAGTGTAGGCAGCGACCTCGGCTCCCACAATCATCGGCCAGTCGGTGAGAATGGCGGCGGCGGGAAACCCAAATTTCTCCAGCGCCTTTTGTGTCACCTTGGGCACAAAACTGCCGACACTGCGACCGATCGGCGTTTTGCGTGCCATGGACGGCCCTCAACTCAGTTCCATTGCGCTGTGGTCTTTCATACCATGGCACAACCGATTCTCTCAGCTGCGGGAGCCTAGCCCTGTGAGCACCGCCGTCCAGCTTGCCCGAGACACCGCCCCGCCTTTGGCGGCGGCCGCGATCGCCAAGGCGCTTTTGGCCTGGTACGACCGCGCGCACCGCGATCTGCCGTGGCGCGCCGCCCCGGGCGTAACCGGAGATCCCTATGGCGTCTGGCTGTCCGAGATCATGCTTCAGCAGACGACGGTCAAAGCTGTCATCCCCTATTACTACGCGTTCCTGAAACGCTGGCCGAAGGTGCAGGATCTGGCGCAAGCCAGCCGCGACGACGTGATGAGCGCATGGGCGGGCCTTGGCTATTATTCGCGGGCGCGCAATCTGCATGATTGCGCCAAGACGGTTGCGGGCGCACTGGACGGCAACTTCCCGTCTGAGTTGGCCGCCTTGCAGAAACTTCCGGGCGTCGGCCCCTACACAGCGGCTGCGATTGCCTCCATCGCCTTCGACAAGCGCGCCATGCCGGTTGATGGCAATGTCGAGCGCGTGGTGGCGCGGCTGGCCTCCGTTGAAACCCCGCTCCCCGCCGCCAAGCCGGAACTCAAGCTGTTGGCCGAAACGCTGACGCCCAAATCGCGCAATGGCGATTTCGCGCAAGCGATGATGGATCTTGGCGCCACCGTCTGCACGCCGCGCCGGCCGTCCTGCATGATCTGCCCACTGAAGGATCTCTGCCGCGCCCGCAAAGAAGATATCGCGGCAACTCTGCCGCGCCGTTCACCAAAGCCAGAGCGTCCGCTGCGGCATGGCGTTGCGTTCGTCGCCATCAGCGAGCGCGGGGAAATCTTGCTGCGGCTGCGGCCCGACAAGGGACTCCTTGGCGGCATGATTGAAGTTCCCTCGACCGACTGGAGCGAAACCTGGCTGCCGGCCGAGGAGGCCTTGCGCCTGGCCCCGGTCAAGGGCCGCTGGTTCCCGATGCCGGGCGCCGTCGCGCACACGTTCACGCATTTCCGGCTAGGTCTGATGGTGTTTCGCGCTCATGTGCGCAATGATCCGGCGCTGACGCTGTGGGCGCGCCAGAAAGACTGCCGCTGGGTGCATCGGGATGCGCTGGCGAGTGAAGCGCTGCCGTCGGTCATGCGCAAGGTGATCGCGCACGCACTGGATGATTTGAAGTGAGCCTGATGCAAGATATTGTCATAGCACCTGAAAGTCCGCGCCAGGATGATGTTGCGGCCGCCATTGCGGCTCTCGATACCTTCCACAACGGGATGTATCCGCCTGAGGCCAATCATATTCTGGACCTCGATGCGCTGTGTGGGCCTGATGTGAATTTCCTGGTGGCACGGCGGGGCGGCGAAGTTTTGGGCATCGGCGCACTGTGGCTGCGCGAGGAGGAAGGCTTTGGCGAGGTCAAGCGCATGTTCGTCAAGGCCGAGGCGCGGGGGCTCGGGCTCGGCCACAAGCTGCTTGCCACCATCGAGAGCTTAGCGCGCGGACAGGGCCTGACAAAACTGATGCTGGAAACTGGCACGCTGAACACCGATGCCCTCAAACTCTATGCGCGCGCGGGCTTTACCAAACGCGGTCCGTTTGCGGACTACCCGGATCATCCTGCCTCTGTGTTTATGGAGAAGCCGCTTGGCGCCGGGCAAGTCTGACGGCGCGGCGCGGGCCTCCGGGCCGTTCTGGCCAAGCCTCACGCTTGCCATTGTGGGCCTGCTCTGGGGCCTCTACTGGCTGCCCACGCGCTGGATGCAGGCCCATGGCCTCGGCCCGGCTTGGATGTCTTTGATCATTTCGGCGGTCGCGCTGCTGGGGAGTATACCGCTGCTGCTCCGCGACCGGCAGCAGCTCCGGCATCTCGATGCGCAAGCGCTGTTCACCGGCTTGCTGCTCGCTTCATCGTTCTCGCTCTACAATGTCAGCCTTGTGCTGACGACCGTCGTCAACGCCGTCCTGCTGTTCTATCTCAGCCCGATCTGGAGCACCGTCCTCGGGGTTTGGCTGCTGGGCGAGCGGCTGCGGCCCCAGCGGATCGCCGCGCTGCCGCTGGGCTTGCTCGGATTGATGGTTGTGATCGGTTTTGAGAACGGTCTTCCGGTCCCCCGGCAACTGGGCGACTGGCTGGCGCTGTGGTCAGGCATGCTCTGGGCTTACGGCTCGGTCCGCAGTTATTCAGGCAACGCTGCAGGTATAACTGGCAATGTGGTGGCCTTCAACGCCGGAGCCCTGGTGGGTTCGCTTGCGCTCATCGTCTTGCTGCCGGTGGCAGCGGCAGGAGCATTGCCGGACGCAGCCACACTGCTGGCCACGCTGCCCGTCCTGGTGTTGCTCAGCCTCGTGTTTGTTCTACCCTCGAATGTTGTGATGGTGTGGGCGACGCAAAGACTGCCGGCCCCTCGGGTCAGCATTCTGCTGATGACCGAAGTGGTGGCTGGCACGTTTTCGGCGGCGCTGTTGGCGGGCGAAACCTTCGGCTGGCGCCAGATCTTCGGCTCGGCACTGATTATCGCGGCCGGGATGCTTGAGGTGATGGGGCGGCAAAGCACTGGCGAGAAGGCCTGATGGTGAAACGTCCCAATGCGCTCAATGAGGCCACGGTTGATGCCAGATTGATGCGCCGGTTTCCGCTGTTCATAGACATGCTGGCCGCGGCCAACAGGCGCGTTCCCAAGCGTATCGCGGGTTATCTGCTTGGCGGCGCCGATACTGAAATTGGCCTCGCCGAAACCTGCGCCGCCTTTGCGCGCATCCGGCTGGTGCCGCGCTACGGCATCGATGTGTCGCAACGCAGCACGGCGGTTGAACTGTTCGGCCGGACCTATGCCGCGCCCATCGGCGTTGCGCCGGTCGGTTATGCCAGCGCCATCTGGCCGGGCAGCGAACAGGCGCTGGCGGCGGCGGCTCAGGCGGCAAATGTGCCGTACGTAAACAGCACCTTTGCCATCGAGCCGCTCGAAAGCATCAAGCGTTATGCGCCGGATGTGGCCTGGTTCCAGATCTACTACTTCCAGTCGATGGACACCACGCTCGCCTTGGTCAAACGCGCCCAACGGGCGGGCTATCATGTCCTGGTGCTGACGATTGATATCCCCACCTATTCCAAGCGCACACGCGATCACCGCAACGGCCTGCAGTTCCCACCCGTGCTGACGCCGGCCTTGCTGGCCGAAGTGGCCATGACGCCGCTCTGGGCCGCCGAATTTCTGAAGCGGCGCTATCCCTTGCCCGGCAACCTGATGCCCTATGCGCGCGATCCATCCGGCGGTGAGGCCGCGCTGCGCGAATTGCTGGGTACGACCGGCGTGTACGCTATGACTTGGGATGAGGTCCGCGCCGTGCGCAAGGCCTGGCCGGGAAAGCTGGTCATTAAGGGCATTCAACACGTAGCGGATGCAGAAGCGGCGGTGGCGCTTGGCGCAGATGGCATCATCGTTTCCAACCATGGCGGCCGCCAGTTCGATGCCGCGCCCGCACCCATCGACAGCTTGCCCGCCATCGCCGAGGCCATTGGCACCCGCGCCACAGTGATGATGGACAGCGGCGTGCGCTCGGGCCTCGATGTCACCAAGGCGTTGGTGCGGGGAGCAGAGTGTTGCTTTGCCGGGCGTCCGTTCATCGCGGCATGCGCAGCGGCGGGCAACCAAGGCGCGGCCTACGCTATGGCCCTCTTCCAGGACGAGATCACAACCGCCTTTGGCCAGCTCGGCGCTTGCGGCGTTCGCGACCTCTTGCGCGACCGGACACGCGAGGCCACTTAACGGCCACGTAACAGAGGACATCTCAATGAACGGAACACTCGCCTTGGAGGCAAAGGGGCCCGTCACGCCTGTGCCAGTGCTGAAGGGACACAGCCAGTCGGTGTCGGCTGCCATCCAGACCTGGCCAGGTATCGTCGCCGCCACCCATTGGCATTTCTCGGGCAGCGACGAGGTCGATGGTGCCGATTTCTATGTGGGCGCAGAAGAGCTCGGCCATATTCATTTGGAGGGCGATGTCCATTTGGCCACCACGCTTGAGCTGCGCCAGGCACTGATGGCGCGCAAGCTAGCGCGGCCCTTTCGTTATCTCGCCTCCTGGGTCGAGGCTTCGATCGACACGCCAGAAGACGCCGCTCATGCAAAATGGCTGTTCCGGCTCAACTATGACCGGATTATGGGCGAACCCGTGCCATCGCTATTGGACCGGATCGCGGCCTTTAAGGGGATCGAACACCCTTGAAACGTCGCTTGACGTTATCGCTTGTGTACCAGCAGTATATTGAAAATAACCGGAGGAGCCGCCCATGCTTATGTCCCGCCGCACCACCCTCACCGCAGCTGTCGCGCTCGCCGCCCTGTGGGCTGGCCCAGCCCTGGCTGCCAACGAATTGCACGTCCTCAACTGGCAAGGCTACGGCACCGACGAAAAGTGGGCGCTGGAAATCTTCGAAAAGAAAACCGGCATCAAGGTGGTGCACGACTACTTCACCTCCGAGCAGGAGATGCTGACCAAGCTGCGCACCTCGCCGGGCGTCTATGATGTCGTGCTGATGAACAACATCTACGTCAAGGACGCCGCCAAGGAAGGCCTGACGCAGCCCATCGACACCTCAAAGATCACCAACTTCGCCGATCTGACACCAAACTTGCGCGACAGCGACCGCTTTGTCGTCGATGGCAAGCATTACGCCATTTCCTGGGTTTGGGGCGTCACCAGCATTGCGATCAACACGGACAAAGTGAAGACAGCGCCGGATTCTCTGGCCGCCTTGTGGGACCCCAAAAACGCAGGCCGCATTGGCTTTCGCGATGACGCTTTGGAAGCAGTGCAACTGGCAGCGTTGGCCACGGGCCAGGACATGAATGCGCCCAAGGATTTGGGAGCAATCAAGGACAAGCTCAAGGCCCTCAAGCCGCAACTGAAAACACTGTGGACGTCGGAAGACGAATGGAACAAGCATGTGTCGGCAGGCGAATATGACATCGCCAGCTACTGGTCGGGTTCGGCCGCCCGCTCCAAGAAGGCGATGAAGCTGCCGGTCGGCTTCATCATCCCGAAGGAAGGCGCCATCGGCTGGTTCGACGGCCTGACCATCGCCGCCAAGGCCCCCAATTTAGAGGGCGCCCAGAAGTTCATCGACTTCATGGTCAGCCCGGAATTCTATGTGCGGTGGGATAACAACGTCGGCGCGCCGGTCTCGGCCAACGCCAAGGCGGATGGAATGCTGCCGGACGACGCTCTCAACAAGGCCGTGCTGAGCGACCCCGCCGTGATCAAACGGTTGACATTCATGGCGCCAATCAGCGACGCCACGCGCAAGACATACGACGAGCTGTGGAACGAAGTGAAGACGAGCTTTGCGCAGTAACGCAGGCAAGTGACCATTTTCACCCGTCCTCCCGGATGCGCTGCAGCATCCTTCATGATGCAGCGCATCCGGGATTTTGATTGCGGCTCCAGCATCTCCTCGTCGAACCAGATCCCGTTTCTGCGGCGCACCGCATGACGAACGTGGACCGTCACACCACCGTGCACGCCTCATTGAAGGCGAGCCGTGGCGAACGGGGGAACAGGCTCGCATCCGTGCCGTAGCCGAGGCTACACAGGAAATTCGACGTGAAGCGCCCATCGGGGAAAAACGCGTCGTTGACCTTGGCCTGATCGAAGCCGGACATCGGCCCGCAATCGAGGCCTTTGGCGCGGGCGGCGATCATGATGTAGGCGGCCTGTAAGGTGGCGCTGCGGAACGCCGTCTCCTTGATGTGGGCGTCCTTGCCGGCGTACCAATTGCGGGCGTCGAGATTGTGCGGAAACACTTTGGGCAGAAGATCGTAGAACTGCAGGTCGTAGGCAAAGATCGCGACCACCGGCGCCGTCATGGTCTTGGCGCGGTTGCCGTCCGACAGCGCGGGTGCCAGTTTGGCTTTGCCCTCCGGCGTGGTCACAAACACAATCCGCTGCGGCTGGCTGTTGGCCGTCGTCGGTCCCATTTTGGCGATGTCGTAGATCTCGCGCAGCAGCGCCTGCGGTACCGGCTTATCCTGCCAGCCATTGCGGGTGCGGGCAGACAGAAAAATCGTGTCAAGCGCGTCGTGCGAGAGCATGGCAGCATCCTTCCGTTAACGGATATTTATAGACTTCGGCATGTGGTCACGCGACCCGCGGACTGCAATCCCACCCCGTCAACGCGCGCGCGGCGGTCTGCTTGCTGGACGTTTAGCAACGAGCCGCTTGGCTGATGCGGCAGGCTTATCGCGATCATCGCGCATTGGACGGGGCGGCTTGCCTCGCAGCGGCGGCCGTGTTTTCCGCTCAGGCTCCACGGGTTCCGGCGCGCGGCCCGTCAGACCGAATTTGTCGGCCAGCCCCGGCCCCAGCTGATCGCGCAGAACGCGGCGGTCGATCTCCTTGGCCGCGCCGGGCTCCAGATCCTGCAACTGGAACGGCCCAAACGAGACGCGGATCAGCCGGTTGACGTCGAGGCCGAGGCTTCCCAGCACTTTTCGGACCTCGCGATTCTTGCCCTCGCGCAGGCCCAGCGTCAGCCACGTATTGTCGCCCTGCTCGCGGTCCAGCCGCGCCTCGATCGGCTCGTATTGCACGCCGTCCACCATCACGCCTTGGCCCAGCGCCTCCAGCTGCTCGACCGTCACCGAACCCCAGGCGCGGGCGCGGTAACGGCGCAGCCAACCGGTGGCGGGAAGCTCCAGATGCCGCGCGAGTTCGCCATCATTGGTCATCAGCAGCAGACCTTCGGAATTGAAGTCGAGGCGGCCGATGGAAATCACGCGTGGCATCCCGGCGGGCAGTTTCTCGAACACGGTTGGCCGTCCCTCGGGGTCTCTATTGGTAGTGACGCAGCCTCGCGGCTTGTGGAAGCGCCACAGGCGAACCCCCTCGGCTTGCGGCAACGGCTTGCCATCGACAACGATTTTATGGCTGGGGCCGACATTGAGCGCGGGGCTGGTAAGCAGCGTGCCGTTGACGGTGACGCGACCCTCTTCGATCATTCGCTCGGCGTCGCGGCGCGAACAGACGCCGGCCCGCGCGATGGCCTTGGCGATCCGCATAGTGCCGGAGGGGCCGTCTTCGGCGTCGGGCTCGGCGGCAGCTTGACGGGAGCGGGGCGGCCGCATGAGATGCTCATTTCGTGAGGAGACGGAACGCCGTTATGCCAGCACAGGGCCGCGAAAGCTACATGGAGATGGCGCTGGCCGAGGCAGGCCAGGCGGCGGCTCGCGGCGAGGTGCCAGTGGGCGCGGTGATCGTCGGCGCCGATAGCCAGGTGCTGGCGGCCGAGGGCAACCGCACGCGCGAACGGTCCGACCCCACCGCGCACGCTGAACTGTTGGCGATCCGGGACGCCTGCGCGAAACTTGGAAGCGAGCGGCTGACGGGTTGCGATCTCTACGTGACGCTCGAACCCTGCCCGATGTGCGCGGGCGCGATCTCATTCGCGCGCCTGCGCCGGCTCTACTATGCCGTGCCCGATGCCAAAGGCGGCGGCGTCGAGCACGGTGCCCGCGTTTTCGCGCAATCCACTTGCCATCATGCGCCTGAAATTTACGGCGGCATTGATGCCGCGCGGGCTGGTGCGCTGCTCAAGTCCTTCTTCGCGGCGCGGCGATCGTAGGGTGCAATAGGCGCACGTCACGCCGTATTGCACTGCCGTGACGACACCCTAAAATCCCAGTTCCAGCGTGAAGCCGTGGTCGTTGGAACATTCGAACAGGGCTTGCCGGCGCTCGCTCATCTGGTCGCGGCGCTCTTGGGGGTTGCTCTGCGCGCAGGCCTGGTAGTGGGTGGCATAGTCGGCGCTCCAGAGTTCGCCGTCATTGCCGCAATCGCGCTGATCGTTGATCTGGCTGAGCCGCACCGCGCGCTTGGCATATTCATCGCATTCGGCGTTGACATGCTTTTTGGCGTTGCATTGTTGTAAGGAGGCATCGCGCGTGGCCGCTTCGCTGCGCAAACGCGCGCCATCAGCTTGCAGGCAGAATGAGACGTGGTCGTCCTGATACGGGCTCCAATTCGGGCCCGAGAAGCCGCAGCCCTCGTTCTCGTTGCGCAAGCTCTGCTGCACGGCGTTTTGCGCGTATTGGTCGCAAGTTTTATGTTTCACGGCCTGCTGCGCACAGACGCCCAGCTGTTCTGTGCGGCTGTCGATTTCGGCCTTGCGGGCGGCCGGGCTGGCGCCGTTGCACCATTGCAAGTGGAGCGCCCGGCTACTCGACCAGGTCCGGCCCGCGAAGTTGCAGGTATTGGACGTGGCGTCGCGCACCTGTTGCAAGGCTTTGTCGGCATAGTTGGCGCAGGTCTGATCGGCTTGCCCGGCGTTGGCGAGGCACGCCGATAAAACGGCCTCGCGGTTGGTGATCTCGGCGGGAAACACGCGGTTGGGCGCGCGTAGACATGCCTGCTTGTGCTGGTTGATGTCGTTGGCCCAGCGCCCGTCATTGGCAGAAACGGCACAGTGGGCTTTGCGGGCGGTTTCCACCTGCACTACACTGACCCTGGCGTAGTGATCGCATTTTGGATCGGCATCATTGTTGGCCGACGAGGTGCAGCGCCCGAGGTCGAGGGAGCGAGCTTCGGTTTCAGCCGATGAATTGTCACGCGGCACCCGCATACACCACGCATAGTGCGCCTGGAAATCGGCGCCCCAGCGCGTGCCGGTCAAATCGCAGCCCTGGCTGAGGTTCTGGTTGGCCGACGCGACAGCGTTGCGCGCATAGTCGGCGCAGAACGCGCCCTTGCCGCCGGCGTCCTGGGCCACACCTGCCGCCTTGAAGCCCGAGACACAACAGGTGTTGGCGACCGCGGGGCCCGCGTCATGTTTGAGGCGGCATTGGCTGACGGGGCGCACGAATGTCCAGGCCTTGCAGCGCGGATCACTGGCGCAGGTTTCGGCGCAGGCCCGCGCACCGTTTGGACCCCCCGTCTTGAACTGATCGTAGTCCCCCCATTGGATGATGGTGTCGCGCAGCAGGCCGCCGTCCTCAGCTGATGCGGGCAAGGCCCAAAAACCCAGTATCAGCGCGGCGAAGGCCTGCATCAGAAGGCGGGGCCAGGGTTGCATAGGTTGGGAGAGGATCATTGGGATCTCGGATCAGAATTTGAAAATCATGCGGAAGTGATTGCGATTGTCATCGCAGCGGCCCAACGCCTCGTCCCGGCTTCGGGTCGTGGCGTCACGGTCGGCCTGGCTATGGCCATGGCACCAGCGGTAGTGGCCTGCCTGATCACTGTTCCAGCTCGGGCCGTCAAAGCCATTGCCGCAACGCAACTGCTGGGACTTGGCAAATTGTGTGACGCTGGTGGCAGCATAGGCATCACACGCCTGATCGGTATCCCCGCCACCGCCACGCCCGAGGCATTCCAGCAACTTGCGCTCACGGGATGCGATCTGATCGTTGACCGCCGACCGTTTGGCCGACCGGCACCAGCGCGCGTGCACATCGCGGCTGCCGCTCCAGGCCGCGCCCGAGAAGCCACAGGAATTAGCATCGTTGGTGGCGCTTTCAACGACGGACAACCGCGCATAGTGATCGCAGGCGAGATCGCCGCCACGATCGGCCAGCTGCTTGCAGGCTTGCAAGGATTGCTTGCGCTCATCGGCATCGCGCGAGCGGCGGCTGGGCGAGCCGTCGAGGCAGCGCGAGTAGTGCGTCGCATAGGCGCTCGACCACAGCGGGCCGGTAAAGCCGCAGCGGTTGGAGAGGTTCTCGTCATTGGCGTTGAGGGCGTCGATCGTAAAGCGAGAGCAATCGCCCTGGTCGCCGGTGGCAACGTTGCTGGCCTCTTTGACGCCGGACACGCAGCAGGCGTTGGGCGTGGCTGGCGGCACGCTGTGCTTCAAGCGGCACTGGCCGGTGGTGGTGATGTAGGTCCAGGCTTTGCAGCTGGTGTCAGTGGTGCACTCGTGTTCGCAAGGCTTCCAGTCGGCACCGCCGATAAAGAACTGGGCGTAGTCATCGCCAAGCCGGATCTGGCCACGGTCGGCGGCCAGGGCTGAGGACGCCAAAGCCAGTACGATGAGCGGGAGGGCCAGCCACGTCGCCGGCACGCGGACACCGCGTTGTTTCATCCTGGACACTCCATCCTCCCGCGACTCCTGTTTTACGGGAGATCAGGGGATGATTGCGGCAAGCCGAAGGCGCTTGCGCCCCGCCATCGCCGGACTTGGGCGGACACGTCCAAATCCCTGCGATTCGCCGTCAAATAATATAGTTGCATTTTGTCAAGAGCTGAACGAAATTAACTGTGGATATCGTCAAAGAGGGGTTAACTGACGGGAGCTGCCAATCCGTTCCTTGCCGTTCCTTCAAGTGTGCTGCGTTGGGGGGTCAGTGAAATGGGTCTTTATGATATTATAGCTGCGGGCCATCAGGGCCAGTGTTTCGCATTGTTGTCACGCCGCTTTATGATCAGCGAGCCGGAAGCTGCCGCAGCCGTCCAGGGTCTGCTGCCGGCAGTTCTGGGCTCTTTTGTGGCGTGGGTCGAGACGCCGCGCGGGCTGTCTGCGTTTCTTGCTGCGATGAGCAAAGGCGGCCACGAACGGGCACTGTCGTCGCCATCTGTCTTCACCAATCACGCCGAGCGCGACCGCGGGTTGCAACTGGTCACGAGCTTCCAGTCAGTTCAAGAACTTGACGCTGCCCTTATTGCACGCGCGGCCGAAAGTAGCGGCCTGCCCTATCGCGTCATGCTGCAAATGCTGCCCTTCGTTGCGCTGTTCGCCTATGGCGCCATGCGCCGTCAGTTTGAGGAGCCCGCGCGCGAAATCCTGGCAACCCGCTCGCTGTTTTCCGTGCGGCGCTCGGCCGATCCCTTCATGGACCTCGCCGATCTGATCGAGTGGGACTCCAAAGGTCACCGGCACGGACCGTTGGCGGGCATTCTCGGTGGCCTGTTCGGCCGCCGGACTGCGCCGCCAGGGGTGCAACCGCTGCAAGTCGCGGCGGAGTAAATGCCATTCCGCCCCCGCGCCCTAATAGCTCAGATCACGGAAGGCTCCGGCGGCGTCACCTTGCCAGGCGCCGTGGAATTTTTCCAGCACGTCCTCGGCAGCCGTGCGTCCGGTATTGACGACGTGGTGCAGACCCGCGAGGTGCACACGCTCGTCGTGGCCGGCCGCGTTGTGGATGGCGCGGCGCTTTAATCCGGCATCCGCGATCGCCAGCACCTGGCGGGCGATTGAAAGCACATCGGTCTGCCGGAAGCGCGTGGCCAGCGCTGTCTTGGGCACGCCATAGCGCACGCCTTGCCGCTCCTCGGCAGTCCAATCCTTGACCAGATCCCAGGCCGCATCGAGCGATGTATGATCATACAGCAGGCCGACCCACAGCGCGGGCAGCTCGGACACCCGTAAGGCCGAGCCAGCGTCGGCCCCGCGCATCTCCAGAAAGCGCTTCAGCCGCACTTCGGGAAACAGCGTTGACAGATGATCCGCCCAATCCTCAAGATCCGGCAGCTGCCCCGGTAGCACATCCAGCTTGCCCGCCATGAAGTCGCGGAAACGCTTGCCGGACGCATCGAGATATTTGCCATCGCGATAGACGAAATACATCGGCACATCGAGCGCGTAATCCACATAACGCTCAAAGCCCATGCCGCTTTCGAAGGCGAACGGCAGCATCCCGGTGCGGTTGCGATCCGTATCCAGCCAGACATGGCTGCGGAAGGTGAGGTAGCCGTTCGGCGTGCTCTCGGTCAGCGGCGAGTTGGCGAAAATAGCGGCGGCGATAGGTTGCAGCGCCAACGACACGCGCAGCTTTTTCACCATGTCGGCTTCGCTGGAAAAGTCGAGATTGGTCTGCACCGTACAGGACCGGTACATCATATCGAGGCCAAGCGTGCCGACCTTGGGCATGTAGGCCGTCATGATACCGTAGCGGCCCTTGGGCATCTTGGGCGTTTCGGCGCGCGTCCACTTGGGCGAAAAGCCGAGGCCGAGGAAGCCGACATCGAGGTCCGCGCCGACGGCGTTCACTTGTGCGACGTGCTCTGCCATTTCAGCAGCCGTCTCGTGGACGTTGCGCAACGGATCACCCGACAGTTCCAGCTGCCCGCCCGGCTCCAACGACACCGTACCGCCCGGCTCGCCCTGGGGGCGCTTGAGGGCAATGATGTTGTCACCCTCCATCACCGGCAGCCAGCCGTAACGTTGCATGAGCCCCTCAAGCACAGCGCGAACACCGCTCGGGCCCTCATAGGCGAGCGGCGTTAAATCCTTGCGATGGAAGCCAAACTTCTCGTGCTCGGTGCCGATGCGCCAATCGGCCGGCGCTTTGCAGCCCTGCTCGATATAGCGCACGAGATCGTCGCGCGACCCGATGGGCGCGCCGCGTCCGCCGTCTTCACGAGTCGACATACATAGTCTCCTAGGCCGGAGCGGCGAGCCGCACACCCCGATGGGTCAACACCATTGCCCTTGTTATGGCCGCGCCCGCGTTTGCGCACAAGGGCAGGCCGCCGCATGGTCAATCACGAGGCCGTCAAGCACCGGCACGAGGCTGTCAAGCACCGGAACGAGGCCGTCAGCCGGGCGGAGGCTTTGGTGCGGGGGCCAACTGTTTGCGCATCAGAACTTCGTCCAGCCCCTCGGCCAGCAACCCTTCCAGGATGCCAATGCGGGCAAAGCCGAAGGCCTCATAGAAAGTGAGGGCGCGGGCGTTGAAGGTTGACACGCAAACCCAAAGATTGCGGGCGCCGTGTTCGCGGGCGTCGCGCTCCATGGCCTCCAGGGCCAGGCGCCCTAGGCCCTGGCTTTGAAATTCGGGCAGGATCGCCAAGGACTTGAGATAGGAGCCGATCAGCCAGCCCTCTTCGATAACCATGGCGCCTGCTGTCTCGGCGCCGGCCTTGAGGCACCAGCAGCGGGTCGTTGCGGTGGTCCGGCTCAAAGTCCGCGCGAGGTCTTCAGCCTTGTGCCCGAACCTTGCCCAAGGGCCTGCTACTGCCATGATGTCAGCAATGGCGCGTGCCGTGTCTGGATCCATAGGAACCAGCGTTGCCGGGTCTCCCGAGCGCATCGGCCCAAGGTCACTCACTTGGTTTTGAGGGAGGCTGGCCAGAACGGATCTTCGGCCTGCTTGTCCGCCTTCACCGCCCGAACCTTGTGCGACACAGGCTTGGGCCGGTCCTGCGGTGCTGCATCCGGCGCCCGGACAACTTGGTTCTTGAACACAGGTCCCGTCGCGTCCGGCGCTTTCACCATGCGCGGATGATCCGCCTGCATTTGGTCCTTGGGCGTATCATAGCGGTCGAGATCGCCCGGCTTTTCGTCATAGCACTCCTGACTGATCTCAGGATCGCCTGCCGCCAGCAACTCGCTGACAGTCACGAACTCGAAGCCGCGCTTGCGCAGTTCCGCGATCAGCACCGGCAGCGCGTCGTTGGTGTGCACACCCCGGCCGTTGGCATGGCCGATGATGATCGACCCCGGCCGCACCTTGGAGAGGACCGCCTTGACGATCCGGTCGCCGGTCTGCATCAGCACAGGATCAGCCATCGCAACATCCCACTGGATGGCCAGCAGCCCTTGCTCGGCGACTTCAGCAATGGCGTCCGCGTTGCAGGCGCCGTAGGGAAACCGGTAGAGCCCGATACGCGCTGGCACTTGCGACAACGTCTCGTCCACCGGCTTGGCGCATTGCTTTTGCGACAAGTCTTCGCGCGTCTGTTCATAGGCCGCCTGGGTGTTACGGATCTCGCGCAGGGCCCGGTCACGGCCGAGCTTGCGCATGTTGGCGTGGCTCCAGCTGTGGTTACCGATCTCGAACAGCGGATCGGTCATCAACTGCTGGGACCGCTCGCCGTGGTCCAGCATCCACTTGCCGCCAGCAAAGAACGTCGCTTTGACCTGGTTCTGCCGCAGCGTATCAATGATGGCGCCGTCGTAGCCGGTGATCTGACCCATGGCCTCGCAGAGATCGAACGTCAGCGCGATCAGCTTGCGGCCATCGCGGATTTTTACCCGGCGGATCGAGCCCCCGAGCTGAGGCGCAACTGGCACGAAACTCATCAGCTGGCGCTTCACGGGTTTAGTGTCAGGTTCGCCGTCAAGTTTGCGAATGAGGCGGTCGTCCGGATTGGCGGCGAGGTCCTGTGGTTTCCAGCACTGACTTTGCAGGCTGACGTCTTGTGCCGTGGCTGGGCTTGAGAGCGTCAGACCAAGTGCCATGAAAACAAAAACAGGCACGGCTTTCCCGCCCCACGTCCACCCCGGCCTTCGCCGGGGCAGGCAAGTTCTTTCCCCCTCAAGGGGGAGGAGACGCTGGAGCCGACCCATCGCATCTTGCGTCCCTTTCCCCTGAGAAGGACCGGATGGAGGCGGGGCGGGAAGGCCCATCCGTGCACTGCATAATCGCACTTGCATCAATGATTGTCCCTGGGCACGCCCTTGGTCTGGGCGATGCGCTGATATTTGACGGCTGGTTTCAGCACCATGCCGTTGTTGAGCTGATCGACGAGCCCGCGCTGGATCTCCTGCCATGGCGTCTGATGGGCGGGGAACGGGAAGCCCCCCTTATCCGCCAACGCCTTGCGACGTACCGCCAATTCTGTGTCGGAAATCAGAATGTTGGCTGTGCCCTTGCCGAGGTCGACGCGCACCCGGTCGCCCGATTGCAATAAAGCGAGGCCGCCGCCGGCTGCGGCTTCGGGCGAAGCGTTGAGGATGGAGGGCGAGCCCGACGTGCCCGACTGGCGGCCATCGCCGATGCAAGGCAGCGAGGTGATGCCGCGTTTGATGAGCGAAGCGGGCGGCTGCATGTTCACGACCTCGGCCGAGCCCGGATAGCCAATGGCGCCGACACCGCGGATGACGAGGATGGTGTGTTCGTCGATCCCCAAACTCTCGTCCTCGATGCGGTGATGGTAATCCTCCGGCCCCTCGAAAATCGCGACTTTGCCTTCAAAGGCCATCGGGTCTTTTGGGTTGGTCAGATAACGGGTGCGGAATTCTTCTGAGATCACGCTCACCTTCATAATGGCGCTGTCGAACAGATTGCCCTTGAAGTTGATGAAGCCTGCCCGCGCCTTCAGCGGGTTGCTCAGTGGACGGATTACATCCGGGCTGATGATTTCCTTGCCCTCGCAATTGGTGCCGATGCTCTTGCCATTCACCGTCATGGCATCGGGATTGGGCAGCAGTTTTCCGCGCATCAGTTCGGCGACCACAGCCGGCACTCCGCCTGCGTGATGATAATCTTCACCAAGATACTCACCCGCCGGTTGCAAATTTACCAGCAGCGGGATTTCCAGCCCAAAAGTCTGCCAATCGTCATTAGTGAGCTCAACGCCGATATGCCGGGCGATCGCCACCAGATGGATCGGCGCGTTGGTCGAGCCGCCAATGGCCGAGTTGACGACAATCGCGTTTTCAAAGGCTTTTCGCGTAAGAATGTCTGACGGCTTCAAGTCCTCGTGAACCATTTCGACGATTCGCTTGCCGGTCTCGTAGGACATCTGCCCGCGCTCGCGGTAGGGGGCGGGGATGGCGGCCGAGCCTGGCAGCTGCATCCCCAGCGCCTCGGCCAGCGAGTTCATGGTCGTAGCCGTGCCCATGGTATTGCAGAAGCCAGTCGAAGGTGCAGACGTGGCAACCAGCTCCACAAAGCCCTTGTAATCAAGTGTGCCCTTGGCCAGTTCCTGCCGCGCCTTCCAGACGATGGTGCCCGAGCCTGTGCGTTCGCCCCTGTGCCAGCCGTTGAGCATTGGGCCGACCGATAGCGCGATGGCGGGAATGTTGACGGTGGCCGCCGCCATCAGCAGCGCGGGCGTGGTCTTGTCGCAGCCGATCATCAGCACGACGCCATCGAGATAGTAGCCGTAGAGCACTTCAACGAGGCTGAGATAGGCGAGGTTCCGGTCCAGCGCCGCCGTCGGGCGCTTGCCGGTCTCCTGGATCGGATGCACCGGAAACTCGATCGGCACACCGCCTTGCGCGATGATGCCGTCGCGCACGCGTTTTGCCAGTTCAATGTGGTGGCGGTTGCACGGACTGAGGTCCGACCCCGTCTGCGCGATGCCGATGATCGGCTTGCCCGATTGCAGCTCCTCGATGGTCAGGCCGTAGTTGAGTTGCCGCTCAAGATACAGCGCCGTCATGCCGGGGTTATCGGGATTATCGAACCAGGCGCGCGAACGCAGACGTTTGGGCTGAGCCTTCGGGTCTTTGGGATTGGCCATGGTCAGGTCCTTGCCGGGCAAGTGGATAAGCTGTGCGGAACAGTACAGCCGATTCACCCTGATCCGCCAGGGGACGCAATATCACAGCCAGCGGCGGACGCGCGCGCAGTAAGCAGTGTAGGCCGCTCCGAATCGCCGTGTCAGGTAGGCTTCCTCGCGCTCGATGGCGAGTTTTTGCAGGATGAGTGGATCCAAAAGCGCAAACGCCAGCAGCCACCCAGAGGCGAACAGGAGGGCGAGGCCAAGCATAGCAACTGAGAAGCCCAAATACATCGGATTGCGCGTCCAGGCGAACACGCCGCCCTGAGCCAGCTGCGAGGCTGGCTTCGTCGGGTCTACCGCAGTTCCGATGGAGCGGAAATATCTGATGCCGGAAATGGCAACAGCAAATGCGACGATGAACAGAGCGGCGCCCACCGCCCGGACCCAGGTGTCCTGCGGAAGCAAGTTCGACGGTGAAATCCGTTCCAAAAACCAAGCCGCCGCCAAGGTCACCGCCTGCACGATCGGCGGCCACGGAATGCGGTTGGCGCGGTCTTCTCCTGAGGCGTTTCTTCTCATCATTGGTCCTTGCCAAAACCCGCTCATGATCGCCCTTCAGGGGGGCAGTGCGCCACTTACGAACTGACAATCTTTGCTGGCGTTGCTA
>JANYHF010000083.1 GCA_025359185.1 Hyphomicrobiaceae bacterium | reverse complement strand
CAACGAGGCCGGGGACCACAAGCGGCAGCGTGATCCGCCGGAACGCCGTTAACCTTGTATCCCCGTCGACCATCGCGGCTTCCTCGAGATCTACCGGTATCTCGCGAATGAAACTTTCCATCATCCATACGCAAAACGTTATGTTGAGAGCGGTGTAGATGACAATGAGGCCAAGCCAGCTATCCAGTAGCCGTAAGTTCAGCATCAACAGATAGACCGGTACAAGGATTACAACGGCGGGAACGATCCGCAATATCAGCAGGGACAGGCCTATCCTTCGCTCAAGGCCCCATACCAGACGAAAGCGGGCGATTGCATAAGCGCCCAGCGTTCCAAAAACGAGCGCAATAGCAACAGACGCTGACGTAATCGCCAACGAATTAACGAGGTAAGCATCGAACTGCTTGTATGCAAACAACCGCACATAGTTTTCAAATGTGGCGGCATGGGGGTAGAGCGTTCCATCTTGCGTGATTTCTTTGTTGGATTTGAGCGACGTCGCCACCATCCAATAAATGGGCAGCAACACGACTGCCGTCACCAAGATGGCCGCGGCGTTCCTGACAACGGGGCGGATCATGGCGGGGTCATGCCTTTCATGATTCGAACCGCAGCAAGTGCCGCTGCCAGGATGAGCAGTCCCATAGTTACGAAGAGTGCTGCCGCATAGCCGGTATCCTGGAATTTGAAGGCTGTGTCGTAGCCGTAAATCGATAGCAGTTTGGTGGCCTCGCCCGGGCCGCCGCGCGTCAGAACAAAGACCTGATCGAACGTGCCGAACGCGTCGATGGTTCGCAGCACAATCGCGATCGCGAGCACCGGTTTCAACATCGGCAACGTATGATCGAGGAGAACGCGCCAGGGACTGGCACCGTCAACGCGCGCGGCCTCAAAGGGCTCCACAGGAAGCGACTGAATGCCGGCCAGCAAAATCAAGAATTCGAGCGGGGTCCATTCCCAGACATCGAGCGCAACAAGGCCCAGAAACGCGCGCGCCGGATGCCCGAGAATTTCGACCGGGCCGCCACCCAAGGATTGAGAGACGACAGTCAACATGCCCGCATCGCTGGCGTAGATAAGCCGGAAGACGATGGCAACGACGACGGGTGTAATGACCATGGGGATGATCAGAATGCCACGCAACAACCGGACCCCCCTAAATTCGTTCGCGCAAAATAGCGCGAGGGCCAAGCCTAAGACAGTCTCGAATGCAACCGCGAGCGCAACGAACGACACGGTAACCCAGAGCGCGTTGAGAAACTGGGGATCGCTCCAGAGCCGCGTGTAGTTATCAAATCCCACCCATCCCACCGCTTTACCATAGCGGTAGGACATCGTACTGGCGCGGATGCCATCCCAGATCGGATAGACGAGAACAGCAAACGCGAACAGTACGGCCGGAGCGAGCAGAAGATAAGGAAGGGCCAAATCAAGCCCTTCCCCCTGCCGCCTGACATTGGCACTCAGTCGCGCGACGACACTCACTAGTAGTAGCCCTGCTTGGTCAGATAGGCCGTTACACTTGCCGCTGCCAAATCAAGGGCTGCACCGCCGCCCGAACCGGCTTGTAGCGCTTTGTTGAGTTCAATGCCGAGCAGTTCCTCAACTTTGCCCCAATCAGGTGTACGCGGACGCGGCACGGCGCCGGCATCCAATTGCTTGAGTGCAATTGGGATCAGCCGGTTGCCGGGGTTTGCGACTTCAAAGGCGCTGCGCTTCACCGGGATCGAGCCAGCCTCGGAGAGTTTGGCCTGGGTCGCTTTGCTCGTGTACCATTTGAGAAAGGCGACGGCGTTTGCCTTATTGGGAGCAGATTTTGGAACGCCGGCGATAAAGATGCCCAACTGCGCGATCGCCTTCTCCACTTTAGGAACGATGCCGAAATCGAGCTTACCAGCGACTTTAGTCTGTTTGGGGTCGTCCGACTTAATCGCATTGCCCGAATACTGAATGATCGCTCCGGCATCGCCACCAAGAATGGCCGCGCCTTCCTGATCCGAGTCGAATTCGACAACGCCGGGAGGTCCATTCTGCTTCATGGTGCTGACGAAGAAATCGGCCGCTGCCTTACCCTTGTCGGAGTTGAACGTCACCTTCCACTTGTCATCGAAAAACTCACCACCGAAGGCGAGGAACACGGGGTACCAGCTGGTGACGATTGGGTTTCCCGTCACGCCGCGAAAGACGACTGGATATTTTATCTTGCCGGCTGCGACACCTTCTTTGCCCTTGGCGATCAGTTCGTCCCAGGTGGCGGGGGCTGTTTTGCCGTAGATATCGTTGCGGTACGTCAAGGTCTGCAAGTCACCAACGAAAGGCACGGTGACGAGTTTCGGCGTGGCATCCTGGAAGGCCTTGATGCGAGGCCCTTTTCGAGGTGGCCAGAAGCCCATGTCGATCAGTGGTCCAATCCAATCGGTGTCAGCGCTATCGATGCCAGCGGCGCCAAGGTCTTCCAACACGTCGGCAGCACCGAACTGGGGAACCCAGGGATCATCGAGCAGGTAAAGATCGTACTGACCGGCCTTATTCTGCGCGTCTACGAACCACTTTTCCAGCGTCACGCCGTACTCGTCTTCGAGAAACTGAATGTCGAAGCCTTCAGCTTTGGCAAGGGGAATGATCTTCTCTTTGAACGGAGTTAACCCGCCATCCGCGAACGCGCCGATGATCAGTTTGCCGCCTGCTGCTCGCGCTGGAGTGCCTGTGAGACCTAGTGGCAGAGCCGTGGCTGCTGCCAAGCCGGCCGCCGACTGCAGGAGCTTGCGCCGGCTTAGCGTTCGCAAATATTTGCCTCGGTACGTCATCATTCTCCTCCTTTGCTTGGTGCCCGATGCACCCTCGTTAAACCTTGCGCGTCAAAAAAACAGGCGTTGTGCGTATCGAATGCGACTCCGGCAGCCGAGCCGATCGCGGCAGTGAATCCGCGGCGTGTACGCACGACAAGACGTCCGGTCGACACTCGCACGTCGACCAGAGTTTCGTTTCCCATCGGCTCCACGACGTAAACTTCGCCGTTCAGTGCATTGGGCTGATTGGGTGCAACCAATTCGACATCCTCCGGCCGAATTCCGACGTCGCTGACACCAGCCTTAAGGCAGGCTGTCCTGCGATCATCCGACAGCCCAAGGACTCCGCCGGCAACCTGAATTCCGTCCCTGCCGAATTCCACCGGCAGCACATTCATCGGCGGCACGCCGACAAAGGTGGCGACAAAGCGATTGGCTGGCTGGTCATAGATCTCGGCCGGTGGGGCCACCTGCTGCAGCACGCCATCGCGCATGACGGCGACAAGATCAGCCATCGTCAGGGCTTCGGCCTGATCGTGAGTGACATAAAGCGTGGTGGTGCCAAGCGAATGACACAAGCGCTTGATTTCGCCGCGCATCGTCATGCGCAATCTGGCGTCAAGATTTGAGAGGGGTTCATCCATCAAGAACGCGGCGGGATCGCGGACGATGGCACGAGCGAGCGCGATGCGCTGGCGCTGGCCGCCGGACAATTGGCGGGGAAAGCGATCCAAAAGGTGGCCGATTTCCAGCGTCGCGGCGACGTCAGTTACCTTCTTCCGGCACTCGCTCTCGCTCATATTCCGGATCCGCAACGGATAGCGAATATTGTCGTACACTGTCATATGGGGATAAAGCGCGTAACTCTGGAACACCATTGCGATGTCCCGGTCGCGCGGCTGCAGGCGCGTGACATCCCGATCACCGATGCTGACTTTGCCGGCCGTCGGCAATTCTAAGCCGGCAAGAATGCGAAGCGCCGTCGTTTTTCCGCAACCCGACGGCCCGAGCAGCGCCAGAAAAGCGTGATCGGGAACAGCCAAATCAAGGGACCGCAGCGCGGCCACACTGCCAAAACTCTTTTCCACACCTGAAAAAGTAACCGCACTCACACCATGACTCTCCCCGTACTGGAACGGACGACCAAGCTGGTGGCGAACACCTCCCTGGTCGATTGCAGGTTGCCAGATTGGGCCGCTTTCACGATCAGCTCGACGGCTCGCCCCCCAATTGCGGTGGCATCGGAGCGAATGGTGGTCAATCCGATGCGACGATGCGCTGCGAGTGGAATATCGTCGAACCCCACGATTGAGAGATCGGCGGGAACGCGAATGCCCTGACGTTCCAGTTCATCCATCACGGCAATGGCGTGCATGTCGTTGTGAGCGACTATCGCCGTCGCGCCTTGCCGGGATCGGGCAGGCCGCAGTCCTAGCTGTAGCAAGGACTGGCTGAATGCCAACCGGCGGCGCTCGCCCGCATGCTCCTGCAGGCTCTGCGAGACGAAGGCCATTTTGCGATGCCCCAGATCAAACAGGTGTCTGACGATGACATCCATGCCGCCGCGGTCGTCGGTGTCGACGATGCTGAGCCGGGGGTCCTTGTGATCGCCGAGGGAAGCCAGCGTGACCGGAATGCCGTGATCGAGCAGCAACTTGGGCAGGTGCGAACCAAGGGAGATGCCGCCGATGATGACGCCGTCCACCCGCCGCGCAATGAGCGCACGGCCCGTCTCCTCCTCGAGTTCTGGATCGCATTCCGTATTGGCGGCAAGCAGCGCATAGCCCAGACGATTGGCGGCCCGTTCGGCGGCCACCGTCATCTCGGCGTGAAAGGGATTGCGAAGATCCGGCAGAACGATGCCGATGGCCGTCGTGGACCGGCCCCTCAGGGCTCTTGCGATCTCGTTGGGCCGGTAGCCGGTTGCCGCAATGGCCAACTCCACCCGCACCCGAGTTTCCGAAGACACGAACTCAACTCCACGCACGACGTTGGATACCGTGGATTTGGACACCCCCGCCTTGCGCGCCACATCGAGGAGCGTTGTCACGCGCTACCCTCCAATCCGGCAAGGGCGCGTTTCAATCCCTCGTACGATCGCTGTGTGCCGTCTTCACCATCGTAGCGCGGGTCTTCATGTTCGATGGAAATGACGCCGTCATAACCGGCCTTCTGCAGTGCCCTGAGTAATGTGGTCCAAGTGGCGTCGTCGTGGCCTTCACCGACCGGCGCGAAATGCCAAGGCGCAAGTGCGGCATCTGTGGGTGGATTGAAGTGCAGAACGCCTTGCCGGCGGATGCGATCAGGATAAAGCAACGTATCCTTGCCATGCGCAAAACCGATGTGGGGGCCTAGATCCTCGATGACGGTGACAGGATCGATGCCTTGCCACCAGAAGTGACTGGGATCGAGATTGATACCAATATTGTCGCTCAGATAGGGTTTAAGTGCCTCGAACCCAGCGGCCGTGAAGATCGTGACACCGGGATGCAATTCGAAGCAGATTTTCACACTTGGCGCGTATGATTTCAGCCAGTTGCTGGTCGCCTGCCAATAGGGGCCGACGTCGTTCTCAAGTTGCCAGGTGAAGAGCCGTTCGTCGTCGCAAGACGTTGCCCAGCAAGGGAAAACGCCAAGTGCGCCGCCACCTGCTCCAGCCGGACAACCGCTCATGGTGATGACGCGATCAACCTTCATGGCCACCGCAAGGTCCACAGCAGCCCGCAGACGAGCTTGTGCGTCGGCACGCTTGGCGGGATCTGGGTGTAGCACATTGCCGGCAGCATTCACCGCCGACAGCCGCACGCCGAATTCGCGCAGTTCGCCCGCGAGCCGATCCCGCTCCCTGGCCTCGCCGATGGTCGCAAGATCGAGATGGGGCCGTGGCCAAGGCCCCCAAGAGCCCACTCCCAATTCGACGTCGTGGATGCCACGGGTCGCACACCACGCAAACAGGTCGCGCCTACTGAGCTTTGGCAATGAAT
The DNA here is from genome assembly GCA_025359185.1 of Hyphomicrobiaceae bacterium. Classification (GTDB taxonomy): domain Bacteria; phylum Pseudomonadota; class Alphaproteobacteria; order Rhizobiales; family Hyphomicrobiaceae; genus JANYHF01. The sequence continues at coordinate 101,049 of JANYHF010000083.1, read as the reverse complement.
CCGAGTAGACACCAATTCTCATGTTTTGGCCCTGCGAAATGCAGAAATGAGCAGTTGAATGTCGGCCTGCGCCTGTTCTAACGGCGTGGCGACAGGAGCGGCACCCGTCACGGCTGCATGGAAGGAGCGAAGCTGATCGCGGAACGCTTCTTCGAAACTTGCTCGAAAATCAACGCATTCAAGGGCATGGCCGCCCGCCGATCGCTTGAGCACAAGCCGGGTTGGTTCATGACGCAAGTAAGGTGCCGGGAAGGTCAGTTCGATAATCCGGTCCCGGCAATAGATTGAAATGCGCTCGGTATAGTCGGGAACGCCCGGCAGGTTGAGATGGCTCATGCTCACCCGGCCGCCGCCAGGCAGTCCAAAGGCCAGTTGAACCCCACGCCCGCCGTCAAATATCGCGCCATGGCTTGCCTCAGCCGGCAGCGCCACATCCATGGCAATCAGCAGCCCGTGCACAACCGCAACATCGTGCACAAGAGAGGACAGAAAGCCGCCGCCAAGCGCGCGCGCCTCTGCCTCGGTCATTGGACCGCCCGCCGACTCTTGCAACTGGGTCGAGCCCAGATTGCGCACCGCATCACGCATAGAGACTGGAAGATCAGCCGGCCAAATCATCGGCAGATGAGAAACGAACGGCTCATGGTCAGGGTCGTTCACCTCGACCGAAATCAGTCTTACGTCCTCGATTTTCGACGGAAGCAGTTCCAGAGCCTTCTTGAAGGCAGGATCGTGCCGTTTCATATAGGCGACCTGCAGAACCTTGCCGCTCTGATCGCGGGCCGTCTTGATCTGCTCGCAGCCAGAAAGCGTCAGCGACAGCGGCTTTTCGCAAAGCACATTGATGCCAGCTGCCAGCAACTCGGCGGCCAAGGACGGATGGAACGGGTCGGGTGCCGCAATGACCGCCGCGTCCGGCTTCAGCGGGATCAACTCGTCAATGTTCGCCAGAAGATGCTTGATGCTATAGCGGGCTCCGAGCGCCGTTCGCACGGCCGCAGACGGCTCGACGAGGGCAAAGAAGTCAAACCGGTCGCGCTCTTCCCAAAGGTAGAACGCGTGTTCGGCTTGCCCGACAAGACCGGCCCCGATCAATGCAATACGAAGTCTTGACATGTCTCTCACTTCGTTGGAACGATCCAATTGGGCCATATTGAGACCTACGCTCGGACTTGCGTCAAGGACAGATTTCGATCGGCCAAAAGAATCGCTCCGGCAGCGGCAGGAAAACAGGGAGAAGATTTAGGATGGGCAACGTTCGCATCGGCATCAATCCGATCACCTGGACGAATGATGACGTCCCCGAGCTCGGCGGCGCCACGCCGCTCGAAACGTGTCTCTCGGAGACCAAACAGGCTGGGTACGCTGGAACAGAACTTGGCGGCAAGTTCCCCCGCCAATCTGTGGAATTGAAGCCAATCTTACACAAGCATGGACTTGATCTCATTTCCGGCTGGTACGACGGCCGCATCGCTGAGCGCGACGTTGGCGCAGAGATGGATGCGATCCGTCCGCATCTGCAGTTGCTCAAGGATTTGGGATGCCGCCACGTTGTGTACGCTGACACATCATTGGGCCGCCATGGCGCAATTTGGGAGCCCATATCCAAGCGCCCTGAACTCCCTGCGGGAGACTGGCCCGCCTACGGACGGAAAATTACATCGTTGGCAGAGCAAATGGCCGATTTTGGAGTGGGTATGGCTTTTCACCACCACATGGGAACCATTGTCGAGACTGATGCGGAGGTTGGCCTCCTGATGCGCCATAGCAGCCAAGCCGTTGGTTTGCTCTATGATACCGGGCACTCGATCTTTTCAGGCGGCGATCCGCTGACACTTGTCAAAACACATTTGCGCCGGATTGTGCACGTCCACTGCAAGGATGCTCGCCGTGATATTCTGGAGCGTGCCCGGAACTCTGACGTGAGCTTCATGCAGGCCGTGCTCGATGGCATTTTTACCGTACCAGGCGATGGCTGCATCGACTATCCGGCGATCCTTAAAGTTCTGGCCGATGGGGGCTACACTGGTTGGCTGGTGGTCGAAGCCGAACAGGACCCGCGCAAGGCCCATCCGCTTACCTACGCCAAACTCGGCTACAACAATCTATCGCGCATGGCATCGGCGGCAGGGTTCGCAGTGACCGCCTGATCGTTCCGGCTTAGGGGTTGCCGGGGAGACGTTGCAGTGCGGATCTTCGGCAACGGCTCGATCGGCACAGATTTCGGGCGCCCGTGCTCCGCACTCTCGTTGCGCTGGCTACGATCTTGCGGGGCCGATATCCAGCTTGGTGCCGGTTGCTGAGCCGGCACGCAGCCCCGTCCGCTGGTGTTGCCTCGATCAGCGATGCCCGGCCTCGCCATCGGCGTGGAGGCGCGGGCCCTTCACCTCCAGCGGCACCGGCGCCTTGTCATGCGGCACGTTCGGCGCGTCGTTGATGCTGGTCCAGGCCGGTGCCGGGTTGTGGGCCCAGCGGGCAGCATTCAGCAGGACCCGGAGCACCTGCGGATTGTGATAGGTCGGATACGCCTCATGGCCGGGGCGGAAATAGAAGACGCGGCCTGCGCCCCGCTGATAGGTGACGCCGGAGCGGAACACCTCGCCGCCCTCGAAATGCGAAATGAAGACCGTTTCCATAGGCTCGGGGATCGAGAACGGCTCGCCATACATCTCCTCGTGCTCGATCTCGATGTATTCAGGCAGGCCCGCGGCGATCGGATGGCTGCGGTTGATCACCCAGACGCGCTCAACCTCGCCGGCCTCGCGCCATTTGAGCGCGCAGGGCGTACCCATCAGCCGCTTAAAGATCTTCGAGAAGTGGGCCGAATGCAGAACAACAAGGCCCATGCCTTCCCAGACGCGGGCCTGCACGCGCTCGACGATCTTGTCGTCGACATCGCCATGTTTCATGTGGCCCCACCAGAACAGCACGTCCGTGGCCTTCAGCCGCTCGACCGTGAGCCCATGCTCGGGCTGATCCTGCGTAGCTGTCGCGACAGTGATATCGGGCTGGCCCTTGAAGGCTGCGGCAACCGCGTTGTGGATACCGTCAGGGTACAGCTTCTTGACCAGAGCGTTCTTCTTCTCGTGCTCGTTTTCGTTCCAGACCAGGACGCGGATGCTCATGTCAGCCTCGTGTTGTCGCCGCCAAAGCGGTGGGTGTGCTCGGGCATGGGAGTGAGATGGATGGCGCTGCCATTGGCGAATTTTGTGGTGCCTTGCGCGCGCTCTGTAGCAGTCTTGCGGGCGTTGCGACATAGAGAAAACTGTCGCTGCCGGGGATCTCGGCGTACTCGACGGTGCCGGCAATCTCGCCGCTGGCTGGACCTCCCCTGATTCAGTGGAGAGCTATTCGCTCTTCCGGTTTGTTGGCCCGGAATGCCAACTCGAACGCCGTTGGGCTGACGTAGCCGAGGCTCGACCACGCAGGACAGCTCCGTGGCGAACGCCGAGACTATGTGCAGTGCCTTGGTGTCAAGCCGCCGGCTGCCCTTCAGCGTCTTGCCGTCGATAGCAATATGGCCCGGCTCGCCGGTGCGGTTCTCTGAATCACCTTGCTCCCGCAGCCTCAATCATGGTGAAATACCGGTTCCATCATCGCCCACCATTCATCTGGCTGGCGGGCTTCCAGCGGGCGCTGCATGGGGCCGCAGAGTTTCCACCACTCCTGCGTCTTGGGATCGGCCGCCATTGCAGCCATATCAGAGGCGAAATCCGTCCCGTGATATTCCCAATAGGCGAACAGCAGGTTCTCGGGCTCTTTCAGGAAAATCGAGTAGTTGCGGATGTGGCAGGCGGTGATGCGGGCAAGTACGGCGGGCCAAACGGCCGCGTGGACGCGCTTGTACTCGGCGATCCGGCCAGAATCGATACCGATAATTTGGCCCATGCGCTGCATAGGGTGCCGCCTTTCCTAAGTGATCGTGCTGGCCGAACCGGGCACGGTTTGGGCCTTGATCGCGGCCCAATCCCAATCAATGCCGAGGCCCGGCGCGTTGGACGGTATGGCGTGCCCGGCTTCGATCCGCATCGGACTTGCCGTGAGCGTGTCGAGTTGCGGGATGTATTCAACCCAGCGCCCGTTAGGTACGGCGGCGCAGAGCGAAACATGCAGCTCCATCAAGAAATGCGGGCAGACCGGTACATTAAAGCACTCGGCCAGATGCGCGACCTTCAGCCATGGTGTGATGCCGCCGACACGGGCGGCGTCCACTTGCACGATCGAACAGGCGCCTTGCTGTAAGTATTCCCGGAAGTGCAGGTGGCTGTAAAGGCTTTCGCCGACACCGACAGGAATGGTCGTTGACCGTGACAGGCGTACGTGCCCGCCAAGATCGTCCGCGGTCAGAGGTTCTTCCAGCCAGGCAATGTCTAGAGATGTCAGGCAGCGGGCGCGCCGGATCGCTTCGTCGATGGTGAAGCGCTGGTTGGCGTCCGTCATGATCTCGAAGGCGGGACCAACCGCCTTGCGGACAGCCTCGAGCCGCGCCACGTCCTCGGACACATGCGGCCGGCCGATCTTGACTTTGCAGCCGCCAAAACCCTGCGCCTTGGCGGCGAGCGCGTCATCGGCCAATGCTTGCGTGTCCAAGTGCAACCAACCGCCTTCGGTTGTATACAGTGGAATTCTATGCTGGGCACCACCCGCAGCCAGCCACAGAGGTTCGCCATGGCGCCGGCATCGCAGATCCCAGAGTGCCGTATCGATCGCCGCCAGCGCCAGAGAGGTGATAGCGCCGACCGAGGTGGCGTGGGTGAGAAACAAAAGGTCGCGCCAGATCTTCTCGATTTCGTTGGCCTCGCGGCCCATCAGGGCGGGAGCGAGTGTGCGCTCGATCAGGGCCAGGATCGAGTGCCCCCCGGTGCCGATCGTGTAGGTATAGCCGGTGCCAATGGCGCCATCGGCGTCGAAGATCCGGACAATGGGCGTTTCCTGGCTGACGAAGGATTGGATGGCATCGGTGCGCTTCACCTTCGGCTTAAGATCGACCATCACGGCTTCGATGCGGACGATTTTTGGCATGATGTCGAACCTCTGGATTCAGGCTGCCTTGCGATCATGAATGAACGTCATGATGGCTTGGCTGACACGCTCATAGACCCGGTCGTTCTCCACCTCGCCCTTGATGCGAAACCGGTCCATGACCAGGATGCGATCAGCGACGTCAACCATTTCGGGCATGTCCGAGGTGATCAGGAGGATGGCGGTTCCCCGTCCGGCCAATTCGTGGATCAGATCATGCAGATAGGCCTTGGTCTTGATGTCGATGCCCACCGACGGTTCATCGATGATCAGAAGCTTTACACCCGCCGCAATCCACTTGGCGACCGAGACCTTCTGCTGGTTGCCACCCGAAAGATTGCCGATCGTTTGTTGCAGCGACGGGGTTTTCACCTCGAGCTTGGCAATGACTGGCCCCACCTCGCGGGCGACCGTAGCGTCATGCAGCAAGCCAAACCGGGACGCCAGCCGTTGCCATATCGTGATGCCCGCATTGTCGAGCACCGAATGCAGCAGGATCAGGCCCTCGCCCTTGCGATCCTCGCTGACATAGCCGATGCCATGATGGTGGAGAGCGCTTGCAACCGACGTTATGTGGACGGCTTGCCCATTCAAAAGTACCTCGCCACCGGTCTGGCGCGAAAGTCCCAGCACGGATTTAGCGAGCTCGCTGCGGCCAGCCCCGACGAGACCATATAGACCGACGATCTCGCCTGGCCGCACCGTCAGGTTCACATCACGGTGTCCGGCGTCACTGGAATAGCCGCGCAGCTCAAGTAACGGAGACGCCGCCGGCTTGGATCGCGGTGCCCGGCGCGCGAGCTGCTCGGCCCGGCCTATCATCATCTTGACAACATCCTGCCGGTTGAGGCCTGCGAGCGGCACACTATCGCAGACATTGCGGCCGTCGCGCAGCACCGTGACGGTGTCGCAAATCCCGAACACTTCTTCGAGCTTGTGGCTGACGAAGAGGATGGCGACGCCGTCTGCTTTCAGTTTACGGATGATAGCGAATAGGGCCGCAGACTCGTTCGGTGTCAACGAGGCCGTCGGCTCGTCCAGAAGCAGCACGCGCGAGCGCAGCGACAGTGCCTTGCCGATTTCGACGAGCTGCATCTGTGCCACGCTGAGACGCGAGACTGGTGTTCCCGGATCGATATCCAGATCCAGCATCTTGAGCCAACGGACGGCTTCGTCAGCGATCGCCGTATGATCGACGCGCGACAGCGAATGGGCGCCGAGCCGGTCAAGCATGATGTTTTCGGCTACCGAGAACCGCATGACCAGATTGCGCTCCTGATGCACAACCCCGATGCCGCAGGCGCCCGCCTCGCGCGGCTTGGAAAAGCGCATAGATGCGCCGTCAAACAACACTTCGCCAGCGTCCGGTGCCTGCACTCCCGTGATGATCTTGATCAGAGTGGACTTGCCGGCGCCGTTCTCGCCCAGCAGTGCGTGCACGGAGCCTGCCGCCAGCGATATCGACACATCGTCGAGCGCCTTCACGCCTGGGAAGGACTTACTGACATGCCGGATTTCGAGGATGCTTGCCATGTCACGCCCCCTGGATTGCCAGTTTGCTCAGCCGCCATTCACGGAAGCGGTTGATGCCGACAGCCCACAAGATGAGGCCGCCGAGGACGATCTGCACCACGAACGGATCGATCGAGAAGAGCACCAGCGCCTGTGTGATGATGGCGATGATGACCACGCCAAAAAACGTACCCGCAACGCTGACATGCCCTCCCGACAACGAAGCGCCGCCGATCACCGGCGCGGCGAACGACGAGATCAACCAATCGTCGCCGATGGTCGGCTGGCCGATCTGCAGGCGCGCGACGAGCATCATGCCGGCGGCCGCCGCGAAAAGGCCCGACAGTGCGTGCGCCCAGATCACTGTGCCAGTCGTGTCTATGCCTGACAACTCCGCCGCCTGACGGTTTCCGCCGAGCGCCAGGATATAACGGCCGATGCGCAAGTGGCGGAATAAATACCATAGGCAAAAGGCTCCGAGCACAGCAGGCAGGATAAGCCAGGGGATGGAGCCAAACACTGCCGTATTGCCAAACTGTTTGACGCTATCGGGCACGCCGTAGAATGGCTGAGCCTTGGTGATGCCAAGGTTGATGCCCTTGAAGATCTGGAGGCTCGCCAGCGTAATGATGAACGCGGATATGCCCGTGCGCGCGATGATGACGCCGTTGGCCATACCTGCAACAATGCCAATCAGCAGCCCAAGAACAATCGCGAGCGGCGCAGGCACGCCCAGCACTTCGATGGCGCCAACAAAGCAGATGGCAACGAGGCCACCAAGCGCGCCAAGGGCGAGGTTCATCTGCCCAACGCCTATGATAACCAGCTGGCCGAGCGCGACCACCATGTTCACTGCAATGGCCGATAATAGCACGAGAATGTTGAACGGGGAGAGAAAGGCTGGTTGCAGGATCGAGATCACGGCGATGGCCATCAGGCTGATCAGCCCCGGCCCGGCCCAGTCATTGTCGAGCAAGCGAATTGCGAGGCTTTGGCGCATCAGATCATCCCTCGCCGTCGCAACAGCGTATGCCGCGCCTTGTCGATCAATACGGCGGCGAGCAGCATCAGTCCGAGAAACGCTTGCACCCAGAACTCGCTGACTCGCATGAGCAATAGTCCGCTCGTGATGACGGTGACGAAGGTGGCACCCAGCAGCGTGCCGATGACCGAAACGCGCCCGCCCGTCAGCAGCGTGCCACCGAGCACGGGGGCCAGAAACGCGGGCAGCAGCCAATCCTGGCCGAGATGACCCGCCATCGATGGCACCGCCGCACCGGTACGGGCAGTCAGCATAAGGCCTGCCAAGGCTGCAAGGGCGCCTGTCAATGCATGGCAAAAAATCAGTGTACGCCCGACCTCGATGCCGGAAAGCTCCGCAGCCCGCGCATTGGCGCCCGCGGACAGCATCTGCCGCCCCAGGGCCGTGAACCGGTACAGCACCAGCAGGCCCGCGCAGACAGCCAGCGTCGTGACCAGCAGCACGGACACCGGCCCCACCAGTTTCATCCTGCCGAAGGCCGCAACGCCGGGTGGCAGGCCGTTGAAACCCTTAGCTTGCGTCAGATAGATCATCACGCCAAAGAATATGCTCATGCTGGCGAGTGTGATGATGAAACTGTGGACGCCTGAACGCACAACAGTGATGCCGTTGATGGCTCCAAGTCCGGCGCCGAGCAGCAAGGCAAAGACGATAGCGACCGGAAGCGGCAATCCGAGCTGTTCCAACCCGAAACCAAAGAACATTGCTGCACACGCCCCAATCGCCCCGACCGATAGATCGAGGCCGCCGGTCACGATCACCGCCATCATGGCAAGGCCGATCATGGTGTCGATGCCGATCTGGCGGCTGAGCGTGAACAGGCTGAAGGGCGAAGTGAAACCGGGGAGAGACGTGGCGAAGATGACTACGGCAACCGCAATCAAGGCAGCCAAGCCGAATTCGTTGGAGAGCAACACCTGCAATGTCACCGAAGGACGCGGCACCTCAGCGGCGCCCGGTTCGGGTGTCGTTGCAGAGTCCGATGCAGCAGTTGTCATGCGGAAGCTTCAATTCACCTGTGGCACCCACCTCCCGAACCCGTCATTCCCGCCTTCGCGCGAATGACGAAGAAAGAGTGCACTCGACGTCAGGGGCAGTCAATTGGTGCAGAAGCCCCTGGAAGGCCACCGCTTTGTTTGGCGGCCTTCCCATAGGTTCCACGCACGAGGCAGGAGTGCGCCTCAAGAGCAGGTCATGTAGTCTTTTTCGAAATTGGCGAGAATGGTCTTGGTTATGGCGCGCATGGCGTCAACATAGTTGTCGGCCTGCGAAGCGTCTACGAACACCGTGCCGCTGTCGACGAACTTCTTGGTGAGCGCATTCGACTTCCACGGCGCATCGTCTTTCAGCTTGCAGCCGCCGCGCAGCTTGTTGAGCACGTAGGAGCCGAGATAGCCCTGGCCATATGGGTTCTGCAGCATGGTCCCGTTGACGAAGCCATCCTTGATGGCTTTGATCACCACTTCGTCATGATCGATGCCGACCATCTTGATGCGCTTATCACCAAGCTTCCGCAGCGAGTTGGCTGCCGTAACCGCCGGAACCCAGGCCGTCGTAACAATACCGTCGACATCCGCGGCATGGGCCGCCAGATAGGCGTTGATCTTCTCTTCTGCTGGCTGTGGCGCGTCGATATCGGCGATCACCTGTACGACGGTCACGGCACCGTTCGTCTCATCGGCGGCTTTCTTCACCGCATCGATACGAAGCTGCGTGTTAGGATCAACCAGGAAGCCGGTGAAATGGGCGATGCGGCCCTTGCCGCCCATCGCCTTGATCAGTTCCTTGGTGCCGAGATAGGCCGAATTGCCCGTATCTGTTCCCATGCAAAACAGGGCCGGTGTCGGGTCCTTCAGGCAGCCAGCCGTGGCGATAGCAATGCCCTTGTTGTCGACGATTTCCTGCACGACAGCATTGGTGCCGACGGCATCGCCTGGGAAAATCAGGAAGGCGTTGTAGCCCTGGGTCAACAGGCTTTCGAGCAACTGGCTTTGCTGCGACAGCTCCCATTTCTGCGGTACACGGTAATCGCCTGCGGCAAGACTGAAGTCCTTCATGGCATCTTTGCCGGCCTGTTCCCAGGCGGCGAAATACGGGTGCGGCCCGCCCGGCACCAGGGCAACCTTGGTATCCGAACCGGCCAACGCTGGACTTGCCAGCCCCGCCACCGCCAACATGGCGAGACCACTCTTTAGTATCGAATTGCGCATGGGCGCTCCTCCTTGGTGTTTATGCAGTCTGACAGTTTTGGCGCGCGTCGTTGAGCGAACCTTGCTTGCACCGCCGACTGAGATGCTAGTATACAAGATAAAATGGTGCAAGAGGTTATGCCTTTCGATCAACAATACGGTCGCAACAAAGCAGGATTGGCAGGATGCAGCCGGCGGCACGGTTGAAACTGGATGGCGACGCGATTGCGCCGATCGCATTGGACCGGCAGTTGCCTGCAGCCGACCAGATCTACACCCATCTTCGCGAAGCCATACTGACATGCCGTATACGTCCAAACGCACCCGTCAGCGAGAACCGGCTCTGTGGTGTCTTTGGTGTGTCACGCTCACCAGTGCGTATCGCCCTGACGCGGCTTGCCGAGGACGGGCTGATCGAGATTTTCCCGCAGCGCGGCAGTTTCGTCGCGCCGGTCAAGTTGAAACAGGTCCGTGAGGGACAGTTCGCCAGGGTGGCGCTTGAGACGGCTCTACTGGAACACGCGGCCCTCGCGTGGTCGCCAGAATGGTCGGCGCGGGCGCACCGGAGCATGGCGAACCAAAGCCATCATGCAGCAGACGGAGACACTTGGGCGTTCTACCTCGAGAACGAATCGTTCCACCGCGCCTTTGCTGAATGCGCGGGCCTAGAGGGAGTCTGGGCGACCGTACAAAGCGTCAAAACCCTACTCGACAGGATCGGACACCTGGCAAATCCGGTGCCTGGCCACATGGAGCACATTATTGCTGAACACGCGTCCATCATTGGTCATCTCGATGTTGGTGACACGCACAAAGCAATCCTGGCCATGCGGGCCCACATCAACTCTGTCGATGCTACCATCGCGCGTCTGAAACCAATGTTTACAGATTATTTTGCCGAACAGTAATGCGCTTTGAAGACGTGGATGATCCGCCTAACCGACGCACGAAAGGGCTGGCCTAACAGCAACAGCCGATGCACTCTGGCGTCACTCGGCCACCGGGCCGATCAGTCTCGCAATCAGCGTCGTCGAGGAAATCTACCAATGTTCCGGAGTGGGCAAACGGCGACGTGGACTCCATAGAGGCGCCATGCTATTCCAATTTTTTGTGGTACCTATCAGATAGCTCAAATGCGAACGTTGGCAATTGCTGGATCAACCTGTGAAACTGAGCCGAGCCTCGTGGCGCGAGTCATGCGAGCTGTGAATGACCATGTTCGCGAGCAGCGGCTGAAGCCGGGCATGGAGATCCCTGGCGAGGCAACATTCGCCGCCAAGACGGGCGTTTCGCGTGCCGTGGTCCGTGAAGCCTTTCGCTCATTGGCGACATTGGGCATCATCGAAGTGGGCAACGGCCGCAAGGCGCGCGTTGGCGCCATTGATCAAACGGTGCTTCCTCTCGTGCTTGACCACGCGGTCCAAACCGACCAGGTGAGCATCCAGCAGATCTACGATGTGCGCCGAACGATTGAGATGCGCACCGTGGCTCTTGCGGCGCTCCGGCGAAGCGATGCGGAGGCCGCCGAAATTGCTCAGCTTGCCAGTGCCATGCGCCGGGACTGGCAGCATCCTGACGCCATCATGGAGGACGACATTGCCTTCCACGAGGCCATTGCACGGGCCAGCCGCAACCCGCTCTTTTCGCTGATCGTCAACGCCTTCCACGTGGTGACCCGTGAGACATGGCACATCAGCTGGGCAAGCCGCCGGCTGAAAAGCGAACGGCTCGGCTCGATCGCCTGCCACGAACGCATCGCCGCTTCGATCCTGGCTCGCAATGCGCCCGCCGGCGAGGCCGCAATGGCTGAGCATTTCGACAGTTCCGTCAAGGCACTCCTTGATGCGGGGGTCGTCTAGATCATGCGCATCACGGCCTTGGAAACCATTCGCCTCGCCGAGTTCGGCAACCTGATGTGGCTGAGGGTGCATACGTCCGAGGGCATCATTGGGCTCGGCGAAACCTTTCTCATGCCGCAGACGGTTGAAGCCTACGTTCATGAGGTGCTAGCCCCACGTGTGATCGGCCGTGATCCGCGCCAAATCGACAAACTCTCCAAGGACCTGACCGGCTATCTCGGGTTTCGCTCGACAGGTGCTGAGATGCGCGGCAATTCGGCCTTCGACATCGCCCTTTGGGACATTCTTGGCAAGCTGACCGGGCAACCGCTTGCACAGCTCCTGGGTGGTTTCACCCGTGACAGGATCCGTACGTATAATACCTGTGCGGGAACTGATTATATGCGCACTGGCAATGGGCAGAGTAGCGGCTACTGGGGGCTTGGTGGTCAGGGGCAATTTGACGATCTCAACGGTTTCTTGACCCGCGCGGACGACCTCGCTGAGGAACTCTTGGCTGAGGGCATAACGGCCATGAAGATCTGGCCCTTTGATCTTGCTGCTGAGAAGACAGACGGCGTCGAGATCTCGACCGGCGATTTGAAACGCGCGCTTGAGCCATTCGAAAAGATCCGCAAGCGTGTTGGCGGCCGCATGGAGATCATGGTCGAGTTCCACTCCTTATGGCAGCTGCTGCCCGCGATGCGGATTGCCAAGGCGCTGACGCCATTCGACACTAAGTGGCACGAAGACCCGATCAAGATGGATAGCCTCGCCAGTCTTAAGCGCTATGCTGAGGTGTCGCCCGCCCCCATCTGCGCCTCCGAAACTCTCGCCACGCGCTGGGCGTTCCGCGATCTTCTGGAGACTGGCGTCGCCGGTGTCATCATGCTCGATCTCTCCTGGTGCGGTGGCGTGTCGGAGGCCAAGAAAATTGCAACCATGGCCGAGGCCTGGCACCTGCCAGTAGCGCCGCATGATTGCACCGGACCCGTCGTGCTGTGCGCTTCCACTCATCTGTCTCTTAATGTGCCCAATGCACTCATCCAGGAAAGTGTCCGGGCCTATTATCGCACCTGGTATCGCGATCTCGTCACCGCGCTGCCAGAGGTTCACGACGGATTTATCAGTGTGCCGCCAGGTCCGGGTCTCGGAATGGAGCTCGCACCCGATATCGAAAAGAGGTTCACGGCGTCAGTCAGGGTCTCCAAGGGAACCTGACCGGCGGCGAAAACAGTGGACGTCGTAACTGTAACTGGGAGGACGCAATGAAAAGTGCTCGTTTGACGACTGCCGTGGTGGCTCTAGGTCTGGTGTTACCCGGTGCGGCGCAAGCTGCCGACCCCGTGAAGATCGCCTTTACGATCCATTCTTCGACCGGCAACACATTCTGGCAGGGTGTGAAGAAAGGCTTCGACGACGCGTGTGGCAGGGTGCAGGCCCAGTGCCAGATGATCTTTACGCAGACTGAAGGGTCTATCGAGCAGCAAGCTGCCAACATGCAGGCGGCCATTGCGTCCAAGCCCGACGTATTGATGACCTCGATCGTCGACAACAATGCCTTCACCGGCATTCTGGCCGACGCGCGCAAAGCTGGCATCGTGGTGATCGGCGTCAATGTCGATGCGACAGAGGGCAAGTCCAAGGACCTCCGCCAAGCGTTCGTCGGGCAAGACTTGTATGCCGCAGGTGTCGCCCTCGCCATGGCACAATCGGCAAACTTCCCCAAGGACGGGCCTCTGCACTTTCTGATCGGTGTCTCGGCACCCGGCCAGAACTGGTCCGAGCAAAGGGCTGCCGGCATCAAAAAGGGCCTGGAAGACTTCAAGGCGGCAAACAGTGGCCGTCAGGTCAAGATCGACCGGCTCGATACGGGCACCGATCTCGCCATCACCGCTGATCGTGTTGGTGCCTATCTCAACGCAAACGCCGATGTAAATGCCTATTTCGATACAGGCTTCTGGCATGCCGCCGTTGCCCGCGTCTTGAAGGACCGCAACGTGGCGCCAGGTAAGGTACTGCTGGGCGGCTTCGACCTCGTGCCCGAAGTCGTCACGGAGATGGGAACCGGCTATGTTCAGGTCCAGGTTGACCAGCAGCCCTACATGCAGGGCTTCATGCCGGTGATGCAGGCCTATCTGTACAAGACCGTGGGCCTCGCCCCCGTCGACATCAACACCGGCAAGGCGATCATAACGCCCGAGCAGGCCAAGTCGATTATGGAGCTGGTAAAGGCAGGCGTGCGCTAAGACATCCAGTAGGGTCAGCCCCCGTCGGTGACAGGGTCTGACCCGCTTCGCCATACTGCCTTAGCCCCAAGCTCAGACGGTGCTCATGAAACGGCTACTGAAGATCTATCTCGACAAGCCTGAGCTTGCGGGCATCGTATTGCTGATCATCCTCATCGCGGTCTTCCAAGTGACCAGCCGGGGCTTCCTGCTCTCCTACGACAATTTGCGCGGCGTGCTCGGACTGTTGCCCGAGATGGGTATGGTCGCCATGGGCGTCACGATATTGATGATCGCGGGCGAGTTCGACATCTCGGTTGGCTCGGTGTTCGCGCTAGCGCCGATGGTGATGGCCATCACCAACAACATGGGCGTGCCGTTCGTACCCGCCGTACTCCTCGGACTGCTGGCGGCCGCCGGCATCGGTGCCACTAACGGAATGATCACGCTGCGCTTTGGCATTCCGTCCTTCATTACGACGCTTGGTATGCTGTTCATCGCCCGGTCGATCACTGTGGTGATCTCCGGCGGCTTCCCGCCGCTGCTTTCGGCAGACATCCCAGGTTGGATCTTTACGCAGTATATCGGCCTCATCCGCATGTCGATGTTCTGGTTCGCAGGGTTGGCGGTGATCCTGGCAATCACGCTGTCGCTGATGAATCTGGGCAATTGGATCAAGGCCACCGGCGGCCAAATCGATGCGGCCAACGCCATGGGCATCCCGACAAGCCGTGTAAAGATGTTTTGTTTTGTGCTCTGCTCCATGCTTGCAGGGTTCGCCGGTATTGTCCAAGTGCTGCGGCTTGGTTCGCCGCTGCCATCGCTTGGCGAGGGGCTGGAGTTGCAAGCCGTTGCGGCGGCGGTGATCGGAGGCACATCGCTGTTCGGCGGCATTGGCACCGTGGTCGGCGCGATTGTTGGGGCGCTGTTGATCCGGGTCATCGACAATGGCCTGGTGCTGTCGCGGGTCGATGCCAACTGGTTCAAGTTTGCAATCGGCTCGCTCTTGATCCTCGCCGTCATTGGCAACACCTGGCTGCGCCGCCAATCGCGCCGAATCAAGCTGGAGACCTGAGGATGGCTGAAGGCGCGGCTCCCATCATCGCAGCCAAGGGACTGCACAAATGGTATTCTGGCGTTCACGCGCTCAAGAACGTCGATTTCTACGTCACGAAGGGCGAGATCGTGGGGCTTGTCGGCGACAATGGCGCGGGCAAGACGACGCTGATCAAGGTGCTGTCCGGCGTCCACCGTCCAGACCAGGGGCAAGTCTTTATTGAGGGCACGCCGGTTGACATCGCCACGCCCAAACAGGCCATGGACCTGGGGATCGAGACGATCTACCAGACCAACTCCATGGTCCCGACCATGTCAATTGCCCGCAACCTGTTCGTTGGCCGCGAACCGTTGACGGCTTCCTTCTTCGGTATCGGTCTCATGGATCACGCCAAGATGCGTGACGACAGCGTGAAAGCGATCGCTGATGTTGACCTGCATTTACGCTCGCCGGACGCACTCGTGGGCGAACTCTCAGGCGGCCAGCGCCAAGGCGTCGCCATCGCGCGCGCTATGTATTTCAAGTCGAAGGTGCTAATCCTCGATGAGCCGACCAACCACCTCTCGGTCAAGGAAACCAGCAAAGTCATTGGTTTCGTCAAGGGACTGCGGGCCCAGGGGCTGACCGGCATCTTCATCAGCCACAATATGCATCACGTTTTCCAATCTTGCGACCGGGTGGTTGCGATGGCGCGCGGCGAAGTCGTGCTCAATAAGCCAATCGGCGATACATCCATCGACGAAGTGCATGGCTATCTTTAGAAGGACGCAGAGAACAATGGCCCTCAATGAGACATTCCCCCGGGACTACAGCCTGACCGGCCCGCTGAACACGCGGGCGCAGCAGATCGGACTGGCCAATGCCGAGTGGTACAAGACACCGATCCCGCGCGCGCGCATGAAGGAACTGATGCTGCGTTCCGACGGTCCTGCAACCCGCGACACCATCATCTGGATCGGATTACTGATCCTGACAGGCGGCCTTGGCGCCTATACCTGGGGGTCGTGGCTCGCGATACCGTTCTTCATCGTCTACGGCGTCCTCTACACCGCCGGTAGTGACAGCCGCTGGCATGAATGCGGTCATGGCACCGCTTTCAAGACTCCTTGGAAGAATGACGTCGTGTATCAAATTGCCTGTTTCATGGAGATGCGCAATCCGGTGGCGTGGCGCTGGAGTCATGCCCGCCACCATACCGATACAATCATTGTCGGCCGTGATCCCGAGATCATCACCATGCGCCCGCCCGAATTGGCGAAGGTGTTGCTGAATTTCTTTGGTGTGCTGGACGTGCCGCAGTCACTCGCTGCCATGTTGCGCTACGCGGCCAGCAACATCAACGCGGCGGAAAGAGACTACATCCCGCAATCCGAATGGCCCAAAATGATCTTCATTGCACGGATCTGGACAGCCATCTACGCGGCGACGATCGCTAGCGCAATCTATATGGGGTCCGTACTGCCGTTGATGCTGATCGGCCTGCCGCGCATGTATGGTGCGTGGCACATGCTGATGACAGGCCTTACCCAGCATATCGGCCTTGCCGAAGACGTCCTGGACCACCGGCTGAACTGCCGGACCGTCTACATCAACCCGTTCAGCCGCTTCGTCTATTGGAACATGAACTATCACGTGGAACACCACATGTTCCCGATGGTGCCCTATCACCGGCTTCCCGAACTGCATGAGGAGATAAAGGCCGACTGCCCACCGCCCTATCGCAGCTTCTGGCACGCTTATGGCGAGATCATTCCGACATTGGCCCGGCAGCTCAAGGACCCGACGCATTTCGTTCATCGGTACTTACCGCCGGGCGCGGGACCTGCCAAGCCTGGGCCTCTGATGCAAGCGGCAGAATGAAGAGGGTCCCGACCCTGCCAGTTTTGATATGTGGATTGAAGCAATACGTGACCTGACGACATGCAGAGGCTCTCTGAGCCTCCTCTGATGTCCGGTCACAGTCGTTGTGGGCGAAATCCCGCGCAGCAAACGTCCTTGCTTGGACATGGTGAAGCAGTGCGCAGCGGGTTGGTTTACAAGCCTATCTGATATCCATAATGTCCATTCACGAGCCAAGTTGCAGGAAATCGGGCTCACGTGCAAAAACAAAACCGGGAGGACGCCATGAAAATCGTATCACCTTTGCAGGCCGTTGTTGGAGCTTCGGCAGCCGCCGCCCTGATGCTGGGCGCGACCGCTGCTCACGCAACCGATCCTACCGCCAAATGGTGCTCCGGCGTCAAAATCGCGGCGTTTCCAGGCGGACCGCAGGGCGGTGTGTTCGCCAACAACGTCTATAACGGCTTCAAGCAGGCCGAGACGGATCTCGGGCCGGCCGTGACCTACTACTTCTCGGACTGGGACCCCAATAAGATGCTGACCCAGATCAAAGAGGCCATGGCCACCAAGGTTGACGGCATCGCCACCTACGGCTTTGGCGGCGACGACGCGACGGATCCTTTGGTCGAAAAATTCTATGCAGCTGGCGGCATCTTCACCAGCCTCAACACGTCGCTGCCAAAGGCGCAGGCGAAATACGCGCCCGCCGGCTTCGGGTATGTCGGCGCGCCGAACTACAAGGCGGGCTTTGCGCTCGCGTCGGAAGCGGCCAGCCGCGCCAAGCTCGCCAAGGGCGATGAGGTGTTCGTCTGGGGCCTGAAAGGCCAGGGTGGCGACCGTGGTCAGCGCACCGTCGGCGTCATCGACGGCTTCACTAAGGCCGGCGCCAAGGTGATCTATCAGGAGATCGATGCGGCCACCAATAAAGACCCGAACTCGGGTACAGCGACCTTTGTCGGCTTGATCAAGAAGAACCCCAAGGTCAAGATCGTCGTCACCGACCACGGCGGGCTGACCTCGAATGTGGGCGTTTATGCCAAGGCCGCCTCGCTGAAGCCGGGCCAAGTCTACTTTGCCGGTTTTGATATGTCGCCCAACACGGCCAAGGCCGTTTCCGAAGGCTTCCAGAACCTCGTCATCGATCAGCAGCCCTTCCTGCAAGGCTACCTCTCCATGCTGAACATCTGCCTGACGAAGAAATTTGGCTTCTCGGGCCTCGATATCAACACCGCTGGCGCCTTCGTCGACAAGTCGAACGTCGATGCCGTCTCGCCGCTGGCTGCCAAGGAAATTCGCTAGGATCTCCTTTATCCCCTCTCCCCGTCTTTACGGGGAGAGGCTTGGGGTGTGGGGCAATTGCTCCAGTTCGATGGGGCGAGCATGGATGATTCAAAGACCACTGCTCCAGCGGCAGACAAAACTCCCGTGATCGAGTTGCGCAATGTGTCAAAGACGTTCGGCGAAGTCCGCTCGCTCTCGGGCATCGATTTCAAGGTCTATCCTGGCGAGATCGTCGGCCTCCTAGGCGACAACGGCGCGGGCAAGTCCACCCTGGTCAAGACGGTCATGGGCTATCATCGGCCCGATGCTGGCGGCGAGATTTTCTTCAAGGGTAAACCCATCCGTGATTGGTCCGTGAACAGAGCGCGTTCACTGGGCATCGAAACGGTTTATCAGGAGCGGGCGCTCGCCGAAAAGCAGCCGATCTGGCGCAATATGTTCATGGGCCGCGAGCCGCGCACCAAATGGGGCCTGCTCGATGTCAAGCGCATGAAGAGTGAATCGGCGCGGCTGATGACCGAGCACATGGGCTTTACCTCGGCGGCGGTGCACCCCGACAACACGGTCATGACAATGTCGGGCGGCGAGAAGCAAGGTGTCGCCATTACGCGGGCCCTCTATTTCGATGCCGAACTGGTCATTCTCGATGAGCCCACCATGGGCCTGTCACTGACGGAGACGAAAAAGACCCTCGATTTCGTCGGCAATATCAAGAAGGCCGGTAAGTCGGCGATCTTCATCGATCACAATATTTTCCACGTCTACCCCGTGGTTGACCGGCTCTATGTTCTCGACCGTGGCAAGGTTGCCGGGGTCTACACCAAGAGCCAGATCACGATGGAAGACCTGATCGACCGGCTTTACCGCGTCGCGCGCACGGGCTCGCTTGAGGAGGCCAAACCGGCATGAGCGCAGAAGCCGTTCCAACCACGAAACCCAAAAGCAACGCAATCGGTGCGCCCTCGATCTTGCGCCGGCACGGCTCGCAGCTTGGTATTCTCGGCGTCGGCCTCGCCATGTGGCTGGCCTTCGTCGTCATGGCGCCAACGGTGTTTCTCGATATCGATATCTACAAGGCCTTTGCCGAGTCGACGCCGTTCTTTGCCATACCTGCGCTGGCGCTGACCTTCGTCGTCATCACCGGCGAAATCGATCTGTCGTTTCCCTCGGTGATGGCCCTTGGCACGGCCGCTTTCTGCCAGGTGTCGGAGGCAGGGTTTCCGCAATGGCTGGGGCTGATGGCCGGCTTTGCCACTGGTGCCGCCTGCGGCTGGCTGAACGGCGCCCTGGTCTCGCGGCTGAGCATTCCCTCACTGGTGATTACGATAGGAACCTCGTTCCTCTATCGCGGCATCGAACTGGTCATGCAGAATGGCACCGGTGTGCCGCTGACTGAGGAGAAATACGCGACCATGCTGCAGATTTTCACGGGCCAGCCGTTTGGCGTTCCGATCCAGACGCTCTGGGCCGTAGCCTTCACCGGATTCCTCTGGGTACTGCTCAACCGCACGCGGTTCGGCGCGCATGTGTTCCTGGTCGGCGACAATCCAACCAGCGCGCGGCTGATGGGGGTCAACGTGGTGAGCGTCAAGACCTGGTGTTTCGTGCTGACGGGGTTGTTTGCCGTCTTCAGCGGCTTGATGACATCGTTCGTCGGCAATTATTTCTGGCCGACAACGGGGGACGGCGCGCTGCTCAGCTCCATCGCGTCCGTGTTCCTTGGCGGAACATCGGTGTTCGGGGGCACAGGCACCGTGCTCGGTACGCTGGTGGCATCCTACATCATCGGCGCGATCAACGCCGGTATCGTCTCGGCGGGCGTCAATGCCTTCTACACCCAACTCGTGTTCGGTCTGGTGATCGTGGTGTCGGTCGTGCTGCAAACCATTATCGAGCGCCGCCTGCAGCGCCGTCCGATTATCACGAATTAGCGCTCCAGCCGGCGGATCAAGAGACGCCACATGAAGATCACCGCTATCCGCACGCAGCTGGTCAACGCCAAGCTGCGCAATTGGATTTTCGTCCGTATAGCTACGGATCAGCCAGGCCTGCACGGCTTGGGCGAGGCCAGCCTCGAATTCCAAACCAAGGCTGTCGCCGGCGCAATCGAGGATATCGGCCAGCTGATCATCGGCGAGGACCCGCGCAACATCGAGTTCCTGTGGCAAACGCTGTTCCGGCATCCGTTCTTCAAGGGCGGCGTGGTGACGATGTCCGCGATCAGCGGCATCGATCAGGCGCTGCACGATATCAAGGCGAAATCGCTCGGCATTCCGCTGTGGCAGCTGCTCGGTGGTCTCGCCCGCAAGCGGCTGCGCATGTACGACCATTTGGGCGGAGGCGACATTACTGCCGTCTATGACGATGCTGCCGCTGAAAGCTTTGCCGGGCGCGCCCGCAAGAGCCGTGACGACGGCTTCACCGCCCTGAAGATCCTCGCCGTGCCTAAGACTGCGCCACTGGCGGGCGGCAAATCCTTGCGCGAAGCCGAAAGCCTGATGCGGGCTGCACGCGAGGGTGCCGGCGACGACATGGACATCATGGTCGACTTGCATGGCCGGACCTCGGCAGCGATGGCCATCCAATATGCCAAAGTGCTGGAGCCCTTCCGGCCATTTTTTCTGGAAGAACCGTGCCAGCCCGAGGATGCTGCCGGGATCGCGCGCGTCGCCCGCTCGACAACCATTCCCATCGCGTCGGGCGAGCGGCTCGTCCATCGCAGCGATTTCCTGCCACTGCTGCAGCAAGGGGCCATCGCCGTTGCCCAGCCCGATGTGTGCCATGCGGGCGGCATCACCGAGCTGCGCCGCATCGCAGCGTTGTGTGAGACGTTCGGCGTGACCATGGCGCCGCACAATCCGCTGGGGCCGGTTGCGACCATGGTCAACATCCATCTTGGCCTGACGATCCCGAATTTCCTTATCCAGGAAGTCATGCGCTCGGACGTTCCTTGGCGTGATGAGATCGTGACGGGCGTGCCGGAGATCGCCAGCGGCTATGTGCTGCCGCCTACGGCGCCCGGTATTGGTGTCGAGATCAACGATGTTGCCGCCGCGCGGCATCCGTTCCAGGCGGTCAGGCCCGTGCAGTGGTATCATGATGATGGCAGCATTGCCGATTGGTGAGGAGCGAACGGATGACTGGCCGGTTGCAGAATGAGCATGTGTTTGTCACCGGCGGCGCCAAGGGCATCGGCGCAGCAATCGTCGAAAAATGCCTTGCCGAAGGAGCGCGCGTTTCGTTTACCGATTTGGATGAGGCCATCGGCCGGGCACTGATGCAAACGATCGGATCAACCGGGGCCCGAGCCGTTTTTGGCGTGGGAGATGTGCGGTCAGCGGACGATATCGCCCGCGTCCACGCTGCCGCCGTTCGCGACCTTGGCCCCGTCACCGGTCTCGTTAACAATGCTGGCCGTAACTCCTATGCCGATCCGGTCACTATGACCGAAGCCGAATGGGATGATGTGTTCAGTGTTGATCTGAAATCGGCTTGGCTGTGCGCCCGCGTGGTTTTGCCCGCCATGATGGCGGCCAGGCGCGGCTCGATCGTCAACATCGCCTCAATCCACGCCACTATGACGTGTTCGGGCATGTTCCCCTATGCGGCGGCCAAGTCCGGCCTCGTCGGCCTCACCCGCAGCCTCGCCCTTGAGGCCGGGCCGCATCAGATCCGGGTGAACGCGCTGAGCCCCGGATATACAGAAACGCCGCTGTTGAAGGAGTATTTCGCCGAACGTGGCGAGGCAGAACGCACCACGGCCGTTGAGAAACACCCTTTGCGCCGTATTGGCCAACCTTCAGAAATCGCGAACTGCGCCGCGTTCCTGCTGTCCGGCGAAGCCTCATTCGTGACTGGCGCCAACTGGATCGCTGACGGCGGCCTGAGTTCGCGTTTCGCCTAAGGTTCGCCGTGGGCGGCAACCTCGCCAGAACCGGCTTTGCTCAAGATCGCCCGTCCGGCACGGCTCGCATTGGCGCGTGCGAGTTGGCTGCTGATCCAGCCGCCGGTTTGCGCCAGTCCTGGCAGGTCGAGTTGGCGCGCCAGGCCTTGGCTTTGCAGGAAGTAGACCACGTCTTCCGTCGCGACGTTGCCGGTGGCGCCTTTGGCATAGGGGCAGCCGCCGAGGCCAGCGACCGAGGTGTCGATTGAGGCGATGCCCAAATCGAGGCAGGCGGCGATATTTGCAAGCGCCTGGCCATAGGTGTCGTGAACGTGCACGGCCAGTTGGGCGGCCGGGATGTCGCGGCTGACCCGCAGGACCAACGCGCGGGCGGCAGCGGCTGTGCCAACACCGATGGTGTCGCCGAGGCTGATCTCGTAGCACCCCGCCTGGGTCAGCGCGGCGGCCACGCCGGCCACCTTGCCGGGATCCACCGCGCCTTCGTAGGGGCAGCCGAGCACGCAGGAGACATAGCCGCGAACCTGCAGGCCTGCTGTCGAAGCAGCGTCCATCACGGGCACGAAACGTTCAAGGCTGTCTGCGATCGAACAGTTTATATTCTTTAAGCTGAACGATTCTGAGGCAGACGCAAAGACGGCGACCTCGGTGGCTTTCGCCGCCAGTGCCGCGCCAAAACCCTGGAGATTGGGCGTCAGCGCGGCATAGGTGACGCCCGGCCGGCGCTTTACCGCTGCAAACACCTCGGCGCTGCCAGCCATGGCCGGCACCCATTTCGGCGAAACGAAGGCCCCGGTCTCAATGTAGGTGAGGCCGCAGGCGGCCAGCCGGTCCACCAATTCGGCGCGGATTTCAGGTGGAAGTAGTGTTGCCTCGTTCTGCAGGCCGTCGCGCGGGCCAACTTCGACGATCCGTGGGCCGCTCATGGAGTTGCCGTGAAGCGCAGCAGCTCCCGCCCCTCGGTGACCTGATCGCCCGGCTGGCAGGCGACAGCTTCTATCGTGCCATCGCGCGGGGCTCTGAGAATGTGCTCCATTTTCATGGCTCCCAGAACGATCAGTGGGCTGCCTTTGGTGACACTGGTGCCCGCACCCACATGAATGGCGATGATCTGGCCGGGCATCGGTGACAGCACCCGGTCCATAGCGGAACCGCTGCCAGCGCGCACTGAATCGCTGGCGGGACGGGTCAGCCGCCAGGTCTCGCCGCCGGAAAAGACGGTAACGTCGCCGTTGTGCTCGAAGCAGGGTAGGCCGGCAGCGGTTTCGCCGTTGATGATCGGTCCATGCACTCCGTAGAGGACCTCCTGCCGGAAGCGCTTGGCCGGATCGGCCGTCAGGGTGAGTGTCAGATGATCCCTCAGCGTTCCATTCATCCGCCAGCCGTCGGTCTGGTCCCATGGCCCTGCTGATGGCTTTGCTGTCGCTGGTAGCAGGGCGGCCGCAGCGGCGCGCAGCACAGCGTCTGGTGGCACGGCGGCGGTCACGATCAGATCGGCCTCATGGCGCGGGATAAAGCCGGTATCGGCACCGCCCGTGGCAAAGGCGGGATGGCGGGCGATGCGGCCGAGGAACGGCACATTGGTGGCGAGGCCTGCTATGTGCGTTTGCGACAGGGCGCCCTCTAGCTGCTTGATCGCGGCCGGGCGGTCCTTATCCCAGACGATCAGCTTGCCGATCATCGGATCGTAGTGCCGGCGGATCGCTCCCCCCGCTTCGAAGCCGGTGTCGATGCGAACGTTCGCATTTGCTTGAGGAAAGGTAAGGTGCTGGATAGTTCCGGTTTGAGGCAGGAAGTCCCGGTCCGGGTCCTCGGCATAGATGCGGGCCTCGATGGCGTGGCCCGTGATGGCGATTTCATCTTGAGTCTTAGGTAGCGGTTCGCCGGACGCGATCCGCAATTGCCATTCGACCAGATCGAGGCCGGTGATAAACTCCGTCACCGGATGTTCGACTTGCAGTCGCGTGTTCATCTCCATGAAATAGAAGCCGCCGCCCGCATCCAACAAAAACTCCACCGTACCCGCACCAACATAGCCGATGCTCCTGGCGGCGGCGATGGCGGCGGCGCTCATGCGTGTGCGCAGTGTCTCCGTCATGCCCGGCGCTGGTGCTTCCTCGATCACCTTCTGGTGGCGGCGCTGGATGGAGCAATCGCGCTCGAACAGCGAGAGGCAATGGCCGTGGCTGTCGGCGAAGACCTGGATCTCGATGTGGCGCGGGCGGTCGAGATATCTCTCGATGAGGACGCTATCGTCGCCGAAAGCGGATTTGGCCTCACGCCGGGCCGAGGCGAGTTCGGTCTCGAAATCGGCAGGCACGCTCACAGCTTTCATGCCCTTGCCACCGCCGCCTGCCGAGGCCTTGATCAGCACGGGATAGCCGATCCGCGCCGCCTCGCGCGTGAGCGTGGCGAGAGTCTGATCGCCGCCATGGTAGCCCGGCACCAGAGGCACACCCGCCTTGGCCATCAGCGTTTTGGCGGCGCTCTTGCTGCCCATGGCGGCAATGGCAGAGGCGGGCGGGCCAACAAAGATCAAACCAGCGTTGGTGCAAGCCTCGGCAAATAAGGCGTTCTCGGATAAAAATCCATAGCCGGCATGGATGGCGTCAGCGCCGGTCTGCCAGGCCGCCACAAGTACCGCGTCCGCAGAGAGATAACTGTCGCGCGCCGGAGCCGGGCCAATCCGCACCGCCTCGTCAGCGGAGCGCACATGCAACGCATCCCGGTCGGCGTCCGAAAACACCGCAATCGTCCGGATGCCGAGGCGCTTGGCCGTGCGCATGATGCGGCAGGCGATCTCGCCGCGATTGGCAATCAGCAGTGAACGGATCACGTCTTCACCCAGTTGGGTTGGCGTTTGGCAAAGAAAGCCGTGATGCCTTCGCGGGCTTCCTCGCCCGAACGGACACGGGCGATGGCGGCGGCGGTCGAGTCGATCAGCGCTGGATCCAGGGGCGCGTTGGCAACCTGCCGGATCAGCTCCTTGGCGGTGGCCTGCGCTCCGGGCGCTGAGGCGAGCAAGGCCTCGACGACAGCCGCCACGCGGGCTTCGATCCTATCGTCAGCACAGATCTCATGCACAAGGCCCAGCCGGTACGCCTCGGCGGCAGCGAAGCGTTCGCCGGTGAGAAAGTAGCGGCGGCAGGCCCGTGCGCCGATGGCCTCGATCACGTAGGGCGAAATGGTTGCCGGGACGAGGCCGAGCCGGGCCTCCGAAAGGGCGAACACCGCCTGATCGCTGGCGATGGCAATGTCCGAGGCGGCCACCAGACCCACGCCGCCGCCCATCGCGCTGCCCTGCACGACGGCGAGCACCGGCTTGGGGCAGCGGTCTAGCGTGCGCAGCATCCGGGCGAGCGCGGCGGCGTCGGCACGGTTTTCGCTGTCGGAAAAACCCGCCATCCGCTGCATCCATCCGAGATCGCCGCCCGCGCAGAAACTCTTGCCGGCGCCGCGCAGCACGACAACCCGGACACCAGCATCGGCACCTGCCGCCGCCAGAGCTTCCGTCAGTTCAAGGATCATCACCTCATCGAAGGCGTTGTGCGTTTCCGGCCGGTTGAGCCGGAGGGTCGCGACGCCATGGGTGAGTGTGGTCTCAACAGTCGCCATAACTCACATCCTGAAGATGCCGAAGCGGGTTTCTGGAATGGGGACGTTGAGCGCCGCCGCCAAGCTCAAGCCCAGCACCCGTCGCGTATCGGCGGGATCGATGACGCCGTCGTCCCAGAGCCGGGCGGTGGCGTAGTAGGGGTGGCCCTGGCGCTCGTATTGGTCGCGGATGGGCGCCTTGAACGCCTCCTCCTCCGCCGCGCTCCAGGCTTCGCCTCGCGCCTCCATGCCGTCACGTTTGACGGTGGCCAGCACGCTGGCGGCCTGCTCGCCGCCCATCACGGAAATCCGCGCGTTCGGCCACATCCACAGGAAGCGAGGGCCATAGGCCCGCCCGCACATGCCGTAGTTGCCCGCGCCAAAGCTGCCGCCAATGATGACCGTGAGCTTGGGCACTTGGGCACACGTCACCGCTGTCACCAGTTTGGCGCCGTGTTTGGCAATGCCCTCGTTCTCATATTTGCGACCAACCATGAAGCCGGTGATGTTCTGCAAAAAGATCAACGGAATACGTTGCTGGCAGCACAGCTCGATGAAATGCGCGCCCTTAAGGGCAGACTCGCTGAACAGGATGCCGTTGTTGGCGATGATGCCAATGGGCATCCCGCAAAGATGCGCAAAGCCCGTGACCAGCGTCTTGCCATAATGCGGCTTGAACTCATCAAACGTGCTGGCGTCCACAAGTCGCGAAATCACCTCGCGCACGTCGTAGGACTCGCGCGGCGCGGACGGAATGATGCCGCCGAGGTCGCTAGGGTCAAAGGCCGGTTCGAGGGGCAAACGGAGCGTCAGTTCCGCTTTGGTTGAGCGCCCCAAACTCGCAACCGCCGCCCGCACCAGATCGAGCGCGTGCTCGTCGTTTTCGGCGAGATCATCGGCAACGCCTGATAGCCGCGTATGAACATCAGCCCCGCCCAGATCCTCCGCGCTCACCACTTCGCCCGTCGCCGCCTTCACGAGCGGAGGTCCGCCGAGGAAGATCGTGCCCTGCCCGCGTACGATGATGCTGCGGTCGGCCATTGCGGGCACATAAGCACCGCCTGCCGTGCAGGAGCCCAACACCGCAGCGATCTGCGCAATGCCCTTGGCCGACATGGTGGCCTGATTGAAAAAGATGCGGCCGAAATGCTCGCGGTCTGGGAACACGTCATCCTGGTTCGGCAAGTTGGCGCCGCCCGAATCCACCAAATATAAGCACGGCAGCCGGTTCTCCCCGGCAATCTCCTGAGCGCGCAGATGCTTTTTTACTGTCACCGGAAAATACGTGCCGCCCTTCACCGTCGCGTCGTTGCATACGATCATGCACTCGCGCCCCGACACGCGGCCGATGCCGGTGATCAGCCCGGCCGAGGGAACGTCGCCGCCATATAGGCCGTGCGCCGCAAGCTGGCCTACCTCTAGGAATGGCGAACCGCGATCAAGCACGCGGGTCACCCGGTCCCTCGGCAATAGCTTGCCACGCGTCACATGCTTCTCACGCGCCGCTGCCGAACCACCTTCGTTGACGCGCGCGGCCTGCGCCCGCAGATCGGCCACCAGCTCCGCCGTTTGCTCCGCATTGCGCCGAAACCCGTCCGACGCCGTATCAATTGCTGAAGTCAGAATTGCCATGGCTGTCTCAGGCCGTCTTCTCAAACAGCTGCCGGCCGATCAGCATCCGCCGAATCTCACTGGTGCCTGCGCCGATCTCGTAGAGCTTGGCATCGCGCAGCAGCCGCCCAGCCGGATAGTCGTTGATATAGCCGTTGCCGCCCAAAAGCTGGATCGCATCGAGCGCGATCTGCGTCGCCTTTTCAGCCGCGAATAAAATCGCCCCCGCCGAATCTTCCCGGGTTGTGCGCCCGGCGTCGCAGGCCTTGGCGACCGTGTACACATAAGCGCGCGCCGCATTCATGACCGAATACATATCGGCGAGTTTACCCTGCACCAGCTGGAACGAGCCGATCGGCTCTCCGAACTGTTTGCGTTCGTGCACATAGGGCAGCACCAGGTCCATGGCCGCCCGCATGATGCCGATGGGGCCTGCCGCCAGCACCGCCCGCTCATAGTCGAGCCCCGACATCAGAACGTTGACGCCCCGGCCAACGCCGCCGAGCACGTTCTCCTCCGGCACCTCGCACTCCTCGAACACCAGCTCGCAGGTGTCCGAGCCGCGCATTCCGAGCTTGTCGAGTTTTGGTGACGTGCGAAAGCCCTTGAATCCCTTCTCAACGATGAAGGTCGTGATGCCTTTGGCACCAGCGTCGGGATCAGTCTTGGCATAAACCACGAAGGTCTCCGAGATGGGGCCATTGGTGATCCACATCTTGGTGCCGTTGAGCAGGAAGCGCTGGCCCTTCTTTTCCGCGCGTGTGCGCATAGAAACCACATCGGACCCCGCGCCCGCCTCCGACATCGCCAGCGATCCAACGTGCTCGCCAGATATCAGCTTTGGCAGATAGCGGCGTTTCTGCTCGTCAGTGCCGTGCCGCCGGATCTGGTTGATGCACAGGTTCGAGTGCGCGCCATAGGAGAGCGCAACCGAGGCCGACGCGCGGCTGATTTCCTCCATGGCGATGCAATGCTCAAGATAGCCGAGCCCGGAACCGCCCCACTCTTCCTCGACAGTGATGCCATGCAAACCCAGCGCGCCGAGCTTGGGCCACAGGTCGCGGGGGAAGGTGTTCGTCCTATCGATCTCAGCGGCGCGTGGCGCGATCTGGCTTTGCGCGAACCCGGCCACCGTGTCACGGATTGTGTCAACCGACTCGCCTAAGCCGAAGTCCAGCCCGTAGTTCCCGGCGGTGCTCATATGCGTTCCTTGCCGCGTGGCCTATCGCGGCGAGTCTGCCTGAGTTTTCCGCCCGGTGGAACCGTCTTGTGGACGGTGCTACTTCTTTGGCCTTGGGTTTTCGAGGGGCGGCAGGGATTTCAGATACTCGGCGATGGCCAGGCGATCGGCGACGGGCAGCAGCGCCATGTTCGTCTGGACCGCGACCATCGAGCCGCCAACGCTGTCGCCCACTGGCGTCAGCCCCGTGCCCAGATAGCTGGCGATGTCGTGTTTTGACCACTCGGCAAGGCCGTCCTTGGCCTGCGTCAGGTTCGGCACCCAGCCTTTGCCCTCGGGTGCGGGGCCGCCCGCCAGCCGCCAGCCCGTCAAGGGTCCGCCCAGGGGATCGCGCGGCGTGTGGCACTCGCCGCAATGGCCGGGGCCTTGCACGAGGTAAGCGCCACGGTTCCATTCCGGGCTCTGCCTGGCGTCGGTTGCGAAGGTCTTGCCGTCGAAATTGAGGAATTTCCAGCCACCCAGCATCCGGCGCCATTGCAGTGGTAACGGCAACTCATGCGGGCGAGCCTTGCCAGACACTGCAGGCAGCGTCGCCAGATAGGCCTTCAGGTCCAGCACATCGGGGATGGTCATGCGCGTGTAGGAGGAGAAAGGGAAGGCGGGGTAATAGTGCTCGCCCGCAGGCGTCACGCCCATCGTCACGGCGTTCACGAATTGCAGATCCGTCCAGCCGCCGATGCCGTCAGCCTTGTCGCTGGAAATGTTGGGCACGTTGAAAATGCCGAACGGCGTTTTCAGGCAGCGCCCACCCGCCAGCCGCTGGTGATCGGTGTAGTGGGGGTTGTCGCATTTTCCCTCATCGGGCACGGCGTGGCAGGACGCGCAGCCGCCCGCCGCAAACAGGAGTTCGCCGTTTTTGGCATCGGCCTTGTAGTTCGCTGGCAGCGCCGCAGCATCCAGCGGCCGGGGCGTTGTCACGATCCAGAACACCGCGAGCCCGGCGATCACCGCCAGTCCGCCCAGCCCCAACCAGCGCCGCATTATCCCCGCTCCCCATTGCCACGGCCAAAGACGTTTTACGCGCTCAGTGCCGCAACCACCAGCGTGAAATACGGCACCGCCTGAGGGGCAGACCCGGCGTGTCGCCCGCACTTGCCATCGGACTCGAGCCATTGTGATATAGACTCCGAAAAAGGCTTGGTTATTCCCCTATTGAGGACGCAAAAAATGCGGCATGGCGGCAAAGTCCTGATCGAGCAGCTGGAAGCCGAGGGCGTCGATACGATTTTCTGCGTACCGGGCGAGAGTTACCTGGCCGCGCTCGACGCTCTGCATGACAGCTACCGCATCCGCACAGTGATTTGCCGCCAGGAGGGCGGCGCGGCGATGATGGCGGACGCGCACGCGCGGATGACGGGCCGAGCCGGCGTGTGTTTTGTCACGCGCGGTCCGGGCGCAACCAACGCCTCCATCGGCGTGCATATTGCGCAGCAGGATTCCATCCCGATGGTGCTGTTCGTCGGCCTGCCGGGCCGCGATGTTGAGGACCGCGAGGCGTTCCAGGAGTTCGACCTGCGCGCCGTGTTCGGGTCGCTGGCCAAGGGAGCGGAGGTGGTTTCGGATGCGGCCCGGCTGCCGGAATATGTGAGCCGTGCGTTCCATCTGGCGGCGTCCGGGCGTCCGGGGCCGGTGGTCGTCGGGCTGCCCGAGGATGTTCTGGCGGCGGCGTGCGGCGAGAGTGTCGTATCGGTGCGTGCGGCACGTCCGGCCGACGCAGCGCCAACTCCAGCTGACATGGCGGAGTTGCGGATGCTGCTGGCGCCGGCACAGCGGCCGCTGGCGATCGTGGGCGGGCCGGGCTGGAGCGCAGGGGTGAAGGCGGCGTTCGAGGCGTTCTGTGCCCGGATCGATCTTCCGGTAGGAACATCCTTCCGCTGCCAGGACTACATCGACAACCGCCATCCCTGTTATGCGGGGCATGTGGGCATCGGCCCAGACGCGGTGCTGGCTGAGGCGGTGAAAGCGGCGGACCTGCTGCTGGTGATCGGCGCGCGGCTGGGTGAGATGACCACGAGTGGTTACTCACTGGTGGAGTCACCGTCGCCGAAGCAAAAGCTGGTACAGGTCCATCCGTCAGCTGATGAACTTGGCCGGGTGTTCCGCGCCGAGCTGCCGGTATGCGCGTCGGCGGGCGCGTTCGTCGCGGCGCTTTCGGGGCTGGAGCTGCCGCGCAATGCAGCGTGGGCGGAGCGCCGGGCGGCGTTGCACGCGGCCGATGTCGCGTCCCGCAAACCGCAGCCGACGCCGGGCGCGCTGAAGATGGAACAGGTGATCCTGAATTTGGATGATCTGCTGCCTGAAGACGCCATTCTCACCAATGGCGCGGGCAACTATGCGGGCTTCCTGCACCGCTATTTCGTTTACAAACAATTCCGTACCCAGCTCGGCCCGACCTGTGGAGCGATGGGCTATGGGCTCCCAGCCGCGATTGCTGCCAAGCTCGCCCAGCCCGAACGTGTGGTGGTGGCGCTGGCCGGCGACGGCTGTTTCCTGATGAACGGCCAGGAACTCGCGACGGCCGCCCAATACGGTGCCAACGTCATTGTGCTCGTGGCCAACAACGGCATGTATGGCACCATTCGTATGCACCAGGAACGGACCTACCCCGGCCGCGTGGTCGGCACCACGCTGATGAACCCGGATTTCGCGGCGCTGGCGATGAGCTATGGCGCACACGGCGAGACGGTGACAGAGACGGAGCAGTTCCGCGGTGCCTGGGCACGGTGCGTAGCGGCCGGCAAGCCAGCGCTGATCGAGCTGAAACTGGATGCCGAAGCCCTGACGCCGCGCGCGACGCTGAGCCAGGTGCGGAAGTTGGGGGAGCGTGGGTTGTGAGACCCTTAATACGCACACAGAACCTCATCCTAAGGACGGGCATTTTGCGCCGTCTCGAAGGATTTGTCGTGCTGAGTTTTGACGGCGTCGCGGCGTACTTCCGCTGACAGCCGCAGACTCTGTGCCAGGCAACGGGTCTTGACCTGTCGTTCCCGGCGTCCCGGATGCGATGCAGCATCCTTCATGGTGCAGCGCTGATCCGGGACCTTGCCGGCGGCTCCAGTTTTTGCGCGTCGTACGAGGTCCCGTGTTTGCCGCGCACCGCAAAGAAGCGCTGCGCCGCGCACGCAATGACACATTTGACTGCACTCACCGTCCCGCCTCCTGACGCTTGCGCGCTTCCAATTCCATGGCCACATGCGCGAGGTCATCATCCACCAGCGGCGCGTATTTCTCGCGCAGCCGCGTGAATTCCTGTCGCACGTGTTCCAGGTCCTCGTCGGACATATGGTCGAGCTGGACCATGCCGGTGCGCGCGCCCTCGACACCGCGCAACAGTTCGTCGAGCTTCAGCGACACGATCCGCGTTTCGCGGTTCTGCGTGTTCTGGATGAGGAACACCATCATGAAGGTGATGATGGTCGTGCTGGTGTTGATGACGAGTTGCCAGGTGTCCGAGTAGTGAAAATAGGACCCGGAGGCACCCCAGATGATGATGGTCAATACGGCGAGTACGAACGACCAGGGCGTTCCGGCGGCGTGGGCGGTGCGTTCGGCGAACCGGCGGAACAGGTCATGCATCGGCGAACTCCTGGTGACGGCGCGCGCGAAGGGTTCTTACGACGCCAGCAGCGCCTTGGCGCCGACTGTGGGATCGGCAAGCTGCCCGGGCTCGATCAGCTTGCCACTCTCGATCAGCCGCCGCCCGGCCATATAGTCTTTGCTGCTGTTGGCCGCCTCCACGCCGGTGACCTTGCCGCCGCGTGTCCGCCACACCGCAAACTGGCGCGGATCGTCGTAGCGGCGCAGCACCGTCGCATCGTCCGCCCCCGGAACGCCGGCCATCTGCAACCGCTCGTCATACTGGTCGGACCAGAACCAGGGCACGGCCTTGTAGGCGTCGGGTTTGCCAACCAGCGTTTTTGCTGCGCACACGGCCTGATCGACGGCGCCCTGCACGGACTCCAAACGCAGCCGCCCACCTGTAAACGGGCTCGGGTGATTGGCGCAGTCGCCGATGGCCAGGATCTGCGGATCGCCCGTACACATATGCGCGTCGACCACGATGCCGTTGGCGACGGCGAGGCCCGCCGCAGCAGCCAGCTCCACATTGGCAATCGCGCCGATGCCCACCAGCACCACATCAGCGGCAACCGGCACGCCATGCTCGATCATGACCGCGTCCACGCCCGTGCGGCCGGAACCACGCAGCGCCGTGACTTTCGTATTGAGAAGAACGTGAACGTCATTATCGCGGTGCACCGCCAGCATATGATCGGCCAGCTCCGGCGAGGCGACGCGCGCCATGAGCCGGGGCATCGCCTCGATGACGGTGACATGCGCGCCGAGCTTGCTGGCCGTCGCCGCAGCCTCCAGTCCGACATAACCGCCGCCGATGACCACCAGCCGCTTGCCTGGCGCCAGCACCGCTTTCAGCGCCAGGCTATCATCGATGCCACGTAGGACGTGCACGCCAGACAGCCCCGCGCCGGGCACTGGCAGCGGCCGCGCCCGTGTGCCGGTCGCCAGCACCAGCGCGTCATAGTCGAATGCCCTGCCGTCTTCGAGCGTCAGCGTGTGGCCCGCACGATCAATCGATTGCACGCAAGCCGACAGCACGAGTTCGATGCCCTCTTTCTCATAGAACCCGAGAGGCCGCAGTGTTACGGCATCGATCCCCGCTTCGCCCGCAAGAAATTTCTTGGATAGCGGCGGGCGCTGATAGGGCAGATGCGGCTCCTCACCGATGAGGCGTATACCGCCGGTAAACCCCTCGCTCCGCAGCGAGGCAATCAGTTGCCCCGCCGCGTGCCCGGCGCCGATGATGGTGATGTGGGAAGGAGTCATGGGATGTGCTTCGATGCAGGCGGTGTCAACTTCGGCAGCACGTCAGTGAGCAACGCGGACCGTTCAGCGTGCACGCTTTCAGCCTCCCATAAGTTGGCGATGGGCGTCTGCCATCGCGCCCATACTGGGAAACGTGAAATCCAGGCTTGGCATTTTGCCCACCGGCTTGGTCGCGCCCGAACCCGTGCCCGTATCGCCGCGCCGGTTGATCCAGCAGCGCGCGATGCCCGCCGCCTCGGCCGCCACGTGATCGTGATAGAGGCTTTGCGCCGTATGCAGAATATCAGCCTTGGCGAGCCCCAGCTTGGCGCACTCCGTCAGCAGATAGGCAAAATTGCGCGGATCAGGCTTGTACGACCCGATTTCTTCGGCCGTGCAGATCGCATCGAACGTAACGCCCAGCCGCTTGTTCGACCCCGCAAAACTCGCGCGGTCCACGTTTGACAGAATGATCAGTTTGTAGTGCTGCTTGAGATAGGCCAGCGCCGCAACCGTATCTGGAAACGCAGGCCAATCGGGGATGGACTGGCCAAACGCCCGGTCGAGTGCGGGCGTCGTGCGCAAGCCCCAGGCCGCCGCCATCTTGGCGTGCACCAGCACCAGCAGCTCGCGATAGACCAGATCGGGCGTCTCATGCTCCTGAGCCGGCTCGATGCGGCCAAAGGCGGCGAGCGCGTCGTCGCGGGTGAGCTTGGCATCATTAGCCTGCAACAGCGGTTGCAGCGCGTTCCAGATGCCGCTCTCCCAGTCGATCAGCGTGCCGTAGCAATCGAAGGTGAGGGCTTTGAAATCGGTGAGAGGCATAGCGGGTTCCGTAAGGCTCCTGGTGTTGCCTCGAATTGAGCACGGGTGGAGTGGGAGATGCAATGGGGAGCGGTGGCGGGGGGCAGGCCCGCTCGCAGCCGTTAGGGCCGCCAGCGTAGTCCAAACGGCCGCTGACTGCGGCGAAGCTGTAGCCGCCAAATGGGCGTTGTACGATTTTGGCTCCGGGTGAGCCAACACGATATGGGCATGCATGAAGCGATCTCGCTGGTGACTGCGTGGTCGACACCTTCATCAGCCATTTGCACGAGTAGCTCAAGCCACATGCGCTGCCTCAAGCCAGGCGACGGCTCGACAATGCGAAAAAGATCTGCTTCGGGTCACAACCGCCCCGGTCTCCGGCCTCGCCTTACTTTCCGCTATCGTATCGGCGAAGCTGCCCGCGATCAAACTCGGCGTCAGTCCGTCGGGCGCAACGTCAGTGGCCCTGTCCGGCCAGTCATGAAAGCCGCTCTCCAGTTCCGCTTCAGGCGGACAAGACGGCGCTCACCTCATACCCGCGATGAAAAAATACGAACCCGTGATCCCGAGCGCGGTGCAGCGAGACTTCATCCCGGATCAAGTCCAGGACGCACCGCAGACGCGGGATCGTGTGGTTCGAACAGGTGCTTGAGCCACGAACAAGGTCCCGGATCAGCACTGCACCATGAGGGATGGTGCAGCGCATCCGGGATGACTGAACTTGATCGATCGGCATATTCCCTCGGCGGTATCACACCTCTCCCTCCGACTCCTCCTCCTCAACCACCACCTTCGCCCCTGCCAACCCGGACGCCACCAACTCGGCTAGGTGCTCCTTCATCGCCGCAAGCTCGCCGGCTGCGACCACTACGCGGCCGTCGCTCAGGACGACGAACGCGCCCGTTGGCGTGGTCACCGGCACGCGGCGGCCTTGGGCGGCGATCACCAG
Organism: Hyphomicrobiaceae bacterium; assembly: GCA_025359185.1. Taxonomy (GTDB): domain Bacteria; phylum Pseudomonadota; class Alphaproteobacteria; order Rhizobiales; family Hyphomicrobiaceae; genus JANYHF01. Next base: position 66,121 of record JANYHF010000083.1, on the reverse strand, counting down.
CACGCGGTCGCGCCCCGCGATGGCGCGGCCGCCGTCGCGCACCAGGCGCTGCCAGGCGGGGAGGCTGAGGGCGACGACGGGCGCTGTGCTCAGGGGCATGGGTTCGGGCCGAAGGATGATCTGGCCGGCGCCCGGCAGGCGCAGCGACGCGGTCTCGCCGGTCACGATGCCGTTGGCCATCAGCCCGGGCACATCGTCGAGGCCCAGCAGCGGAATCTGACGTGTACGCCCGCCATCAGCGACCCAGAGCGGTTGCAACGCGTTGGCCAGCGGCAGCAGCTGGAAGCCGAAACTGACGTCGGGGGCGAGGAACAGCACGGTGTCGCCGGGCTGCAAGGTGCGTTTGACGGCGGGACCGTCTGCATGGGCCGTGGGCACCGAAACGGCAAAGCAGCCGTCCTGGCTGCCGCCGGGCGCGGTGGACTTGGCGAGCACGGGTTTGCTCACTGGAAACAGCAGCGAGCGCAGCAGGCCGAGCCGCTCGTAGTTGCGCGACAGCCGCGAGATCAAACCGATCAGACTGATCAGGGAACGCAACATCAGGACAAGAAAAAATAGAAACGAGAGGTTTCCCGCTGGCAGGCTTGCCAGACTGCGGCCCGCCGAAAGGTAGACGCCATAGAACGCTGCGAACACATGCACTCCGGCGACCACCGTGACGGCATTCTGCTCGTTCAACAGCGCGCTCTGGCTGCCAAAACCCTGCGACAGCACGCGCGTGACGGACCTGGGGATGGACGCGGCATCGATGGCGCGTCCGGACTTGCGCGTCAGATCGCTGCTCAGCAGGCTGATGACCGGCTGACGCAAGCGGAACATTTGCGCGTTGGATTTGGCCTGGGATCGCACCAGCCGGGCAATGGCGGCCCCATAGGCGGGCAGGAACAGCAGCGTGATGAATCCGAGCACGGCGACCTCGCGCGCGTCCAGCCAAATGAGGATGCTCAACAGCGCGATGACCAGGACGAAGTCCCTGAGGCCCGTCTCGATCAGGCGGCCGATGGGAAAGGCGCCGCGCAGGGCCGTATCGATCCGCAGACTGACGGCGGTCGCGTTGAGATGAACGCCAAGCTCCGTGCTGCGGTCCCAGCGGCTGATGCCGGCAAAGCCTGCCGCCAGGGTCCAGAACATCTGGCCCTGCCAGGCCACGGTCTCGCGGTTGACGAGGACGCTGACAAAATAGCCAAGCACATAAGTCGCGGTGCCAAGGGCGAACACGGCGAACACGGCGAGATCGGGTTGCAGGCTGATGGTGTAGCCATGCCAGCCGAGCACGGTCTCGCGGGCACCCGCCTGCCCGCCACGCAGCAGTTCGGCCAGCAGCAGAAACGGGATCGGATGTAGCAGGGCCTGCACCAACACGGCGAGCACAACGCCAGCGAACCGGATGCCGCGGCTGCCGGCAAAATGCTTGAGCAGCACCAGGTAGGTGGTGAGATAACGGTAGGCGCTCTGTAGGCGGATGGTCATCGGTCCGGACGGAGAGGAATCGGGGGCGGGCGAGGAACGTTAACACTGTTGGACCGGGCCGCCCATGCGCGAGGTTACGTTGCCGGCAATGGGGGGGGGGACGATGCCTGCCGCGTAGGGGCGACTGGCGGTCGCCCGTCTCACAATGGCGTATGCCGCCCCGCGAGCGATGGCCCGGGTCACTCTCTCATGCGACTGAAGGAGCGGGAACGATACCTCAATGAGCCGGAACCATACCGGAATGACCACGAATGATCACTCGTTAACGCGCTGACGGCACGCCGCTGCAGTCTACCGGCCCCCCACGTTAACCAGCCGTAAAGCCGATTCGTGTCAGCTTTACCACAGGTGTGTTGCGTTCAACTCCTGGCTGTAGAGACGCGATGCTCCCCTCCTCCCCCCACGGCCAAATGGCGCGCGCGCCGCTGCGGATCGCCATGCTGGTCGGCAATCCGGGCAGCACCGATGCGCGCGTCCGCAAGGAGGCCGAAAGTCTCGCCAGCGCCGGTCATGCGGTCACCATTTTTGGCCTGGCGGCTCGCGGGTTGCCCGCCCAGGAGATCATCAATGGGGTGACCTATCAACGCTGCCGCGAGTGGCACCGGCGGGGTGCCGCCGGTCCCGTGACTGACGGCGCCTGCACCCCAGTCAAGCGGAATTTTGTCAGCACTATCAAGCATTTCATTAGCCCATTCGTGCATCATGAACTGCTGGCGATGACCTTCGTCGAGGCGGCCGTACTGGCGCGGCCCGACATCGTCCACGCCCATGATTTCGAGACGTTGCCCGCGGCCGTGCGCGTTGCCGCCCGGGTTGGCGCCCGCGTCATTTACGATATGCACGAGCTGGAGGAGGGCCGGCATCCGGTGCCGGGCCCGCTGCTCGCGTGGTGGAAGCGCACGTTAGAGGCGCGGGCGCTGCGGCGCGTGTCGGCGACCCTGACGGTGAGCCCCTCGATCGCCCGCTACAAGGCGCGGGCCTACGGCATTCCACAACCCACGCTTGTGCTAAACGCCCCCCGGCTTGGCCCCGCCTCAAACCCCGGTCTGCGCGCCCGCTGCGGCCTTGGTGATGACGTGCCGCTGGCGGTCTATGCGGGCAATGCCAGCGAGGGCCGGGGCATAGAGCAAATCATTGAAGCGATTGAATTATATTCAGGTATGCACTTGGCCCTGCTGGGCCAAATCCGGCCCGGGTTGCGCGCCTCTTTGGAAGCCAGCCGGGAGCGCCTGGGCGGCCGTCTGCATCTGCTCGATCCCGTCCCGCACGCGGAAGTTGTGGCCCATATCGCCTCAGCAGATCTGGGTATCTGTACAATCCCAGGGAGTTGTCTCAACCACGATTTCTGCCTGCCCAACAAGCTGTTCGAAATGACCCTGGCGGGGCTGCCCATCGTCGTTTCCAACACCACCGAACTCAGCCGTTTCGTCGCCGAAACCGGCACCGGTATCGCCGTTAACGCCGCCGATCCTGCCGCCATCTCAGCCGGTATCGCCCACGTTTACACCGCCCGCCAAAGCCTTCGCCCGGATGCCGCCGCGCTTGCCGGTTTGCGCGCCCGCTTTGCCTGGGAGCGCCAGGCCGAACGCCTGATCGATGTCTACGCCGCCGTCGCCAACGGCCCGCAGGGATTGCCCGCGGCGATGGCCCGGCGCGCGCTCGCCACTGCCTGGCGGCCGATGGGCCGGCCAGCGACTGCACTCGGGTCTGGAGGCTGAATCTTGCGTATTTTGATGGTGAATCTCACCAGTTGGGGCGGCATGTCGGGCGGTGCGCAGCATCAGCTCGGGTTGTTCGACGCGTTCCTGGCGGCGGGCCATGATGTACGGATGCTGACGGTCGCCGAGGGCGACTGCCCCGCCATGCCCTATGGCGTGCGCGAGGTCGCCACCATCGTCGAAAGCCTGCGCCGTTTTGGGCTTCCCGCCAATCTCGATACGATTGCCCAACTGCCCGCGCTGATCAGCCAGATCCTGCGATTCCGGCCCGATGTGGTCTACAGCCGCGTCAACACCTTCACGGTTGCTGTGACCGCGGTGTGCCGTCTGATGGGAACCCGCGTTGTCCTCGAACACAACTCCTGGTTAGAAAGCCAACGGTTGGTCGCAGGCGGTTCGTCCCGGCTGGCCACCTTCGAGCGCTGGATGCAGATCGCCGCCACCCGGCTTGCCGATGCCTCCCGCTGCGTCACCCAAGGCCTCGCCGACCGCCTCGCCCAAAGCGGCGTTAACCCTGAACGCCTGCACGCCATTGGCAATGGCACCGATTGCGAGCACTTCTTCCCAATGGCGCGCGGGGAGGCCCTGCAACTCTTCGGCTTGCCGCCAGAGCGCTCTTTCGTGGGCTTTATCGGCAACATCATGCCCTGGCATGGCCTGATGACGGCCCTGGAGGGGTTCGCGCAGACCGCCGCCGCCAACCCGGACACCGACCTCTTGATTTTCGGCGACGGCCCTGGATTGGCGCCGCTTCTGGACGCCGCGCGCAACTTCGGGTTGGCCGACCGCGTCCGTGCGCCCGGCCGCGTTTCCTTCGCCGACGCCAATGCCGCCATCAATTGTTTCGATCTCGCCATCCTGCCGTTGTCACGCACGCACGACATCGGATTTGGCTTCTCGGCCATCAAACTGCGCGACTATGCAGCGGCTGGTAAAGTCGTGCTGACGGGCCATGTTCCGGGCAACATCGAGCTCGCCGCCGAGCCCTGGCTGCTGACCCACGCGCCCGACAATGCCGATGACTTTGCGGGCGCCCTCAACGTCTGGTTGAATTCGCAATCCGGCGACCGGGGCCACTGGCGTGATGCCGAAGCCCAAGCCCGCCGCTACAGCCAGGAGCATTTCGCCTGGCCACGGCTGGCTGCCCGGATTACCGCCTTTATCGCGGATTTGGAGGTCCAAGATCGTGCCCCATCGCGCGGCCCCCAATCGCGGATCACGCCGGCGGCCTTGCGCTCCTGACTTTGCGGTAGCATCACCCTCGTGACACCACCGGGACGTTGCCATGAAAGTTTCGCTCGGGCCATTGCTGGCCTCTTTGCCGCGCGCCACCTCTGATAAATGGCCCGGCGGTGAACCGTTCGCCGATGCCCTCGCGCACGGCACCATGTCTGTTGAAGTCTTTGCGCCGCGCGGCAAGGATGCTCAAGAACCGCACACGCAGGACGAACTCTATTTCGTCATTTCCGGTACTGCGCAGTTCATCCACGAGGCCAAACGCATGTCCGTCGCGTCCGGCGATGCGCTCTTTGTGCCTGCCGCCGACAGGCATCATTTCGAAGAGATGAGCGACGATTTCGTAACCTGGGTGGTGTTCTGGGGTCCTCAGGGCGGCGAGCGATAGGCTGCTCCCGGCTTGCCAGTTCGGGTGCAACCAAATAGGGTTGGAACAAGTCGCGCTGCGCCGCGTTTTCCCCTAAGGCGCGCGCCACAATGGAGATCCCCCATGGCCCTCGAACTTCCCGCACTGCCTTATGCCTATGATGCGCTCGCGCCCTTCATGTCGAAGGAGACGCTGGAGTTTCACCATGACAAACATCACATGGCCTATGTGACCAACGGCAATAATCTGCTCAAGGACAGTCCGCTCGCTGGCAAGAGTATCGAAGACATCTGTAAGGCGGCGTTCGCCGAAAAGAGCGCTGGGTTGATCAATAATGTTGGCCAGCACTACAATCACAACCACTTCTGGCAGTGGATGAAAAAGGGCGGTGGCGGTGGCAAACTGCCTGCGCGGCTGGCCGCCAAGATGACCTCTGATCTTGGCGGCTATGACAAATTCCGCGCTGATTTCGTGCAGGCGGGCCTCACGCAGTTTGGTTCGGGCTGGTGCTGGCTGGTGATCAAGGACGGCAAGCTCGCCATCACCAAGACGCCGAACGGCGAGAACCCGCTGATGCACGGCGCCCAGCCCATACTCGGTTGCGACGTTTGGGAGCACAGCTACTACATCGATTACCGCAACGCCCGGCAGAAGTACCTGGAAGCGTTCGTCGATAATCTGGTCAACTGGGAGTATGTGGAGCAGATGGCGGGCGCCCACATATGATTACGGATTTCTCATTTCAAATCGATCAGCGGGACCTTTGCGGGTCCCGTTTCTTTTGGTTTGTGCTTGCAAGTCCGCGTCGCGTTGGCGGTCCAACACACGCGAGTTAGGATGCAGCAGCATTGATCTCGACAATGTTGCCGTCCGGATCAAGAATGTACGCCTGCGGATACCCAGCGACATTCGTGCGCCGGATCACGATGCGAAGTGGATCACCATCGGGCAGGTCTTCACGGAATCCGCAGGCCTTAAGATGATCCAATGCCGCCTTGAAATCGGTAACGCGCAGCGCGAAATGGCTGTCATTGGTCGCAATGGAACGGTTGGAGCGGAAAGTTCCACCTTTGTTATCGATCAAATGAATCTGGACCGGTCCTGACTCCAACCAGATGCCAACGGTATCAAATGGTGGGCGAGGGATTTGTTCCAAGCCCAAGACCCTGCCATAAAACCGAGCCGATCGGTCAAGATCGCCGGTGGCAATCGACACGTGGTGAAGCTGAAGTATGTTCATGGCGGATCCTCGTGCTCGAACAATGCCCGTCATTCATGCTGTCCAGACTCCCGTCCATGAAAACTATGTTCGCCATTGAACGTCTTGGCAAGGCCGAGCAAACATCCCTCCCTCATCTGTCCCTGAACGCAGGCTTCCGCTTTTCGGCGAAAGCGGCCATGCCTTCCTTCTGGTCTTCGGTGGCGAACATCGAGTGGAAAACCCGGCGCTCGAAGCGCAGGCCTTCCGTTAGCGTTGTTTCGAAGCTGCGGTGGACGCTTTCTTTGGCCATGGCGGCGATGGGCTGCGAGAAGCTCGCGATCTTGTCGGCCGCCTTCATCGCTTCTTCCATCAGCGTTGCCGCAGGAACCACCCGCGCCACCAGACCCGAACGCTCGGCCTCGTCGGCCTTCATGCGGCGGCCGGTGAGGATGAGGTCCATCGCTTTGGCCTTGCCAACCGCACGCGTCAACCGCTGGGTGCCGCCTGCCCCCGGCATGATGCCAAGTGTGATCTCGGGCTGGCCGAATTCGGCCGAATCCGCCGCAATAATGATATCGCACATCATGGCGAGCTCGCAGCCGCCGCCAAGCGCGTAGCCCGCCACCGCCGCAATCACCGGCTTGCGGCAGCGCGAGACCCGGTCCCACGACGCAATGAAATCCTCCTTATACGCTTGGACAAAAGTCTTGGCCTGCATCTGCTTGATGTCGGCACCCGCCGCAAAGGCTTTCTCCGAGCCGGTGATGACAATCGCGCCGATCGTGGCATTGGCTTCGAACGCATCGAGCGCGTGCCCCAATTCGGCGACAAGTGCTTCGTTGAGGGCATTGAGCACGGCGGGGCGATTTAAGGTGACGACGCCAACTTTGCCCTTTGTCTCGACAATGATGTTTTCGTAGGCCATGGGAATGTCTCCTCAAAGTGTTCAACGCTGGCAGCGCGGACAATGGAATGTGGACCGGCCGCTCTGCACGATGCGCCGGATGATTCCGGCGCAGCCCTCGCGCAGGCACCGTTCATGCTCACGATCATAGACGGTATGGGCCTTCTGGAAGTATCCCAATTCGCCGCTGGCCTGCACATAATCGCGCAAAGACGAGCCGCCTGCTGCAATGGCTTCGCCGAGCACGGCCCGGACATGCGTGACTAGGGCGCGAGCCCGATCATTGGGCAGGCCGCTACGAGTGCAGATCGTATCTGCTTGCCGCACTGGCTTCAGGCCCACCCGCCACAGCACCTCGCAGACATAGATGTTGCCGAGGCCTGCGATGACATGCTGGTCAAGAAGGAATGCCTTCAAATCGACGCGGCGGTCCCGCGCGCAGGCCGCAAGATAATCGGCCGTAAGATCATCGGATAACGGTTCGACTCCCAAATCTCTAAAATGCTTGTGGGTGGCCAGATCGTCCGCCGCCAGCATGTCCATGTATCCAAACCGCCGCGCATCGTTGAAAGTGATGATTGCGCCATTGGAGAGATGCAGCACGATGTGATCATGCGCACGGTCACCGCCCGCAGCGTGGGTCATGCTGTTGCCGCCGATCACCGCGCCGCCGATAGTAAAGCGGCCGGTCATGCCGAGATGCACGGTGAGGATTTCAGCCTGATCGAGATGCACAAGGATGTATTTCGCGCGCCGGCCCATGGCCTCGATGCGGCGGCCCTTCAGCCGTTCGGGCATCCGTTCCGGCAGCGGAAAGCGCAAGTCCGGCCGCCTCTGTTCCACGTGCAAAATCCGCGCCCCTGTCATCACCGGCGAGAGCCCGCGCATCACCGTCTCAACTTCGGGAAGTTCGGGCATAAGCGGCCAATCAACTCTAAATTTTCAGCCACTTCCTCCTCATCCTGAGTAGGCCCGTTTCCGGGCCGTCTCGAAGGATGCTGGTGTTGCACCAGCCGTCCGCAGCGCTCGTTCCCGCACTGCACATGCTTCGAGACGTTCGCTGTGCTCGCTCCTCAGGATGAGGTGTGTACGCCTCTTCGGCACGTCAAATCATCGGCGCATGTGCTGCGCTCAGCGCTTCCGCCGTCAGGTCAGACAAGCGCAGCTTCTGCCCACCGTCCGCATCAAAATTCGCAGGATCCAGCCACCGCTCATAGGCGGCCCTCAACAGCGGCCACTCTTTGTCGACTATGGAGTACCACGCCGTATCGCGATTGCGGCCTTTGTAGACCGTCGCTTGCCGGAAAATGCCCTCGTAAGAAAAGCCGAGACGAACGGCCGCCGCGCGCGAGGGGGCGTTGAGGGCATCGCACTTCCATTCATAGCGCCGGTATGCCATCTCATCGAACGCCCGCTTCATCATCAGAAACATCGTCTCGGCGGCGATGCGGCTCTTTTGAATGGCGGGGCTGTAGGTGATGTATCCAACCTCGATCGATCCGTTCTTGGGATCTATGCGCAGGTAACTGGCAATTCCCACGGCCTTGCCGGACACCTGATCGATGATGGCATAAAACTGCGGATCGTCGCCCATGCAGGTCAGATACATCCAGCCCGCATAGGCTTCGTGCGTCGCAAACGGGCCATAAGGCAGGTAAGTCCACAGCCACCCTTCTTTGTCCGCCGCCATCGCCTCGAACAGTTCTTTGCCGCGCGCGCGCGGGTCAAGCGGCTCAAGCCGCGTGTAGCGTCCCTGCATGACTGCGCGCGGCGGCTTACGGCGCTCGGTCCACGTCGGGACCGGATCGCCGATGGGCTGACCGAGGGTATTGACATGGTCCGTCATTCAAATGGTCCGGAGGTAGTAATCAAAGTCCAGGGGTTGCGGTTCGGCATAAAAACGGTCGGCCTCGGCGTCTTTGATGGCAGTGAACACATCAACGAAGCGTGATCCGAGATACTCTCGCATAGGCGCGGACTTGCGCAATGCCTCGATTGCAGCAATCCAGTGTGTTGGCAAGGGTTCGGCGGGCTGCGCGTAGCCGTTTCCTTTTACCGGGTCGCCTGGATCGAGCTTGTTGTCGATGCCGTGCAGCATCCCCGCCAGCACCGCCGCCAGCGCCAGATAGGGATTGGCATCCGCGCCTGAGACGCGATGCTCAAGGTGAGTCGCTGCGCCCGTCGCCGCTGGAATGCGGATCGACACCGTGCGATTGTTGACGCCCCAGTTGGGTTTGACCGGCGCGTACATGTTCTTGCGGAACCGCCGGTAGGAATTGGCGTTTGGCGCGTAGATCGCCAGGCTGTCGCTCATCGTTGTCTTCAGGCCGGCAACGGCGTTGCGCAGCATCGGATGCTGGGCGGGATCGGGGCAAGCGAACGCATTGTTGCCCTTGGCATCGTTGAGGCTGACATGCAGATGCATCCCGCAGCCGGCCTGGTCGCTATAGGGTTTGGCCATGAAGCTGGCGATCAGCTCATGTTTTTCCGCCGTGCCTTTGACCAGCCGCTTGAACAAGATGGCTTCGTCGCAAGCCTTCAAGGCATCGGCTCTGTGTTTGAGACCGATCTCCATCTGGCCAGGCGCATATTCGGAAATGACCGCCTCGGCGGGCAGCCCTTGCATCCGGGCACCGGCGTACATATCGCGGAAGAACGGGCCAAAATCCTCAAGGTCCTGAAGCAGATAGCACTGGATCTGGTTGGTATGAGCGCCATTGGTCAGGGACTTGGGTGCTTTGGGCCGGCCTGCGAGGGCGCTGTCGCGGTCCATCAGGTAAAATTCGAGTTCTACAGCGGCGACAGGTGTCAAGCCGGTCGTCTTCTGGAACCGGTCCACCATGCGGGCGAGCGTCTGGCGCGGCTCTGCGATGGACGGTGTGCCGTCGAGTTCGTGGATCGTGGCGAGGTACTGCGCCTGGGCATCCGGCAGCCAGGGCACGCGATTGAGCGTACCAGGGGCAGGCCAGCACAGCCGGTCGCCATCGCCGTCGTCCCACACAAGGCCCGTCTCCACCACGTCGCGGCCCGTCACGTCGATACTCATCATCGACCCCGGGAAATACCGGCCATTCTTGAAGGCGGGGATGAGTTCATCGCGGGTCAGCAACTTGCCGCGGGCGACGCCGCACAAGTCGGTGAAGATCATAGCGATGTGGTTGATATCGGGATTTGCATCGAGGAACGTCTTGGCTTCTGCAGCCATTTTTGCGCCATCCGGCGGTTTTCTCATGATGTCTTCCTTGGCCCTTGATCGGATCTGACTATCCGGCGAGCACGCAAAACGCCTCATCCAGAACCCGCAGCAGGGTATCGATGTCCTCCGGGGCCGTCGCAGGACACACCAGCATCATATTGTGAAATGGCGTGATCAACACCCCCCGATTGAGACAAAAGAGGTGGAGGGCCTTTTCGACGGGGCCGTGGGCAACGAGATTGGCCTCGGTGCCGTTGCGTGGACGAATGGGGGACGTGACGATTTCGACGCGCAGGCCCACCCGGACGGCGTGCCAGGGCAGGTTATGCGTATTGATAAGATTGGCTATTCCAGCTTCCAACGCTTCGGCAAGGGGCATGGCTTTGGCATAGGTTGCATCTGTCAGGATGGTCTCCAGGACCGCGCGCATCCCGGCAAGTTGTAGCGCGCTGCCCGAGAGGGTCGTGCCGATGCCGCTGTAGCCGGGCTCTTTGGTCCTCAAAAGCGTGCGAATATGGTCATCAACAGCGGCCGTCCAGCCATAGACAGCGGCCGGAATGCCGCCCGCGATGGGCTTGCCGAGCACGAAAAAATCCGGCTCAAGCCCGAGTGCGCCCGAGTATCCCGATGCGCTCGTCGAGATGGTGTGCGTCTCATCGATGATCAGTAGTGTGCCAGTTACCCGTGTGAGGCGGCGCAATGCGTCGTGGAACCCGGCTTCGGGCAAAACCATCGCGCAATTCGTCATGACCGGCTCAGCCAGCACGCAAGCCACGTCATGGGTAGCGAGCGCCGTCTCTAGGGCACCCACATCGTTGAACTCGATGACGACGGTATTGTGCGTGAGGTCGCGAACCTCGCCGACCAGGCCGCGTTTGTTGCGGGTGGCCCCGTTCTCCAGCTCCACGAACGTGTCGTCGACTGCGCCGTGATAGCAGCCATTGAAGATCAAAACTTTGCGCCGCCCGGTGATGCCGCGTGCCCACCGCAACACGGAGCGGTTGGCATCCGAAGCGGTGGTGGTCACCTGCCAGAACGGCAAGCCGAAGCGCGCGGCCAGGAGTTCGCCAACAATGGCCGCGTCCTCGGACGGCAGCATGGTCGTCAGCCCACGCCGCACCTGCCGGGCCAGCACGTCGGCAACGGCGGGCGGCGAATGGCCGAACATGGCGCCGGTGTCGCCGAGACAGAAGTCGAGATAGCCGTGGCCATCAGCATCGGTGATGTGGTTGCCGCTGGCTTCGCCCACAAACAGCGGAAACGGCACCGGCCAATCGGACATCCAATGCATCGGCACGCCTTGTAGCCAATGCTTTGACGCGCGCGCAGCCAAGGCCTTCGATTGCGGATTGGACGCAGCAAACCGGGCACATTCATTGCAACATAGTTCGACGATGGCGTTGGAATCTCTGCCGTGGTCCTGAGGCATGACGTTCGATCTCTGGTTCGATGGGACGCCCGCAATCTGGCGCGCCTCGAAACCAGCGTCAATTGACGGAGACGGCCGCCGGCTTGACCGAAGCAGAGAAATTGCCCCGATAGAACACCAAGCCACCCACGCGCTTCACGCGCTGGAGATACTTCTGCCAGGCCGGTTGCTCGGCCAGAGGATGAAAGTGCGTGGCGTCGCCAAGGTCAGCCATCCAGGCGGAGCCGTTGAGCAGACGTTCGGCGATATGTCCGGCCAGTTCCCAATCAGCTTTGACCTTTGGCAGACTGCTCAGGCCATCGCAAACAAAACTGTATTGGCAATCGCCCTCGCGGACGCTGCGCTGGCTGACCACACCGCACAGGGTGCGCGGATAGGCCCCCGACAGCACGCGGTTGATGACCGTCTGGCCCACCGCGATCTGGGCCCCGGCGGGCTCAGCGCGCGCTTCGTGGTAGATAACTTCGGTGAGGCAGGTGATGTCGCGCGCCTTTGCTTCGGGTGTCACGCGGCCATGCGGCCACAGACGGTCTTGCGGTGTCTGTTGCAGGAGCTGACCGGCCGCAGGATCGGTTTGCGGCATCGATGCCAGGAGGATTTTGGGCTGATCTGCCATCTCGCTGGTAAATCTGTCCGCGCGCGGCCCTTTTCCAGTGACCAGGAACAGATGCTGGGCTTCGGCCTTGAGGGGTTGCAGGTTCCAATTCGGCGCGGCGGGTGCCTCCGTGCGCGCAATGTCAATCGACGAAGCATCGCTGGCGCGGGACGGCATGATCAGCACTACAGCGGCCCCGGCCACCGCTGCGGCGAGGCCTGCACAACAGAGCGTACCCAACACGAACGACCAGTTCGACTTGCGCCGCATAGCCGAACAACTCCCGCCAAACGCTGAGGCTGGAGTGTCGGCGACAGGCATTAAGGGTGCGTTAAGGTGTGCTCGTCATTTGTACTAACCCGTAAATTTCAGGCCGCCTTCTACATATGCACGGCGCGGCCTGCAACGGCCATGGCGGCTTCTTTCACCGCCTCCGAGAGTGTCGGATGGGCATGGCAGGTGCGGGCGAGGTCTTCGGCCGAACCGCCGAACTCCATCAGCACGGCGGCCTCGGAGATGATGGTGCCCGCGTCGGGGCCAATGATGTGTACGCCGAGCACGCGGTCGGTCTTGGCGTCGGCGAGCACTTTTACGAAGCCATCGGTTGTGCGGTTGACCTTGGCGCGGCCGTTGGCCATGAACGGGAATTTGCCGGTGACAAAGGCAACGCCCGCCGTTTTCAGCTCCTCTTCGGTCGCGCCAACCGACGCGACTTCCGGATACGTGTAGATCACGTTGGGGATGACGCCGTAGTTCACATGGCCAGCCTGCCCGGCCAGGATTTCGGCCATTGCGACGCCCTCGTCCTCGGCCTTGTGGGCCAGCATTGGCCCAGCAATCACATCGCCGATGGCAAAGATGCCCGCGACGTTGGATTGGTAATGTTCATCGACCAAGACGCGGCCTTGCTTGTCCATTTCGACGCCGGCTTCGGCGAGGCCCAGCCCCTGCGTAAACGGACGGCGGCCGGTTGCGACCAGCACCACATCGACTGCGAGCGATTCTCCAGGCCCGCCCGCCGAAGGCTCGACATCCACGGCCAAGCCATCGCCGATGGATCTTGCGCCGGTGACTTTGGAGGAGAGCTTAAATGTCATCCCCTGTTTCGTCAGAATGCGCTGGAACTGTTTTCCAACCTCGCCATCCATACCCGGCAGAATGCGGTCGAGATATTCGACCACGATTACCTGCGCGCCGAGCCGCCGCCAGACCGAGCCCAGCTCCAGCCCGATGACGCCGCCGCCGACGATCAGCAAACGGCCAGGAACTTTGGCCAGCGTCAGCGCGCCGGTGGATGAGACGATCTTCTGTTCGTCGATTTCCAGTCCCTTGAGCTTCGTCACTTCCGAGCCGGTGGCAATGACAATAGCCTTACCCTCAAGCACGGCAGCCGGGCCACCTTCGGGCATCACCTCAACTTTGCCGCCGCCCAGAACTCGTCCCGTGCCGCGATGCGCGTCGATCTTGTTCTTCTTCAACAGGAACTCGACGCCCTGCACATTGCCTTTCACCCCCTCATCCTTGAAGACCTGCATTCTCGCAAGATCGAGCGTGGGCGTCGCGTCGATGCCCATCGTCGCAAATCCGTGCCCGGCCTCCTCGAACATCTCCGACGCGTGCAGCAGAGCCTTGCTCGGAATGCACCCCACATTGAGGCACGTCCCGCCATGGGTCGCGCGCTTTTCAACCACGGCCACCTTCAGCCCCAGTTGCGCCGCCCGGATCGCACACACATAGCCGCCCGGGCCGGTGCCGATAACGATGAGATCGTAGGTCATGTGGGATTGAACCCTTCGAATATGTCTTGCCGTTCTGGGAGGCTTTCCCGCCCCACCCCCACCTTGTTCCTCCCCCTCAAGGGGGAGGAGACGCTGGTGTCGATAAAGCGGCACTTGCGTCCCTTCCCCCTTGAGGGGGAAGGACAGGATGGGGGTGGGGCGGGAAAGCCGCGAAGACCGTTAGAGTTCCAAAATCAGCCGCTTCGGGTCCTCCAACCCTTCCTTCACGCGCACCAGGAACGTCACCGCGTCACGGCCGTCGACGATGCGGTGGTCGTAGCTGAGCGCGAGGTACATCATCGGGCGGATGACGATCTGGTCGTCGCGTACCACGGCACGTTTTTCGATGCGGTGCATACCGAGGATGCCCGATTGTGGCGCGTTGAGGATCGGCGTTGACAGCATAGAGCCGAACACGCCGCCATTGGTGATCGAAAACGTGCCACCCTGCATTTCCGAAATCGTCAGTTTGCCTTCGCGGCCGCGTTTGGCGGCATCGGCGATGTTTGCCTCAATTTGCGCAAGCTGCAGCTGGTCGGCGTTTCGCAGCACGGGGACGATCAGGCCACGGTCGGTCGAGACGGCGATGCCGACATGATAGTAGTTTTTGTAAACGATGTCTTCGGCGTCGATCTCAGCATTGACGGCGGGCACTTCCTTCAACGCCTGCACAACGGCTTTGACGAAGAAGCCCATGAAGCCGAGCTTCACGCCGTGCTTCTTCTCAAAGAGCTCCTTGTACTGCGCACGCAAATCCATCACCGCGCTCATGTCCACGTCGTTGAACGTGGTCAACATGGCGGCGGTGTTCTGCGCATCTTTCAGGCGGCGTGCAATGGTGAGGCGCAGGCGGCTCAAATGCACGCGCTCTTCGCGGGCGGCGTCCTCTGGCGGCACGGCTGGGCGTGGCGCGGGAGCGGGCGGGGCGGCTGAGATCAGTGTGTTGGCAGCGGCTGCGGCACCGGCAGCAGAGACCGCCAGCACGTCCCCCTTCAGGATCTGTCCGCGCACGCCAGATCCTGCGATCTGATCGGGCGCGAGACCCTTCTCCGTCATCAGTTTGCGGGCCGAAGGCGCGGGAGCCATCATCGGGCCCGAGCGTTCGGCGTGAGGCGCGCCAATGGGCGCTGCCGCTGGAGCGGCCTCGACCGGCTTGGCCGCTGGTGCCACAGCCACGGCCGCAGCCGGGCTCGCCGCCGCACCGCCAGCGCCCTCCTGGATGGAGCCCAAGATCTGCCCGACGCCCACCGTCTCGCCCGCCTTCACCCGGAACTCGCCCATGATGCCGGCCATCGGCGCAGGCACCTCAACGGCAACCTTCTCGGTCTCCAGTTCCACCAGCGGCTCATCCGCTTGCACCGCCTCGCCCGGCTGTTTCAGCCATTTGGCGACGGTCGCCTCCTTGATGCTCTCACCCAGCACAGGCACGCGGATATCAATGCTCATTGCTCAGTCCCCGTTCAGTCGCGCAAAACTTGAAATCGCAGTGCAAAGATCAGCCCCTCACCCCGTCCCTCTCCCCAAAGGAGAGGGGACGATAGAACCGCTATGGCCGATGCCAGCGTCCCTTCTCCCGTGGGGAGAAGGACAGGGTGAGGGGTTGATCCGTACGCCAATCTATCATCATTCTCTTCGTTCACGCCCCGATCGCAGCGGCGACCAGCGCCTTCTGCTCGGCTGCGTGCTTGCTGAGTTGTCCCGTCGCCGTCGAGGCCGCCGCGGATCGTCCGACATAGCCCGGCCGTGGATGGCCGATGCCGGCATGTTCCAGCGCTGCTTCGAGGTGCGGCTCCACAAATGTCCACGCGCCCATGTTCTTGGGTTCTTCCTGACACCAGACGACCTCGGCCGCCGGGAAGCGCTTGATCTCTTCGATCATGGCCTGCTCCGGGAACGGATAAAGCTGTTCTAGCCGCATCAGGTAAACGTCGTCGATGCCGGCCGCCTCACGCGCTTCATGGAGGTCGTAGTAAACCTTGCCCGAGCACAGCACGACGCGGCGGATTTCGGTATCCGGCTTGAGCTTGATCTTTTCGCCGGGCAGCATCTGTGTGTCGTCATTCAGGATGCGATGGAACGTCGAGCCCGGCCCCATTTCGTCCAGCCGCGAAATCACCCGCTTGTGCCGCAGCAGCGACTTCGGCGTCATGATCACCAGCGGCTTTCGGAAGTCCCGGCGCAGCTGGCGGCGCAGGACGTGGAAGTAGTTGGCCGGTGACGTGCAGTTGACGATTTGCATGTTGTCTTCGGCGCAGAGCTGCAAAAAACGTTCGAGGCGCGCCGACGAATGTTCGGGACCCTGACCTTCATAGCCATGCGGCAGCAGCAGGACCAAGCCGGACATGCGCAGCCATTTGCGCTCGCCCGAGCAGATGAACTGGTCGATGACCACCTGCGCGCCGTTGGCGAAGTCGCCGAACTGCGCCTCCCAAAGCACCAGCGCTTTGGGCTCGGCGAGGCTGTAGCCATATTCAAAGCCCAGCACCGCTTCTTCCGACAGCATCGAGTTGATGACTTCGAAGCGGCCCTGGTCGGCCGAAACGTGCTTGAGCGGTGTCCAGCGTTTTTCCGTCTTCTGGTCGATCAAGACTGCGTGGCGTTGCGAGAAGGTGCCACGTTCGACATCTTGACCGGACAGTCGAACGATGGAGCCCTCCTTCACCAGCGTGCCAAAAGCCAGCGCCTCGGCCGTTGACCAGTCCACGCCCTGGCCGGTCTCGATGGTTTCGAGACGCCGCTTCAGCACCCGGTCCAGCGTCTTGTGCAACGTAAAGCCGTTTTGAACCGTGGTCACGCGGCGTCCCACATCTTTCAGCACATCGATAGCGACGCCAGTTTCGCCCCGGCGCGCGCCTTCCTCGGCGGTCTGGATCTTTGACCACTTACCGTCCAGCCAGTCGGCTTTGTTGGGCTTGTAGCCGTCTGCGAGCGCCAGCTCTGAATCGAGATGCGCGCGCACCTCGCCACTCATCTTGTCGATCTCGGCACCGGTCAGCACGCCCTGGTCTTCCAGCTGCTTGGCATAGAGCGTGACGACGCTGGAATGCGAACGGATACGCTCATACATCAAGGGCTGGGTGAACGATGGTTCGTCACCCTCGTTGTGGCCGTGGCGGCGATAGCAGAACATGTCGATGACGACGGGCTTGTGGTAGCGCTGGCGAAATTCCGTCGCGATCTTGGCGATGTGGACGACCGCTTCGGGATCGTCGCCATTGACGTGGAAAATCGGCGCCTGGATCATACGTGCGACGTCGGACGGATAGGGCGAGGAGCGGGCAAAACGCGGCGCGGTCGTGAAGCCGATCTGATTGTTGACAATGAAGTGGATCGAGCCGCCGGTGCGGTGGCCACGCAGGCCCGAAAGCCCGAAGCATTCGGCGATGACGCCTTGGCCTGCGAAGGCTGCATCGCCATGGATCAGCAGTGGCAGCGCCATCTCGCGCCGCTTGTCGCCGAGTTGGTCCTGCTTGGCCCGCACTTTGCCAAGCACCACGGGATCGACAATTTCCAGATGCGATGGGTTGGCTGTCAGCGACAAATGCACCTGGTTGCCGTCGAAATCACGGTCCGACGACGCACCCAGATGATATTTGACATCGCCCGAACCTTCGACCTCTTCGGGCTTCGATGACCCACCCTTGAATTCGTTGAAAATCGCGCGATGCGGCTTACCCATCACGTTGCCAAGCACGTTCAGCCGCCCGCGATGGGCCATGCCGATGATGATCTCTTTGACACCAAGCGCACCGCCGCGCTTGATGATCTGCTCCAACGCCGGGATGGTGGCTTCTGCACCATCGAGGCCAAAGCGCTTGGTGCCGGTGTACTTCACATCGCAGAACTTCTCGAAGGATTCTGCTTCGATCAGTTTGTTGAGGATCGCGATTCTGCCGCGGGCCGTGAACTTGATCTCTTTGCCCTCGATGCGCCGTTGAATCCATCGGCGCTCGGCAAGGTCGGTGATGTGCATGTATTCGACGCCGATGTGCCCGCAATAGGTCGCGCGCATGATCTCGATGATCTGCCGTACAGACGCGATTTCAACGTCAGGCAACAGGTTGTCGATGAAGATCGGCCGGTCAAGATCGCTGTCTGTAAAGCCCCAGGTGAGCGGCTTTAATTCGAGGGGCTCTTTTCGCTCGGCAAGGCCCAAGGGATCGAGATTGGCGGCAAGATGCCCCGACACCCGGTAAGCTCGGATCATGTTGATGACGCGGATCGAATCCTGCGTCGCGCGCAGCGCCAGCGTCGGCGACAGTTCCGCGCCGTTGGTTTGCGCCCGCTCTTGGATGCGCTCACCGATATGGCGCTGCACGCCGCCCCAATCACCCGACAGAGCGCTGACCAGATCGGCCTCGGCTCCGATCGCTACTGGCCGGCCTGTACGTTGCCAGGAGGGACCATGCGGCTCCATCGCGGGCCGCGAATTGTCGTCCTTGAGCGCTGCAAAGAACTTCCGCCACTCGTCCGTCACCTTACTGGGGCTCTCGCGGTAAGCCGCGTAAAGCTCCTCAATATAAGGGGCGTTGGTGCCGTGCAGAAACGAGGTTTGCAGGAACGCCTCGTTGGCGGGCTGACGGGTCATTGCTAAGTCCTTGGGGGGTGTCACAGACATGCGATTGATAAGGTGACGCGAGACCACTTCAGGTCGCCCGGACCGAAGGGGATGTCAAATGAAATGGGGGTAAGGAGGTGGACTTCCAAGCCTATACGGCGTGACGCAGCCGGACGGCGAAATGCTCGCGGATGTGTTCGGCGAGCGCGCGTGCGATTTCGCCGACACCGGCGGGTGGCAGGCGCAGATTGATAAAAAAGTCCTGGAGTTGCGGTAAGCCACTGGTGGAACTCCGCAAAATGTCGATCTGCGGCGGCACGGTGCAGGCCAACAGCAGGCCGACGGCAAGATCGGCTTCAACGGTCGCAATGAGCGTGTTGGATTCGCTGGCTTCGCACATATGCACCCAGTCGAGGCCCTGGCTGCTGAGAGCGGGCAAGGCAACCTTGCGATGGGCGCAGGTCTCATCGCCAAACGAGGTTGGTAATGGGCGGCACTTATAGGCCGTGCCACCCCGCGCGCCGACCCAAACCAGAGGCTGCTGCAAAAGCATGTCCTGGCCTGCTGCGGGGGCCGGCTCGGTCGTCATCGTCAGGGCAATGCGGCCAGCTGCCATCATGCCGAAGAGTTTTTGGGTTGTGCTGGAGACGACGGCCACGCGAATGCCCGGATGCTTCTGCCGGAACCTGTTAAGCAGCTGCGGGATGAACGCGCCGACCAGGTCATGGGGTACACCGAGCGCGACTTCCCCCTCGAACTGGCGCGATATCATGGAGCCCGCCACCTCATCATTGAGAGCAATCAGCCGCCGCGCTTGTGTCAAGAGCCGTTCGCCGCGATCAGTCAGCATCAAATTGCGGCTTTGCCGGTCAAACAGCGTAACCTGGAACAGGTCTTCGAGCCGCTTGATCTGCTGGCTGACGGCGGCCTGGGTGAGGTTGATCAGCCGGCCCGCACTGGTCATGCCGCCCGTTTCGGCGACCGCCACGAAGGCTCGCAGCAGAGCAATATCGATGTCCTTGTTCATAGTGCGAAGGTATCGCGAAACTTTATCGATGTCAAAACAGACATTCGTTTTCGTTATGATGCGGTGCGGCGTAGAACTGATGTCGCGCAGCAGGAGCACCACCATGACCAGGACAATCCATAGCCTCAGCGGTTCAATTGGCGCATCGCCAGTTGTGAAGCGCATTCCGGCAACTCCAAAACCCTCCTCGTTCTTGCGTGCGTTGATCTATGTGGACACGATCCTGGAGCGCGCCTGCTGGCGTAATCAGCTGAAATATCTCGACGACAACACCCTGAAAGACATCGGCCTCAGCCGTGCCGACGTGGAGCGCGAGACCGCGCGCAGTTTCTGGGATGTGAGGGATCAGCACTGAGGCTTTCCCGCCCCACCCTCAACTTGTTCCTCCCCTCTCAAGGGAGAGGAGACGCAAGCGCCGATGGTTATGATATTGTTCAGATAGAGTTTTTTCTATTCCAGCGTCCCTTCCCCCTTGAGGGGGGTAGGACAGGATGGGGGTGGGGCGGGTAAGCCCATCCTAACCCCGCAGCAGCGCCGCCAGCGTGGTCCCCAGCGCGGCTGGCGAGGGCGCAACCGAAATTCCCGCCATCTTCATCGCCTCGATCTTGGCGCCGGCCGTGCCTTTGCCGCCGGAGATGATCGCGCCCGCATGGCCCATACGGCGGCCCGGAGGCGCTGTGACGCCAGCGATGAAGCCCACAGTCGGCTTCTTGCGGCCCTTCTTGGCCTCCGACGCCAGGAATGCCGCCGCATCCTCTTCCGCAGAGCCACCGATCTCGCCGATCATGATAATCGAAGTGGTGGCGGGATCGGCCAGGAACATCTCCAGCACGTCAATGTGTTCGGTGCCCTTCACCGGATCGCCGCCGATGCCGACCGCCGTGGTCTGGCCGAGCCCCGCGTCCGTCGTCTGCTTAACAGCCTCGTAGGTGAGCGTGCCAGAGCGCGAGACGATGCCGACTGAGCCCTTGAGAAAGATATTGCCCGGCATGATGCCGATCTTGCATTCACCCGGCGTCAGCAGCCCCGGGCAATTCGGCCCGATCAGCCGCGATTTCGAACCCTGCAGCGCCCGCTTCACCTTGATCATGTCGGCGACCGGGATGCCCTCGGTGATACACACGATCAGCGAGATTTCCGCGTCGATGGCCTCCATAATGGCGTCGGCCGCGAACGGCGGCGGCACGTAGATGGCCGAAGCATCAGCGCCCGTCTTGGCCTTGGCATCTCTGACCGTATCGAACACCGGCAGATTCAAATGTATCGACCCGCCCTTGCCCGGCGTCACACCGCCAACCATTTTGGTGCCATAGGCGATGGCCTGCTCGGAATGGAACGTGCCCTGGGCGCCCGTAAAACCCTGGCAAATGACTTTGGTGGCGGCGGAAACGAGAATCGACATGGGCGGTGGCCGTGGGGGTGATGTTCCGGTGCGGTGCTTGTGGGGGAAGCTGGCGGCGCGGTCAAGGAGGGCGCGCCCTTTCAGGCGCGTAATGACAGTGTCGTTACGATCTGCTATTGTTGTACGCTAAGGAGACACGCCATGTCCGCCGCGACCCCTCCCCGAGAATCGCTCAATCTGCGCATCCGCGCCGAGGATCGCGGGCTGATCGACCGCGCTGCCGCCGCCACCGGCAAAACACGTACCGGCTTTGTGCTCGACGCCGCGCGCGGGGCAGCAATTGATGTGCTGCTCGATAAGACGCATTGGGTGGTATCCGAGGAGCAGTTTAAGGCGATTCTCGAAGCTTTCGACCAACCACCATTCGAGAAGCTCATCGCGCTGATGAAATCCAAACCGGTCTGGGAATCGTGAGCGGTGCCGCCCGCCCCGCCTTCAGCGCGCCACAACTTCTGACGGCCGCGCACATACTCGAAAATTTTTCCTGCGGCGAACCGCTGCTCGATGACTGGCTGAAGACCCGCGCGCTGAAAAACAACGATGCCGACGCCTCACGCACCTTCGTCGTGACCGTCGGCCAGGACGTGGCGGGCTACTTCGCCTTGACGGTTGGCGGCATCAGCCACGCCATCGCGGCCGATGCGCTGCGGCGCAATATGCCCGATCCGGTCCCCGTGACGGTGCTGGCGCGGCTGGCCATTCACACAGATTTTCAGGGCTTCGGCCTCGGCAAAAGCCTGCTGCGCGATGCCGTCGCCCGCAGCCTGCAAGCCGGCGAGCACGCGGCAGTCAAAGGCATGGTCGTGCACGCGCTCAATGAGCGGGCGCGTGCGTTTTATGAGGGGTATGGTTTCGCGCGTTCGCCGGTGGAGGAGATGACGCTGATGGCGGGGTTGAGGGGGTTGGGGAGGGAGCTGGGGGTTGCGAGAGGCAGATTTAGAGGGCGGCGGCTTGTAGCCCCTCGCCGACATCGACTTGGCCGGAAGCCTGAACAAGTTATCGCTGCGCCAAAGCGCATACGGGTGCTAAGACGCGGCTGATATCAATAGCTGAGCCGCCTATGCCCCTCGCCCCCTCTCTCCTCACCGACTTCATCGCCATCGTGGGTGCACCCAACGCCCTTACCGCGCCCGCCGACACGCTCCCCTACACCCAAGAATGGCGCGGCCTTTGGCATGGCACCACGCCGCTCGTCCTCAAGCCCCGCACCACCACCGAAGTCGCCGCCATCCTCGCTCACGCCAACACCACCGGCACGCCCATCATCCCCCAGTCCGGCAACACGGGCCTCGTAGGCGCGCAAGTGCCCGATGCCAGCGGGCGCGAGGTGATCCTTAGCCTTGCCCGCATGAACACCGTCCGCGCCATCGACCCCGATGGCTACGCGTTGACCGTGGAAGCGGGCGTTACCCTACGCAACGTGCAGGACGCGGCCGAGCGCGCAAACCGCCTCTTCCCGCTCTCCCTCGCCTCCGAAGGCTCATGCATGATTGGTGGCAATCTTTCCACCAATGCGGGCGGCATCGCCGTACTCTCCTACGGCAACGCCCGCGATATGGTGCTGGGTCTCGAAGTGGTGCTGGCCGATGGGCGGATCTGGAACGGGCTGCGCGCGTTGCGCAAGGACAACACCGGCTATGACCTCAAGCACCTCTTTATCGGCGGCGAGGGAACGCTCGGCGTCATCACGGCGGCGGTGCTGAAATTGTTCCCGCGGCCGCGTGAGAAGGCGACGGCGTTTGTGGGGCTGAACAGTCCGGCGAAGGCGCTGGCGCTGTTTCAGCAGATGCGGGCAGCGGCGGGGCCGGGCCTTACGGCCTTCGAGCTGATGCCCCGGCTCGCCATCAATTTCGTTCTGCGGCACTATCCCAAACACCGGGATCCGCTGGCGGGGCGCCATGCCTGGTATGTGCTGCTCGAAGTTGCGGGCGCTTCGGACGACGGCACAACCCGGGCGCTAGCGGAACGCGAGCTGATGGCCGCGATCGAGTCGGGCACTGCGGAAGACGTAGCGATTGCTGAGAGCATCGGTCAATCGCGCGCCTTCTGGGCCATGCGCGAAGACCTGCCCGAAACTCAAAAGCCCGAAGGCGGCAGCATCAAGCATGACGTGTCGGTGCCCATCGCCAGCATCCCAGACCTGATCGCGCGTGGCGACGAAGGGCTCGCCAAGCTGATGCCCGGCGTGCGGCCGTTGCCCTTCGGCCATTTCGGCGATGGCAACCTGCATTACAATGTCAGCCAGCCCGTGGGCATGGACAAAGCCGCTTTCCTCGCCCGCACCGGCGATGTGTCAAAGATCATCTACGATCTCGTGATTGAACTCAGCGGCTCAATCAGCGCCGAGCACGGCATCGGACGGCTCAAGCGCGAGCAACTCACAAAGGTGAAGAGCGTGGTTGAGCTAGACATGATGCGTGCCGTTAAGGCGGCGTTCGATCCCAAAGGCATCCTGTCGCCGGGGCGGGTGCTGTAATCGTTCACACTAATCGCCCCTGTTGGCCTATGGGGCGTTGCAGTTCGGGGCCGTCATTGCGCGAGTTGCCCATGGCTTTGCTAACGGCAAAAAGTTCCAGGAGGTCATCAGGCGCGGGTTGCAAGAACCGCAAGGCATCTGTAGCGGGCACGTCGCGGACATTCAGCCAGTCATCGAACAGGTCCGGTTGGAGAATGACCGGCATCCGGTCATGGATCGTCGCGATGGTGCGATTGGGCGACGTCGTGCAAATCGCCATGGTCTCCAGCTCGCTGCCGTCAACGCCTTGCCAATGCTCCCAAAGGGCAGCGAACGCGATTGGCCCGCCCGCCTTCGGCCGGATGAAATGCGGGCGCTTGTCGCTGGTGGGGCCGGTCCATTCGTAGAAGCCATCTGCGGGCACCAGACAGCGCCGGTATTTCATGGCATTGCGAAAAGACGGCTTTTCCACCACGGTTTCGCTGCGGGCGTTGAGCAGCGTCGTAAACGCGCGCGGGTCCTTCACCCAACCGGGGATGAGACCCCAGCGCACCAGGACCAGTTCGCGCTCCCCGGCAAAGCTCGTGCGCACAATCGGCACCGGCTGCGTTGGCGCGATGTTGTAGCGCGGCGGGAAGTCGTCGCTGGCGGCGACCTTGAAATAGGACCGCACGGCCTCGGCGGGTGATGTCAGACTGTAGCGCGAACACATGGTGGCACCCTTGGCCGGGGATCATCTTGGGCAAAGCTGTCTCGGCCCTTGCCCTGCCTCAACTCCCCATCATAATGCCAGCAAGCGCCACCCTCGCGCCAGCAGGACCATGATCGATGACAGCAGAAAAACCAGCGGCATGGCCCAAAGCGGCGGCGAGCGCCGCCATTTTCCGGGGCGAAACGGTGCTGCTGGTCAAGCGCGGCAAGCCGCCAATGGCCAGGCTCTGGAGCCTGCCCGGTGGGCATATCGAGCCAGGCGAAACCGCGCGCATGGCGGCGTTGCGCGAAGTGACGGAGGAAACCGGCGTCTCGGCCCGCATTGACGGGCTGGTGCACGTGCAGGATGCCATTAATGCACCAGACGGGATCATCGCGTCGCACCATGTTATCGTCTTTCATCAGGGCCAATGGCTTTCCGGCGAACCCTGTGCCGCCAGCGACGCCGCGCAAGCGCGCTTCGTTGCATTCCACGAACTTGGCAGCCTGGCGATGACACCGGACGCCGAAAAGCTGATCGCGATGGCATGGGCCTGTGCGAAGAAGGGGGTGCAAAGTTGACGTTGCGGACACAGATTTTTGCCATCGCTGCAGTGCTGTTGTTTCTACCAGTGGGCTTGGCATTTGCTGCCAATGACGGGGTACGCCCTTATGACGACAAGCTGCTGCGGCTCTCGGAAATCCTTGGTGCCGTGCATTTTCTGCGTGAACTGTGCGGCGCCGACGAAGGTCAGCTCTGGCGCCAGCAAATGAGCGGTCTAATCGATGCCGAGGGCGCCACTGCGATCCGGCGTGTGCGGCTCACCAACAGCTTCAACAAGGGCTATCGCAGTTACCGCCGCACCTATCAGACGTGTACTACGGCGGCGCAAAGTCAGATCACGCGCTTCCTGGCCGAAGGGGCGGAACTTGCCAGGACCATGACCGAGCCCAAGCCCTGAATGGGACTGTGCGGCCCTTGCGGTTTACTCTTAATCATCGGCCGGGGTTGGCAGGCCAACGGGCCGTGCTACGAACGCAGCAGGGCACAACGAGCGCGGACAAGCGCGGGGCAAGGATCGACGATGCAGATCGCGGCAGAGCACGACGTCAGACGCACCAGCATCGAGGCGCTGGAATTCATTCTCGACGCTTGGGACGTGGGCGTCGAAGAGGGGCACCATCCAGACATGCTCGCCAATGCGGCGCTGTTCACGGCGTTGTCGGGGCTGGTCACAGCCTACGGCGAAAACGCCGTCGTCGAACTCGTTCGCATGTTGCCCAAGCGTGTGTTGAGCGGTGAGTTCAGCCAGCGCAGCTTGCCGCAATAGGGACGTTTCGTTGCACAACTATAAGTAGTACTATTTCGGAAAATTGGAACTGGGTTGTACATATTTTCTCGGGCTCTCGAAAGTCAGCGCGCACGTTGCACCCTGCCTGAGTCCGTTTGCCTGGCTATCCAGGCAGCCAGCACATATATGATTGTCATTCGACCTAGCCGAGGGTTACCGCCGATGTCCCTGCTGCGCACCGTGTTTTTGATGTTCGCCCTGACGGTGCTCTTCATGGCTGTGGGTTATGCGCTGGCTGGCCCCACTGGCATCCTGATCGCGCTGGGCATCTCTATCGCCACCCACATTTGGAGCTATTGGGCATCCGACAGCATCGTGCTGCGCATGCACGGTGCCATCGAAGTGGATGAGACAGCCGCGCCAGAATATTACGGCATCGTGCGGACGCTATCGCAGAACGCCGGCCTGCCGATGCCGCGCGTCTGCATCATGAACAACCCGCAGCCCAACGCGTTTGCCACCGGCCGCAATCCTGCGCACGCCGCGGTCTGCGCGACCACGGGCCTGCTCGAAATGCTCGCACCCGAAGAGGTTTCCGGCGTGCTTGCCCACGAGCTGGCGCATGTGAAAAACCGCGACACGCTGACCATGGCGATGGCCGCGACAATCTCTGGCGCGATCTCGATGCTGGCCAACTTCTCGCTGTTCTTTGGCAGCCGCCGCGATGCGCGCGCGCCGCTCAGCCCGATGCTCGGCCTGCTGGTGGCGCTGGCTGCGCCGTTTGCCGCCATGCTGATCCAGATGGCGATCAGCCGTTCGCGCGAGTATGTCGCCGACGAGGAAGGCTCGCGGATTTCCAAGCATCCGCTGTGGCTGGCGTCGGCCTTGCGAAAATTGGAGTCAGCGCGGGGGCGGATCCGTAATGCGACGGCCGAGGCGCATCCAGCGTCGGCGCATATGTTCATCGTTAATCCGCTGACCGGGCGCGGGACGGACAGCCTGTTCATCACCCATCCAAGTACGGAGAACCGGATCGCGCGGCTGGAGGAGATCGCCCGCCGGATGGGCGAGCCGATAGGCGATGCAACGCCCAGCGGCCGTGCGGGCGGCGCGCTGCCAAGTATCGGTGTCGGTGATGTGGCCACCGATCCGCGCGGACCTGCCGCGCAAGGGCAGACGGGACGCGGCCCGTGGGGTTGAGCCCCAAAGGCAAGGCTGCCGCCAAACCAGATGCCGCAAATCTCACCTCCGGTCTTGCCTCGCGCCGCATCGCCGTCGATGCCCTTCACGAAGTGCTGGTGCGCCGCAAGCCGTTGGAGGGCGTGCTTGAGCGACTTGTGGTTGCGGCGGCAGCAGATGATCTGCATCCAAGCGACCTCGCGTTGACAAGGCTGATTACGGCGACGGCGCTGCGCCGTCTCGGCCAGATTGAGGACGTGACCGGACGATATCTATTGAGGACGCTGCCGGAAGAGGCCTCGCGGGCTGGGCTGATCCTGCTGACGGGCGCAACGCAGCTCTTGTTCCTCTGCACCCCCGCCCACGCCGCCATCGATCTGGCGGTGACGCTGTGCAAGGCGACGCCGCACACGGAGCGGTTTGCGGGTCTGGTAAACGCTGTGCTGCGTAAAGTCGCGACCGAGGGGCCAGCCATCGTCGCGGCACAAGATTTCACCAAGCTGAACACGCCTGATTGGCTTTGGAAGCGCTGGGTGAAGGCTTATGGCGGAGAGACGGCGCGGTCGATTGCGAACGCGCATTTGAGCGAAGCGGCGCTTGACCTGTCGGTGAAGTCCGATGCGGCCGGGTGGGCGGAACGGCTCGGCGGCGTGGTGACGCCGACGGGATCGGTACGCTTAAAGAGCAAAGGCCGGATCGAAGCGCTTGAGGGGTTTTCGGACGGCGCGTGGTGGGTGCAGGACGCGGCGGCGGCACTGCCAGTGCGGCTGCTGGGCGATGTGAGCGGCAAGCGGGTAGCGGACCTCTGTGCCGCGCCCGGGGGCAAGACCATGCAACTGGCGGCGGCGGGCGCGACGGTGACGGCAGTGGATAGTTCGTCTTCTCGTCTGGCCACGTTGCGAAGCAATCTGGATCGTCTTGGGCTGAGCGCCGACGTGGTGCAAGCCGACGCGGGCGATTGGCAGCCTACGGATCTATTCGATGCCGTGCTGTTGGATGCGCCGTGTCTTGCCACAGGAACCATCCGTAGACATCCAGATTTGCCGCATCTGAAGCAACTCAACGACCTCAAGGCGCTTGCGGGTATTCAGGCCAGACTGCTCGACAACGCGGCCAAGATGCTGAGGCCGGGCGGCACGCTGGTCTATTGCACCTGTTCGTTGGAACCTGAAGAGGGGCCGGAGCAAGCGGCGAAGTTTTTGGCGCGGAATGCTAACATGGACGTCGTGCCGGTGGCACCCAGTGAACACGGCATCGCAACCGAATGGGTGAGCACGGAGGGCTATCTGCGCACACTTCCGTTCCATCTGCCGATGAAGCCAGCGGAACTGTCTGGACTGGACGGTTTCTTCGTGGCACGGATGAAAAGACAGATCATCAATTGACGACGAGATGCGCTTGCTCAATCCTGCGACTTCAGCCCAAGTGCCGCCAAACACACCGTCAACCCTGGCACCAGCGTCGGCGTTATCGTCTCTGTCGCGCCATGCTCCGTCACTACGCCATAACCGTCGGTACCGGGTTCGCGATGCACGCGGGTGACCAAGGTTTCAACGTTCACGACCCACACTTCGCGGATTCTAAAACTGGCGTAGATGGCAATCTTGGGGCCAAGATCGTAACGAAGCGTTGTGTCTGAAACTTCAATGGCGAGCAGCGCGGTTTCGCCATTCAGTTCTTTGATGCCAACGGATCTCGGAAACAGCGTGAAATCAGGCTCAACATACGTATCCTTCGAAAGCCGGAACGTTGTCTCAGGAATAAAAGCAACCTCTGGCGGCAAGGTACGCGCAAGATGAAGGTTCAAGTCCATCTTCACACGCTCGTGCCGCGCGCCCTTTGACTGCATCGGTACGATCTCCCCGCCGATCAGTTCGAAGCGATCCTCCTTACGGAAGAAACCAGCCTCGCTGAGTTTGTCGATCTCAGCGACTGTCCATCGATAGCGCGGCAAGCCCTCGGCCGCCTGGGTAGTCGGCCGGTCTTGCAAATATTGGTCTCGGTGCAGCATTTCGTTCATGCAACCAACATATCCGAATTCGTAGTGGCGGACCAGTCAACTAAGCTCTTAACCGCACATTCTCCGGGTCCCACGGGCTCTCGCCGATCACCACGGCCCGCTTGGCCTCGCCCAAAATCGTGATATCCAGCTCCGTACCCAGCGGCGCAAACTCCGGCTTGACCATCGCCAGCGCCAGCGATTTCCCGCACCTCCAGCCGTAACCACCGTTGGTTGCGCGGCCGACCAGTTTTCCGCTCTTATGGATCGGCTCTGACCCGCGCGCATCCGATCCGGCGTCGGTTACGCCCATGACTTCCATGGTGACGAACTGCCAGTTGAGGCCCTTTGCTCTCCTAGCAACCAAAGCATCGCGGCCGATAAAATCACCCTTGTTGGGGTGCACGAAGCGGTCGAGGCCGCTTTCGTAGGCGGAGTATTCGATCGACAGTTCGCGCGGGATCAGGCGATAGCTCTTTTCAAGCGACAGCGAGCCCATGGCCTTGATGCCATACGGCTTAATGCCGAATTCCTTGCCCGCGCCCATCAGCGCATCGAACAACGCGTTCTGCTGCTCGATGGGGTGGTGGAATTCGTAGCCGAGTTCTCCCACAAAATTCACGCGGATAGTGTGGGCGGTCGCCTCGCCAACTGAAATTTCCTTGCCCGAAAGCCACGGGAACGCGGCGTTCGACAGATCGGCGCGCGTCAGCTTTTGCAGCGCGTTGCGCGATTTCGGGCCGGCAATGACGAGCACGCCCCATTGCGTGGTCATCGGTTGCATCTTTACGCTGCCGTCTTCAGGAAGCGCTTTGAACAAATAATCGTGGTCATGCCGTTCGAAGGCGCCGGCTGAAACGAGATAATAACCCCCCTCGCGCGCCTTGTAGACGGTGAATTCCGCGCGCACGCCGCCGTGCTTGTTGAGCATGTGGCAGAGCGCGACGCGGCCAACCTTCTTGGGGATGCGGTTGGCCATCAGCCGGTCGAGCCAGGCTTCGGCGCCGGGGCCGGACACCCAGCATTTGGCGAAGGCGGACATATCTTGCAAGCCGACGCCGTCGCGCACGTTGAGGCATTCGTTGCCGACATGGCGGAAATAGTTGGAGCGCCGGAAACTCCATTTCTCCACGATGCGGCCGTCGGCCGTCGCGGGCGCGTGATTGTGGCCTGTCAGCACGTCGGGCGTGGCGAGATCGGCAGCTGAAAGCGAAACGTCCTTGGGCGCGAACCAACCGGGCCGCTCCCATCCGTA
Organism: Hyphomicrobiaceae bacterium; assembly: GCA_025359185.1. Taxonomy (GTDB): domain Bacteria; phylum Pseudomonadota; class Alphaproteobacteria; order Rhizobiales; family Hyphomicrobiaceae; genus JANYHF01. Next base: position 36,370 of record JANYHF010000083.1, on the reverse strand, counting down.
CACGCTGCCGAACACCGCGCCGAGCGCCTCCATGCGGTCGTAGCAAGGGGTCGTCTTGAGGGGACGCGCCGCAATACGCTCTTCGTCCGGATAATGAGGCGTAAAGACATTAGCATAGGCCTCCTCATTCTTGGTCTTGAGGTAGCCCTGCGTCGCATAAGGCCCAAACCGGCGTGGATCGACGCCCATCATATCCAGCGACGGCTCGCCCTCGACGATCCATTCGGCCAGCTGCCAGCCCGCACCGCCCGCCGCCGTCACGCCGAACGAATGCCCCTCGTTCAGCCAGAAATTCTTCAGGCCCCAGGCCGGGCCGATGATCGGCGAGCCATCGGGCGTGTAAGCAATCGCGCCGTTGTAGATTTTCTTGATGCCGACCTCGCCGAACGCTGGCACGCGCGCAATCGCGGTCTCCACATGCGGCAGCAACCGGTCAAGGTCTTCCTGGAACAGTTCGTATTCTGACTGATCGCTCGGCCCATCGACATAGCAGACCGGTGCACCCTTCTCGTACGGCCCCAGCAGCAGCCCGCCCTTTTCGGCGCGCATGTACCAGGACGAATCCGCCTCGCGCAGCACGCCCAATTCCGGCAGCCCCTGCTCGCGCCGCTTGACGATCTCGGGGTGGTCCTCGGTGACGATATACTGGTGCTGCACAGGGATCACCGGCACATCGAGCCCGACCATCGCGCCGGTTTTGCGCGCAAAATTGCCTGTCGCCGATACAACGTGCTCGCACGTAATATCGCCCTTGCCGGTCTTGACCAGCCATTCACCCGTCTTGGTGCGCTCGATGGCCGTCACCGCCGTATTGCGGTTGATCTCCGCGCCAAGTTTTCGCGCACCGATGGCAAACGCCTGGGTTAAATCGGCAGGCTGAATATACCCGTCATCCGGGTGCTGAATAGCGCCGATAATGCCGTCGATGTTGCATAGCGGCCAGATCTCTTTAACCTGCGCTGGTGTCAACACATTCACCCGCACGCCAATCGTTTCAGCGACGCCCTTGTAATAGAGGAACTCGTCCCAGCGGTCCTTGGTGCGGGCGAGGCGGATGTTGGAGCAGACAGAAAACCCGACGCTCTGGCCAGTCTCGGCCTCCAGCGTCTTGTAGAGCGCCACCGAATACTTGTGGATCTGCCCCACTGAGTACGACAGGTTGAACAGCGGCAGCAGCCCCGCTGCATGCCACGTCGAGCCCGACGTCAGTTCCTTGCGCTCAAGCAGCACCGCATCCGAAAAACCCTTTTTGGCGAGATGATACAGCGTCGAGACGCCCACTGCGCCGCCTCCGATCACCACTGCGCGTGCGTGCGTTCTCATCGCTTCGTCTCCCGTGATCCTGTGCCGCCGTCATTGGGCCGGACTTCAGCGGCAACGCTAGCCAAATTGCGACCCGCCGCCAATCTTCCGCGACACTTCCGCGACACTACTTGGTCCAATGACTTCAATTCACGGGGACCAGTGGCATTTATGGGGGACAGGGCTGGAGAGTTGCGTTACGGTTTCCGGGTGCCGTGGCAACGCGGCATTCCAGTGACAACCCACCCCGGACCGGACCATGCCCTGGCGCATCCTTGCTCTCGGCTTGATCGTTCTGCTGCTAGCTGCCGTCAGGCCAGGCAGCGGCATGGCGGGCGATGGCGTGCAGCTCTCCATCGTCTCCTGGGGCGGGGCCTATGCCGACAGCCAGAAGCACGCCTATTTCGATCCCTATCAAAGACTCAATCCCGATGCCAAAATCCTGCTGACCAACGCAGGCGGCGATGCCGTGCAGCATTTACGCGAGCAGGCCAAGACCGGTTCGGTTCCTTGGGATCTCGTCGATGTGACCGCGTCGGATGCCATCCGTCTGTGCAATGACGGTATCGCGGTGAAAATCGACCATGACAAAGTGCTGGCCAACGCTCCCGATGGCACGCCCGCCAGCCTCGATTTCGGCCAGACCATGGTGTCGGACTGCATGATCCCCGAGATCGTCTATTCCACGACGTTCGGTTATCGCAAAGACAAAGTGGCCAAGGCGCCGACGAACCTCTGCGATGTGTTCGACCTGCAGGCGTTCCCCGGCAAACGGGCGCTGGAAAAGCGGCCCATCAACAATCTCGAGTGGGCGCTGCTGTGCGATGGCGTAACCCCGAAGAAAGTTTACGAAGTGCTCGACAGTCCCGAGGGCGTCGAGCGCGCGTTGCGGCGGTTGGCGCGCATCAAGGATCAGGTAATCTGGTGGAGCGGCGGTGAGGAGCCGGCAGATCTGCTGGCCAAGGGCGACGTTGTTTTCGCCTCGGCCTATAACGGCCGCCTGTTTGAACTCGCTGCCAAACCCAACGCCAAGGTCGCCATGCTCTGGGACCGGCAGATTTTCGACTTTGACGGCTGGATCATCCCCAAAGGCGCACCGCACCTGGACGCCGCGCTAAAATTCCTGCGCTTTGCCACCGATAGCCAGCGCCTCGCCGATCAAGCCAGCTACATCCCCTACGGCCCCGCTCGCCGCTCCTCCACCGCCATGGTCGGCAAACACGCCACCCTCGGCATCGAGATGGGCCCCTGGATGCCCACCGCACCCGAAAATGCCAAAACGACGCTCATCTACAATTACGACTGGTGGGCCGCCCACCGCGACAAGCTGGACGAGCGGTTCAAACTGTGGCTATCGGAGAAGACGGGTTAGGTTTAGGCAGCCACGGCCCTCGTGTCCGACGCTTTTGAGCGCGTGGGCGTTGTGCGCATCACAGCCCTGGCCATGGCTGTCAACACGCGCTCCCGGCGGGTGATGGAGAGGCTTGGGATGCGGCGTACCGAGACGCGCTCTGTGGAATGGTCAGACCCGTTGCCTAGCGCCGGGGAAGGTGAAGTCGAATACGTTCTCGAGCGTCATAATTAGCGCCCGTGACCGACTGTGCGAACGGCCTAGTTGCGCAGGGCGCGGTTGACAGCGCCTGATGCCATCCCATAGGCGACGCGGCGGGACGGGTTTGGACGGGCGATCTGGCGCCTGCACAGGGAACATTCACCGGCCGCCCCAAACGGAGCTTCGCCATGGTCAGCGTCTTCGACATCTTCAAGATCGGCATCGGGCCATCGTCTTCGCACACGGTCGGGCCGATGGTGGCGGCGGGAAGGTTTCTGACGCGGCTGGAGCGGCTGGGGCTGACAGGCAAGATTTCGCGGGTGCGGGCGACGCTCTATGGGTCGCTGGCGTTCACGGGCCGGGGGCACGGCACCGACAGGGCTATTCTGCTGGGGCTGACGGGTGAGAAACCGGCCGAGATTGATCCGGCGGCGATTGGCCAAATTGTCGAAGCCATCAAGGCAGCGGGCGCGCTGAAGCTCGGCGGATTGCGGAAAATCCCATTTGATCTTGCTGCGGACATTATTCTCGATTTCAACACCCCGTCGCCTGGCCACCCGAACGGGATGCGGCTTGAAGCCTTCGATGCAGACGGCGCCGAACTCTCAAATCGCGTCTATTTCTCCGTCGGCGGCGGGTTTGTTGTCTCCGAGGACCAATACCGCTCCAGCCAGCCCGCAGGCGGTAGCATCGAGCAGCGCATGGTCGCCTTCCCGTTCCGCAATGCCAAGGCGCTGCTCAACATCTGCAAGGGCGAGGGCAAATCTATCGCCGAAATCGCACTCGCCAATGAGCGCAGCTTGCGCACGCCCGAAGCGGTCGACGCGGGCCTCGACACCATCATCGCCGCCATGATGGCCTGCATTGACCGGGGGCTGACGGTGGACGGCACGCTGCCGGGCGGCCTCAAGGTGCGCCGCCGTGCCAAGGCGCTGTTCGAAAAAGCCGTCGCCGATCAGTCGAAAAACTTGACCTATCCGCACCAGGCCTTCGACCGGGTCAGCGCCTTCGCCATCGCCGTCAACGAAGAGAACGCGGCGGGCGGGCGCGTTGTCACATCCCCCACAAATGGTGCGGCCGGCGTCACGCCCGCCGTGCTCCGCTACTATCGCGACCTCTGCCCAGGCGCTGACCGGGGCGGAATGCACAAATTCATGCTCACGGCGGCAACCTTTGGCGCCATCATCAAATACAACGCCTCGCTGTCGGGGGCCGAAGTCGGCTGCCAGGGCGAGGTCGGTTCGGCCAGCGCCATGGCGGCGGCGGGGCTCTGCGCGGCGCTGGGTGGCTCCAACGAGCAGATCGAGAACGCCGCCGAAATCGCACTCGAACACCATCTCGGCATGACCTGCGATCCGGTCGGCGGCCTCGTCCAGGTGCCCTGCATCGAGCGCAATGCGCTGGGCGCGGTCAAAGCCATCACGGCCGCCTCGCTGGCGCTCGCGGGCGATGGTGAGCACATCGTGTTCTTCGACACCTGCGTCGAGACCATGCGGCAAACCGGCCTCGACATGCAGACCAAGTACAAGGAGACCAGCGAGGGCGGACTGGCGGTGAATGTTTCGGTAAGCGTGGTGGAGTGCTGAGTGATGGACGTGCTGTAGTCTGATCAACCCCTCACCCTGTCCCTCTTCCCACAGGAGAGGGGACGCAAGGGCCCCATCGTCCCCTCTCCTGTGGGGCGAGGGACAGGGTGAGGGGTTGCTTGAGAAATGATGTCGGAACCGGAAATGTATTAGACTGGTTCGACTGTCAAAGGAGCCGCCGCCATGACCACCCACACTGTCTTCAACCAGTCCCGGCCGTTTCGCGATGTCAATCTGTTCACGTCTGACCGCGTGCTGCGTGAGGCTGTCGAGCGCGAGGGTGGCGGCGCAGCGGTGCCGCAGCTGATGACCCTCGGGGCCAAGACCGGCAGCGCCGAGGCCTTCGAGCGTGGGCGGCTGGCTAATGACAATCCGCCCAAATTGCGCGCGTTCGATGAGAAGGGCCGGCGGCTGGATTTCGTCGAGTTCCATCCTGCATACCATGAGTGTATGGCGCTCAGCATGGAGTCGGGCCTGCATTGCGGATCGTTCGAGCATCTTGCCGGCACCGCGAAAGCCAGTCCCAATGTCATTCGCGCGGCCGGTAGTTTCATGGCCGCTCAGATGGAGGCGGGGCACTGCTGCCCGGTCACCATGACCAATGCGGCAGTGGCAACGCTGCTTCAGCAACCAGATGTGGCCAATTCCTGGCTGCCGAAAATCTTTACACGCATCTATGACCGCGCCTTCCTCCCGGCTGCCGACAAGACGTCCGTCACGATAGGCATGGGCATGACCGAAAAGCAGGGCGGAACCGATGTGCGGGCGAACACGTCGCAAGCTGTGCCCGCTGGTACAAGCGGTCCTGGTGCAGAATATCTGCTGACGGGCCATAAATGGTTCCTATCCGCGCCGATGTCCGATGCCTTTCTCATGCTGGCGCAAGCGGCGGGCGGGCTCTCCTGTTTCCTGGTGCCACGTTACCTGCCGGATGGTTCCATCAACGCGCTGCAGTTTCAGCGGCTGAAAGACAAGCTCGGCAACCGCTCGAACGCGTCTTCCGAAGTTGAATTCGCGAATGCGCATGGCTGGCTGATCGGCGAGGAGGGGCGCGGCGTGCCCGCCATTATCGATATGGTCATACACACGCGGCTCGATTGCGTGGTGTCGTCGGCAGCTCTCATGCGGCTCAGCCTTGCTACGGCGATGCAGCACTGCCACGAGCGGCAGGTGTTCGGCAAGGCGCTGACCGACCAGCCGCTGATGCAGTCGGTGCTCGCCGACCTGGCGCTCGATTGCGAGGCCGCCACGCAACTGGCGTTCCGGTTGGCCGGCGCCTTCGACCGGCAAGATACGGAGGAAGATCAGGCCTGGCGCCGTGTCATGACGCCGGTAGCCAAATACTGGGTCTGCAAAATTGCGCCCAACTTCGTCTATGAGGCGATGGAATGTCTCGGCGGTAACGGCTATGTCGAAGTGAACGGACTTGCACGGATCTATCGCGAGGTGCCAGTCAATGCCATCTGGGAGGGCAGCGGCAATGTCATGGGCCTGGATGTACTGCGCATCCTGATGAAGGAGCCGGACGCCGCCGCGCTGGTGCTTGACCGTCTGACGGACCAGGCCCAAGGAGAGCGCCGTTTGTCTGCCCACATCGAACGTGTGCGTGAGCTATTGCATAAGCCGCGTGAGCTCGAAGCCAATGCCCGCACTTTCATGGAAGGTCTTGCGATGGCCGCCGCCGCCTCGCTGTTGCGGGCGCACGCCCCGGCCTTTGTTTCCGACGCATTCATCGCGTCCCGTCTCGATGCCTCGCGCTATCGCACCTATGGCACGGCGCTTGGCCGGGCCGACACAGCGGCCATCGTGGCGCGGTCTGCCCCAGCGTCTGGCCGTTAACATTGTAACGAAATTCGTTCATCGGCAATTCAGATAACGGGCGCTAATCATGTCCTCAAGTTGAACGCAACGCCTAAAGGGGGGTAAGTCGACGACCTGCGTAACTATGCGCCTTGAATGCGGCTTGCCGCCCTCCACCGCCTTGTGCAATCTTATGACATTACGGCTGAATCCCTAAGGAGAATGAGATGTCCCGTCTATCCTCACTGTTCCTGGCTGGCGCCGCGCTGATCGCGCTTTCGTCCGCCGCCAGCGCTGCCAGCTTCAGCTGCTACGGCAACCTCACCTATACCGAGCGGGCCATTTGCGACAATCCGAACCTGTCCAATCTGGACAGCGTAATGGCGTCGACGTATTTTCAGATGCTCGGCGGCTCTTCAAAGACCTTGAAGCGGGCGCTTCAGCGCGATCAGATTGGTTGGCTGCGGTCGCGCAATTCGTGCGGAGCAAATGTGGGTTGCCTGTCAGCGGCCTACCACAACCGGCTCAGCCAGTTCGATACCTACGGCGACTGAGACAGCAGACAGGCACGGCGGGGTGATATGGGCTCCCGGCTTGAATCGTCACTTTACGCAAGCGTTAGGAGATCGGCATGTATCGTATGGTTTCCCTATTGGCGGTCAGCGTCGCTCTTATTGCGTTGACGGCCCCGGCTGAGGCGGCGAGCTTCAACTGCCACCGCAAACTGACGCACACCGAAGCGGCGATCTGCGACAATGGCAATTTGAGTGCTTTGGACTCGTCGTTGTCCCGCCTTTATCGCAGGGTCCTCAAGATCGCAGCACCGATCGACCGCCCCGTCATTGTGCGGGACCAAATCCGCTGGCTGGGCCAACGCAATGCCTGTGGCGCCAATACCGGCTGCATCGGGTCAGCCTACAGAGTGCGGATCGATTTCCTGACGGGGGACATTTAGCGTCTGCCGTGCTCCGTCAGCAGGGGGCCAGTTATGATAGGCGCCAATTTTCGACATCTCGCAGTTTTGACTGTGCTGGCATGTACGGTTGATGCGCAGGCTGAGGGATTGAATTGCCGTGCCGGGCTGCCGCCAGTTGAGAATGCGGTCTGCTCGGACACCAAGTTGCGCCGCTTGGACGCTGACGCGGTCAGTCGTTACGAGAAGGTGACTTCGGCCATGGCTGAGGCTGAGCGAAGGCAACTGGCCGGCTACCACGACAGCTGGTTAAGTGCGCGCAGTGTTTGCGGCACCGATCTGAGTTGCCTCAAAACCGTCTATAAGAATTGGCTGTCATTGCTGAACCATATTGCCCATTGATGCTGGCTCGCGAACGGGATTGGAAATCTGGATATGGCCAAACTTTACAGCCTTGTGGTTGCAATTGCATTGGCCACGTTATTGCCGGCAACCGGCGCCATCGCAGCCCCGCCGTTCAACTGCAGCAATGCCCAGGAGCCCGCCGAGATCGCGCTCTGCGATTCGCCAGAGCTTGGATTGCTGGACCGCGAGATGAACCGGCTCTATTTTGACAAGCGCGACGGCTGGAAGGCGGCTGGAAAGCTCGCCGAGGCCGATGCGCTTCGAACCGAGCAGCGCGCCTTTCTCAAAGCCCGTAATGCCTGTAATTATGAGACGGCGTGCCTCACCGCGATCTATAAGAAGCGGCTTGAGGACCTCAAGAAGCCTTGAACTCAGGAGCATCCCATGACCGCTGCCCGCATCATCCGTATGGACTCACATGGACCTGACGGTTCTGGCCTCGCCATCTTGCCGCCGATTGATCCGTCTGACTTGGTGTCAGGCACGCCCGTGCAGCGCGGGCATACTTATCTTGATGATAAACCATCCGGCCTCTCTATTGGGGTCTGGGATTGCACGACCTTCACTGCCAAGCCCGGTCCCTATTCTGTCAATGAATTCATGGTGCTGCTGGAAGGGTCCGTCACAATCGTTGATGCCAGGGGCGGCGAGACGGTGATCACGGCGGGCGAGAGTTTCATTCTTCCCAAGGGCCTCGTCTGCCAATGGAAACAGACCGGTTACGTGCGCAAGTTCTACGTCATTTTTGATGATGCATCTGGTCTGAAACCCAAAGATTCGGCCGCGCTCAAGGTTTTGAAACTGGACCCAGCGGCCAAGCTGCCGCCAGCTGCCCCGATCGATCCGGCCCTGATTGTGAGCGGCAAACCGCCTTCCCTGCACGATCTCAATGTGTTCACCGATATGACCGGCCAGCTTGCTGCTGGCGTCTGGGACGCGACGCCCTATGACCGCAAGCCGATTGTTTTCGGGCGGCATGAGCTGATGCACATTCTGGAGGGCGCCGTCACAATGACGGGTGCAGATGGTCGGGCGCAGACGTTCAAGGCCGGTGATACCGCCCTGGTGGCGGCCGGTATTGAGATGGGCTGGACGAGCACGCAGTATGTGCGCAAGGTCTACTGCTCGTTCACGCCTAAACCAGCACTGGCTTAGGTTGTGGGCACTACCCTTGTGGTTCGGCATCGAAGGGTTCGGTGCCTTTGACCTCGCCCTTGGCGTCAAGAGTAATCTTTTCAACGCGCGATTCCGCCTGCTTGAGGAGCCGGTCGCAATGCTCCTTCAGGGCCTCGCCGCGCTCCCAGATGTTGATGCTCTCCTCAAGCTCCACGTCGCCCCGTTCGAGGCGGCTGACGATCTGCTCCAGCTCCTTCAGCGCCCGCTCGAAGGAAAGCTCCCGGATATCAAGAAATTTGGCCGCTGGCTTTGCCATGCTTGCCTCCATCGTCACTTGGTTGTGCCCACGCTCACGACGCAGCTTCCATCAGCACGGACACATGAGCGGCTGCAGAATTTGCCAATCCGCCGAGATCATAGCCGCCTTCGAGCACGGAAACGACCCGTCCGTGGGCTTTGGCCACAGCCATGTCAACGAGCTTGTGCGTCATCCAGGCGAAATCGTCCGCGGCGAGCGTGAGGCCACCCAGCGGATCGTCGCGGTGGGCGTCGAACCCGGCCGAGATGATCAGCAGGTCGAAGCCGAAGTTGCGCAAGGCGGGCAGGATGCGGCTGTTGAAAGCGTCGCGGAATTCGTGGCCGCCGTCGCCCGCGCGCATCGGCGCGTTGCAGACGTTGTCGAAGGCGCCGGTTTCGCGCAGGGCGCCGCTGCCGGGAAACAGCGGCATCTGGTGGGTCGAGGCGTAGAACAGGTTGCGCTCGTTCCAGAAGATTTCCTGCGTGCCATTGCCGTGATGCACGTCGAAATCGACGACGGCGACCCGCTCGGCGCCGTGCCGGGCGCGGGCGTGTTTGGCGGCGATAGCAGCGTTGGAGAAAAAGCAGAAACCTTGGACCGAGTTGGTCTCGGCGTGGTGGCCGGGCGGCCGGGTGGCGCAAAAAGCGTTATGCGCTTTGCCCGTCATGACCTGATCGACGGCCTCGATGGCCGCGCCGCACGCCCGCATCGCCGCTTCGAAACTGCCGTGGGACATCGGCGTATCGCTGTCGAGCATTACGCGCGGGCTGTCCGGCGTCGGCGGCTCGGCCTTGCGGATGGCGTCGATGTAGGCGGCGGAATGTACCAGTTCGATGATGGCCGTGTTGGCGAGCGGCGCTTCGGCACGGGTAAGGCCGGCAAAGCGCGGATCAGCGAGCGCCTTGTCTACGACGCGCAGCCGGTCCGGCCGCTCGGGATGGCCGGGGCCGGTGTCGTGCAGGAGGCAAGCGGGATGGGTCAAGAGAAGTGTGGGCATGTGTGTATTTTGGTGGAGACTGGGTGCCGGGCACCGGGTCACGCGACGGCTTTCAGCGACTGCGGCGGCAGGCTGCTGGCTGGGACGAAGAAATCAGGGGTCATGTCACGAGTAGGATCGACACGGTACTGATCGAGATCGGTGATACTGCGCGAGGTCAGGAAGGTGTCGTCGATGAGGAACTGACCCGTCAGCTCGCGCGATGGTGTCGTGAAGATCATGTGCGCGGCATCGGCGAGGATTTCGGGCTTGCGGCTTGTGCGCATCATGTCCGCGCCGCCGACGATGTTGGCGATGGCGGCCGTGGCGATGGTCGTGCGCGGCCACAGGGCGTTCACGGCGATACCGTCCTTTTTCAGTTCAGCTGACAAGCCGAGCACACAGAGACTCATGCCGAACTTCGCCATCGAATAGGCGAGATGCGGCGCGAACCATCTGGCGGCCATTTCGAGGGGCGGTGACAGCATGAGAATGTGCGGGTTCGCCGATTTGCGCAAATAGGGAATGCAGAGTTTCGAGGTCAGGAATGTGCCGCGCGCGTTGACGCCCATCATCAGGTCAAAGCGCTTCATTTCGGTGGCTTCGGTTTTGGTGAGCGAAATCGCGCTGGCATTGTTGACGCAGATATCGATGCCGCCGAAGGCCGCCACCGTCGCCGCAACGGCCGCCGCAACCTCGTCCTCGCTGCGGATATCGCACTGGACGGCCAAAGCCTTGCCACCCGCCGCCTCAATGGCCGCCGCCGCTGTGTGGATGGTGCCTTCCAGCTTGGGGTGGGCTGTTACCGTCTTGGCGGCAATGGCGACGTTGGCACCGTCGCGGGCCGCGCGCAGAGCAATGGCGAGGCCAATGCCCCGGCTAGCTCCGGTGATGAACAGCGTCTTGCCTTTGAGTGCGGGCATCGCATCAGTCCTTGTTTACGCGCTGTGCTGTTTGCGCCGGAATGGCCACGCCAGCAAGCGAAAGAAGGCCACGATTTGTTCGATAATAGACCGGACAAAGAAGGACATAAGCGCTGGCCAGCCAACGAGCGGTGTAAAGATCAACCAATAGACCGCAGTCATGATGGTACGGCGCGGCCAGCTTGGCGCAGCGCTCAGCCAGCCGCGAGTGAGGAACCGCCACCAGCGTCGGGTCTCGGTAAAAGCGATCAGCCCGCTGACCCAACCGGCCGCATAGGCGTAAAGGATCCAGGCCGGCACGCCTGGGATGAGACGGTGATCGAGATCCCATTGGGTGTAGCGGCTGTTCAGGCTGATGACTGTCGATTGCGGAGCGACGTTGCCTGCGAGCTTCTCGGCCACATGGGCGGCAAACTCCGCGGCCCGCTCGCCAAGTCCTGCTTGCGGGGCGGCGGCGCTGGCGGCGGGCGCATCGCTTGCTGCCGGGACCGCCGTCAGCCGGAAATGTCCGCCCTCGCCCCAATCAGTGGCGATGGTGATCCGGCCTTGCCCGCGCGACAAAGCCGAGATGAAATGGCCCAGCGTCGTGTGGGCCATCGCGGTGTTGAGATTGGCGATACCGCGCTCCTGCCAGAGCCAGGTGGTGCCGCCTGGCTGCTTAGGTGTGCCAGCGTCCAGCATCAGCAGATTGACGTCTTGCGCTTCAGCAGCGCGCGTGAGATCAGCGAGGGGGATCGAGCCCGTCTTGCCCGAGACACCTGTGAAACCAACTGCACCTGCTTCGATTTTGCCACTCACGATAACGGTCTGGCCTCGGATGGATGCGAAGGCCGTGTCCAGTACTGCGACGTCTATGGTCTCGGCCAGCGGCAATCCTTCGCCACTCCGGCGGCCAGCAGCGGGCAGTGCTCTTGCGCCTCCGCCATCCAGCGACAGCACCCGGATGCCCGCCTTGCCAAGCGGCCGCTTCAACTGCCAGATGGCTTCGTCGAACAAAGTGCGGTCAGCGATGCTGATAATAAGATTGCCGTCCAGTTCCGCGAAAAGTTTGGCAGCATCGCCCTTGCCCTGGCGCAACAGCGGATAGCTCGCATCATCAATTGCGACATGGATTTGCGCATCGGACGGGAGGGCCTCAAGCGCGGTGACGTTCTGAAAGGCCGCGTCTTCATTGACGTAGAATGAGAAACTTCCGGTTTCTTTGAGGCCCGGCTCCAGGCCAGTCAGCGCGCCGCGAATGCCCTCAGGGGTGGTGGCCGTGATGGTTTCGCCCGCCGCATTGCGCAAGCGCCAAGCGCCATCGGGCAGCGCCTCGGCCGCGATTGCGCCCTTCTGCAATTCAGCCGGCAGCTTACTGATGATCTTGGCCGCGCTTTCGAGCCCGATGCTCACCTCGCCGGCCAGCTTGCCGCCGGTCCGGCCAGCCGTCGAAGCGATCTCACCGAGGCTGGTGAGCCAATTGGCCGAGGCGGGTATGGGCAAGCAGACAATGACAGTCAGCAGGAAGAAAATAGCGAAATGCGATTTGATAAGGAGTGCCCTGAGCAACCCCTCACCCTGTCCCACTCGAAGTATCTTTGATGGCCAGTGGCGACTCCCCTCAGGGGAGCCGGCCGTCACTGGCGAAGATCGGAGAGGGGACGCAAGACGATCAGCCATCGGCTCAATCGTACCCTCTCCCGTGGGGACACGGACAGGATGAGGGGTTGCTCTTTGCCCAGCGCTATCAATAGCCAACACTCTCACCCCCAATGCCAAAACTCCTCGCCCTCCTTGGCATAGGCACGGGCAAGGATCATTTTGTGCACCTCATCGGCGCCGTCGAGAATTCGGGCCTGGCGCGCATAGCGGTAGATCCACTCCAAAATTGTGTCCTTCGAATAGCCGCGCGCGCCGTTGAGCTGGATGGCCGTGTCGACGGCCTTATGCAGCAGATTGGCGACATAAACTTTGGCCATCGACGTTTCCTTCATGCCCTTGCCGCCCTGATCCAGCGTCCAGGCGGCGTGCATGACCAGCAGGCGGCCGATCTGGATATCCTTGGCCACATCGCCGAGCGCCATCTGCACGCTTTCGCGCGCCGCCAGTTTCTGCCCGAAGGCCTCGCGCCGGCTTACGTATTCGGCGGCAATCGCCATCGAGCGGCGGGCAAGGCCGAGCCAGCGCATACAATGGGTGAGCCGCGCGGGTACCAGCCGGGTCTGGACGACTCGCATCCCCTCGCCAACGCCGATCAGCCGGTCCTCGTCGGGGATTTCCAGGTTCGTCAGCTCCAGCTCGCAATGCCCGCCATGCTCTTCAGGCCCCATGATCGGCACTTTGCGGATGATTTTGAAACCAGGATTATCTTTGTGAAACATGAAGGCCGTTAGCTCGCGGCGCGGTTCATCGGAGGTACGGGCGAGCAGGATAAAGTGCGACGCCCAGCCCGCGCCCGTGATGAACCACTTGCGGCCGTTCACAACCCATTTATCGCCCTGGCGCACCGCCGTCGTTTTCATCATCGTCGGATCGGACCCGCCGCCAGGATGCGGCTCCGTCATGACAATCGCCCCGCGCACTTTGCCGTCGATGATCGGTTGCAGCCATTTGGCCTTCTGCGCCTCAGTGCCGATCTGATTCAGCACACGCATATTGCCGTCATCAGGTGCCGCGCAATTGAAACAGACGGGGCCGAAAATCGAGTAGTTCGCTTCTTCGTACATGACGGCTTGCGCGGTCACCGAGAGGCCCATGCCGCCCCGCTCCTTCGGCACTTGCGGCGACCAAAGGCCAGCGGCACGCGCCCTCATACGTACCGCCTCCATCAGATCGCTACGGATGTTTTCGTGTTCGTCGTAGTTGGCGAGATCCGTTTCCAGCGGCAGGATGTGCTCGGCGACAAACGCTTTGGTCCGCAAGCGAATGGCGTCCGTTTCAGGGGTAAGCGAAAAATCAATCATGAGAAAACCTCAGCCTGGCGACAACAGAGTGCCGCCGTCGACAACGACGATACTGCCCGTCATATACGATCCGGCATCGGAGGCCAGCAGCAACAGCGGCCCGTCGAGTTCGTCGAGACGTCCGGCGCGCTGCATCGGGAACCGCGACAGCATCTTTTTGCCCGTGTCCGAGGCCAGAAAATCGGCGTTGATCTCAGTCGGCACGTAACCCGGCGCGAGCGCGTTCACCCGGATCTTGTGTGGCGCCAACTCTAACGCCATGGCCTTGGTCAGCTGGACCACGGCCGCTTTGGAGACCGCGTAAGCCGAAATGCCGCGCGCCACCATGAAGCCAACGATGGACGCTGTGTTGACAATGCTGCCGCCCTTGCCATGCGCCACCATGCGCTTGGCGACCACGCGCCCGACCCGCGCCACGCCATCGAGATTGACGCCGAGATGATGCCGCCATTGGTCCTCGGTGGTATCTAGGAAGCTGGCCGGTTCGCCAACCCCGGCGTTATTGATGAGGATCTGGATCGGGCCGAGCGCGGCCTCGGTAGCGGCAACGGCGGCCTCCACAGAGGCGGGGTCGGTCACATCCAATTCAACCGTGAGCACCGTGCCGCCCGCCTCGCGGATCGATTTGGCCAGCGCCTCCAGGCGGCCCGCACGTCGGGCCGCGATGGCCACCACAGCCCCGGCCGTTACCAGCGTTGAAGCAAAATGTGCACCCAGTCCGCTGGATGCGCCAGTGACAAACGCCACACGGCCATCCAGGCGCACTCTGTCGCTAAAAGTCATCGGCGCCTCCTGCCGGGGATCAAGGCGTCAGTTGACCAGACAGAGGGCCCGACAGCAAGCGGCGCAGGAAACGGCGCAGGAAACGATCTGCGGTTCCCGCGCCTTTGCAATGTGCTGTTGAACCTAGACCAGCAACGCGTGCGTTGCCAGAAGATCGGCGATGGTCAGGTCATTATGGCCGTCCAGCACGACGACATCCGTAAACGCGGCGCCCTTGTGGAGCTGTGCCGATAGCACCTGATCGGCACCGACTGTCGTGAGCAGCACGCGCACGGTGTGGTCGGTGGTGATGGTCTTGAAGACCGCAGTCATGTCGATGACGTCGCCATTGGCGAAATCGGTGATGTGGTCAACGGTGCCAACGGACTTGGTGACATCGCCCTTGAACCAGACAAACGTGTCGTTGCCGTCGCCACCAGTGAGAGTGTCACTACCCTGGCCGCCGCGAATGGTGTCATTGCCTGCGTCGCCTTTGATCATGTCATTGCCAATGCCGCCGTAGAGCGAGTCGTCACCAGCGCCGCCAGCCAAGGCGTCATCACCCTTGCCGCCAACGAGCGTGTCGTTGCCGATGCCGCCGAACATGGTGTCGTTGCCTGTGCCGCCATACATTTTTGCGGTGTCGGAGGCGAGATACTGGACGGCACCCTTGTCGTCGGTAAAGGCATACATGACGTCGTCGCCCTTGCCGCCGTAAAGCGAGTCTTGCCCGCCGCCGTCGCCACGGAGCGTGTCGTTGCCTTCGCCGCCTTTCAGCGTATCGCTGCCCCCACCGCCCCACATGCCATCATTGCCGGTGCCGCCGTACATGAGATCGCCGCCAGCAGAGCCGCCCATTGGGTCATTGCCCGCGCCGCCATAGAGCGTGTCGTTTTGTTCGCTGCCAAAGACGTAATCATTGCCGGCGCCGCCTGAGGCCTGATGCAAACCCGATCCTTGCAGAATGATGTAGTCGTTGTCCGGAGTGCCTTTGGTCTGATAGGGCATGACTGTCCCGTCCTGGTCGAATGCTGAGCCACTGCGTTTCTTGTCAGGTTGGCAAGATCACACGCGGCTGGTTATGAAATTGTGAAGCGATTACAGCATCGTAAATTTTTCGTTCACGGCCGGATCAGATTAGTCTTGGAGCAGATTATCTGCTGTATTCCAGCACCGTTGCGCTGTGAAACGAGCTGGCATCCGCTCGCCGCCTTGACCCTGAATGCGAATCAGTATGGTCTTAGAGAGACATAAAAATTCTTACAAAAGACTTACAACATCACGAATTGAATGCGCAGCAGCGGGACACAGGGGGTCATGATGGGCAAGGGGATGACTATAATCAGCAGCCGGATGGTTCGGCAGGTGCTGGCGATGGGCGTGGCAGCGGCCTGTCTGAGCTTGGGCGGATGCGCGGTTCTGCCGGTGCCACTCAGCGACGCGGCACGACTCGGAAGGCTGCAAGGCGACGCACACCTGATGTTCGCAGCTCAAGAGCCGCTGTCGGGGCCGGTTGATCTTTACGAGGCCATCGCGCGTGGTCTCAAATACAACCTGGACAAGCGCCTGAAGCTTATGGAGATCGGCTTTGCTGATGCTCGCCTGCAACAGGACGCGACCGGGATGCTGCCGAAAATCGTCGCCTCGGCCGGCTACAATGCCCGCGACAGTTACGCCGGGTCATCGAGCCGGTCGCTGCTGACCGGCGCGCAGTCGCTGGAAGTTTCCACCAGCGAGGACAAGCAAGTGTACACGGCCGATCTCAGCATGGTCTGGAACGTGCTGGATTTCGGTCTCACCTATCTGCACTCCAAGGAGCGCGCCGACGAGGTGCTGATTGCCGAGGAGCACCGCCTGAAAGTGGTGCAGAACATGGTGCAGGATATCCGCGATGCCTATTGGCGCGCCGTGTCCGCCGAGCACATGCTGCCGCGCGTGGATGAGCTGGTGAGGCGAATCGAATCCGCCATCAGCCAATCGCAGGGCGTGCGGCACTCGGGCGCCGCCGATCCTGCCGACCAGCTTCGAGCCGAGCGCGAATTGCTCAGCAATTTGAAGGATCTCACTGAAGTTCGCCGCAAGCTGCTGCTGGCCAAAGCCGAACTCGCCGCACTCATCAATGTGCGGCCGGGCGAAAATTTCACCGTCACCGTGCCTGATCTCTCGCACCTGGCCTCGCCACACCTCGACGCCCGTCTCCCGGATCTTCAACGCACTGCCCTGTTAAACCGGCCGGAGCTGCGCGAAGAGGACTACAAAAAGCGGATGTCTCTCACCGAAGTCGATGCGGCCTATGTGCGGTTGCTGCCGGGCGTCGAGTTGAAGACGGGCCGCGATTTCAACAGCAACACCTTTCTGCACACCAATGTCTGGTCGATTGCCGCCGGTTTCCTGACCAAGAACCTGATGGAACTGGCGACGGCGGAGCGTTCGATCAACCTTGCGCAAGGCGACGTGAAAGTGGCCGACGCCCGGCGCACGGCGCTCAGCATGGCGGTTATCGCGCAGGTGCAGATCGCGGTGCAGCGCTATGGCCTGGCGCAGGATAACCTCAAGGTCGCGGGCCGGCTGTTCGGTGTGGACGTGGAACTGAGCTCCGTTGCGGCAAGCGGCACGGCAGCGACCTCGGCTTCGGAAATCGAGGCATTGACGGCGCTATCGCACAAGACCGTGTCGGAGCTGCAATATCTGGTCGCCTATTCCGACGCCCAGAACGCCTATGGCCGGATCCTGAACTCCGTCGGTGCCAACCGGTTACCACTCGAAATCGAGCATCAGAGCGTTGCCAGCCTTAAGCAAGAGATCCGTAAGCTGATTAACAACTGGAGAATCGATCTGCCAACGGCTCGTCTCGCCATGAACGCGAAGGGTTGAGCGGGTGATGGTGCTCCGGTTCATCAGGGTTCAGCTCATCTTGGCGATAGCCTTGGCAGTAACGCCGGCTTCTGCCGGTGACATGACGGCGGGCGGGGGGCTCAAACTCCCCATTGCGCCGGACCATATCCGCGGATTGGTCGTGCCGCTATTGCATGCGCGGCTGTCAAGCCGGCTGCAAGCGACCATTGAGCAGATCGGCCCCGAAACCGGTGAGGCTTTCAAGGCAGGTGACACGCTGGTGCAGTTCGATTGCACGTCGTTTGTGGCCGACCGCCAGCGTGTTGAAGCTGAGGCCGAGGCGGCAACAGCGTCGTTGGCAGTAAAGCGGGAACTGGCCAAAAACGGAGCCGCAAGCCGCTTGCAGGTGCAATTGGCCGAGGCGGAGTTGAAACGGACCCGCGCGCAAGTTGACGTCGCCAGCAAACAAGTCACCGACTGCGGCATCCGGGCGCCCTATGACGGCCGCGTGGTCGAGCGCATCGCCAATGCGCATGAAACAGTAGGATTTCGCGATCCGCTCATTGAGATCGTCTCCGATAAGGCGGTCGAATTGCGCGTGTACATACCATCTTACGCGCTACGCACGATTCGCATCGGCTCGCACCTTGATGTCACGCTTGATGAAACGGGGGAAGACTTGCCCGCGCGCGTGATCGCCATCGGCGCGCGCATTGACAGCGTCTCGCAATTGGTGGAATTGCGCGCGGCGTTTGCCGGCGAGACGGCGCGGCTGATCCCCGGCATGAGCGGCAATGTGCGTTTCCTCGAAGCCATCGCCGCCGTTACGCCGGGCACACCATGACGGAGCTCGAGCCGGCCAAACAGGTGCTAGGCCTATCGCGCCTCGTGCAGCTGGAAGGCGAACTGCGGCAGGCCGATGCTCCGCAAACGGTAGACTTCATCGCAGTCAACGACACCAACCGTGTCGTTGCCTACGACCACGCGCTGGTGTGGCGCTCGCGCGCCCGCCGGATCACAGCCGTTTCGGGCGGCCTTGTGGTTGATCCGATGGCACCGCAAATTGTCTGGTTCGGACGGCTGGCGAGCCATCTGGAGGCGGCCGCGACTGTGGACGCGGCAACGGACATTGGCGTTGAGACCATGCCAGCTGCGCTGAAAGACGGCCACCAACGATGGATCGCGGGCGCGGCCCTCTGGGTGCCAGTGGTTGGTCCGCGCACCGCTAAAGAGGGTGGGCTGATACTGTTGCGCGCCGAGCCTTTCAGTGACAGCGAACGCCGCGTGCTGGTGCGGATCGGCGGCGCCATCAGCCAAACAGTGGCGGCCCTGCAAGGCCCGCGGCCGCGCTGGCGCTTGGGCTTTGCGCCTTTGACAGCAGCGGCCGTGCTCGCGGGCATCGCGCTCGGCGCAGTTCCCGTGCCGCTGACGGTGCTGGCCGAGGCCAAGGTCGTCCCCATCGACCCGACTATCGTCGCCGCGCCGCTGGATGGCGTGATCAAGAATGTGCTGGTCGAGGCCAACGACGTTGTCGCGGCCGGGCAAAGTCTCGTCAGCCTCGAACCCACCGAACTACTGGCGCAGCGCGATGTCGCCTCCAAGCATGTGGCGGTGTTGAGCGCCGACTGGCTGCGGCTGGAGCAGAAATCGTTTTCCGACGATAAGGCGCGGGCGGACATTTCACTGGCCCGCTCGCGGCTGGCGGAGGGCGAGAGCGACCTTGCCTACGCCAATGACAAGCTGAGCCGTGCCGACATCAGGGCGGAGGCGGGCGGTGTCGTCTTGCTGGAGGATCGCAATCAATGGCTGGGGCGGCCGGTGCGCGTTGGCGAGCGCATTCTGACGCTGGCCGATCCCAAGGCGATCCGGCTCGAAATTCAGGTGCCCGTAGAGGATGCACTGGTGGTGACGCCGGGGGCGGAGGTCGAATTCTTTCTCGCCATTGCGCCGGCCAAACCTGTGCGAGCCAAACTCAGCCGCATGAGCTACGAGGCCCGGCTGCTGCCCAACCAGACATCAGCCTTTGTTGGCGAGGCCGCGTTTACCGGTGGTCCGGAAAAGCCGCGCTTGGGACTGACGGGCACTGCCAAAATCTCCGGCGAAACCGTGCCGCTCGCCTACGCCCTGATGCGCCGTCCGCTGGCGCATCTACGGCGTGTGCTGGGTTTTTAGCGGGGCGATCCAAATTCTAGGCCAATTGTCGTCATGGCAGCGCAGGCTGCCATCCATGACAGCGAACAACGAGCCAGATTTTAGTTGCCGTAGATGGCAGCCGACGCTGCCATGACGAATTGGGTACTGAGTGTTGGGTTCGAACAGCTGACCGAGACTGGAACTGGCACGAAGTGACGTCAACGCCTCATCCCACCCCATCACAACAGCAGGCTTCACCGCTGCCGCCCTTGCGCGAAGACATCCAGTTGGTGCCCGGACCCCGGCGGCCCGATGGCGCGCCGAGCTGGGTGCTGCAAGACCCCGCTGCCAATGCGTTCTTCAGGATCGGCTGGCGCGAGTTTGAGATTCTGTCGCGCTGGCATTTGAGTGATGCCGCCAGCATTGCGGAGGCTGTCAGTACGGAGACGACACTGCCGGTCCAGCGCGAGCACGTGGCGCAGGTTGCCGCGTTTCTGACCAGCAGCGGCCTTGCCCGCCTGTCCGCTGCCAAGCTTATTGAGATGCAAGCCAAGGCCAAGCGCCGGGGCGTCATGCTGACGGCGAGCAAGTGGCTGGGCGAACTCCTCTTCCGCAAAATCCCGCTGGTGGCGCCCGACCCGTTCTTGCGCGCTACGGTTGGCTTTGTACGCCCGTTATTCACACGCGGATTTCTGCTTTTGATCTTCTGTCTGCTCATCCTCGCGCTGTACCTCGTCTTCCGCCAGTGGGGGCAGTTCATTGCCGGCTTCGATCATCTCTACAGCCTCGAAGGCGCCATCGGCATCGCCATCGCGCTCACCATTGCCAAGAGTGTGCACGAACTGGCGCACGCCTATATGGCGCGCATCTGCGGCGTGGACGTACCATCGATGGGCGTGTCGCTCATTCTGCTGTGGCCAGTGCTGTACACGGAAACCTCGGGGGCCTGGCGGGTGCCGGACCGGCGCAAGCGTCTCCTGATCGCCATCGCGGGCGTCGCTGCCGAACTGGTGTTGGCCGTGCTCGCCCTTCTCACTTGGCCATTCCTCGATCCCGGCTGGCTGCGCAACACCATGCAGTTTGCTGCGACCTCGCTGGTGGTTCTCTCGCTCGTCATCAACGCCAATCCGCTGATGCGGTTTGACGGCTACTTCGTCCTCAGCGACCTGACCGGCATCGAGAATCTGCAATCGCGCGCGTTCGGCGTGCTCGGTTGGGGCTTCCGGCGGATTATGGCGGGAGCGCCGGAGCCATTTCCAGAACCCGGTTTCAGCCGGCGAACCAAGGCGGGTGTGATGATCTATGGCGCGGCCCTCGGGCTCTACCGTATCAGCCTCTATTCCGGCATCGCCTATGGGCTGGCAGCGTGGGTATTTCCGGCGCTCGGCCTGACATTAGCCGTACTCGTCGTGTTGTGCTTCCTGGTGCAGCCGGTCTCGAGCGCGGTGGTGGCGTGGTTCAAGTCGGCCATCAAGCGGCTTGGTCCGCTGTTGGGAATTTGCCGCGTGGGCGTTTGCCTGACACTGTTGGCATTGCCGCTGATCGTGCCTTGGCGCACGTCGCTGATGCTGCCGGTGGTGCTGCGGCTTGGCAATGCGCACGCGGTGTTTGCGCCTGAGCCGGGTCTGATCGGGCGGCTGC
This sequence comes from Hyphomicrobiaceae bacterium, assembly GCA_025359185.1. Classification (GTDB taxonomy): domain Bacteria; phylum Pseudomonadota; class Alphaproteobacteria; order Rhizobiales; family Hyphomicrobiaceae; genus JANYHF01. Next base: position 15,186 of record JANYHF010000083.1, on the reverse strand, counting down.
TTGTGCACGATGGGCAAAGCGTTGCCGCTGGTGATCCGCTCGTTGAGATTGCGGCGCCGGATCTCGTGCAGAAATTACAAGCTGATCGAGCGAAGGCGGGGCGGCTTTCAACCTTGCTCGACCGCCATTTGACGCAGGCGGACTATCGCGAAGAGGAGCATGTCGAAGAGGAAGAACTGCGGCGGCTGCGGGTGGAAATTTCCGGGCTTGAGGCACGTCAGACCCGGCTGATCCTGGCGGCACCAAGCGGCGGGATTGTCCGCGACATCGAGCCTGGCCTGAAGCCGGGCACCTGGATCCGCAATGACCGGCCGCTGATGCGGGTCGTGGTGCCGGGCGAAGTGGCAGCCGAAGCCTATATCGAGGAGCGGGATCTAGCGCTGGTTGCTTCGGGTGCGGAGGGCGCGCTGTGGTTCGACGGGTCTCCGGTGGGTAGCGTGCCGGTGCGCATAAGGAGCGTCTACGCACAGGCCGTCCCCCGCATCGAAGCCGCGATCATCGGCGGGCCTGGCGGTGGCCCGATCCAAGTCAAGCCATCGGCCGACCGTGCCTGGGTGCCGGAAACGGCAGTGTACAAGGCCGAATTGACGATCGGCGCGATTCCTAGTTGGGCCGGCGGCAGGTCTCTGGAAACGCGCGGTTTCGCCAGCATTGCCACGCCGCCTCGCAACCTTCTCGGCCGCCTATGGGACCGCATCGTCGGTGTCTGGCGCAGGGAGATAGGGTAGGGTGCAATTGGCGTTCTTCACGCCGTATTGCACCACGCATCTCAATTTCCATAATAATAACGCCACGTTTACTTAAACAGAACGAAGTATTTGCATTTATTAGTTTTCAAAAATACTATCTCGCTTGTTCGCCCCGTCAGCGGTCTGGCCCGGAGGCGTCCGGGTCAGGCGGGGAGTGAGCAGAGCCTGGAGGGCCCGACGTACGGGTGGTCTCCAGGGGGTCGCCGTCGCACGCCAGGGGTGAGATCCCCGGGAGTGGAGCAGCCCACAGAGGAACAAGGCCGTTGTGGGGACGAGTCCCACCTAGCCTAACCGCAAGTGGCGACGTGAGGGTCCAAAAGAACGATGCAGCGGGGCGGCCGAGGGCCGCATCCTCAGACTACCCATTGCGCGGCTCTTGAACGCCCCGCTCCCTGCCGTTGACTGCCAAGGCACAGCCACGTCCGCCCGTCAAAGGGGCGGAAAAATCTTTCCCGGATTGAGAATGTTGCCGGGATCGAGCGCGTGTTTGATGGCCCGCATCACCTCAAGTCCTGGCCCATGTTCGGCCGCCATGTATTTGATCTTGCCGGTGCCGATGCCGTGCTCGCCAGTGCAGGTGCCGTCCATGCCGAGCGCGCGTTCCGCCAACAGATGCAGGAATTCCTCGACCCGGCGTTTTTCGTCCGCATTGCTCATATCGACCAGTGGCTGGACATGGAAATTGCCATCGCCCACATGCCCGAGCACGGGTGCGATCAGGCCCAGCCGCGCGATGTCGGCCTTGGTTGCCGTCACGCATTCGGCCAGCCGCGAAATCGGTACGCACACGTCAGTTGCGATCGCCTCGGCGCCCGGCCGCAGCGCCTTGGCCGCCCAGAACGCATCGTGCCGCGCCTTCCAGAGACGATTGCGGTCCTCGGCCGTTTCGGCGCTGTCAAAGCGCAGCATTCCCTCACTCTCGCCAATCGACCGGAACATCTCAATTTGCTCGCGGGTGGCGGCGGGCGTGCCATGAAACTCGACAAACAGCGTCGGCGCTTCTTCGAGCGGCAAGTTGGCGTAGGCGACGAACGCCCGGATCTGCAGCTCGTCGAGCAGCTCCATGCGCGCGGCACCGAGCCCAAGCTGGATCGCCTGGATGACGGTATTGCAAGCGCCTTCCAGCGTCCTGAACGGGCAGACAGCGGCGAGGATCGACTCTGGAATGCCAAACAAACGCGCCGTCAGCGAGGTGATGATGCCGAGTGTGCCCTCAGAGCCGACCAGCAGCCGCGTGAGATCGTACCCCGCCGACGACTTGCGCGCCCGCCCCGTGGTGCGCACGATCTGGCCATCGGCCATCACAGCGGTGATGTTGAGGACATTGTCCTTCATGGTGCCATAGCGCACCGCCGTGGTACCGGACGCGCGCGTTGCGGCCATCCCGCCCAAAGTCGCGTGCCCTGCGCCAGGATCAACCGGGAAAAACAGACCCCGGTCGCGCAAGTGGTCGTTGAGCTGCGTGCGAGTCACACCAGCTTCAACTTCAGCATCGAGATCCTGGTCGTTGATGGAGAGGATGCGGTTCATCCGCGACAGATCGAGCGAAATACCGCCAAAAGGTGCGTTGACGTGGCCTTCCAGCGAGGTGCCCGCGCCGAACGGGATGATGGGTACTTTGTGTTCGGCGCAGATGCGCAAGGCTTCAACCACATCCTCAGTCGCTTCAGCAAACACGACTGCATCGGGCGCAGCCACTGGCAGCCAAGTCAACGTGCTGGCGTGCTGCTCGCGGATCGCGAGACCGGTTTGCAGCCGCGTCCCGAAGCGCTGGGCGAGCGCCGCGAGGGCCGCCTGCAATCCGCTATCACCTCCGATCATCGTGCCGTCCCCCTGACGAAAATGAGATTTTCAATCCAGGCCAGGATAGCAGGAGTGTTGGCCGCAAGCGATGTAGGCGGCTATGGGCGGGATGCCGGAAGCTTATTTGACGGCTTCAGCGCCGGTGGGGTTGGATGCGGTAAATATCAACGGAGCAATATCATGATCAAAGCCTATGGCAGCGGCAACTCGGGCAATTGCTGGAAGGTGAAGCAGATCCTTGAGCTAACGGGGCGTCCGCACGAGTGGATCGAAATCAGACCGAGCCAAGGGGCCACCCGCACGCCGGAGTTCCTGGCCCTCAATCCGCTTGGGCAGGTTCCAATCGCCGTGCTCGCCGGCGGTGAGGTGATCACCGAATCCAACGCCATCCTGGCCCATTTCGCCGAGGGCACGCGCTTTCTGGCCGCACCCGGGCTTGCCCGCACCCGCGTGTTCGAATGGCTGTTTTTCGAGCAATACAGCCACGAGCCCTATGTTGCCGTCGCTCGCCAATGGATCGCCTTCAAAGGCCTGAAGGAGAAAAACGCGGCCCTGTTGCCCGAAAAGTGGGAGCGCGGTCACAAGGCGCTTGGTGTCATGGAAAAGCGCCTTGCCAAGCACCCCTACCTGGTTGGCGACAGTCTCAGCATTGCCGACATCGCGCTCTATGCTTATACGCACGTTGCCCATGAGGGCGAATTCGACATGACGCCCTATCCCGGGATTGCCGCCTGGCTGATGCGCATCGCCGCCGAACCCGGCGTCGCGTCCATGGAGCCTGCAAGGAAAGCCTGAGTATGAAAGTCCTGACCATCGGCAGTGCGTTGATCGATACGATTGCGGTCATTCCTAGCGAACAGATCGAGCGTATGGCGCTGGGCAATGCCCAGACGTCGTTCCTACTGCTGGAGGAGGGACGCAAGAACGAGGCGCAAGAGGTTTCGACCCATTGCGGCGGCGGCGCGGTGAACACTGCCGTTGGCATGGCGCGGCTGGGGCATGATGTGGCGGCGTTGGTCAAACTTGGCCAGGACGCGCGGGCCGAGACCATCTTGGCGGGGCTTGCTGCCGAAGGTGTGTCGACCCGCTATACCGTCCGGGATGGCCGCCTGCCGACGGGCGCATCGGTGCTGATTTCCTCGCACGACCGCAACGCCGCGATCTTCACCTTCCGGGGTGCGAACACGCTTCTGGAGCCCAAGGACCTGCGGAAAGACGCTTTCGCAACGCAACTGGTCTATGTATCAAGCCTCTCAAACGAGTCCGCCAATTGCTTCCCCTCGATCGTCGCCCAAGCCAAGGCCGAGGGTGCGATGGTGGCGACCAATCCTGGCGTGCGGCAGCTGACCTCCAAGGCGAGCGATTTCCGTACCAGCCTCGCCCATATCGATATTCTGGCCATCAACCGGGCCGAAGCGGGCGTCTTGGTACCCTCGCTGATGGAGGGTTACAGTGACAGCGGTCCACAGCTGACAGCGGGCAATGGCGGCGAAATGCCGGATTTGGCTACGAACGGCTTGGTCGGCGTTGGCTTCAAGATGCCGCTCGCAGGATTCTTCCGCGCCATGCACAAGCTTGGGCCGCGCTGGGTGCTGGTCAGCGACGGCAAAAACGGTGCCTATGTCGGATCGCCCCATGGCGTTATCTATTGCCCGGCTTTGATGGTCAAAGTGGCCGGCACAGCAGGCGCCGGCGATGCCTTCGCCTCCACCTTCGCCTCGTTTGTGGCCGAGGGCGCAACGCCCGAGGACGCGATTCGGGCAGGCGTGATCAACTCGGCCTCGGTGGTCACCCACATCGACACGCAATCGGGCCTGCTCAAGCGCCCGCAACTGGACGAACGGATGGCCGAAACACGTAAGACGCTTCCGGTGAAAACATGGACCATCTGATGCGGACTCGCGTGTGGCCTGAGGCTGGATTAGAGCGGTGCTCTGTGGGCGTAGCGGGGCGGGAACCATGTCGATTGCCATGAAGGCCATGATCACCATCGGCATGGTGCTCGGCGTGTTTGCCATCGTCATTTTTCTCAGCGGGCTGGTGGTTGGCTTCGGCTGGGCAGTGCTCGGCTGGGTGGGGTTGGTCGTGTTGGTGCTGTTGCTCGCAGGCGTTCTGCCCGTGATGACCAGCGGACTTGCATCGCGGCCGGATCCGTCCAAGAGTTATAATGAGTCCATGCTGCGCTTTCAGGCTGCTGCCGCGCATCCCGAGGCCCCCGTTCTGTCGATCTGCGAGCCGCAATTGTTGGTGCATGGCCGCAAGACCGATAAGGTATTTGTGCTTATCCATGGCCTCTCGAACTGCCCCTACTCGTTCAGCGAATGGGCGCCGGATCTGCACGCGGCTGGCCATAACGTGCTGGCGCCGCGAATGCCCTACAACGGGCACAAGGACAACACCACGGATGCGCTGCGCCACACCAGCGCCCGCGAACTCGCCGATTTCTGCGATCATTGCATCGATGTTGCGGCGGGCCTTGGCCACGAAGTGATCGTCATTGGTATTTCCGGCGGTGGCATTCTGGCAGGCTGGATCGCACAAAACCGGCCAGAGGTGACGCGGGCCGTGCTGGTAGCGCCTGCCTTCGGTCTTGCCGAGTTCGGCGTCTCGCCCAATGCCTTTCTGATGCGGCTCATGCTATTGCTCCCACATATCTCGGTTTGGAAGGACCCAATTTTGCGGGCTGGCGGGGTGAGCCGGGCGCACAGCTACAAACGGCAATCGACGCATGGTACGGGCGAATATATGCGCCTTGGCCTTGCCGTGCGCCGGCAAGCCCACAAGAACAAACCTGCTGCCGGGTCCATCGTTGTCGTCACCAATGCAGATGATGATTCGGTCGATCACTATGTCACCTTCGAGACGGCGGACATCTGGAAGAGTGATGGGGCCGATCTCACGCGCTTCGAGTTCCCCAAAGACGCCCATCTGCCGCACGAAATGATCGATCCAAGTGAGCCCGGTGCAGTTCCGAGCCTCGTCTATCCAGCCCTCACAGCCCTGGCCGAGCGCCGACCAGTGCCCAGTTCCGCGCCGCAGGAGGTTGTTCGTTGACTTCAGCAAAGCGGCTGCCTTATAAGCTGCTAATTGGATTCCCTCAATTGCGCGCGCTTGCGCAGCGCAACATCGTTTGTTCGGAGACGGCTCGTGAACGTAAAAAGACCCTATCAACCCAGCCGGCTGGTTCGAAAGCATCGCCACGGTTTCCGTCAGCGGATGGCCACGAAGGGCGGTCGGCTCGTGCTCGCCCGGCGGCGTGCCAAGGGCCGCAAAAAGCTGTCGGCGTAGACCCTGCGCAGCAGCGCGCCAGGCCAGCGCAGCTCGCACTTCTCGCTCATGCTTGACATGCAACTCATAACGATCAAGCGGCGCGCCGACTTTTTGCGCGTACGTGGTGGTCTGCGCTGGTCGACGGTGTCGTTTTCGCTGGAGGCACGTGAGCGCGAACAAGTCAGTGACTTGGGGGCTGGCGAAGTTGCCCGCTTCGGCTTCACGGTCACCAAGAAAATCGGCGATGCCGTTGTGCGCAATCGGATCAAACGGCGGTTGCGTGAAGCCGTGCGGCACTCTGCCAGCCCTTTCGCCCACCCCGATTTCGACTATGTGTTGTTCGCGCGGAACGGTGCTCTCGACCGCCGCTTCGCCGATTTGCAAAGCGACGTGCAAGTGGCGTTGCAACGCGTGCATGACAAGGGAAAGGCTAATTCCAAAGCCAAGATGGTGCTTGAGCCCTTGCCCGAAGCAGACGGCATAGCCAGCTCTCCCCAGTCGCAATCGACACCGGGCGCGGATCACTCCGCTGCCCAACGAAAACCTCGCACCCCTGCCTGGGACTGAAGGTCATGGAAGACAAGCAAAGCCAGAAGAACTTCATGCTCGCCGTCGTGCTGTCCATGATCGTTGTCGCCGGGTGGTCGTATTTTATCGCCTGGCCACGCGCCCACCAGGAACAGCTGCGCCGCGAGATGGAAGCAAAGCTCACCGCACAATCGCAACCGGTGGCGGGCACACCAAATGGAATTGCGCAGCCAGCGGCGGGAAGTCCAGCAGGCGCAGCGGCTCCTGCAACGGGTTCTTCAGCGCCAAATCCAGCCACCTTTGCGACCCGTGCCGAAGCGCTGGCGGCGAGCCAGCGCATCGTGATCGATGCACCCGCTGTGTCAGGTTCCATTTCGCTGCAAGGCGCACGCTTCGACGACGTCGTATTGAAAAATTATCGCGAGACTGTCAACCCTGAAAGCCCGCAGGTCGTGATGCTCTCGCCGCAAGGTTTTCCGGGCGGCTACCACGCCGATTTCGGCTGGCAGGACGTTGACGGCAAACCGCTGGTCGGTCCGCAAACGGTTTGGCAGGCGCCAGTGGGTGCCAAGCTGACGGCGACAGCCCAGGTGACTTTGACCGCAGACGTTGGCGGCGGTCTCGCCCTGAAGCGCACAGTCTCGATCGATGACCATTACATGTTCACAATCAAAGACGAGATCAACAACAAATCTGGCAAAGATGTGACGCTGACGCCCGTCGCCAAGCTCTCGCGGCATGGTGATCCGGTGCTGCTCAACCAGACCTTTGAAGGCTTTGTGAGTGGTTCTCCGGAGCGGCGTGTGCAGCATAATGCGTACGGTGCGCTCAAAAACGGAGGGGTACCTGACTACAAGGACACCGGCGGCTGGCTTGGTATGACGGACAAGTATTGGGCTGCTACTTTGGTGCCGCAACAGGACCTGCCCTACGTCGCTTCAATCGGTCACCTCAGCGGCACCGTGCCAGTTTATAGTTCCGGCTTTGCGGGCGTCCAGCCGCTTGTCATTCCCGCAGGACAGACCAAGGCGCTGGAAAACAGATTGTTCGCGGGCGCTAAGGAAGCCGAGTTGGTCGCCAGTTATGAAGCCAAGGGCATTCCATTGTTCAGCTACACTATCGACTGGGGTCAATATTTCTTCTGGCTCACCAAGCCGATGTTTACACTCATCAACTTCCTCTATGGCCTTGTCCATCAATTCTGGATCGCAATCCTGCTGGTGACGGTTATCGTCAAACTGGCGTTTTATCCGCTGGCCAACAAATCCTTCGAATCTATGTCGAAGATGAAGAAATTGCAGCCTGAAATGGCCAAGATCCAGGAGCGCTTCAAGGACGATAAGGTGCGCCAACAACAGGCGACGATGGAGCTGTACAAGGCCCAGGGCGTCAATCCGATGATTGGCTGCATTCCTGTCATGCTGCAAATCCCGGTGTTCATCTCGCTCTATAGTGTGCTGAATACGGCGCTCGAAATGCGCCATGCGCCGTTCCTGGGCTGGGTGCACGATCTGTCCGCGCCCGATCCCAGCAACCTGTTCAATTTGTTCGGCCTGTTGCCCTTCGACGTGCCAAACTACATCCCCTATTTGCATCTCGGCGTCTGGCCGATAATCATGGGTATCACTATGTGGTTCCAGATGAAACTGAACCCGCCGCCGCCAGATCCGGTACAGGCGCGCATGTTCACGTTCATGCCGATCATTTTCACGTTCATGTTGGGAACGTCGCCAGCCGGCCTCGTCATTTACTGGGCCTGGAACAACACACTGACCATCCTGCAGCAATCGATGATTATGAAACGGCAGGGCGTGCCGGTGGAACTGCTGGGGAATGTCGTCAAGGACTTCAAGGAAAGTGTGGCGTGGATCCGGTCGCGGATCGGAGGCGGTGGCCCGCAACCGTCATGAGCCTGGATATTCCTGTCCTGAACTCCGCCGACATCGCCCGGGGCGAAGCCTTGTTCCGGCGCGGGTGGGAGTTCACAAAGGGTGTCGTCGCGCTCGAACATCTGCCGCCGATGGACCTGCCCGAGATCGCTTTTGCTGGCCGCTCGAATGTCGGTAAATCCAGCCTGATCAATGCCTTGACTGGCCATGGCAAACTTGCTCGTACCTCCAACACGCCAGGCCGCACCCAGGAGCTGAACTACTTCAGCGATCTTGCCCGCACGTTCTACATCGTCGATATGCCCGGCTACGGCTATGCCGAGGCCCCCAAAGCCAAGGTCGAGGCCTGGACGCGGCTTGTCAAAGACTATCTGCGCGGCCGCACGTCGCTTCGCCGCGTGTTCGTGCTGATCGACAGCCGCCACGGCATCAAATCCACCGATGGCGAAATCCTCGATTTGCTCGACGAGACGGCGGTCTCCTATCAAATCGTGCTGACGAAAGTCGACAAGTTGTCTGGCGGTGAGCTGGAGAAAGTGCGCCACGGCACGCTGGCAAGACTGGCCAAACGCCCCGCCGCGTTTCCGTTCCTGCTGGATACCAGCGCCGGCAAGGGCGACGGCATCCCTGAACTCAGGGCTACGATTGCGGGTTGCCTCTAAGAGCCACATCTCAGCGTCCAATCAGCGTGCTGAATATATGCATAGTGGACTCGACGATCGCGCCAATCCCGCCCAGCAGCACAACCAGAAAAATCCAGAACGCCGACCGGCCTGCCAGTGCCCCGAAATTGGTGACGATGCGCACATCAACAGCATGATCAGGCAGCGCCATCTCGGACATCAGCCCGGCCGGATCAATGGCGCGCGCTGACGCGATAAGCTGCAGATTGGTCGCCCCGGACCATTTGGGCGTGACGGTCCAGCGCCAGCTGGCGAAATCATCCTGCTGCAAACCCAGAACGCTCTCCATCCATTGCGTCTCGGGTGACCCCGCCTCGATCATCACCCCGCCATCGGGTGTGCGCATCCGCACCGTCAGGGCGAGCGTTGTGGGCAAATCCTGCAGATTGGCCACGCCATCGGCGCCACTACCCAGCATCAAACCTTCGATGCTGTGCCGTGCAATCCGCGCTTCAATAATGTGCGGTGCGCCGATCACCATCTGGCGCGGAATGTTCTCAACGATGACGCTCCGCTCAGCGGCCCTGCGCCCTTTGCCAGCCGGTCGCCGGTCCTGGGATTGCGGCCTGGCGGCTGGCGGCTGCCGGGGGGGAGGGGCGGAATCAGGATCCCGCCGGGCTTGGCGGATGGGCGCGATGTCTGGCGGCACGCCGTCGGTCCAGGCCGGCGCAGGTTCCGCAAAACCGCCAGCTTCCGCCTCGGGATAGGCATACTGATTCCAATCGGCGGTGTTGGCGGTTGGATCGTAACCGTAGCCCGGCTGTGGCAGGGCCGGGCCGGGCCAACCGGGTGCCGGGGGTGCGTAAACCTGCTGCGGGGCGGGTGCCGGGCGAAACGCGGGCGCTTGCGGCGGATCGGCACCATATCCATTTAGGCCGCCATGGCCATTGACGGCTGCGCCGTCCGCATAGTCATCGCGGGGTACCGGCTGAGGCACGGGCGGCGGATAGGACGCTGGTGGACGCCGCAGCGTGCTGCCGGTGGGCTGAGTCTGCTGAGGGGGTGGGGCTGGAAACTCACGCCGTGTCCGCTGCTGGCCAAGCGCGATCTCGCGTGCCGCCGCGCGAACGCTGGCGAGAGCCGGTGGCTGTTGCGGTACCTGCACAATTGGCGCGGGAGCCGCCAGACCCGGTGGCAGCCGGGTGATGTCATCGAAGGTCAGGCCATAGAGCTTGATCAGCTCGGCCGATGGCGTCGTGCCATCGGCGATCAGCGCCGCCAGCACTAGCGCGCCATCGACCGGACGGCGCGGACTGGCAGCACCACCGGCTGTGTTCATAACCCGCATTAGGTCGGCCCCATAGGCCGGTTGGCCCGGTTCTGTGGCCTCGAACCGGTCATTGTTACCGCTGACCAGCCCTGCCACCTCGTTGCGCATATGATCGATGTCGATACCCTTGCGCGTCAGGATACCCATGGCATCCCTGTCTTCGGTCAGAGCCAGCAGCAGATGCTCCGCCGTAACCTGCCGGTGCGCCTGCTCCTCGGCATAGACCAACGCACGTTCCAGCGTCGCAGCCAGTTGCGGCGACGTTGGGGCAGATGCGGACGAAGCGTTCGGCATATTCGGCATTCGAGACGAGACTCCACCGGCTACTCAACACACATCTTTTCAACAGCTCTCAAGGCCTTGCGAACCTGGCGATTCGAAGGCGTTGGCATGGCCGGGACGCACCCAAGACCGGTTGTAACAGCGGCCAACATAACCCTGCACCCACCCATCTGGCCAAGCAAGTGCCAGCCGCCGATAGACTGAATGTCATTCGAGGCCCAAGTCGTTATCAATAGCGTGTATATACAAGCTATGTGATCCTGTCGTTATATGAGCCGTTCCGGTGATCAGGGCGGGGGGCAGTCAAAGTCCGCAAGGTACTGGTAGTTCCAGTGAAGCGGTCCTTGACCGCCCCGCGGCAACGTTCTTTTCGGACCTTGGCGTCGCCACTTGCGGTTAGGCTAGATGGGACTCGTCCCCACGACGGCCTTGTTCCTCTGTGGGCTGCTCCACTCCAGGGAATCTCACCCCTGGCGTGCGACGGTGGCCCCCTGGACCCACCTGTGCGGCAGGCGATCCAGGCGCTGCTCTTCCTCGGCACAATCAAGACACCCTCGAGTGCAGCCCTGGTCCGTGCAAGATTAGGGTAGTATACATAAATGGATTTGGACTTAAAAATGAAGTTTCTGGAATGGTAAAATGCACTATTTACACGCGATCTTCTGTTGCTTGAGGTCAAGCCAACTAAATTCCAACGTCATGGCCGGGCTTGACCCGGCTATCCAGGCAGCATCGCTGACGAAGACGCGCGCGAACTTACTTCGGATCTGACCCCGTTTCGCAAGGCGCTGGGAGTGATGGCATCGCCTGGGCTCCAGAGCCGCTTCAAAAAGTGGCGTGCCGGCTTGGCCTTGACGCTACAGCGCGCACGTTCAAAGCAGCCTGCAACTGACGCCGGGTGAAACTCCAGGCGGTCTGAGGGTGCTCCGTAAATCGGGCTTGGCGGGTCACAGACCGTGACACAGTGCGGTTTCGGTTGAGCCTCCGGCCGGGATGTCTATAAGGGGCAAAATTCGTCCCATTCTTGGAACCTCGCACCGATGGCGGAGAAGACAGCTACTGACCCGATCGCCCAGGCCGCCCTCCTCTCCGAGGCGCTGCCCTTCATGCTGCGCTACGACCGCCAGACCATCGTGGTCAAATACGGTGGCCACGCTATGGGCGACCCGGAACTCGCGCGCTGCTTTGCATGCGACATCGTCATGCTGAAGCAGGCCGGCGTGAACCCAGTCGTGGTGCACGGCGGCGGCCCGCAGATCGGCAAGATGCTCGACAAGCTGTCGATCAAGTCGGAATTCGCCGACGGCCTGCGCATCACCGACAAGCCGACGGTGGATGTCGTTGAGATGGTACTGTCGGGCTCCATCAACAAGGAGATCGTGGCCGCGATCGCGCGCGAGGGCGGCAATGCCGTGGGCATCAGCGGCAAGGACGCGCATCTGATGACGGCGCGCAAGATCGATAAAAAGACTGTGGCCGATCCGGGCTCGAATTTAATGCGCGCGGTGGACATGGGCTATGTCGGCGAGCCTGTTTCCGTGAACCCGTACATCATCGACGTGTTCACCAAGAGCGACCTAATCCCGGTGGTAGCGCCATTGGCGGTTTCGGCAGAGGGCGAAACGCTGAACGTCAATGCCGACACATTTGCGTCAAGCCTGGCGCAGGTGCTGAAGGCCAAGCGGCTGCTGCTGCTGACGGACGTGGATGGTGTGCTGGACAAGCAGGGGAAATTGATCTCTGAGCTGACGGTCTCCAAGGCGCGCGGGTTGATCGCCGATGGCACCATCACTGGCGGCATGATCCCGAAGGTGGAGGGGTGCATCGCCGTGGTCGAAGCGGGCGTGCAGGCGGTGGTGATCTTGAACGGGAAAACTCCGCACGCGGTACTATTGGAGCTCTTCACGGAGCACGGCGCGGGGACGTTCTTGGGGACACGGTGAAGACGGAGGCGATCTGATGACTGGACGTCATACCCAGCCAGGGCGTGACGCCGAAAGGAAGTAGTTCACTTCGCTGTCACTGCTCAGGCTCCAACCCGTCGCCAACGGATTGTAAATCATACCGCGTGGTTCCGCAGTGGCAAGGCCTTGGCGTGTCAAATGCCCTGCAAGTTCCGCCGGCGTCACGAACCGGTTCCATTCATGCGTGCCGCGCGGCAGCCAGCGCAGCACATATTCTGCGCCGACGATGGCAAGCGCGAACGCCTTCAGCGTGCGGTTGATTGTGGACACGATCATCAGACCACCGGGCGCGACCAGTTTTGCGCACGTGGCTAAAAACGCGCCAACATCTGGTACGTGTTCGACTACTTCCAGGCATAGTACCATGTCGAAGGTTTCACCGGCGGCGGCCAGATCTTCCGTGCGCGCATTGCGATAGTCGATGGTGAGGCCCGAGGCGATGGCGTGGGCCTTGGCCGCAGCAATAAGCTCCGGCCCAGGATCAATACCGGTGACGCGGCCGCCCATGCGCGCGACAGGTTCGCAGACGAGGCCGGCGGCGCAGCCGATGTCGAGGACGCGCAAGCCGTCTAGCGCACGCATGGCTTTGACGTCGCGGCCGAAATGCCGGCAGGCCTCGGCGCGGATATGGCCAAGCCGCGTTGGTGCGATCTCGTGCAAGGGGCGCATACGTCCCTTATGGTCCCACCAATCGTCGGCGAGCTTGCGGAAACGGTCAACCTCGGCGACATCGAGGGTTGAGGAATTGCGGGTGGTGCTGGTGTTCATCACACCGATTGAGGGCCCGCCTTGCCAAAGTGTCAAGGCGGGCGCGTGTCGCGGCGGCCATTGGCAGTCATAAAAAAGGGATGCCTGGTCAGGGCATCTCTTCGAGTTGGTCATGGTGGTGAAGATGGTGTAGGCTAGAAACGGACGAACATGCCGGCGGTGATGCTGTCGATCGATTGCGAGTCGATCTTCTTCTTGGCGGTAATCTCAGCACTTGGATCCAGCGTGTCACGCTGGGCGTGCAGGTAGATGTTGCTGGCGACCGGGTCCAATGCCTGATCGATGCCAAAGCCGATGGTGTGGCCTGTTGACGACATGACCGCAGCCTTATCGAGCAAGTTGAAATCGTTCACGCCGTTGTTGGCTTTGTAATACTGAGCATCGATCGTGGTCAGACCTAGGGCCGTCACGTTCTTGGCCCAGCCGCCATGGATCATGTAGAAAGTTTTGTCGGTGTACGCGCTATCGTCAACGGTTGCGACGCCATAAGCGCCGGTGAGGAACAGACCAGAGCCGCTCTCGGAGATGGAGCCCGAAAACCCATAGTCTGTCTGCTTCGTGCCGATGCCCTTACCGAAGCCGCCCTTAGCGAGTTCATGCTCCTGATAGGCATTGTAACCAACGCCCGCGACAGCGCTGAACGTGTCGAACTTGCCAGTCCAGCTCTATGACGCATCAACCGCGTCGGCGCCGCCGAAAGCAACTTTGCCAACGAACCCGCCAAGAGTTGGCTTGATGTATGTGATGCGGTTGACAGAACTGCTATCCGTCCACTCACCCAACGCCTGTGTCCAAGTGTAGCCGGTCAAGCTGTGCGCGGCAGTGTTGTCACGGAACTTGAAGCCGCCGGCGAACAGATCGCCAGCCAGACCACCAACGGTCGAGGTGCCAAGCTCCTGATACCAGCCGTCATCCGACGCTGCGGTTGTGCGCCCGAGGCGGATTTCACCCAGGCTCGAACTCTTGACAAACACATACATACTGCGCGGCTGCAAGTCCGGGCCATGCTGATCAACGGATTGGTCGGGAAAACCAACCACACTGAAATCATTGCGGATTTCCATCGAGAAACCGGCCGTGACATCTTTGTTGATTTTGCCGTCGCCCTTGATCTTGAAGTTCGACTCGTTGTGGCCCACGTTGCCGAAGTATAGATCACTGCTTGGTCCCTTGGCAGCTGACTGTGTATCGCTGACGCCGAAGCTGCCATTTCAATACAGCATGTTCGCATTGACTCGGCCGGTTACCGTCAGAGAGATCTTCTTATTACCCTTGCGGGCCGTCGTTGCTTCAAGCTCAGCAACGCGCTCTTCCAGGTCGGCGCAACAGTCGCCGCCAAGATCAGCCGCACAGGCGGCCTTCAGTGTCATCGCAACGCTGCCAACCATCAGGCCGGCTGCGGCGAGGTTGGCCAATGTGCTGGCCGATTTGAACAGTCCCCCAGTCATGCCACTCTACTCCAATAAGCTACAACTCAAACGTTACAGTGACCAAATGGGACGCCCCGCGCTGGTCCGATCAAAGCCGTTAAGGATCCACATCCGGGGCCGGTTTGGGCGGGCCCTCGCGGCGCGGCACGACACCTCCATGACAGTGGGCTGTCATAAACAGACGGCAACCGAGTTTGCGGTCGAACTGTTGCAGCCGCGACACGACTAGCTTGTGGATAACGTGTGCACGAGTTGGTTTGAGCGGAATTGGGATCCGCCAAGTCCGGTTCAAGCGTCGAGCATCGGCAAGACACCTCGTAAGGATATTTAGGTGTAGGCGGATTATCGGCGCGGCCGCGTTAGGTGTTGTTTTGCGGCGGTCCTTAGAACCGCCGCTGATGTGGAGGATTGTAAGCGTCCCCTCACGACTGCGGGCATGGTGGCTTGCCGGCGAGTGGCGGATCGGGTGAAGCATACTGTCCTTATCCACGAGGTTATGGACGGTAAGAGACATGGCGGCCGAGATCATTTCGACGGTTGAGCGGCGGCG
>JANYHF010000078.1 GCA_025359185.1 Hyphomicrobiaceae bacterium | reverse complement strand
TGGCCGATGAGTGCGTTGCTCGTCCTAGCAAGCCATTTGGCTTGCGTCGTCGAGCGCCTGCTCCTCGGCCAAAATCGCTCACGTCCAGCCCGAACCCATAACTGACGACAGGCCCTAGCTGCATCAAAGCCAATTTTCGTGTTTGAGCCTCGGCACGCGCTCAAACTCTGAAGCATTGCGCGTGAGCAGCGTGGAGTCGTGAGCCATGACAATGCACGCGATCTTCAGGTCCATCGAACCGATGCGGATGGCTTCCTTCCGATATCGCAAAAATCGATCCGCTGAACTTTTGTCGCGAGCATCTGCCGTTGAGATCACTCGGCCAGAACTCCAGCCTTTTAAGCAAGGCCTTGCCCAAGGCAGAGCCCCGGTCAATTTCCGACATATGGTCCGTATCAAGAACCAGCATCGCGCCGCTGCTTCTCGCGGTAAGCGCGGCCTAGCCGCATCGCCTCCTCATAGAGCGGATCATCCTTCGCCCAGCCAATCGTTTTGGTCCAATCGGGCGGACGCTTCTTCGCCCGAACCTCAGTCTTGAGTTCGCGGAGTTCAGCTTCTAGAGCTTCCACGCGGCGTTCGAGAGTATCGGACATGGCAGCGTTCCCAGGAGTCATCATGGCGGACTGGGTGTCAGGCACCGGACGGGCGAGATTGGAGCGTCATGGCGTCGGCTGGTGGCGTCCGGTGCCTGACACCGGGTTTGCCAACCACCCCCCGTCACAAAAACCCCTTGATGCCGTCGTGTGTCTCGCTTGCCACGGCAACCGTGGCTGGCTAACGGTTCAGGTAGCCGTGTGCAAGTGATTCGCGGGGCGTGAGTGATGGTTAGAGTCAAAAGGTGCGGGAATGATCGCGAACGATCGCGAGGCATCACTGAATCGCCGGGTATGATCGCGCTGTCGACTCTTGTGTGCGTGGTTTTGGCATGTGTGTGCGTGCAGATCGCCCCCGCTGTCGCCCAGGTGAAGGGCACCGTCACCGAGGGCAACATTAACCCTCTGCGCATCGCCATCCCGCCTTTCGTGCCGGGTAATCCGCAGGATGGGGAACTGTCGGGCAATGTGTCGAGTGTGATTGCCGCCGACCTGGAACGCTCCGGGCTGTTCGCCCCGCTCGATCCGGCCTCTTACATCGAGCAGATCAGCGATCCCAACAAAGCGCCGCGGATGCCCGACTGGCAGGCGATTTCGGCGCAAGTGCTGCTGGTTGGCCGCGCCGGAACGCTTCCGGACGGGCGCGTGAAGGCGGAATTCCGCCTCTGGGACCCCTATACGGCCAAGCAGCTGGCGGGTCAGCAGTTCGCGGTGCGCGCCGATTCGTGGCGGCGGCTAGGGCATATCATTGCCGATGCGGTCTATGAGCGGATGACCGGCGACAAGGGCTATTTCGATACGCGGGTGGTGTTTATTGATGAGACCGGGGCCAAGGATAACCGCGTGAAGCGGCTGGCTGTGATGGACCAGGATGGATTCAATTTGCGCGTATTGACGCAAGGCAAGGACCTCATCCTCACGCCGCGCTTTTCTCCGGCCAATCAGACCATCGTTTACACGGCCTATGAGAAAGGCAATCCGCACGTCTTCATGCAGGACCTGGTCAGCGGCCAGCGGCAGCTCCTAGGCAACTTCGACGGCATGACCTTTGCGCCACGTTTTTCCCCCGATGGCGGCCGGGTGCTGTTCAGCCTCCAGCAAGGCGGCTCTTCCAGCATTTTCGAATACGACGTCGGATCGCGCCAAAGCCGACAGATCACGGCCTCCAAAGCCATCGATACTGGCCCCAGCTATTCCCCCGACCAGCGCCAGATCGTCTTCGAGAGCGACCGCGACGGCACCCAGCAGCTGTTCCTCATGAACGCCGATGGCTCGGGCCAGCGCCGCCTGAGTACAGGCGACGGCCGCTACTCCACCCCCGTCTGGTCCCCGCGCGGCGACCTCATCGCCTTTACCAAGATGGTCGATGGACGGTTTTTGATAGGCGTCATGCGGCCCGATGGCTCAGGCGAGCGTATTTTGACCGGCGGTTACCATAATGAAGGGCCAACCTGGGCGCCAAATGGCCGGGTTCTGATGTTTTTCCGCGAAAGTCAGGGCGCTAGCGGCGGCCCCAAACTCTTCACGGTGGACCTAACCGGCTATAATGAACGCCAGATACCCACACCTCATTTCGGTTCTGACCCTGCTTGGTCGCCGCGTATTAATTGACCTTTTACCGGAATCGGCTCTTTTAGTCTCCAGGGCGTGTTGAGCTGCCGGTCTGTATTCGGGAGCATTTGTCCTTACCCACCCCGGAATCCTAGAAACTGTGGTGGGACTTAAGCACTGGCGTTGCATTTGCGCACCATTGAGGTGGAAAAGGGGCCCTAAACCGTCCCAACCGCTTGAACTGGTGGGGCAGCGCCGGTAATCCGGACAAGGCAATTGCCGCTGAAGCAGAGGAGAGAAGGCTATGAAGGGCATCATCATCATCGCGAGCATCATCGCCGTGGCTGCAACGATCGGCGCATGCCGTCGTGAAGAGCACGAGCCAATGAAGCTCGGCGCCATCGTCATGATGGATCAGGTCGGCCGTTAAGGCCGGTTTGAGATTTAAGTCTTCGCGGGGGGCTCCTTTCGGGGAAAACCTGCAACAGACTGAGCTGGAAGCCGTTTCGCCGCGACATCTGTCGAGCGAGCGGCTTTCAGTCTTTCTGGGCTTACGTGTGTCCCGGAGCGCGCGAATCGATTTCGGGGCCGGAATTCGGCCATTGGCGCTCCGTTAAGCGTTGGTTAACCTTGGAGCGGTCATCCTATATTTGTCACGCCCCGGCCACACTTTCGCACGATGCCGGGACTAAGCTTTATCCTATATTAGGCGGTTGAGCTGTGCGGTTGAGCAGTGGTGTTTTTGCACCAAGCCCGCCCACCAGCAGAACAGGGGAAACGATATGAGTTTGGCCAAATGGGCGAGCAGACTGGCGCCGGTGGCCCTCACCGTGATGCTGGGTATGGCTCTGGCGGGCTGCGCTAACCAGGTGCCAAATCCGAGCGCGAACCTGATCGGCGACGGCAGCAACGACCCCAACGGCCCCGTAACTCCGGGCTCTTCACGCGATTTCACCGTTAATGTCGGCAACATTGTCTATTTCACCACTGACAGCACAGACCTCACGCCCGACGCGCAAAACACACTGCGCTCGCAGGCCAGCTGGCTGGGCAAATATCCCCAATACACCATCACACTCGAAGGCCACGCCGACGAACGCGGCACGCGCGAATACAATCTCGCCCTTGGCGCCAAGCGCTCGGAAACCGTCCGCACGTTCCTGGCCAGCCAAGGCGTTAACGCCGCCCGTGTCCGCACGATTTCGTTCGGCAAAGAGCGGCCTGTCGCGGTCTGCAATGACATTTCGTGCTGGTCGCAGAACCGGCGCGTCGTCACGGTGCTGAACCAGCGCGCTGGAACCTAACGGGCCGCCAGCGTTCACCACCGGTTGACACGGCCAAGGAAGCGCAGAAGTCTAACATATCAGTCGGCCGCAAGTTGGGGCTGGTCCGCAATGCGATTTTTGGGGAACCGCATGTTCAGGCGCTTTGCACTGTCACTTGCTATCATGAGTGCTTTGGTTTTGGGCGCGGCACAGCCATGTTTGGCGCAAACGGCGACCGAGCAGGATATTTTTGCACCAGTGACTGATCCTTCAGCCGGTGTCGCACAAAAGCCGGTGAAGCCGTTGCCGCAGAAGGTCAAGACGGCCGCTGCGGCCAAGGCTCCAAAGGCCGACGTGGCTGCACCGTCCGCAACAAGCGAAGCCAACCAGCGCATCAGTCACCTGGAAGAGCAGATCGCCGATATTCACGTCGTTGTGGGAACGCTCGAATCCATGAGCAAGACCCGTCCTGGCGGTGCGGTTCCGTCCATCAACGCGGCGGGTGAGCCAGCGTCAACGGGCGGCGGCGATCTGGATGTGCGGGTCGGGCGGCTCGAAACCCAGCTACAAGTGATGAGCGGGCAGCTCACGGACCTTGCCAACCAAATGCGCGCACAAAGTGCTGGACGCCAGCAACCCGCAGCTTTGTTGGCCCCCAAAGCGCCAGCCCTTCAACCTGTTGTCCCCGGCAAGCAAAGCGCGCTCACGGCCGCGCTAAGTGAACAGCCAGCCAACGCCGATACGGGTTTTGGCCAAACCACAGTAGTGCAGCAATCCAACGCCGATCCGGCGGCGCAGGGCCAGGCCGATACATTCGATACCGCCACCCAGATGGACAATACTGGTGCGTCGCAAGGCGTGACAACCGATAGCAATCAGGTCGCTGCGCTGGCACCCGAGGCCCCGTCTGCCGATCCTCAGGTCGCCTACGACCAAGCCTACAGCCATATCCTGCAACAGGACTATGCCGGGGCCGAGGGCGCGTTTCGCGACTATATTGTTCGCTTCCCGCAAGCTCCCCTGGCCAGCAACGCCCACTACTGGCTGGGCCAGAGTTTTTATGCCCGTGGCCAGTATAAGCCTGCCGCCGACGCCTTCCTGAAGGGTTACAAAGCCTTCCGTACGGGCCAGAAGGCTCCCGACAGCCTTTTGAAAGTTGCGATGTCGTTGTCGCGCCTTGGCCAAAAGGATATGTCCTGTTCCGCGTTCACCGCGCTCGACACCGAATTCCCGAACTCATCGGTCCAGGTCAAGCATCTTGCGCAAACCGAGCGCGAACGCACCGGCTGCTGAGCCGGTCGCCCCAGCCGAATTGCTGGAGCTGTTCCGGCTCTATGGCGGATTTCGCCGCATTGCGCTCGCTGTGTCGGGCGGCTCGGACAGTTTAGCGCTTATGCATCTGTCACTGGCGTGGCGGGACGGTTTGGCGGAGGCCAAGCCAGACTTTGTTGTGCTGACGGTCGATCACGGCCTGAGGCCAGAGGCTGCGGCCGAGACCCAAGCCGTCGCCGCAGAAGCCGCCAAATTAGGCCTCGAATGCCGCGTTCTCACGCGCACGCCGACTACCGCGACCTCTGGCCTGCAAGCCTCCGCCCGCACCGATCGCTACCGGCTGCTGGTCAAAGCCGCGCGCGACTGTGGCGTGGAAGCACTCGTCACTGCCCACACCCTGAACGATCAGGCCGAAACTGTTTTGATGCGGCTTGCCAGGGGCAGCGGCGTCGATGGTCTGTCAGCCATGGCACAGCATAGCCAGACCGGTGGCCTGCCACTGTTGCGCCCATTGCTAGGGCTCAGCAAAGCCCGCCTGCAAGCCAGCTTGCGCGCACGCGGAGTGCCTTGGCTGGATGATCCGAGCAACCTGAACCTTGACTTCGAGCGCCCACGCTTGCGTGCCGCCATGCCAAGCCTAGCCGCTGCCGGCCTTTCCCCAACCGCCCTCGCACGCTCCGCCCGCAGGCTTACCCGCGCCCGTGCGGCGCTCGACAGCGCTACGTCAGATGCTTTCTGGAGCCTCGTCAGTGTCAATCCAAGCGGCTACCTTTCATTACTTCGCCCCGGCTTCGATGCCCTGCCAGAAGAGATCCGGCTGCGGTTGCTGGCGCGATTGCTCGCCGCCTTGGGCGCAGCCGGGCAGGACATCCGTCTTGAGCGCCTGGAGCGTCTGGTTGCAGAACTGGGAACGGCATCCTCGGCGATCCGTTCGCTGATGGGTTGTATCATCGAGGCGGGCCCGGACACCGTGCTGCTGTTCCGCGAACCGGGGCGCGACGGGCTGCCTAGGGTGACCGTCAATCCTGGTGAAACGATCCTGTGGGATCGCCGCTTTCGCATCTGCCTCGCGCCAGACGCCGGTCCTGTTATCATCCGCGCGCCCGAACCCGCCGACATGCGTGGGCTTCTTGCCAGCGCCACCCGCGCCGTTGGCTTATCCCGCGCCGCCGTTCTCGCTGCCCCTGCCGCCTGGCGCGACCATCAGCTCATCGCCATGCCGGTGGTCGGGTTGGCATCGCGTGACGTTGATATGACGTGCGTTCTCACTGACGAGGACGTCCTGACCGCAACAGCGGCCGATGACAGCCCTGAAGAGGCCTGATCATGGTATAGCAATTGCAACCGAGGCCGCTAACCGTGCCGCATTGGGGCTTGCCGGCCTAATGCTGACACAAACGGGGACGGAAATCCTTCCCCAGGCCTGACAAATTCGCCTTGGCAAGGGAGCTTCGGCTTCTTATCTACATCGTCACGATAGAACTTTTATTAACAGGCACCCGCTCCGGCGTCGTTTCGTTCGTGACCGGCTTGCCCTGAGGAGCATCGATGAACCCGAGCTTCCGCAACTTTGTCATCTGGGTCGCCGTGGCGGCCCTTCTGCTCGTGTTGTTCCAGGTGTTTCAGCACCAAACCCAACAGGCCGGCCCGCAAGAGATCGCCTATTCCACCTTCCGCGCCGATGTCGATCATGGCGACGTGAAAGAGGTGACGATTGTTGCCAACCGCATCAACGGCACGCGCAACAACGATTCGAAGTTCACGACCCTGGCGCCCGACGATGTCGGACTGGTCGAGACCATGTACAAGGCTAAGGTGAAGATCACCGCCAAGCCGCCGGAAGACGAGAGCTGGATCATCGCTCTTCTCACCGGCTGGTTGCCGATTCTCGCCTTCATTGGCCTTTGGGTATTTTTCATGCGCCAGATGCAGTCGGGTGGCGGCCGCGCCATGGGGTTTGGTAAGTCCAAGGCCAAATTGCTCACCGAGCGCTCGGGCCGCGTCACGTTTGAAGACGTAGCCGGCGTCGATGAGGCCAAGGAAGATCTACAGGAAATCGTCGAGTTCCTGCGCGACCCGCAGAAATTCCAGCGCCTCGGCGGCAAGATCCCCCGTGGTGCGTTGCTGGTCGGCCCTCCGGGTACCGGCAAGACGCTGCTCGCCCGCGCCATTGCTGGCGAAGCCAATGTGCCGTTCTTCTCGATCTCGGGCTCGGACTTTGTTGAAATGTTCGTCGGTGTCGGCGCATCCCGCGTTCGTGATATGTTCGAACAGGCCAAGAAGAACGCGCCTTGCATCATCTTCATCGACGAAATCGACGCAGTCGGCCGCCACCGCGGCGCGGGCCTCGGCGGTGGTAATGATGAGCGTGAGCAGACGTTGAACCAGCTGCTCGTGGAAATGGACGGCTTTGAAGCCAACGAAGGCATCATTCTTATTGCCGCCACCAACCGTCCCGACGTGCTCGATCCGGCCTTGCTGCGTCCCGGCCGCTTTGATCGCCAGATCACTGTCCCCAACCCGGACGTGGCCGGGCGTGAGAAAATCCTGCGTGTGCATTCTCGCAAAGTTCCGATGGCTCCCGATGTGGATATCAAGACGCTTGCCCGTGGCACGCCCGGCTTCTCGGGCGCCGATCTCGCCAATCTTATCAACGAAGGCGCGTTGCTCGCCGCCCGCCGTAACAAGCGTATGGTGACGCAGCGCGAGTTCGAGGATGCCAAAGACAAGGTGATGATGGGTGCAGAACGCCGCTCCATGGTCATGAGCGACGAGGAAAAGCGCAACACGGCCTATCACGAGGCCGGGCATGCCATCGTCGGCCTGATGGTGCCTTATGATCCCTTGCACAAGGTCACAATCATCCCGCGTGGCCGTGCCCTCGGCGTGACCATGAACTTGCCCGAAGGCGACCGCTACAGCCGCACGCGCAAATGGTGCGAAGCCCGCATGGCCGTGCTGTTCGGCGGCCGCGAAGCCGAGATCATCCTGGGCGGCCCCGACAACGTAACAAACGGTGCGACGGGGGACATTCAGATGGCGACCGCTTTGGCCCGCTCGATGGTGACCGAGTGGGGCATGTCGGAGAAATTGGGCCGCGTGCGCTATAATGGCAATGAGCAGGAAGTGTTCCTGGGCCATTCAGTGACGCAGACCAAGAACCTGTCGGACGAAACAGCGAGCCTAATCGACGGTGAAATCCGGTCGTTGATCGCGGCAGGCGAAGTGACGGCGCGCAAAATACTGACCGACCGGCCGGATCAACTGCACGCCGTCGCCAAGGCGCTGCTTGAGTTCGAGACGCTGTCTGGTGAGGAGGTCAAGCGCGTGCTGGCCGGCCTGCCGATCATCCGCGACGAAGGCGGGGAAGGCGGCACGTCCACGGGCGCAGCTGTTCCGCCGACAGGGCGTGCACGCCCGAAGCTGGAGCCGGATACAGGTGGGGCTGCGCCGCTGCCGGCGTAAGGTTAGCGTAGACCCAACATCTGGACGGCAAGCGGTTAAGGTGTTGGGTTGCGCGAAGGCTTGACCCAACCTACACGATCACGTCCCAAGACCGTCCTCCAGCCCGGTCCCCTCATAGATCTCCGCAAGCGTGAGCACACAGCCCAGCTTCGGCAGCTCTATACTGTCTTTCAGACTATCCGCATCCACATCATCCCAGCCACTTGCCGCGCGGGTGTAAAGCTTCACCGCGACGACCTCGCTGTCCACCAGAAGTATATAGTCCAGCGCCTCATGACGCCGGTATTCGTTGAGCTTTCGGTCCCATTTTACGCCCGTGTTCGAGGGCGAAAGCACCTCGACTACGAGTCGCGGCTCTAGTGCTTCGTAGACATCCCGGCGTGGCGGATCGCAGGTGACCATCACATCGGCGCGGCGTAGCGAACGGATACGGGTTCTGATAGCGATATCGGCAGTGGTGGGGCGGCAAGGGCCACCGCGCAATTGGCCTTTGAACAAGGCGATCATATTGGTGACGACGAGATCGTGCATACTGCTAGCGCCCGTCATCATCTCAATGGGCACGCCATCGACGAGCTCGTAGCGCTTCTCCTGGCGCGCTTGCCAAGCGAAGAACTCATCGACTTCCATCAAAGTTTCAGCGGCGTAAGCCATAGGCAAAAAGTACCAGCGATCCGCCCGTTTCGCAATGTCAGCGGCTTACCCGGTGTCAGGCACCAGTGGTGCCTGACACCCAGTCAGCGCCGCACCACCGCGTATCTTGCATAGTCCCTGTACAGCCGCCGGAACTCCAGTCTCCCGCCCTGGTCCCGCGCAATCTCCGCCAGCACCGCCTCCAGGTCCTCGCGCGGCTCGACCGAGAACTTCGCCAGCCACGCGCGCAAGCCCGACCGGAACCAGCCGGGCAACTCCGCTTGCCCGCCGAAATCGACAACATGCAGTGAGCCGCCAGCCTTGGTCAGCGACAGGGCGTGGGCTGCGGTTTCGCACCAGGGCGGGATCATCGAGAGGGCGTAGGAGACGAACACTCGGTCGAACGCGGGCACGCCGAACGCCGTTACTGTGTCCACCGCCGAGGCATCGCCTTGCGCCAGCCGGATACGCGGGGACAAGCCAACCTTCTCCACATTCGCTCGCGCCGTGATCAGCATCTCTTCGGAAATATCAACGCCGTAGAACCGAGCATCCGGATATGTCCGTGCCGCCAGAATCAAATTGCGGCCTGTACCGCAGCCCAGCTCCAGCACAGTGCCACCGATGGGTGGCGCCAGCTCGGCAATCAGCCGGTCGCGCCCGAGCAGGTAGTATTTGCGCGTGAGATCATAGATGTGCCGCTGGCCACGATAGATCGCATCCATATGCCGGGCGGCACTGTTGGTGTCAGAATGATCAGCTGCCATTGGGCTTGGACCGCACTAAGAGGAGGAACGATAACTGATTTGATCAAACCCTCACCCGGTCCTTCTCCCCACGGGAGAAGGGACGCAAGAGCCGCAAGCGTTCGCTCTCCCGTGGGAGAGGGACAGGGTGAGGGGTTGCTCAAGACACGAAAAGCAACAGCGGCGGCAAACCTACGCGCCGTTAAGCACATACAAGTGGAAGCCGCCATAGATTGACGAGCGGTCGCGCTTGGTGAAGGCTTTGCACAGCGCCTCGTCGTAGGACCAGCGCGAAAGGATCGCGTGCGGGATGCGGCCGGGGAGCACGCTGACTTCGGCGGCGGTGCGGAATATGACGCGGGCGCCAGGGCGCGAGACGCGGGTAATCTCGGTCCACAGGTCCGTCAATGTCGCATCGTTCATCCAATCCTGCGCGTCCAGCAGCACAAACCGATCGAGGCTGGCAGCGGGTTTGGTTTTCAGGAAATCGATAAGGTTGACAAGATTCACATCTACGCGCGCCGCACCCGCCCGCACCTTGGCGAAATTCTCCTGCTTCAGATAGGGCGGACCCGCCGCATCCTTACCCGCGCCATAGCGGCGGCCGAAGGCCTGATGGGCGAAATAGTTGTCTTCAATGTCGAAATCGCAGGCGAGGCGTTCGAGGCGCTCCAGCAGCACCTGCTTGATGTTGCCACCGCCCGAGGCCGCCAGCGCCTTGTACTGTGCCGGCGGAATGCCAAGGCCATACAGTGACATCGGCTGGTCGATGAGCCACTTGACGATGCGCTTTTCGAACAGCGGCGCTACCTCGCGCTCGTAAATCTCGCGCTGTTCGGCCAGAGTGCTGGCTTCCAGCATCTTGCGCGGATCTCCACCCAGCATCCGGGCGAGCTTATGACCGGCACCAATGAAGGTGCCCAGTAGCCCGAAACGGTAGACATTGCGGGCAAAGAAACGGATCCGGCGGCGGCCCAACGGATCGCGCCGTTCCCAATAGTCGCGCGACTCCTTATCGAGCACGGGCTTCAAATACTTGTCATAAATATCGGGATTAGCACGGCTGTCAGCCTGACCGAAAAAGCGGTAAAAAGTCTCCCAGTCGGGAAGGTGTTGGGCGGCGGCCAGTTTCAGCTTGTTCAGCGCCACATGGCCGCGATTGAGGTCCACGGCAGTGACGGCTTTGGGCTCAGCAATCAGATAGCTCATGACGTTGCAGCCACCCGACGCGATAGTGATCAAGTGATGATCGGGGCCGAGTTGCAAGGCTTCAAGGTCGATATCGGGATCTTCCCAGATCTGCGAATAGACAAGGCCCCGGAATGCGAGGGCAAAAGTCCGCTCCAGAATGCCCTTCTTGCCGTCGGCATCACCCTGATAGACCGCCTTTCGCAGTTGGTCGTGCCGGAATTTCCGGGCGCCCGCCACGCGCAGAGACCGGCGCAGCTGCACTCGTTTGCGGGCGATATTGAATTTGCCAGTCAGCCGCTTGGCAGTATCCCCTGCGCGTTTTAAAGCTCCGGCGCGAAGGAGAGGGGTACGCTTGCGGATGGGCATGACGGCGGCCTCACTGATCGAAGGACTATTTAACTCTACCCCCCTGAATAGCAAATGGACCTGTCATGGGACAGTGAACATTTGCCAATCCTGGGGTTCTCCTAGTCCAAATCCTCGACCATGGCCCCGTCGCCGCCCTCAATACGTTTGGCGAGCGCTGCTTCCATGAACTGAGTGATCTCGCCGCCGAGCACTTTGTCGGGATCGGTGCTGGTGACGCCGGTCCGCAGGTCTTTGACCAGCTGGTAGGGCTGCAAGACATAAGAGCGGATCTGGTGGCCCCAGCCGACTGTGGTTTTGGACGAGGCGGCCGCAGCGGCGGCATCCTCCCGCAATTGCAATTCGCGCTCATAGAGCCGCGCGCGCAGCATGTCCCAGGCCATGGCTTTGTTGCGGTGCTGAGACCTATCGGTCTGGCAGGCGACAACGATGTTTGTCGGCAAATGCGTAATGCGGACCGCGCTTTCCGTGCGGTTGACGTGCTGGCCGCCCGCGCCACTGGCCCGATAGGTATCGATGCGGCAATCGCTTTCGGCGACTTCGATTTCGATCTCGTTGTCGACAACCGGATAGACCCAAACCGACGCAAAACTGGTGTGCCGCCGCGCGTTCGCATCGAAAGGAGAGATGCGCACGAGCCGGTGCACGCCTGATTCCGTTTTCATCCAGCCATAGGCGTTATTGCCCTTGATCTGGATAGTCGCTGACTTGAGGCCCGCGCCTTCGCCAGCGGTTTCTTCAATGATATCGGCCTTGTAGCCCTTGAGTTCGGCCCATTTCACATACATGCGCAACAGCATCTGCGCCCAGTCTTGGCTCTCAGTGCCACCCGCGCCCGAATGCACTTCGACATAGGTGTCGTTGCCATCAGCCTCGCCGGACAGCAGCGCTTCCACTTCCTGGCGGCGGGATTCCTTTTGCAGGCCGCGCAGCCCTTTTTCCGCGTCGGCCAGCACGCCCTCGTCGTTCTCGGCCTCGGCCATCTCGATCAGGCCGGTCTGGTCCGACAGTTCATTTTCGAGTTTCAGATAGCCATTTATGGCGTTGTCCAACCGGGTCCGCTCGCGCATCAGCTTTTGCGCTTTCTCCGGGTTGCTCCAAAGGTTGGGATCTTCGGCTCTTTCGTTGAGGATTTTCAACCGGGCGGTGGCGGCGTCCCAGTCAAAGATGCCTCCTCAGGAGCGTCAACGACTCCTCGATCTGGTCGGCGAGACTTTGGATTTCGGGTCGCATGGTCGGCTTTCGATTTGAGGGCGAAGGATTGTGCGGCAACCTAGGCAGTCGCGCCGCTGCTGTAAACGGCCTGTTCCGTAGGATGAGGCCCAGCTGCGATTACACATCGGATGGGATCGGTTCACCGCGCGTCAGGCGATCCTCGATCACCTGCTCGATGGCCCCACGCGCATTGGCCATTGCCTCATTATAGGTGTCGCCCTGGGTGCCCAGCTCTGGCAGGGCGGGAACGGTCATGACGAACCCGCCCTCTTCGGCTGGCTCAGGACGACGGTGAAGGTGTGTGGACGGGTTGACGTTCGAATAGATTATCAAAATCTCGCCAGAGCAGCAAAGATTGATGAAAGCATTCACGGCCACGGTCCCTATCTTGCCCGCGCCCGCCATCTGCGCTATCGCTTTTTGCAACGCAACAACTGCGGCAATGGGGTCAGACCCCAAGAGAGAAAGGATGCTCCCATGGCCCGCAACAAAATCGCGCTTATCGGCGCTGGCATGATCGGCGGCACGCTGGCTCATCTCATCGGGCAGAAACAGCTGGGCGATGTGGTGCTGTTCGACGTCGCGGAAGGGTCGCCGCAGGGCAAATCGCTCGACATCATGCAGGCCTCGCCCGTCGAGGGGTTCAATGCGCACTATAAGGGCACAAATTCCTATGCCGATATCGAGGGGGCCGACGTGTGTATCGTCACGGCGGGCGTCCCGCGCAAGCCCGGTATGAGCCGCGATGATCTCCTGGGTATCAATCTCAAGGTCATGGATCAAGTGGGCGCGGGCATCCGCAAATATGCGCCGGGGGCGTTCGTTATCTGCGTGACCAACCCGCTCGATGCCATGGTCTGGGCTTTGCAGCGCGCTTGCGGCTCGCCCCAAAACATGGTTGTCGGCATGGCCGGCGTGCTTGATTCGTCGCGCTTCCGATATTTCATCGCCAGTGAACTCGGTGTTTCCGTGGAAGACGTCAGCGCCTTCGTACTCGGCGGCCATGGCGACTCGATGGTGCCGCTGGTGCGCTATTCGACGGTAGCGGGCATTCCATTGCCCGATCTCGTGAAGATGCGCTGGCTGACTGACCAGAAGCTGGAAGACATCGTCAAGCGCACGCGCGATGGTGGGGCCGAGATCGTAAACCTCTTGAAGACCGGCTCGGCGTTCTATGCCCCGGCACATTCCGCACTGGCGATGGCCGAGAGTTTTCTGCGCGACAAGAAGCGCGTGCTGCCGTGTGCCGCCTATCTCAACGGCGAATATGGCGTGAAGGGATTGTATGTCGGCGTGCCGGTGGTGCTGGGCGCAGGCGGCGTCGAGCGCGTGGTAGAAATCGATTTGAATATGCGAGAACGGAGTGCCTTCATGAGCAGCGTCGAGGCGGTCAAGGGACTGGTCGATGCGTGCCTGAAGCTGGCTCCGCAGTTGGGGGCGTAGGCAAAAAGAGGCGAATGGGGAGTGGGGGAAGAGCCCTCCGACGCCTTTTACTTTCTTCCCCTTTGGCCACTCACCATTCGCAACTTCCTTCACGGAGCATACCCCATGCCACGCGCCGCCATCTCCCCCAAAGGCATGTTCGCCGCCGGGCCATACTCGCACGCGATCAGGACTGGCCATCTCGTTTTTCTGTCAGGCAAGACGGGTACGGATGGCGACGGTAAGCTCCTGGGTGACAGCATCGCCGAGCAGACCAAGCAGACTTTTGCCAACCTCCAAGTTGTCCTGCAAGCGGCCGGGCTCACCTTGGATCATGTGGTGAAATGCAACGTCTACCTCACCAATATGGCCGACTTTGCCGCGATGAACGCGGTTTATACTGAGCACTTTGCGGACCCGAAGCCAGCGCGAACGACAGTCGCAGTCGTGGCGCTGCCGGGTGGCGCGAAAGTTGAGATTGAGATGGTTGCTGAAGCAAAGTAAAAAGAGGGATTAGAGAGTAGGGATTCGGGATGAGTGAGAAATTCGTTCCTGTCTTTCCCTAATCCCTACCCTCTAGTCCCTCTGACTACTATCTTGGACCTTGCCGCCATGAACATCCACGAATACCAGGCCAAAGCCCTTCTTCGTGACTTCGGCGTTCCGCTCGCCAGGGGTACGGCTGCTTTCACGCCGGACGAGGCAGTTAAGGCTGCTGAGGCCATGGGCGGCGCACTTTGGGTGGTGAAATCGCAGATCCATGCCGGAGGACGCGGCAAGGGCAAGTTCAAAGAAGCGGCGGCCGGTGACAAGGGCGGCGTGCGGCTGGCGCGGTCGCTGGACGAGGTGCGGGCGGCGGCCGCTGCGATGCTGGGCAACACGCTGGTCACCATCCAGACCGGCCCGGCTGGCAAGACCGTCAAGCGCCTCTTTGTCGAAGAGGGCACTGAAATCGCCCGCGAACTCTATCTCTCCGCGCTCGTTGACCGCGAGACCTCGCGCGTGGCCTTCATCGTCTCGACGGAAGGCGGCATGGACATCGAGAAAGTTGCGCACGAGACGCCGGAAAAAATCGTCACGGTGCATATCGATCCGGCCATGGGCTATCAAGCCTTTCACGGCCGCGACATCGCATTTGCGCTAAAATTGCAGGGCGGACAGGTCAAGGAATGCGTCGATCTGATCGGCAAACTCTATCGCGCCTTTGTCGTGAAGGACATGGCACTTTTAGAGATCAACCCATTGATCGTAACCAAAGACGGGCACCTCAAATGCCTCGACGCCAAGGTCAATTTTGACGACAACGCGCTATTCCGGCACCCTGAGGTTGTCGCCTTGCGCGATACCGGCGAGGAGGCACCTGCCGAGGTCGAAGCTGCCAAGTATGACTTAAGCTACATCCAACTCGACGGCTCGATCGGTTGCATGGTCAACGGCGCGGGCCTCGCCATGGCCACCATGGACATCATCAAACTCTACGGCCGCGAGCCCGCCAACTTCCTCGACGTGGGCGGCGGCGCCACCAAGGAAAAAGTCACCGCGGCACTGAAAATCATCCTCAGCGACGTGCATGTGAAGGGCATCCTGGTCAACATTTTCGGCGGCATCATGCGCTGCGATGTGATCGCCGAGGGCGTGGTTGCGGCGGTGCGCGAGATCGGCATCAAGGTGCCACTCGTGGTGCGCCTGGAAGGCACCAATGTGGAACTGGGGAAAAGCATCCTCAAAGCCAGCGGCCTCAACGTCATCCCCGCCAACGACCTCGATGACGCCGCACAGAAGATCACGAAGGCGGTGGCGGCAGCCTAAAGCTGCCGTGCCAGCCGCATCATTTCGGCGTCCGACGGCAGCGACAGGTTCTGCTTCAGCGCCTCGATCCGGGCCACTGACGCTTCGATCTTGTCCGTGCTCAACCGACCGTCACGGATACCCTTCTGCACGGCTAGGATGATATGCACCGGCAAATCGGGATCGCTGTCATCGTTGGTCGACAGCAAGATGTCATTGCCTGCTTCCACGGCGCGAATGATGCCCTCTTCGCGCGAAAACCGCTTGCGCACGGCCCGCATGTCGAGATCGTCGGTAATCACCACACCCTGGTAGCCGACCTGTTTGCGTAGCATGCCTTCGATCGCCAGAGGGGATAGAGATGCGGGCAGACCATCGGTCAGCGTCATATGCGAGAGGTGCCCGGTCATCACCGTATCGATCATGCCCTCGGCGTTGAGGCATGTGTAGGGGGCAAGTTCGCTCTCGCGCCACGTTCGGGTGATGTCGACACTGCCCAGATGGCTGTCGCCAATGGCCGAGCCGTGGCCAGGAAAATGCTTCAGCGACGTCAGCACGCCTTCGTCGCGGTGGGCGGCAATGAAGGCGCGCGAAAAAGCGATCACGGTAGCGGACTCAGCCCCGAAGGCGCGGCCCTTCTGCGTGATCAATGGATTGCGGGCTTCAAAGCCAAGATCGACAACCGGCGCCAGATTGAAGTTGAAGCCTGTCTCGCGCATCGCAGCAGCCATTGCGGCGTAGATCTTACGGGCGCCATCGGCATTCTCAGTTGTCGCAACCTTCAAAGGCGAGGGCTCGAAGCCGTAGCCCAGATGCGAACTCAGCCGCTGAACGTTGCCGCCCTCTTGATCAATCGCCATCAGCAGTGGCCACCGGCTGGACGCCTTGTGGAAGGCCCCGGTGATGCTCTCGACGCCTTTGCGCGTCATCGCATTCTTGGCGACAAAACAGATGCCACCAACCCGGCCTGCTGCGATATGGGCGGCCATCTGCTTGACGCCGTAGGCACCGCCATGGGTGCCGTCAAACCCCACCATGATCATCGGTGCAATGCGCTCGGCCGGGTAGGCGGGGCGTGCGATAGCGGCCTGCGGGATCGCTGCCAGGGCGGCAGAGCCTGCAATCATTTGGCGGCGTGTCAGTCGCATAGCGTCACCAATCGGGGGGTCCAGAACGGAGCGAGAACTTAGTCATATAGACTCCAGACACCAATCAAGGGCAACAGTGTATTGATATTGCTGTAAATTTCTGTTGCCAGCGTGATGAAACTAGCCCCGCATCGGGCGATTTGCACGCTCATATGCCGAGTACGGCAAAATAGCACGCTTTGCTGGCGCAACGATCAGTGGTTTCCCCTTGGCTCGCCGGAGCTGACGCCCGCCCTTGTCAATGCCCCTTGCCCGCCACCCGAACTCACCCTATAGACCTTGACTTTAATGACAGCACTCTCAAAGCTCGCGGGTAATTTCAGCTTCCCGCATCGGCACTTGCTGACCGTGGAAAATCTCACGGGGCCGCAAATCACCGGCCTATTGGACCTGGCTGACGACGCGGCCAAGATCAGCCGCGAGGTGCGCAAGAAGCGCGACCGGCTGGCAGGCCGCACGCTCATCAATCTGTTCTTCGAGGCCTCCACCCGCACGCAGAGCTCGTTTGAGCTGGCGGCCAAGCGGCTGGGCGCCGATGTGATCAATCTCGCGGTGTCGCAGTCGTCGGTGTCGAAGGGCGAAACGCTGATCGATACGGCGGTGACGCTCAACGCCATGCGGCCTGACATTCTGGTGGTGCGGCATCATTCGGCGGGCGCTGTGGAACTGTTGTCGCAGAAAGTCGATTGCTCGGTCATCAATGCGGGCGACGGCAGCCATCAGCATCCCACCCAAGCGCTGCTCGATGCCCTCACCATCCGGCGCAACAAGGGCCGGATCGCTGGCCTGACAGTGGCGATTTGCGGCGATATTCTCCATTCGCGCGTCGCCCGCTCCAATATCGGCTTGCTCAACACCATGGGAGCCCGGGTGCGCCTTGTCGCGCCTTCGACGCTGCTGCCGTTTGCGGCTGAACGGCTCGGTTGCGAGGTGTTCACCACCATGCAAGAGGGTATCGCGGACGCCGACATTGTCATGATGCTGCGCCTGCAGGAGGAGCGGATGAACGCGTCCTACGTTCCTTCTAAGCGCGAGTATTTCCATTTCTTCGGGCTCGACCAGGAAAAGCTGCGTTACGCCAAACCAGATGCTCTTATCATGCATCCGGGCCCGATGAACCGGGGCGTGGAAATTCATTCCTCGGTCGCCGATGATCCCCGAAGCGTCATTCGCGAGCAGGTGGAAATGGGCGTGGCGGTGCGTATGGCGGTGTTGTCGGCGCTGGCGCAACATCTGCCGAACGAGTGACGGATAGGAAACCGCCGATGCCGTCCACACCCAAGAAAACCCTTCGCGCCGTGCCAATCGATGCCACGGTACTCATCAATGCGCGCCTCGTTGATCCTGAGACCAAACGCGACGAACAAGGCGGCTTGCTGATCGAAAACGGCATGATCGCCGATCTCGGCCCGCACTTACGCCGCAACGCGCCAGAGGGCGCCAAGGTGATCGATTGCCGGGGCCATCTAGTCATTCCCGGCTTGATCGACATGCAGGTGTTCACAGGCGAACCGGGCCTTGAGCATCGCGAAACCTTGGCATCGGCCAGCCGGGCGGCGGCGTCGGGCGGTGTCACGACGATGATCTGTATGCCGACGACGGATCCCGTCATCGATGACATGGCGCTGGTCGATTTCGTGCAACGGCGCGCACGCGATACGGCGCTTGTCAACGTCCACACCATGGCTGCGCTGACCAAGGGTCTCAAGGGCGACGAGATGAGCGAGATCGGCCTGCTGGTGGGCGCCGGTGCCATCGCGCTTTCGAACGGCCGCCGCAGTGTGGCCAATGCGGGCGTCATGCGCCGGGCGTTGACCTATGCACGGGATTTTGGGGCGCTGGTGGTTTCAGCGACCGAAGACGAACCGCTGGCAGGCGCAGGCGTGATGAATGAGGGCGAGGTGTCGGCGCGGCTCGGTCTGCCCGGTTCTCCCGCCACGGCCGAAGTGATTGCGCTCGAACGCGATCTGCGGTTGGCTGAGCTTACGGGCGGGCGCTACCACGCCGCCCAATTGTCGTGCGGTGAAGCGCTTGGAGCCATCGCAGCTGCCAAGGCGCGCAAATTGGCTGTAACCTGTGGCGTGACGGTCAATCACTTGACGCTGAACGAAAACGACATTGGTTCGTACCGGACCTATTTCAAGCTGCGCCCGCCACTGCGCGGCGAAGCGGACCGCAAGGCGATGGTTGCGGGCATTGCCGATGGCACAGTGGATGTGATCGTCTCCAGCCACGACCCGCAGGGCACCGACGGCAAGCGCCGTCCGTTTGCCGAGGCGGCCTATGGCGCGATTGGGTTGGAAACCCTGCTGCCGGCAGCGCTGCGGCTGCACCTCAACGGCGAGATCGATCTCATGCCGCTGCTGGCTGCCATGACTATCAACCCGGCGCGAATCCTGGGCTTGCCGGGTGGGCGTTTGCAAAAGGGTGCGCCAGCCGACATCGTCGTTATCGACATGGAGGCGCCATTCATGGTCGATAAAACCAAGATGCATTCGCGATCACGCAATACGCCCTTCGACGAGGCGCGGATGCAGGGCATCGTCAAATATACGATGGTCGCGGGCAAACTGGTGTATCCGTTCAAGGACGATCTTGGACACGCTTAGAGCATAGCGAGCCACGGGTAGGTCATGGATTTCCAGCCAATCATATTGTTGAATGAACTTGCTGGCTATCTGATCGGCTCGATCCCGTTTGGGCTGATCCTCACGCGCATGGCCGGGCTTGGCGACATCCGCCAGATCGGTTCGGGCAACATTGGGGCCACCAATGTTCTGCGCACGGGGCATAAGGGCCTCGCCGCGCTGACACTGTTCCTGGATGGCCTCAAGGGCACGGCCGCCGTGTTTCTAGGACACTGGATTGGTACGGCTTCCGGCGTGCCGGTCTGGATGTTCGCATTGTTTGGCGGCATCGCAGCGTTTCTCGGCCACATCTTCCCGGTTTGGCTCGGCTTCAAGGGGGGCAAGGGGGTCGCGACCTTTATCGGCGTGCTGTTGGGCTTCTATTGGCCCGCCGGGCTGCTGTTTCTCGCGCTCTGGCTGGTCACAGCCTATCTCAGCCGCTACTCGTCGCTCTCGGCTTTGCTTGCCAGCGTCATTGTTCCCATCGCTATGGCAATCACCCATGTCCAAGGCGCTTACTTCGTTCTGCTGATGTCGGCCATGCTCATTTTCAAGCACCGCGCCAACATCGAGCGGCTAGTGGCTGGAACGGAACCCAAGCTCGGCGTCAAGAAATGACGCGGCGGCCGATCCCCGTGGCCCGGCCTAGACGCCAACTGACGGACGCCCAGCGCCTCGCCTGGCTGCGGCTGATCCGCTCGGAAAATGTCGGACCCGTCACGTTCCGCGAAATTCTCAATCAGTTTGGCGGCGCGGAGACGGCGCTGGAGGCGCTGCCGGAACTGTCGCGGCGCGGCGGGCGGGGGCGGGCGATCCGGATCTGTCCGGAACCTGAGGCCGAGGAGGAACTGGCGCGTGCACAGGCCGTAGGGGCGCGGCTGACGGCGCTGGATGAACCCGGTTATCCGCCTTTGCTCGCCGTCATCGAGGCGCCGCCGCCGCTCCTCTATGTCATCGGCCGGGCTGATGTGCTGGACCGGCAGACCTTTGCCATCGTCGGGGCACGCGATGCGTCCGCAGCCGGGCGGAAGCTCACGCATCAGATCGCGGGCGATCTTGGCCGCAGTGGCTTGACCATCACGTCCGGGCTTGCACGCGGCATCGATACAGCAGCCCACGAGGCGGCGCTTGCTACTGGCACTGTGGCTGTGCTCGCAGGCGGCGTGGACGTGATCTATCCGCCGGAAAATGCCGCCTTGCACGCAAAAATTGCCAAGGAAGGCGCTCTGATTGCTGAGAACGCGCCCGGACTGGAACCGCGCGGCCGGGATTTCCCGCGCCGCAACCGGCTGATATCGGGTATGGCGCTCGGCGTACTGGTGGTGGAGGCAGCTTTGCGCTCGGGTTCGCGCATCACGGCGGATTTTGCCATCGAGCAGGGGCGGCTGGTGTTTGCCGTTCCTGGCAATCCTCTCGATCCGCGCGCCGGTGGCACCAATCAATTGATCAAGGATGGCGCGAGGCTGGTGACCGAGGTTGCCGATATCATCGAAGGGCTCGGTATGAGCCTTGGCGGCGTCGTGCGCCACGTCCGGGACCATGTTGCCGAACAGCAGCAAACAGCGCCGCTGGTCAGCGTCTTACAGACTGATCGAGAGTGCGTTACGGAAGCCCTGGGCCCAGCCCCGACTGGGTTGGACGACATCGTCCGAATGACGAGACTGGACCCAAGTCAGGTGCGCGTCGTGCTGCTGGAGCTCGATCTGGCAGGCCGTATCGAGCGCAGCGCAGGTCAGCGGATCGCGTTAAAATCTTGAGTCTTTTGTGGCCTGTCGCCGGGCGCCCAGCCGGGCCTCGCGCTGTGCCATTTCCAGCAGCAGCCCGAGCGCCGCATGCCCGGATGAGGTGGCGAGATCGCGCAATTCTTGCAGCATGTCTGCGATGTAGTCGGCGATCTCGTCCCGTGTCGGATCAGGCAGTTCAATGTCGTCACCAGACTTGTTGACGTTGATTGTGGTCTGAGCTTCGGTAAGGTCTGCAAATGCCAATTTTTCGACCATGTGGACCCCGCTAAGGATGACAAGCCAAAGTCGCAACAACTCTTGATTGCATAATCAAATCATACCCGCCTAGATGGTTCAATCGGTAATCTGACGATGATCGCGCATCAGTCCCTAGGCAGGTTCCCAGGTGCAATTTTCAGCGGGCGTTTGACAGCGCCCCCTCTATTCTCCATTTTCTGGCGCCGCTCGATCCCTAAGCGCTCCGGCGTTTGGGCTCTGTCCGGTTGCGGGAATGCCCTGCCAGCCCGGTCCAGCCAACCCCCGAGGTCTAATGCAAGTCGTCATCGTGGAATCGGCCGCCAAGGCCAAGACGATCAACAAGTACCTCGGCAAGGACTTCACGGTCATTGCGTCCATCGGCCATGTCCGCGATTTGCCAGCCAAGGATGGCTCAGTTGAGCCCGACAACGATTTCCATATGCATTGGGATCTGGAAGGGCGCGGCGCCAAGGTGATGAAGGAGATCGCGTCAGCCGTGAAAGGCTCGGAGCGGCTCATCCTCGCCACCGACCCCGACCGCGAGGGCGAGGCCATCTCCTGGCACATCCTGCAGGTGCTGCAGGATAAGAAGGTGCTGAAGGGCGTCGACATCCAGCGCGTGGCTTTCAACGCCATCACCAAGCAAGCCATCACCGAAGCGATGCGGCATCCGCGCGAGATCGACGCGCCGTTGGTTGATGCTTACCTCGCGCGCCGGGCGCTTGACTATCTGGTCGGGTTCAATCTCTCGCCGGTGCTGTGGCGCAAGCTGCCGGGTGCGAAATCGGCGGGCCGCGTGCAGTCGGTGGCGCTGCGCCTGATCTGCGACCGCGAGGAAGAGATCGAGATCTTCCGCACTGACGAGTATTGGACCATCGAGGCGCTGCTCACGACCGCCAAGAAGGAGGATTTTTCGGCGCGGCTGACCGCCATTGCTGGAACCACCTTAAAGAAGTTGGACCTCAAGGATGACAAGACCGCAACAGCCATCAAGGCAGCCATCGAGGGTGGCGACTTCAAAATCACGTCGGTGGAAAAGAAGGCGAGCAAGCGCAATCCCTATCCACCGTTCACGACATCGACGTTGCAGATGGACGCCAGCCGCCGGCTCGGCTTCTCGGCCAAGCAAACCATGGGTGTCGCCCAGCGGCTCTATGAAGGCGTCGACATTGGTGGCGAGACGGCGGGCCTCATCACCTACATGCGGACCGACGGCGTGCAGATCGTGCCCGAAGCCGTGGCGCAGATTCGCGACGTGATCAGCAAAGAGTATGGCCCGCGATACACGCCGTTCGCACGCGAATACAAGAGCAAGGCCAAGAACGCGCAGGAGGCCCACGAGGCCATCCGCCCGACCGATCCCCGCCGCACGCCCGAGAGCGTTCGCAAGTTTTTGGAGAAGGACCAGGCCGCGCTTTACGATCTGGTCTGGAAGCGGACCATTGCCAGCCAGATGGCCGCCGCCGAACTCGATCAGACCACGGCCGAGATCGACGTCAAAGGCAAGGACGGCAAAGCCTACGGCCTGCGCGCCAATGGGTCTGTGACCACATTCGACGGCTATCAGCGCGTCTACGAGGAAGGCCGCGACGACCGCGTGCGGGCCATCGAAAAGGGCAAAGACGATACGGCGGGCGAGGAGGACGACAGCCGCAAGCTGCCGCCGCTGGCCGTGGGCGATCACGTCAAGGATAAGGGCATCGACGCCGACCAGCACTTTACACAACCGCCGCCGCGCTATTCCGAGGCGACGCTGGTCAAGCGCATGGAGGAACTCGGCATCGGCCGGCCGTCCACCTATGCCAGCACT
This sequence comes from Hyphomicrobiaceae bacterium, assembly GCA_025359185.1. Taxonomy (GTDB): domain Bacteria; phylum Pseudomonadota; class Alphaproteobacteria; order Rhizobiales; family Hyphomicrobiaceae; genus JANYHF01. The sequence goes on along the minus strand of JANYHF010000078.1, from coordinate 17,761 downwards.
ATGGCCGTGCTGGTCGAGCGCGACTATGTGAAAATGGATAAGAAACGGCTGGTCCCCGAAGATAAGGGGCGGCTGGTGACGGCGTTCCTCAAGAGCTTCTTCAAGCGCTATGTCGAATATGATTTCACGGCCGACCTGGAAGAGCAGCTGGATCTGATCTCCGATGGCAAACTCGATTGGAAGGAAGTGCTGCGCCAGTTCTGGACGCAGTTCACAGCCGCCATCGGCGATACCAAGGAACTGCGTGTTACGCAGGTGCTCGACGCGTTGAACGACCTGCTATCCCCGCATGTTTTCCCGCCTCGCGAAGACGGCAGCGACCCGCGCTCGTGCAAGGCGTGCGGCAACGGCAAGCTCAGCCTGAAGATCGGCAAATTCGGCGCCTTCATCGGCTGCTCGAACTATCCCACCTGCAATTTCACCCGGCAATTCTCTGAGACGGGCAAGGATGGCTCCGACGCCGTCGCCGAGAACAAGCTGCTCGGTGAAGATCCGGACACGGGGCTTCCCGTGACGTTGCGCAGCGGCCGGTTCGGCCCCTATGTGCAACTGGGTGAGGCCGTGGAAAAAACCGACAAGCCCAAACGCGCATCGATCCCGCGCGGCTACAGCGCCTCCGACACCGATCTCGAACTGGCGTTAAAATTCCTCAACTTGCCACGCGAGGTGGGCCTACATCCCGAAACCGGCACGCCCATTGTCGCGGGCCTTGGCCGCTTCGGGCCGTTCCTGTTGCATGATGGGAAGTATGCGAACCTTGAATCAGCGCAGGACGTCTTCGAGGTCGGCCTCAACCGCGCCGTGACCGTATTGGCCGAAAAAGCCGCCGGCAAAGGCCGTGGCGCGCCCAAGGCCGAGGTGCTGAAAGCAGTCGGCGATCACCCCACCGATGGCGGCAAGATCGAAGTGCTGAGCGGCAAATACGGCGCCTACATCAAGCACGGCAAGATCAACGCCACGCTGCCCAAGGGGGTTGACCCCAAGGACGTGACGGTAGAGCAAGCCGTGACGCTGATAGCCGAACGCGCGGCTAAGGCTCCGGCTGGCAAGGGGTTCAAAAAGAGCGCAGCCAAGACGGCGAAGGAACCGAAGGAAAAGGCCGCTGCCAAGCCAAAGGCTCCGGGGAAAGCCAAAGCCAAACCGAAGGCAAAGGTCACCGTCAGCGCCGATGATGGCGGCTGAGATGAAACGCTGCTCCGGGCAGACACGCAACACCGGACGACGTCATCCTGAGGAGCGCCTCTTCAGGCGCGTCTCGAAGGATGCGTGTTGCGGAACGAGCCTTACAGCATGGTGAAACCTCCCATCCGCAAATCCAAATCGACACGCGCCAAGCCGGGCAAGATCGCCAAATCATCTGTCCAGCAGCAGGGCCCGGCATTGGCTCGTCCGCCCGGACTGCCGACGCGCGAAGCTGTGCTCGAATTTGTCAATTCCTCGCCAAGCAAAGTGGGCCGCCGCGAGATCGCACGGGCGTTCAATATCAAGGGCGAAAACCGGGTCTGGATGAAAGAGCTGCTGAAGTCGCTGTCCGCGGCCGGGCAGCTCAACAGCACACGGAAAAACATCCGCAGCGTCGGCAAATTGCCCGCAACCGCCGTGATCGAAGCGCTGGGTACGGACAAAGAGGGCGACCTCTATGGCGAGCCTATCGACTGGGACCGCGATGAGGAGGGCACTCCGCCGCCGGTGCTGATCCGGCTCGACCGGTTTGGCGATGCAGGAGGGGGCGCCATCGGTGCTGGCGACAAAATGCTGGCGCGCATTGAGCCGCTTGCGGAGCAAGGCGAGTACAGTTACGAAGCCTACCCGATAAAAAAGCTCGACCGCGAGCGCCGCCGTTTGCTCGGTATCTACCGGGCCGACTCGCGAGGGCGCGGTGGCACCCTACAGCCGGTGGACCGCAAGCAGCTGAAGGACTGGCGGATCGAGGCGGGCGACGATGGCGGCGCGGTGGACGGCGAACTGGTGCGCTTCGATATCGCCCGCACGGGACGAGGAAGCCTGACGCGCGCAAGAATTGTCGAGCGGCTCGGCAACCCCCTGGACCAGCGCCAGATCAGCCTGATTGCGGTTCACGCTCACGGCATCCCGGACCAATTCCCTGACCGGGTGTTGCGCGAGCTTGACGACCTGCCCAAGCTGACCCCAACTGGGCGCGAAGACCTCACAAACATCCCGCTCATCACCATTGACCCCATCGACGCGCGCGACCATGACGACGCGGTCTGGGCAGCGCCTGATGACGCCCCCGGCAATCCCGGCGGCTGGGTCTGCATCGTCGCCATCGCCGATGTGTCCTTCTACGTCCGCCCTGGCACCTATCTCAGCCGCGAAGCCGAGAAGCGCGGCAACTCGGTCTATTTCCCCGACCGCGTGGTGCCAATGCTCCCGGAGAAAATCTCCAACGATCTGTTCTCGCTCAAAGGTGGCGAGCTGCGCGCGGTGCTCGTCGTGCGCTTGGTGTTCGACCAGTACGGCAAGAAGCGCAGCCACGCCTTTTCGCGTGGGTTGATGCGGTCGGCGGCAAAACTCAGCTACCAACAGGCGCAAGCGGCCATCGATGGGACCGGCGATCCCGGTCCGGCGGCAACGATCAAGGACAGCATTCTAAAGCCGTTGTGGTCCGCCTGGGCCGCGCTGGACAAAGCGCGTAAGGAACGCTCGCCACTGGAGCTGGACCTGCCCGAGCGCAAGATCAAAATTGGCCCCGACGGCAAGGTCGCCTCGATCACCACGCCCGAGCGGTTGGACTCCATGCGGCTGATCGAGGAGTTCATGATCCAGGCCAACGTGGCGGCCGCAGAGACGCTTGAGGCCAAGCGCACGCCGCTCGTTTACCGAGTGCATGACCAGCCCTCGCCAGCAAAACTTGCCGCCTTGCGCACCTTCCTCGAAACCATCGATGCGGGCCTGCCAAAGGGCGGCATTCTGACGCCGGAGCAGTTCAACACGTTGCTGGAGCGCACCAAGGGCACAGATATCTCCGATCTCGTGAACGAAGTGGTGCTGCGCTCGCAAAGCCAAGCCGAATACAACCCCGAGAACTACGGCCATTTCGGCCTGCATCTGGCCAAATACGCCCATTTCACCTCACCGATCCGCCGCTATGCCGACCTCATTGTCCACCGGGCTTTGATCCGGGCACTGGGGATGGGCAAGGATGGGCTGACGGATGAAGAGATTGGCCGGCTGAAAGTTACGGCGCAGGCCATCTCCGACACCGAGCGCCGGGCGATGGCGGCCGAACGTGAAACCACCGACCGGCTGATCGCGGCGCATCTAGCCGAGCATGTCGGGGCAACGTTCAAGGCCCGCATTTCCGGCGTGACCAAGAGTGGGCTGTTCGTACGGCTGCTGGAAACCGGCGCCGATGGGTTCATCCCCATCTCCACGCTGGGCGCCGAATTCTTCAATCACGACGAGGCGCATAACGCGCTCATCGGCGAGCGCTCGGGCGAAACCTACCGGTTGGGCGATAAGGTGGACGTGAAGCTGGTGGAAGCCATCCCGATGGCGGGCGCGCTTCGGTTCGAGATGCTGTCCGATGGTACAAAAGGTACAACCAAGGGGCGCGGGCTGAAACTGGGCAAGCGCGGCCATCAAGGCCGGCCGCCGCGCCGGGGACGGCGATAGTGCGGCCACGGTATGGCTGTCCGGCGAACCGGGTCGATCGGTCCCCTTGACCCCAGGGACGCAAAGACCGATGTTTTGGGTATGCCAATTGAACACAAAATTGCGGTTCTTCCTGCGTCTCTAAAGCAACGGGAGGCCACCACCCGCGCGCTGTGGCAAGCAATGTCGCGCGGCCTCACGTTGCGCTGCCCGAACTGCGGCATCGGCCGCCTATTCGGCGCTTACCTGAAGGTCAATGCAAGTTGCCCGCACTGCCAGGAAGAGTTGCATCACCAGCGCGCTGACGATGCCCCTCCCTACTTCGTCATTCTGATCGTCGGCCACATCGTGGTCGGAGCGGCCCTCGCCGTCGAAGTTGCGTTCTCCCCGCCGATGTGGGTGCAGATGACGGCCTGGCCCTTGATCGCCATCGCGCTGTGCCTCTTACTGTTGCCTTGCATCAAGGGCGCGCTGATCGGCCTGCAATGGGCATTTAGGATGCACGGCTTCGATCCCGCCACCCGCAAGACCGGCACCGCCTTCATCGACTACGATCCGTTTTATCAAGAGCCAGCCGATGACCGGCTGGCCTAATGGGGACATCGCGCCGGCTGGCGACGAACCGCGCGATGCGGCAACGCTGATCATTGTCGATGAACAACCCGGGCGACGCCTAGTGCTGCTGGGCAAACGGCGGCAAACACAGGTTTTTGCGCCCGGCAAGTTTGTGTTTCCAGGCGGCAGCGTCGATCCAGCGGACGCGCAGTTGCGGACGGACGGCAGGTTGCGCGACAGCGAGCGTCATCCGCTGCTGCACGACATGAAGGCGATATCGGGCTCCATGTCGCCAGAAGTATTTGCGCTTGCAGCCATTCGGGAGACCTTCGAGGAAACCGGGCTTTTGCTGGGAGCGCCAGCTGCCAGAGTGCTGGAAGACCCGCCACTAGGCTGGCAGCCCTTCGTCGCCCACGGCTATACGCCCAAGCTCTCCACTTTGGCTTTCATCGCCAGGGCCATCACGCCGCCAGGCCGGTCACGCCGCTTCGACGCCCGGTTTTTCCTGGCCTCAGGCGACGATATTGCCTTGCGGACGCAAGCGACCGACGGTGAATTCGAGGACCTTGCGTGGGTGACATTTGCCCAAGCGCGCGAGATGGACTTGCACAATATGACCTTAAGCGTTTTGGAGGAAGCGGAGCGCTATCTGCAGCTCGCACCCGCCGAACGGGACCGCGCGCCGGTCCCTTATTTCCTCAATGGCCGCGACGGCTGGCAGCGGGAGGTCATTGCTCGCCAGCCAACCGCTCGCGGCGCTTGACTTCGCAAGTCGCGCGACTAAAACTGCGCTCCAACATCAGATGGGCTGCGCGTGGCGCAACCGTCGCCATAGCGGGTTCTTGAGCTCGCGCCATCAGACCAAGCGAGAGCACCATGGCAAAGCCAGCAACACTGAAGATCAAGCTGCTCAGCAGCGCCGGCACGGGATTTTTTTACGTGACGAAGAAGAATCCGCGCACGATGACGGAAAAGATGGTCTCCAACAAGTATGACCCTGTCGCGCGCAAGCACGTTGAGTTCAAGGAAACCAAGATCAAGTAGGCCGGGCCGGAGAAATGGCGGCTTGTGCCGCCGGGGCCTAGGCGGGTGGCGGCGCGCTACTTGCCTACCTCGCAAGACACACCTTCACTGGCACATTGATTTTTGCCTCGGAGCGGATCGCTTAGATCACGCTCGAATCGATGAAGGGCCCATAACTACTCGGTAGCGGGGTCGATCCGAGGTAGCTACGAGCCCTTCTTCGAGCTTCAGACCAAAGAGGGCGTTGGTCACGGCTCGAACTTTGAATACCGCACTGTCTCAGACCGTGTGGCCTCGCGCCAATCCTATGTTTGGCGAGCGTTAACGGCCCAACAGCCTCAGACGAATGACACCAGGAGAATGTCACGAGATTGTGGCGTGTATCTGACTGAAGCGAATGTTCCGGTTTTTTTCCTTCGCCCACGCATTCGTTCCACAATGCATTGCGTACATCCGTAGAGCGTGGCGAATCAAGATAAAACTTTAAGTGCAACGCGTTTTTCTTAGTTATCCACAGATCTGATTTCACGCCGCATCTGACACCACTTTGTTGCGGCCGGTCCGTTTGGCGCTGTAGAGCGCTTGGTCGGCCCGTTTGAAGATCGTTTCGCTGGTATCGTTGGCCATCTCGAGCGAGGCGACACCAACACTGGCCGTCACCGTGATGCTCTCGCCGCCCTGGCTGATCTTGAACAGCTCGCCCGCCGTGCCGCTCCGCAGCCGCTCGCCGACCCGGCACGCCTTCTCAATATCGGTGTCCGGCATGATCACCACAAATTCCTCGCCACCCATCCGGCAAGCCAGGTCAATGCCCCGGGTATTGCGCTTCAGGCGCGCCGCAAATTCGCGCAGCACGACATCGCCCACGTCGTGGCCAAAGCGGTCGTTGACCTGCTTGAAGTGATCGATATCGGCAACCAGCATCGACAGCGCGCGGCCTTTGTGCAGCGACTCTTCCACCAGCGTGCGCAGGTGGCTCTCCATATACCGCCGGTTGTGCAGTCCCGTCAGCGGATCGGTCACCGCGGCTTCGACGCTTTGCTCCAAGCGGTTGCGCAGAAAATCGGTGTAGCGGCGGCGGCGGATCTGGGTGCGCACGCGTGCAAGCATCTCGTTGCGGTCGATTGGGCGCATCAGGTAGTCATTGACGCCAAGGTCGAGGCCGCGCAGCAGACGCGCCTCAGCACCTGGCTCCACGAGCACGACAATCGGCGTATGCCGGTGCTTGTCGAGGGCGCGGATCTGCGAGCACAAGCGCAGGCCATCCGAGCCTTCGAGGCTGAGACTGACCATCACCAGATCGAACTGGCCGGCAATCAGGCGCTGAAGAGCAACTTGCGGATCGGCTTCCAAATGCGACGTGTGCTCTTTTTCCAGCGCCTCGACCATACGTTGCGCCGAACGCGGATGATCATCGACAATGAGCAACCGCCCGCCCTCGGTGCTGGCCTGATGCTTTTGCTGCATGGCCTCTAAAAGGCCCATCTGCTCGCCGGTGTTGGCGCGCATCCGCATTTCATCGGTGAGTGTCTTAAGGCGCGCAAAATTGCGCACGCGAGTGATGAGAGCGATGTCATCAACGGGCTTAGTGAGGAAGTCGTCGGCACCTGCCTCGAGGCCCTGCACACGGTCCGAGGTCTGATCAAGCGCCGTGACCATGATCACGGGGATATGCTGTGTACGCGGATTTGATTTCAAACGGCGGCAGACTTCGAAGCCGTCCATGCCGGGCATCATGACATCGAGCAAGACGATATCGGCACGCTCACGCGCACAAATCTCAAGGGCATCGGGGCCATTGCTGGCTGTCAGCACTTCGAAATACTCGGCGCTGAGCCGGGCTTCCAAGAGCTTCACATTGGCGAGGATATCATCCACCACCAGAACGCGCGCAGTCATCGTCAGCCCTCGCTCACTTACCCACCAACGGCATTGATCAGGCTGGCCCGATAAACTGCCGCACTGTGCCAAGGAACATCGGAACCGAAATGGGCTTGGAGATATAAGCCTCGCAGCCGCCCTGCCGGATCCGTTCCTCGTCTCCCTTCATGGCGAACGCTGTCACGGCAACGACTGGGATATCGCGCAAGGAGTCATCCTCCTTGAGCCACTTTGTGACCTCCAGTCCGGAAACCTCCGGCAGCTGAATGTCCATCAGAATGAGGTCGGGGTGGTACTTGCGCGCGAGCGCCAGCGCTTCCAGTCCCGTCCGCGTCTGCAAAGTGTCGTATCCATGCGCATCGAGAACGTCGTGGAACAGTTTCATGTTCAACTCGTTGTCCTCGACAATCAATACAGTCTTGGCCATGTTTACCGCCTTCGCCTCTGAGGCCGTGTCTGGCTGCCCGAACCCACTTCGATCTGGGACGCCAATGACGCGAACTCAGATCATGCCAAGTGCCGGTTGATCCCGATTCTTCCTGGTATGACAAAGCCTAGGATGCCTGAAAGCTGTAAGTAAGTATTTAATCGTGCTTGCGATTTGTTTTGGGCGTCAATCGGGAGATCAACCATGCGCCGCCATGCCATGACAACGGAAGAGGCCCAGGCTATCGCACTGGCGGGATTGGCTGTGCTGGCCGATCAACCCGAGCGCATCGGCCGGTTCTTGTCGGTGAGCGGCGTCGCGCCCGGCGATATCCGCGCTCTGGCCGGAACCGCCGCCTTCCAGACCGCCGTCCTGACCCATATTCGGGCCGACGAATCACTTTTGCTGGTATTCGCTGCGCAATTGGGCATTGATCCAGCCCGCATCGGCGAAGCCGAGGCCCAACTCAGCGGCAACCGCCAGCCTCAGTTCTGATCAATTCGTGCACTTTGCGGGCTCAAGAAACTCAAGCTGCGAGAGCGTGCCGCGCAGCTGCAGAGTGCCATAGTCGAGGGCAAGCTTGCGGATGACGCCGTTCTCGTAGAACTGGAACGACATTTCGTGCGCAGGAAGCCCGCCAGCTTTGGAGCTGCCGTGATCGAAATAGGCGATGGTGACGGGCCAGGACTTGAGCTTGGCCAGCCGCTCGGCATTTTTCACCGGCTCCAGGTCGGGGCTGGCGAGCTGGGCGACGCCGATGACCGAATTGGTGAAAAACGCCTTCTGCCCCTTGTCGGAGCCATCATAGAGCTCGGCCGCCAGCATGTGATCGCCACGCATGGCCGCTGCCAAGAGGGCGATGGTCTGCTGCACGGGGAACAGCGTTCCCGCTGGCAATGACACCTTGCTTTCCTGCGGCTTGGCAAGGCTGACCGCCACGGCGCCGCCCTGATCCTCGCGGACGGCATTACCCATGGTGGTATCGGTGGCTTCGTCGTTTTGGAAGTCGTTGAAGTTGAACTTGAAACTGTCGCCGCCCGAGCTTTCGAATGTGTTCGAGCGCAGATCGCTCAAGGTTGAGCCGCCGTCGCGGTTGTTGATATTCATGACAAAGCGCATGTTCTGGGTGAAGCCCTCGCAGACGCTACCGGTGAACTCGAACACCAGCCGGCCTTTGACTGACGTCACCGACGACGACTGCCGGGTGTTGCCCAGTTCGAGGTCGTAGATGGCCCGGTGTGGCGCGAGCTTGCTGGCCTCGGGAGGCGAGACGGTCGCAGCGAGCGCTGTGACCGTGCCAGCCGCCAAGCAGACAAACGCGGCAATCGGGACGTTTCTTGCGCGACGGATCATTGGATGTGCCTATGCAGCGGACCGATTGGCCATGGTGCCCGCAATTCAGTCCTGGCGCAACGGCCGCACGGGGATTGCGGGCAAAGACGCGCAGCCATACATGCAGAGTGTGGCCGCTTGGGAAGGGATTTAGGTTGATGACGTCAGACGCTGCTCGCAGAGCACCCGCCCTTGGCTGGCCATTAGGGCCGGTCGCGCATCGCGGCCTGCACAACGCCGGCAAAGGTTGCATCGAAAACACGGGATCGGCGTTTCTGGCTGCCATCGCCAAGGGCTACGCCATCGAATGCGATCTGCAAGCGGCCAAGGACGGCCATCCGGTGGTCTTCCATGACGAGACCCTTGACCGGCTGATGACCGTCAGGGGGCTGGTCGCGGAGCACACGCCCGCGCAACTCAAGCAGCTCACCTATAAGGCGACAGCCGACCGCATTCTGACGCTTGACGAGTTTCTGGAGTTGGTTGGCGGCCGCGTGCCGCTCTTCATCGAAATCAAGACCCTGTTCGGTGCGCCGGGGATCTTCGAGCAGCGAATCGCCGAACGGTTCAAGGCTTACCAAGGGCCATTGGCGGCGATGTCGTTCGATCCAAAGGCCGTCATCGCCATGCGCCAGATTGCACCACACATCCCGCGCGGCCTGATTTCCTATCGTTGGGACGACGATTGGATGCCGCAATTGCCGTCTACTGAGCGCCAAAAGCTGGCGGCCCTGGCCGACGCTCCAGAGGTTGATCCCAGTTTCATCGCCTACGATATTGACGATTTGCCCGAGCCTGCGCCACTTGCGCTGAGGGACCGAACTGGAGTGAAATTGTTCACCTGGACGGTCAAGACACCGGAGCAGCGCGAGCGGGCGCGGCACTATGCCGACGCGATCATCTTTGAGGGCTTTGAGGCTTGAGCACGTCTGTGAAGGAAGCCAAAGTCACCGTCGCTGGCGCCATGTCGGAGATCGACGCCGCGCAATGGGACGGGGTCGCAAATCCTGATCCCGCCACCTACGATCCGTTCGTGTCGCACGCCTTCCTGATGGCGCTCGAAGACTCCGGCTCCATCTGCGCTGACACCGGCTGGCTGCCGCAGCATCTCTTGCTGCATGGCGCGAACGGTGGGCTTGCGGCGGCGATGCCCTGCTACATTAAGAGCCACAGTATGGGCGAATTCGTCTTCGACCATAGCTGGGCCGAGGCCTATGAGCGGGCGGGACAGGATTACTATCCCAAGGTGCTGTCTGCCGTGCCGGTGTCGCCCGTGCCAGGCCGGCGGTTCCTGGTGGGGAGCAGTGCAAATGCTGACGAGTTGCAGCAGACCTTGACGGCGGCGGCCATCGAATTGACGCGGCGCTATCAGGCGTCTTCCTTGCACGTGACATTCTTGAATGACGAACAGACCGGGCGGGCCAGTGCCCAAGGGTTGCTCAAGCGCACGGCCCACCAATATCACTGGAGCAATAACGGCTATGCGACGTGGGATGATTTTCTGGCCACGCTTGCCTCACGCAAGCGCAAAAATCTCAAGCGCGAGCGGCGCGATGCGCTGGCGGGCGGCATTACCGTCGAATGGCTGACCGGGAACGATCTAACCGAGGCGCACTGGGATGCATTCTTTGCCTTTTACATGGACACCGGCAATCGCAAATGGGGATCGCCCTATCTCAATCGCAAGTTCTTCAGCCTGCTGGGCGCGGCGATGGCCAAGGACTGCCTGCTGGTGATGGCCAAGCGCGAGGGACGCTACATCGCTGGCGCCATGAATGTGATCGGCGGAGAGGCGCTCTATGGCCGCTACTGGGGATGCATTGAGCAGCACCCGTTCCTGCATTTCGAGCTCTGCTATTATCAAGCCATCGATTTTGCCATGTCACGCGGGCTGAAGCGGGTCGAGGCAGGCGCGGGCGGCGAGCATAAGCTTGTGCGCGGTTACGAGCCGATGGCGACGCACAGCGTGCACTGGATCGCCGATCCGCGCTTCCGCAGGGCCATCGCTGATTTCCTCGTCCGTGAGCAGAGTTACGTCGAGCGCCAGGGCGAGGCGATGGCTGAGATGACACCCTTCAAAAAAGGCGCTTCGGTGGATGCTGACAAGAGCGAGGATTGATGAATGATTTATGATCCCAGCAATATCTTTGCCAGGATTTTGCGCGGCGAAATTCCGGCGCACAAGATCTACGAGGACGCCGATACGCTTGCGTTCATGGATGTCATGCCGCAAAGCAACGGCCACGTCCTGGTGATCCCGAAGGCGCCTGCGGTCAGCCTCGATGATGTTGACCCGCAGGCGTTAGCCCAGTTGATCCGTGTCGTGCAGAAATTAGCTCCGAAAATCCGTGATGCGGTGGGCGCGACGGGTTACCGGCTGGCGCAGTTCAACGGTGCGAATGCGGGGCAGACGGTGTTTCATCTGCATTTTCATATCATCCCGATGTACGCAGGCGTGCCGTTGCGTCCGCATACGGGCAAGATGGGTGATCAGACCGAGATCAAGAGGCACGCGGAGACGATCCGCGTAGCGATTGGAGCGTAAGGTGCAATAGGCGTTTTTTTCAAGCCGTATTGCACACTACGCCTACTCCTCGTCGTCCGTCATCTTGACCGACGGCTTGCCTTTGACAGGCTTGCGTGCGGGGCCGGGGAGTGCCTTCTGGCCATCCGTCTTGGCCCCAGTCAATGCAGGCCGCTTGACCCTTTGGGGACCCTCGATTTGCGCTGCCGCCTCTGGTTCGGCCTGCTTTGGCGGTGCGTTGAGATATTCAAAGCCCAGCTTCTTTTCGCCGTCGCGCGTCACCACGATCACTCGCACCGTGCCGCCCTTTTCGAGCTTGCCGAACAGCAACTCATCAGCGAGCGGCTTCTTGATGTATTCCTGGATTGTACGCGACAGGGGTCTTGCGCCGTACTTCTCGTCATAGCCGTGCTTAGCGAGCCATTGCGCCGCTTCGTCAGACAGTTCGATGGAAACACCACGATCGGCCAGCTGACCTTCGAGCTGGAAGATGAACTTGTGGACGACCTCCAGAATGATCTCGGGGCTGAGGTGGTTGAACGGAACCACCGCATCGAGACGGTTGCGGAATTCCGGCGTGAACAGCTTGTTGATGGCTTCCTCGTCCTCGCCAGTGCGCCGGTCACGATTAAACCCGATGGGCGCGCGGGCAATGTCAGCGGCACCCGCATTCGTCGTCATGATGAGGATGACGTTGCGGAAGTCGATCTGCTTGCCGTTGTGATCAGTGAGCTTACCGTGGTCCATCACCTGCAACAGGATGTTGAACAGGTCGGGATGCGCCTTTTCGATCTCGTCCAGCAGCAGCACGCTATGCGGATGCTGATCGATGCCGTCCGTCAGCAGACCGCCCTGGTCAAAGCCGACATAACCCGGAGGCGCGCCGATCAAACGGGAAACGGAGTGCTTCTCCATGTATTCGGACATGTCGAAGCGTAACAGTTCGACGCCCAACAGCAAGGCGAGTTGCTTGGCGACTTCAGTCTTTCCAACACCAGTTGGCCCCGAGAACAGGTAGCAGCCAATGGGCTTTTCCGGCTCGCGCAGACCCGCCCTGGAGAGTTTGATCGCAGCAGACAGCGCCGTGATCGCCTTTTCCTGGCCGAACACTAGCCGCTTGAGGTCGCGCTCCAGATTAAGCATCACCTCGGCATCGTTCTTGGACACGGTCTTTGGCGGAATGCGCGCCATAGTGGCGACCGTCGCCTCGATCTCCTTAACGGTGATCGTCGCCTTCCGGTCCTTGGCCGGCAACAGCATCTGCGACGCACCGCTCTCATCGATGACGTCGATGGCCTTGTCCGGCAATTTGCGGTCGTGGATGTATTTTGCCGACAGTTCCACCGCCGTCTTTACTGCCTCATCCGTATACTTCAGCTTATGGAAATCCTCGAAATAGGGTTTGAGACCGATCAGAATCTTGACCGCGTCTTCGACGGTCGGCTCCTTGACGTCGATCTTCTGGAACCGGCGCACCAGGGCTCGGTCCTTTTCGAAGTGCTGGCGGTATTCCTTATAGGTCGTCGAGCCGATACAGCGCAGCGCTCCCGATTGCAGTGCAGGCTTCAGGAGGTTGGACGCATCCATCGCACCGCCCGACGTAGCGCCCGCACCAATTACGGTATGGATTTCGTCAATGAAGAGAATCGCGCTCGGATGCGCCTCGATCTCCTTCATGACGGCCTTCAACCGCTCCTCGAAATCGCCGCGATAGCGGGTGCCCGCCAGCAGTGAACCCATATCGAGCGAGTATATGACGGCGTTGAGCAGAACCTCGGGCACATCGCCGTTGATGATTTTGCGCGCGAGGCCTTCTGCGATAGCGGTCTTACCGACGCCCGGATCGCCGACATAGAGCGGATTGTTTTTGGACCGGCGGCAGAGCACCTGGATGGTGCGCTCGACTTCCATCTGGCGGCCAATCAGCGGATCGATCTTGCCTTGGCGCGCCTTGGCATTGAGATCGACGCAGAATGACGCCAGCGCCTCGCCACCCACCGGCTTCTTTTCTTCGGCCGTGCTCTCGCCGCCTGCGTTCTGCTCCCCATCGATGCCTCGCACGGAGCGCGGCTCGGACAGACCTGGGCGCTTGGCGATGCCATGCGAAATATACTGCACGGCATCAAACCGGCCCATTTCCTGCTCTTGCAGAAAGAAGGCGGCGTGGCTCTCGCGTTCGCTGAAAATGGCCACCAACACATTGGCGCCGGTCACTTCCTCGCGGCCCGACGACTGAACGTTGATCATCGCACGCTGCACGACGCGCTTGAAGCTGACGGTGGAGGTGGCAGGCCCGTCGCTGTCGGTGACGAGGTTATCAAGCTCTGTTTCGAGATAATCCGTGATCCGCTCACGTAGCTCATCAAGATTGACCCCGCAGGCCTTCATGACCGCCTTGGCATCGTAGTCATCGATGAGCGCCAGCAGCAGATGCTCCAGCGTCACAAATTCATGGCTGCGTTCTTTCGCATATTCACCCGCGAGGCGAAGCGCCTGTTCGAGACTCTGCGACAGCTGAGGGACCGGGGATGCCACGCTTCTCTACTCCTTTTCCATCGTGCATTGCAGCGGGTGTTGATGCTGCCGTGCAAAGTCCATCACCAGGGCCACTTTGGTCTCGGCGACTTCGAATGTGAATACGCCGCAAATGCCCACTCCCTTGTGGTGCACGTGCAGCATGATGCGTGTGGCGTCTTCGCGGCTCTTACCGAAGAAATGCTCCAGCACGAAAATGACGAATTCCATCGGCGTGTAATCGTCATTAAGCAGCAGAACTTTGTACAAGCTCGGCTTCTTCGTCTTTGGACGGGTCTTGGTGACAATATCGGTCTTATCGCTGCCGCGACCGCCGCCGGTCCCGCCCGGTTTGTTCATGTCGACTTGCCGCATGGCCTGCCTGTTTCGCCCAGCTTGAAAACTCTGACATCCGCTCCAGCCCCGTGCCGCGATGCTGGCACAAGATCGCCGCGGCACACTTTAACGGCAGCAAGGGACAAACTGCAAATACCCTGCCGGAACGAAGGAAATTGTTGGAGGTGCCTCAAGGCAAGACAAAGGCGAAGACGCTTCCATGGACTCTCCAAATGTAACGCGCGCGGGGCCGATGCAAGCGGCGAGAGCGTCGCACTGGCCATGCGGGCAGGCCGCCTGCCGGCAGCCTTAACGCTTTGCTTACGCTCTCGTCCTAACGTCACGGCGCGATCATTTTTGATGCCGCAAAGCCGCCCTAAAACGGCGATGGTTTGCGCGCCTCTTGAAAATGGACGCAGCGAGTCCAGGCAAAGGTCGCCGGTTCGCTGTTTGCGTGAGGGATCGAGTTGTACTTGCGAGATTGGATCCAGCCGGCCGTCAGCGCCGCAGCCCGGTGGGCTGTGCTCGCGCCACTCTGCCTTACGGTGGCACTGCCAGTGATGGCAGACGCTGCTGGCTATTCCGATATGATCATCGATGCCAACAGTGGTGCAGTTCTGCACGCAACGAACATTGACGAACCGCGCTTCCCGGCCTCGCTGGCCAAAATGATGACGCTCTACATCGTCTTCGACATGATTGAGAAGCACCGGCTGAGCCTCGACACCAAGCTGGTGATCAGCGCCTACGACGCCAGTGCGCAGCCTACTAAGCTGGGGCTGAAAGAGGGCGAGTCCATCGTCCTCAGCGACGCCATCAAGGCCATCGTCACTGCATCCGCCAACGACGTGGCCCGCGCCATCGCCGAGAACCTGGCTGGCGATGAAGAGAAATTCGCAAAATACATGACCTGGCAGGCACACAAGCTGGGCATGAAACACACAACGTTCCGCAATGCCTCCGGCCTGCCGGACAGCGAGCAAACAACGACGGCGCGCGACTACGTCACCTTGTCACTGCATCTCTATGACGATTTTCCCGAACACTTCAAAGTCTTCAAGACTGCCTATTTCAATTATGGCCGCGCCCGCTACCGCAACCACAATGGCTTGTTGTTCAACTTTCAAGGCAGCGACGGCATCAAGACCGGCTACACGCGGGTTTCGGGTTTCAATCTGGCGGCCTCGGTGCACCGGGGCGGCAAGCATGTCATCGGTGTGATTTTCGGCGGCCGGTCGGTGGGCGACCGCAATCAACGGATGCGGGCCCTTTTGACGGCGGGACTTGCCAAAGGGTCCACGCAACGCACGCGAATTCCGCCCAAAGTGGAACCTCAGGTTGCCGCCAATGCACTTGCCAAGCCAAAGCCGGTCGCCGTTGCAGCCGTGGTCAAACCCAAAGCCAAGGATACCCTTGGCGCGCTGATCGCCAAGACTGTGCCGAAGGCCGCAGCCGAACCAACACCCGCAGAGCCATCAGATACGCCCGCCGCCCAAGACCCGGCCCAGACCGCTGATTCCAGCCCTGAAATCAACGCGCCAGGTCCGTTCCACGTCCAGATTGGGGCCTATCCCAGCGACGGCGAAGCGCGTCTGAAATTGGGAGCCGCCCTCGGCTCGGCCAAAACGGTACTGGCTGGGCATACGCCGGTGTCCATCGTCTACAACGCCTCCAGCAAAGTCTGGTACCGCGCGCGCTTTGCCGGCTTTGAGCGCCCGGCCGCCGACCAGACCTGCGCCACCCTGAAGGCCAAGCATTTCGAATGTATCGTCATGCGCGCCGATTGAGGGTGTGGCGATGCCGTCTGTGGCAAGCGCGCTCTTGACGGCAACCCGCCGCCGCATGAGAACTGCCCCATGACCCTTGCTGCACAGCCCCGCCGCGGTTTGCGGGTATCGACGCTGAGCATCCCCAATCTGATCACCTATGGCCGCATCCTGGCGGTTCCAGCGGTGGCCGGGCTGATCGCGTTTGCTGATTCGGGCGGCGCATCCTGGATGTGGTGGTGGGCCTTTGCGATGTTCGCCGCCGCCAGCATCAGCGACTATTTCGACGGCATGCTGGCGCGCTGGTTCAACGAGCAATCGGAACTTGGCCGCATGCTCGACCCCATCGCCGACAAGCTGTTGGTGGGTGTGGTGCTGCTGGTGCTGGTCGCCAAGCAGATTATTGTCGGATGGTCGCTGGCCGCCGCGATTATCATCCTGTCGCGCGAAATCCTGGTGTCAGGCCTGCGCGAGTATCTCGCGGGTTTGGCTGTGAAGATGCATGTGACGTCGCTCGCCAAGGGCAAGACGGCGCTGCAGCTGATCGCGCTCGGCGCCATGATCGCGGGGCCGTTCGCCGAGCCGCTGTTTCCGGGCCTCAGAGCCGTTGGCCTCGGGCTGCTGTGGGCGTCGGCCGTGCTGACAGCCTATACGGGCTACGAATATCTGTATTCCGCCTTGAAGCACGCCACGACCGGCGACGAGGCACCTAAGCCATGACCGTCACGCTGCGTTATTTCGCCTGGGTGCGCGAAAAGGTTGGCCGGGCAGAAGAGCTGCTAACAGTGCCACCTGCCGTTACGACAGTTGAAGAGTTGATGAACTGGCTGAAAACGCAAGGGCCGGAGTATGAGCGGGCGTTCGAACGGGCAGCCGTGATCCGCGCCGCGATCGACCAGACGCATGTGAAGCCCGGTGCGGCCATCGCCGGCGCGCGCGAAATCGCGTTTTTTCCACCGGTGACCGGAGGCTGACATGGCCGTCCGTGTGCAACCAGAACCGTTTGACCTCGCCGGTGAAGTCGAGATGCTGCGGGCGGGCCGGACCGATCTTGGTGCGGTGGTGACCTTCACGGGCACCGTGCGCGATAACTCCGGCGGCCAGCGGCTGGTGGCCATGACGCTGGAACATTATCCCGGCATGACCGAGGCCGAACTCGCCCGCGTCGAAGCCGAAGCGGCGGCGCGCTGGCCGCTGGCGGCAAGCCTGATCGTGCATCGCATGGGCCGGTTAGTCCCAGGCGACGACATCGTCCTGGTGGTGACTGCGTCCGCCCACCGCGCCGCCGCCTTCGAAGCCGCTGATTTCCTGATGGACTACCTGAAAACTAGCGCGCCGTTCTGGAAGCAGGAAGAGCTGGCGGATGGAACTGTGAATTGGGTGGAGGCCAAAGCGAGCGATGAGGACGCGGCGGGGAGGTGGTTGGGCAAGCCGGAATGAGGGGTGATGCATAAACCTGGGCATGACGGTGCGTCTTAGTGAACGCGCCTTGGCCGACATTGCGGACATCAACTGGAGTTCCATTCTGGAAGCCGGAAGAGCTGACGGATGGGACGATGACTTGGGTGCGGGCCAAGACGAGTGATGAGGACGCGGCGGGAAGTGGGCGAGCAGCGACGAAATCTTCTGCTTTTGACCCAGGCTGTGTGTAAGCGTCCCCTCACGACTGCGGGCATGGTGGCTTGCCGGCGAGTGGCGGATCGGGTGAAGCATACTGTCCTTATCCACGAGGTTATGGACGGTAAGAGACATGGCGGCCGAGATCATTTCGACGGTTGAGCGGCGGCG
>JANYHF010000075.1 GCA_025359185.1 Hyphomicrobiaceae bacterium | reverse complement strand
CCAGATCCATGGCGGCATGGGGCTGATGGCGGACCTGCCGCTGGAGCGGATCTGGCGCGATGCGCGGGTGGAGCGGATCTGGGAAGGCACGAGCGAGATCCAGCGGCATATCATCAGTCGAGCGATGCTGCGGCCGTTGGGGGGGTGAGGCGATGACCGATGAGTCTCAAGAAAAGGCCGAACCAACAACAGCCACGATCATGCGGACGGCACGGCTTTTGACCTCTGGCGCGGAGATGGAGCGATGCGTTCCCCTAGGCGCATCTGCGAAGGCTTGACCCAACCTACGTGTGCCGCGCCAAGATCTCCCGCACCGCTTCCACCAGCTTCCCCTCCGGCACCTGCACCTGGGCGGGCCGGCCTTCCGTCCACGCCGCACGGTCCGTAATCGCGGCAGCCGCTTTCGCGCCCGCGATCAGGTCCTTGATCGTCACCTCGCCCTTGGCCTTTTCATCGCCGCCCTGGATGATCACGCATGGGCTGCCGCGTTTGTCCGCATACTTCATCTGCGGTTTCATGCCCGAGGTGCCGACATACATTTCGGCGGCGATGCCCGCTTGACGCAACGTGGACGCCATTTTCTGGTAGTCGCCGAGCCGGTCCTTGTCCATCACCAGCACCAACACGGGACCGAGGGCTTTGTCCGCACCCAGCTTACCGAGTTGCTTCAGCGCCGCATAGAGCCGCGACACGCCGATGGAAAAGCCGGTCGCGGGCACCGCCTCGCTGCGGAACCGCCCGACCAACCCATCGTAACGCCCGCCGCCGCCAACCGAGCCGAAGCGGACAGGCTTGCCGTCGTCGCCTACGGTGTCGAACGTGAGTTCGGCCTCGAACACTGGGCCGGTGTAATATTCGAGGCCGCGGACGACAGAGGAATCCATCTTTATGCGATCATTCTGATAACCTGCCGCGTTCGTCAATTCTGCCATACGACGCAATTCATCAATACCGGAATTGTAGATTTCGTTGACATTAAATTGTGGGTCGTTTTTCCATGCATTTACCGCATCAAAGTTCGAACCCATTATTACACCGAACGTCGTCCCCTCTAGCAGGTGCACAAGCGGATTGATTTGAGCCTCAGTCAGGTCAGCACCTTTAGTAAAATCGCCGCTTTCGTCTTCCCGACCTTTGCCTAACAAAGCCCTTACCCCATCGGAACCAAGACGGTCGAATTTATCGATTGCCCTCAGCACGGTCAGCCGACGGACAAAATTATCTGCGCCACTTAAGCCGATGACCGCCATTATTCCATCCAGAACTTTCCGATTATTAATTTTTATAACGTAGTTCCCCTTTAACCCCAACGCCTCCAGCGCATCCGCCGCCATGATGCAAATCTCGGCATCCGCCGCGACGTTGTCCGTCCCCACCGTATCGCAATCGAACTGCACGAATTCGCGGAACCGTCCCGGCCCCGGCTTCTCATTGCGCCATACGCTCCCGGTCTGATACCGCCTGTACGGCTTGGGCAGAGCATCGTAATTCTCGGCCACGTAGCGCGCCAACGGTGCCGTCAGGTCATAGCGGAGTGACATCCACTCCTCGTCCTCATCCTGGAACGAAAACACGCCTGCGTTTGGCCGATCCTGGTCGGGGAGGAACTTGCCCAAGGCCTCGGTGAATTCGATGGCGGAGGTGGCCAGCGGTTCAAACCCATACAATTCGTACACGCCGCGAATGGTCGCCAGCATCTTTTCCATCGCCCGCACTTCAGCGGCGGGCACATCGCGCATGCCCTTGGGGAGGCGCGCCTTGGGGAGGATGGGTTTGCCAGTTTCTGGTTTGGCCATGGTTCGAGCCTGTCGCAGGAGTACTTAGGGAAACAGCGTCTGCAGCCCTAGCGTCCCCTCCACCTTGAAAGGGGAGGGGACGCTAAAGTCGCGCCGGATGTCATGTTCGAAGACGTGGGTTGGGTTAGCGCGGCTATGGTCCGTTGTAAATTGTAACTTCTTATCTGGCGGCAAAGGGGTCAGCCCCCTTTTCCTGCCGCAACAACCGTTCCATCGCTGCCGCAAACTTGCGTTTCAGTTCCTCTTTCGCCAGGTCCGCCGCGGCCAGAATCTCGGCCGCCTTCAGAAAATCCAGCGCCGCGAACTGGTTTATGGGCGGGCGGACCAGCACGTCGGGGCCGCCGAGCCGCAGTTTCTCCTTCACGATCGAGGCCAAGGTGATCTGCGAGGCGCCAATCGCGGTCTCCAGGGAACTTGGCAGCTTGCCCGGCTGGCGCGTGCGAGTGGTCCCCGTCACATCAATCGTCACGGTGATGTCGGCGCGCTCGCGCAAAATATCGAACGGCGTCGGGTTGACGAAACCGCCATCGATCAGAACCCGGCCCTGATGCTCGACCGGCGTCATCAGCGCGGGCAAGGCCGACGACGCGGCAATCGCGGGCAACAGATCGCCGCTCTCGAACAGCACCTGCTCCTGGGCGTAAAAGTCTGTCGCCACGGCGATGAACGGGATCTTCAGCCGCTCAAAACTCAGCGGCAGCGTTTCCGGCATCAAAATTTCGATCAGCGTCTGGCCGTTAAAGAGCGCCGGTGTGAACGGGTTCCACAGCGTCCCCAGCGCGCCCGGCCAGCGGCCCGCGATGCGGCGCAAAAGTTCGGTGCGGTTAGAAAACAGCTTCAGCGAGAAATTGCGCATTTCCTTGCCGGTCATGCCCGCCGCATAGTTGGCGCCGACGATGGCCCCGATGGACGTGCCCGCGATAATCGCCGGTGTCACGCCGAGCTCATCCAGCACTTCGAGCATCGGAATATGCGCCAGCCCCTTGGCTGCCCCGCCGCCGAGGGCAAGGCCGATGCGCGGCCCGGCATCGTTTGGCCGGGCGACGGGTCGGGATCGTTGCGACAGGGTTTTTGGGGTGCGTGACATGACAAGACCCTACTCCCGCTTCAGGGGCACCGTCACCTCGCTTTGCGGCAGCAGCCAAACATCGGAGATGGCGCGGCCCTCGTCGTCAAACACGCTGCCGAGCAGGACGGCGCGTGACGGGGCCGGTGGCAGGCTGGCAGCCTCACCGCTGGCTGGCGTGCCCAGAGGCGTGACACTGGCGGTCGGCTGATCGGCATCGGGGGTGAGGCCGAAGATCACATCCAGTGCGGCCCCATCCGAGGTGTGCCGCCGCAATGTGAACGCGCCGGTGTCGCCGTCCATCGAGCAGACGCTCAGATCATTGTGCCAGGCATCGCACTGGGCACCGATCTGCTGCGGCCCGCGCTCGGTGGTGATGCTGAGCCCGGCGACGAAAATGCAGTCAGCCGTGACTGCAGGCGACCCGTTTGGTAGGGCGAGCGCGAGGCTGGCGTCCTCAGCGTCGCCGCAGCCGCTCTCGCCACCGGCAGAGATCGATACACTGAGCCCCGTCACGACACGCCGCACCGCCGGTGTCTGCGCATCGATGGGCCCGCGGTCAAGCGTGCCCGGCTTGAAATCGCCAACAAGCAACCCCGCCAGAGCTGCGGTGCCGGTGGGCTGGTAGGTGAGTGATCCGGCCGCCAGGGCCGTTGCTGGCAACATGACCCAGCAGACGGCCAGGGCCGCCCATTCCGTCCGCATCATCACTGAGGTCCCTCTCCAGCGCGCACGGGTCGCAATCGGGCAGCATAGCACGCTGCTGACCCCACGTTAACCATGCCGTAGGAGGTTCTCCCGGCCATCTCGCCAGCCTTACGGTTTCGCAAGGCTCACTTAGGACGGAAGCGGCATCGCCGGCGGCATCGTATTGATCGGCCGAGACGAAGCTGTGGTGGGCAGCGATCAGACGTCCTAAAAGGCTGTTGCGCCGCCGGTTTCAGGCCTTGGAGGTTCGGCGGCCGACGGGTCCTTGTCCGGCTTGTGGTCCGCGCGCCGCCCTCGCATCCGCGATGTAAACATTCCGGCGAATTTCTCCAGGCGGCCGCGCGCGTCCTCAAAAGTCTGCATCCAGCGCTCGCCGTTGCGCAGGCGGCGGTCGAGCACGGCCATGGTCTTGGCGTGGCCCGGATCATCGTCTTCCAGCCATTCGCGGAAGGCGCGGGCGTAGACGCTGAGCAAGGCCGCTTCACGCGCGCGCCCTGCGGGGCCATCGGCGGGAATGCCAGCGGCCACCAGCATCCAATGCTGCGAGCGCATCAGTTTACCCAGCATGTCCGGGCTCGGCGGCACGCTGGACGCGTCCGCCATGATGCTTTTGAGGGCTGCCTTGTGCGGCTGCAGAATATCGAACCTGGTCATGATGACGTCGAAGACCCGGTCGCGCGCGCTCTCGTCCGAGCCATGCACCAGCCGGGCGCGCCGCAGCACCTGGTCGTCCACCAGCTTCTGGAACGCCGTGACAATGCCGAGCTTGCCGTAGAATTCCTTAGCGAAGTCGGCAAGACCAAGGCCGGCCGATTGCGCGATATCAGCGATGCTGACGTCGTGCCAGGGTTTGGTGGCGGCAAGGCGCAAAGCAGCATCGATGATGCGGCCCTTGGGGGTGGAAAGATCGATCATGGGAGGGGCTCCTCGTGCCGGGGGGTACCGGCACCACGAATATAGGAACGGAATGGGAGAAATGGAAGGCGGGCGCGGTGGGTTGCGACACCAGGGAGCGTTTGCCGGCCGGGCCATTGCGTGAATGTGGCCTGCCACCTAGGGATTTGGCATCGCCGATCCGCGCGACGTCATCGTGCACAACGGCCAGATCGTCATCACCGATCAATCGCGCAACGGCCGGCTCCCTAAACCGCCAGCTCGCGGGCGCGCTGTTCGGCCGCTACCACGGCTTTTGTCATCAGCGCTTGCAACCCGCCCGGATTGGCCATCAGCACGTCTAGCGCGGCGGCCGTGGTGCCTTTGGGAGAGGTCACGTTCTGACGTAAGGTGGCGGCGGGCAGCTCGCTCTGGTGCAGCAGCTCACCGGCGCCAGCCACTGTCGCGCGGGCCAGTTGCGCGGCCATTGCTGGCGGCAGCCCCGCCGCGCGGCCAGCTTCGGCAAGGCACTCGGCCATCAGGAACACATAGGCGGGGCCGGAGCCAGAGACGGCGGTCGCGGCATCGATGAGCCGCTCCTCGTCCACCCAGACGACCTCGCCCACCGCAGACAAGAGCTGGTCACACAGCGCGCGCTGAGCCAGCGTCACGGCCACATTTCCCATGGCGGCGGTGATGCCCCGGCCGACCGAAGCAGGCGTGTTGGGAATCGAGCGCACAATCGCCGTGCCGGGAGGAAAATGCCCGGCCAGACTGGCGATGGTGCGGCCTGCCGCAACCGACAGAACGACCGTGTCCGGGCCCGCCAGCGCCACAATGCCCGGCACCACCTGATCCATGATCTGCGGCTTGACCGCGAGCAGGATCACTTGCGCAGGCGCAGCGAGCTTGGGAGCCATGGCGTGGCAGGTGATGCCGTGGGCGGCAAACAGCGCCCGCATCGGTTCTGGCGGCGCCGGATCCAGCGCCACTACCTGCGCCGGGTCGAGCCCGCGCGACATCCAGCCCCTGAGCAGCGCACCGCCCATGTTGCCAGCGCCAACGAGCACGAGGGGAGCCGTGAGGGAAAGGGTCATGCGCGGGGGTCCCCGTGTGCGGTCTGGCCAAGCTGCTGTGGTGTAGGGCGTGGCTGGCGGCCTGACAAGCCGTGCCAATTCGAGCCGCGCAGATATCATCTGGTAACCGCAAATGTACAGTACGGACGAATTTAACAAAATTTTTGCCAGCCTGGACAATGCTGCTGAAAGATCAGCGGTGCGAGAAGGCAAATTTGTCTCCCGTGCAGATCGCGTGCCAACCGGAGTGTGCTGCGATGACATTTGGCTTGATAACACACAAGGCTAAGGCGGCGCTTCAGGACCGGTCCGGCAATGTCGCCATGATCTTTGCGTTCATGGCGATCCCGATTATCGGTTTCATCGGTCTGGCCACGGACTACGGCATGGAGAGCAATCTCAAGAACCGGATGCAGGGCATCCTGGATTCCGCCGCCCTCAACGGCGTTGCGCAATTGAGCGGCGGCCCCGATGCCGAAGCCGTGGCATCGGCCTTGCTTGCCGATCAGTTCAAGAAACTGGGCATCTCGCCGTCAGTGTCGGTCACCGTCAATTCGCGCGAAGGCACCATCCGAACCACCGCCGAGACCAAAATCAGTACCCTGTTCATGGGTCTGCTTGGCCAGCCCGAAGTGACGGTCAGCGCCTCCAGCACAGCCGTTGCGGGCGCTGGCGGGCCGATGGATGTGGCGATAGCGTTCGACACCACGTTTTCGATGGATGGCGACAAGCTGACCCACTCACAGCTGGCGGCCAAGGACTTGGTTGACCTCCTGTTCAAGGTGCCCGGCTCGTCGGAAAAGAACCCGCATATGAAAGTCGGCCTGGTGCCGTTCGCGTCCTATGTGAATGTCGGCCTCAGCAACCGGGGTGCCTCATGGCTCACGGGCTCTGATGATGTGGCCGGCCCCGATTGGTGCCGGGACACCTATGAGCAGATCGCGTTGCACACCGAGACCTATGATTGTTCATTGGACGGCACACCGCGGACGTGCACCTACGACACGACCGACGACTATTCGCGACCCAACGGCACCGTCTGCACACCCACCACCAAAACCTGGCATGGCTGTGTCGGCTCGCAGCCAAGCCCGAACGACGCCCATGTGGGAGCAACGGCCGCTAATCCGGTGCCCGCTTTGCTCGATACTTGGTGCACGTCCGAGTTGACACGGCTCAGCGATGATCCCGCCACGGTCAAACAGGCGATCTCCGATACGACGGCCGACGGCGAGACCTATATCGCGCCGGGCATCCTGTGGGGCTGGCGCGTGCTGTCGGATGACGGCAGCGGGCCGTTCCACGATGGCGGGCCAGCCGCAGCGACCCGCAAACGGTTGATCCTGATGACCGACGGCACCAATACCCATTCGGCTCGGTATCCGGACCACGAAGGCAACGACGTGGCGGCGGCGAACCAGAAGGTCCGGGATGTTTGCGCCAGCATGAAGGCTGCGCACGTCCAGATCTACGCCATCGCTTTCGACGTGACCGATACCACCATCAAGGACCTCTTGGCCGAATGCAGCTCCGGCCCGCCCTACTACTACGACGCCAACACCATGGAAGAGATGGAAAAGGCCTTCAAAAAAATCGGCCGTGAACTGACGGCCACGCGGCTGGTGAAGTAAAGGTCCGGGAGTTATAGCAATGACGGCGGGGGAAGATTTGTCCCCCGCCTACACCGGCCGCCCCAGATGCTGCTCCAGTGCGGCGATGCGCAGTTCCAGCCGCTCGTTTTCGACCCGGGCGCGCTCGGCCATCGCTTTCACGGCCTCGAACTCTTCGCGCTGCACCACATCCAGATCACGCAGCACTCTTTCTGCGCGGTTGCGGAACACGCCTTCAGCCTCGCGCTTCAAGCCCTGGGCCGCGCCCGCCGCGTCCGTCATCACGCGGGCAAGCTCATCGAGTATGCGGTTGTTGGTTTGCGTCATGGTCATGGGGCCTTGGCTGCGCTATTGAGCGCCAGACTAGCACTTCCTCGCGGGTTCCGCCAACACGACAACGGGGATACAATGGTCTCAGCCTTGTACTTTCTGACCCTCACCTACCCCTCGTTCGATCCGGTAGCCCTCAAGCTCGGCCCGGTTTGGATCCGCTGGTATGGCCTGGCTTACGTTGCGGGCCTGCTGCTGGGCTGGGTCTACATCCGCCGCCTGATCACGAGCCCCCGGCTATGGTCCGGCCCGCCGCCGATGACGCTCGATCAGGTCGATATGCTGCTGCTCTGGGTGATGGCGGGCGTGGTGCTCGGCGGGCGCGTGATCGGCGTCATCCTTTATGACCCGGCGCCCTATATCCGCGATCCACTGGAGATTTTCCGCACTTGGCATGGCGGTATGGCCTTCCATGGTGGGCTGATCGGCGTCATCATTGCCATCCTTTTGTTTGCCTATCGCCATGCGCTGCGCCCGCTCGCGATAGGCGATCTGGTAGCCACCGTTGTGCCGGTTGGCCTGTTTTTTGGCCGCATCGCGAATTTCGTCAACGGCGAACTTTGGGGCCGGGTTTCCGATGCGCCCTGGGCCATGGTGTTCCCGGACCGTGATGCTGGCCCGTTGCCGCGCCACCCCAGCCAGCTTTATGAGGCGGGGCTCGAGGGCCTCGCGCTGGGCCTGGTGTTGTGGTGGCTGGTGACGCGCGGCTGGCTGCAGCGCGAAGGCTTCCTGACCGGCACGTTCCTGGCTGGCTACGGTGTGGCACGCAGCTTCTGCGAACTGTTCCGCGAGGGCGACACGATCTGGCTGTTCCCCTCCGCCCCGATGCCAGCGGGCATGATGTATAGTCTGCCGATGGTGGCCGTCGGGGGGTGGATGATGTGGCGGGCGGCACGGTCGCCAGCAGGTCTGGGTGGAGCCCGGACTTGACTCGACCGCCAGCCTAAAGCCCGCCCGTTGCGCCGCCCGCCGTCGCTGCCATGACGAAAGGGGGATCTGAATGTTGGGCGAGCTCCACTAGGGCCTGTCGTCAGTTATGGGTTCGGGCTGGACGTGAGCGATTTTGGCCGAGGAGCAGGCGCTCGACGACGCAAGCCA
>JANYHF010000074.1 GCA_025359185.1 Hyphomicrobiaceae bacterium | reverse complement strand
GCTTCCTCATACCCCGTCGTGCCGTTGATCTGACCGGCCAGGTAGAGGCCCGGCAGGCGCTTGGCTTCCAGCGTCGGGAACAGTTCGCGGGGGTCCACGTAGTCGTATTCGATGGCGTAACCCGGCCGCTTCACCACGGCCCGCTCCAAACCAGGGATTGTTGCCAGGAATTCCCTCTGAATGCTCTCAGGCAGGCTGGTCGAGAGCCCGTTAGGATAGATGGTGTCGTCATCGAGGCCCTCAGGTTCCAGAAAGATCTGGTGCGAGCCGCGTTCCTTGAAGCGCACGATCTTGTCTTCGATAGACGGGCAATAGCGCGGGCCCACCCCCTTGATTTCGCCCGAATACATTGCCGATTGGCTCAGATTGGCGTCGATTACGGCGTGAGTTGCGGGCGTCGTGTGGGTGATATGGCAGGCAATCTGCGGTGTGGTGATGCGCTCAGTGAGAAAGGAGAAGGGCACAGGGTCCGCGTCGGCCTCCTGGCGCTCCAGCGACGCCCAATCGATGGTGGTACCTTCCAAGCGCGCCGGGGTGCCGGTCTTAAGGCGGCCCATCGTCAGGCCAAAGCTGATCAGCCGTTCGGACAAATGCAGGGCCGGGGCATCGCCAGCGCGGCCGGCAGGGGTCTTTTGGTTGCCGATATGGATCAGGCCGTTGAGGAAGGTGCCTGTGGTCAACACCACAGCCCCCGCCGCCAATTCATGACCACCGCCCGTCCGCACGCCAATCACGCGGATACCGTCCATGAGCAGGTCCTCGGCCCCGCCTTCAACGACCTCTAGATTCTCTGTTGCCCGAATGGCTGCCTGCATCGCCTGCTTGTACAACTTGCGGTCCGCCTGCGAACGCGGTCCCTGCACGGCCGGTCCCTTGGAGCGGTTCAGCATCCGGAACTGAATACCGGCGGCATCGGCGACGCGGCCCATCAGCCCGTCGAGGGCATCAATTTCACGGACCAGGTGCCCCTTGCCCAGGCCGCCGATGGCTGGGTTGCACGACATCTCGCCAATCGTCGCAAACCGGTGCGTGAGCAGCACCGTGCGTGCGCCCATTCGAGCCGCCGCCGCTGCCGCTTCACAGCCCGCGTGGCCGCCACCGACCACAATCACGTCAAATGAGGTTTCGCGCATCGCCTGGTACCAGTTTCGGACATGGAAGTCAGATCGATGCGGAATTGCACTGCAAAACGCAAGCGGCAATGACGTCCATCACCTGGCCGATCATGAGTTGTATGAACCATCTAGGCAAAGACCTGTTCAAACAGTTTCAAACACCGTTGCCGTTCTTTGCTGCTGGTCCCGCCGATCAAAGACCGCCGCAGGTTCCAGGACCATTCGGCAGGACTCATGGCCATGATCAGTTCACTGGGGTGTCTGTGAAACATGCCGATCTCGCGCCGGCCTCCCCAAGCAAAGCCTGAGCCTGGTGCGAGGGCGCGAAGGTCGGCAAACAGTGTTCCGGGCGCGAACTGCGAAGCGTAGGCGGCAAGTAGCGGTTCGGTCTTGGGAGAACCGGATTGAGTGACTGGCCCGACGCCATCGGCTATCGTCAATCTCTGAACGCCAGCAATCACTTGTGGGCTTGGTTGGAGCGGGTCCACGTCCCAATCCGAGCGGACTTGACGGGCAACATGCGGGCCACCAACGTCAGGTAGCCCGCTAGGTTCGGCGCAAGCAGCATCACGACCGGGGGCGAACCCCATAGCCCAAAGACCGGCGCTTCGGGTTGCTGCCGATTGCCCAGATCGGCCAGCACGCAGAGCGACTTACTCGGCCGCGCAAGCTCCAGATATCTGGGAAACAGACGCCATGGGCTATTTGCGGGCGCTAGCTCTGCACTGAAGTGAATTGGACCTGAGAACCCTATGACACGGGAGCCAAACTCCAGCCCGCCTGAAGCCGACATCAATTCCGTGACTTCATCCGGCAGCCCACCGCACTCGCTGGCGAGCGCGCGAATTCGAGACGGCGGCACGGGCGGCTGGGCGAGACATCGCACACGGGCAGCATCGGCCCGGGCCTGAAGCCTGGCAAGAATGTCGGCGACGTTGGGTACAGTCAAAGATCGGTTCCGGTCGGTGTGAGGCCACTCCGCTATGCAGCCTCTGGGCCAGCCCGGCGGGAAGGGTGAAAAAGAGGTGAATTTGCGCGTTTTTCGGTGGAGGATCGCGCCGGAGGCTTTGTCCGGTGGCCGGAAGCAACAGAAGAGATGGTTAATTCTTCGTTAATGGCATCCTCCGCGCCTCCCGCGTCTTCCGCTGGACCCGGCCGATCCTCCGCTGGACACGATTTCACGTGAAACACTTTGGCTATTTGCCAATACAGAAGGCGCTAAAGACCTGATCAAGCACGTCTTCGACATCTACGCGGCCGGTCAAGCGGCCGATGGCCTGAGCCGCGTGGCGCAGGTCTTCAGCCCGCAACTCGGTATCAAGAGGGCTGCCGCCGAGAAAGTCATCCAGCCGGCTTGCTGTTTCTGTCACCAAGGCTCGCTGCCGGGCCGTTGTGATCAGCGGGGCGTCGCTAGAATCCAGGCGATTCCGGGCAGCCTCGGTCAACAGACCAATAAGCTGTGGGAGACCCTCGCCAGTTTTTACGCTGAAGCTGGGCGTGCTGGCTAGCAGGGCTGGATTGGGGGCGAGGTCAGCTTTGCTGGAAACGCGTCTGAGGTCCACGTCTTGGCCCAACAACTTATCAGGTGGCTCTGAAGCCGGGCCCGAGCTATCGGTAAGCCACAAGACCAGATCGGCCTCGCCCGCCGAAACATAGCTTCGCCTAATGCCTTCTTGCTCGATGGCGCCATCCGGACAAGGGCGAATGCCCGCCGTATCGCTGACGATGACGGGATAACCGCCAAGATCCAGCCGTGTCTCAATCACATCGCGTGTGGTGCCAGGTATGGGTGAGACAATTGCGACGTCGCGCCGGGCCAGTGCGTTGAGCAGGCTCGATTTGCCCGCATTGGGTGGGCCAGCAATGACGACTCGGAAACCGTCACGCATGATTTCGCCGCGCTGCTTGTCATCGAGGTGCTCGGCGATGAGCGCGCGAAGGCCGATCAACCGGTCGCGCGCCTGGTTCACCGCATCCGTGGCCACATCGGCCTCGTCGGAAAAATCAATGGCCGCCTCAACCAACGCGATGGCTTCGATCAGTTGTTGTCGCCAGCCCTCATAAAGCGTGCGAAGAGTGCCACCGGCAACCCGTAAGGCCTGCCGTCGCTGCGCCTCGGTTTCAGCAGCGATCAGATCGGCCAGGCCCTCAGCCTCGGTCAGATCCATTTTGCCGTTGTGGAAGGCGCGGCGGGTGAATTCGCCAGGTTCGGCCAAACGCAGACCGTCAATTTTCGACAACGCGCCAAGCACCGCCGCCACCACCGCCCGGCCGCCATGGACATGCAACTCGAGGACGTCCTCGCCGGTGTAGCTGTCAGGGGCCAGGAAGCGGAGCGCCAATGCGGTATCAAGAGTTGCGCCCGTTGCCGGATCGCAGAGACGAACGAGACGTGCTGTGCGTAGTACCAACGGCCCTATGCGCAGCGCAACGACCACCAATCGCACGGCGGGGCCGGACAAACGGATGACGGCGACGCCCGCGGTCCCACTACCGCTTGAAAGTGCGAAGATCGTCTGCTGCCCGGTCATTTTCCTGTTCCTCGGGCTCGCCTTTGCCGCATAAGGTTTGCCCATGACCCGAAACCGCCTCGCTGACGAAACCAGCCCCTATCTTCTGCAGCACAAGCACAACCCCGTCCACTGGTGGGCCTGGGGACCGGAGGCGTTGGCCGAAGCGCAGGCCAGCAACCGGCCGATCCTGTTGTCAGTGGGCTATGCCGCCTGTCATTGGTGTCACGTCATGGCGCACGAAAGTTTTGAGGACGATGCCACGGCGGCCGTCATGAACGAGCTGTTCGTGAACATCAAGGTCGATCGCGAGGAGCGGCCGGATATTGACGCGATCTATATGACGGCGCTGCATTCGCTGGGGGAGCAGGGCGGCTGGCCGTTGACGATGTTTTTGACGCCCACGGCTGAGCCGTTCTGGGGCGGCACATATTTCCCCAAGGGCCAGCGCTTTGGCCGCCCGTCATTTGAGGGCGTGCTCAAGGAAATTTCGCGGCTCTATCATACCGAGCCGGGCAAGGTGACGGGCAACGCCGCAGCCATCCGCGAGCGGTTAACGGAGCGGCGGCCACTGGCTCAGCCGGATGCGCGGATCGAGGTTTCGAGCATCGCCAAGGTCGCCAGCAGTCTGGCCCGCGCGGTCGATCCAGTGCGCGGCGGCTTGCAGGGCGCGCCGAAGTTTCCTCAGTTCAGTGTGTTCTGGCTGCTCTGGCAGGCCGGCATCCGCTTCGATCTGCCGGAAGCCCGTGAAGCCGTGTTGGTGACACTGCGCAACATCTGCCAGGGCGGTATCTACGATCATATCGGCGGCGGCTTCGCGCGTTACTCCGTAGACGAACAATGGCTGGTGCCGCATTTCGAGAAGATGCTCTACGACAACGCGCTGCTGTTGCAACTCCTCACCGAAGCCTGGCGCGAGACCCAAGACCCATTGTTCTGTCAACGGATCACCGAGACTGTAGGTTGGCTGATCACGGAGATGCGCACGCCCGAAGGCGGCTTCGCGTCCTCCTATGACGCCGACAGCGAAGGCGAGGAGGGCAAGTTCTATGTCTGGACGCCCGCGCAAATCCGCGACGTGCTGGGAGCGGAAGATGCTGCACTGTTCTGCCGGATCTACGACATCACGGACGCTGGCAATTTCGAAGGTCACAACATCGCCAACCGGCTCGCCAAGCTGGCGCTGGAGGATTTCGAGACCGAGCAGAAACTCATCGAATGCCACGGTAAACTGCATGGTTTCCGGGCCAGGCGCGTGCCGCCAGGTTGGGATGACAAGGTGCTCGCCGACTGGAATGGCCTCGCAATTGTTGCGCTGGCCGAGGCGGGGCGCGTGTTCGGGCGGCCTGACTGGATCGGGATTGCGCAAGGCGCGTTCGCCCTCGTGACAGACAAAATGTGCGTTGGCGGACGGTTGTGGCACGCCTACCGCGCCGGGCAATTGCGAGGCCCCGGCACCGCGTCGGACTATGCCAACATGATCGCTGCCGCACTGTCGCTGCATCAGGTGACGGGGGCCGCCAGCACTCTTGCCCAGGCGCGGGCCTGGGAAGCAACGCTGCACACGCACTACTGGATCGCCGGACGCGGCGGTTACGCCTTGACTGCGGACGACACCACGGATGTGATCCTCCGCACAGAGGTCGCCAGTGACGACGCCACGCCCAATGCCAATGGTGTCATGGTGGCCAATCTGGTGCGCCTTTATGGTCTGACGGCGGAGGATCATTATATGGAGCGCGCCTCGTCCACCCTGCGGGCGTTCTTGCCGGACGTAGCGGAGCGGGCCGTGGCACATACCGGCCTGCTCGCCAGCGCCACGGACCTCAACGCGCCGATGCAGGTGGTGATCGTGGACCCGGCCACGCCGCACAAGGCGAGTGTGCTGGAGACGGCACTTGCGGCGATCAGCCTTCCGGGCGCGCTGCGGCAGGTGGTGGCTGATACATCGCAGGTGCCGCCGGGTTCGCCCCTCGCTGGCAAGATCGCCGTGGATGGGAAGCCAACGGCCTATGTCTGCGAGGGTGGCACCTGCTCGTTGCCACTCACGGACCGGGAGGCTCTGCGCAAGGAGGTAATCCGGGTGCGAACGATAGCCAGACCCTGAGCGCTTAACCAAATGCACACCGCGGTTGCCGCAGCGTGGATCAGAGCGATCCTTCCTGCTCACAGGTAAGCGTCCCCTCACGACTGCGGGCATGGTGGCTTGCCGGCGAGTGGCGGATCGGGTGAAGCATACTGTCCTTATCCACGAGGTTATGGACGGTAAGAGACATGGCGGCCGAGATCATTTCGACGGTTGAGCGGCGGCG
>JANYHF010000055.1 GCA_025359185.1 Hyphomicrobiaceae bacterium | reverse complement strand
GGCCAGCGCCTCCAGCGCCCGTTTTTGCTCATCACTCGCAGTCACTGGAGATTTGCCCGCCATGTCCCGCCTCCGCGAATCAGTAGGAAGACGGAATCACCAACTGGATTCGTTGGTCAAGTGCTCAGAGTCTGCTTAGGTGACATTTGCTCCGAGGCATGGCCATGATGCTGCTCCCGAGGGCGTCATCACACGCCGGCTCGTGAGCCACATAGGCGTCTGATGCCGGCCCCATTGCACGTTGTCTGGTTCAAGCGTGATCTGCGCATTCAGGATCACCGGCCGCTGGCGCAAGCGGCCAAGCATGGCCCGGTGCTGCCGCTCTATGTGGTGGAGCCCGGCCTGTGGCGCGAGCCTGATGCGTCGGCGCGCCAGTGGCAGTTCATCGCCCAGTGCCTCGACGAGCTTGGCCGCGATCTTCAGCATCTTGGACAGCCGCTCATGGTCCGCGTGGGGACGGTTGTTGAGGTGCTCGAAGCCGTCCGGCAGTCGCATGGGATCGACGCGCTGTGGTCGCACGAGGAGACCGGCAACGGTTGGACCTTTGCGCGCGACAAGGCGGTGGCGGCTTGGGCGCGAGTACAGGGCCTGCCGTGGCATGAGCTCCGGCAGCATGGCGTGCAGCGGCGGATGGTCAGCCGCAATGGCTGGGCCAACGCCTGGGACCGGCAGATGTCGGAACCGATCTGTGATCCGCCGGATGCGCTGGCCCCTGTGGCTGGATTGGACTCGCAACCGCTGCCGTCCCTCGCCGAACTTGGTCTTGCCGATGACGGCTGTATCGAGCCGCAGGCTGGAGGCCGCCGGGCAGGGCTGGACCTGCTCGACAGCTTTCTTGCGGGCCGTGGCCGGAACTACCGGCGCGAAATGTCGAACCCGCTGGCCGGAGCCACGGGCTGTTCGCGCCTGTCGCCACACCTGGCTTGGGGCACGGTTGCCATGCGCGAGGCGGCGCAGGCGACGTGGTCGCGGCTGCGCGATCTCAAGACGGAGAGCGAGCCGGCGGCCAAGGCCTTGCGTGCGTCGCTGATTTCGTACTCGGGCCGATTGCACTGGCATTGCCATTTCATCCAAAAACTGGAGAGCGAGCCTTCGCTTGAGTTTCGCGAGTTGCATCCGGCTTTGCGCGGGTTGCGCCCTGACGCCGCTGATCCGGCGCTGTTGCAAGCCTGGGCCACGGGCCGCACCGGCTACCCGTTCCTCGATGCCTGTATGCGCAGCCTCACCGCCACCGGCTGGCTGAACTTCCGTATGCGCGCGATGGTGATGTCGTTTGCCAGCTATAACCTTTGGCTGCCCTGGCGCGAGACCGGTTTGCACCTAGCCCGTCAGTTTACAGACTACGAGCCGGGCATTCACTGGTCACAGGTGCAGATGCAGTCGGGCACGACGGGCATCAACGCCATCCGCATTTATTCGGTGGTGAAGCAAGGGTATGACCAAGACCCGGCGGGCGTGTTCGTGCGCCGCTGGGTGCCCGAGCTTGCGGATGTGCCAGACCAACATCTGCAAGAGCCGTGGAACTTCAATGGTGGGGCAAGCGATTACCCAGAGCGCATTGTCGATATGAAAGCCACCACGGCGGCAGCCAAGGACAAGATTTACGGCGCACGGCGCGACAGCGGTTTTAAGGCCGCCTCAGGTGAAATTCTTGCCAAGCACGGCAGCCGCAAAGGCCGCCCGTCAGCTGCCAAACCGAAGAAAAAGACGGGCCAAATGGAGATGGACCTGTGAGCGGGAAGGTCGCCAAGCGCTTCACCAAGGCGGCGCTGCCGAGCAAAACCTGCGTCACTTGCGGGCGTCCGTTTGCCTGGCGCAAGAAGTGGGAAAAGGTCTGGGACGAGGTCAAGTATTGTTCCGATCGCTGCCGCGAGAACAAGTCGTCTATGGTCCGCGACCGAAAGTAGAGACCCGTCATCCCGCGCGCGGCGCAAACAGTGCCGGATCAGCGCCGCACCATAAAGGATGCTGCAGCGCATCCGGGACGACGGGTACGACAGGTCAAAATAATCACTTGCCGGTAGACGGCCACTCCGGCGAAAGCTTGAGGCTGGCAAGGAACGTTGCTGCGCTGTCCTGAATGCGCGCCTTCTCATCATCGGCAAATTTTTCGTAGGTGCGCACCATCTGCGCCATGCGTGGGTTGCCCCGGATGGTTGGCGCGTGGCGGGAGATGAAATCCCAATAGAGGGCATTGAACGGGCACGCCTTGGGGCCGGTGCGCGCTTTCACATCGTAAGCGCAGCCGGCGCAGTAGTCAGACATGCGGTTGATGTAGGCTCCGCTTGCCGCATAGGGCTTGGACGCCAGCAGCCCGCCATCGGCGAACTGGCTCATGCCAATGGTGTTGGGCAGTTCCACCCATTCATAGGCGTCAGCATAGACCGCCAGATACCATTCGTGCAGCGCCTGGGGTGAAATTCCCGCGAGCAGCGCGAAGTTGCCCGTCACCATTAGCCGTTGGATGTGATGAGCATAGGCCTCCTCCTTGGTTTGCGTCACGGCGGCGCGCACGCAAGCCATTTTGGTCTCGCCGGTCCAATAGAAATCCGGCAGCGGACGTGTATGGTTGAGTGCGTTCGAGGCCGCGTAGTCCGGCATCTTGAGCCAGTAGATGCCGCGCACATATTCGCGCCAGCCGATGACCTGGCGGATGTAGCCTTCGGCGGCGTTGAGCGGGACACGGCCAGCGCGAAAGGCCGCTTCGACCTTGCGGCACATCGTGAGCGGATCGAGCAGCCCGCAGTTGAGATACAGCGAGACGATCGAGTGATAGAGGAAGCGCTCGCCCGTCAGCATGGCATCCTGGTAGTCGCCGAATTTGGCGAGGCCCGTTTCGATGAAGTGGTCGAAGGCGGCCTCGGCGTCAGCGCGAGTGACCGCGAACCAGAACGGATCGGCATCGCCGAAATGTCCCGCGAACCGGTTTTTGACCAGCGCGACCACCTCGCGCGTAATCGCATCCTGCTGGAAATGGGCGGGCTCCGGTATGAAAAGATCGGCTTTGGCGGGCTTTCTGTTGTCATGATCGAGGTTCCAGAGGCCGCCGGTGGGCGCATCGCCCTCCATCAGCAAGCCGGTCTTGCGCCGCATATCGCGGTAAAAATACTCCATACGCAGCTGCTTGCGGCCTTCCGCCCACGCCGCAAATCCGGCAATCGGATTGATGAAGCGCGTGTCGGCAAGGATATCGACTGGCAACTGGAATTTCGCTGGCCAGGATCGCATGGCCTCAAGCACGCGCCACTCGCCAGGTTCGGTAACGACAATCCGCTTCGGCTTGTGTTCCGAAATGGCTCTCGCCACCTCGCCAGAAAAACTCCCCGCATTGACGCTGTCATTAAGCCGCGTATAGGCGACTTGCCATCCGAGTCCGCGCAATTCCTCAGCAAAATGACGCATCGCCGAGAACAGCAGAATGATCTTTTTCTTGTGATGCTGGGCGTAGGTTGCTTCCTCGGCAACCTCGCACATCAGCACCAGATCGCGCGCCGGATCGCAGGCGGCAAGGCTCGCTAATGTGGGTGTCAGCTGATCGCCCAGTACCAGCACGAGGTTGCGCATGGCCACGCGCGTCATGCCCGGCCGGTGCGCAACGCCGAGCGGCCGCCATCGACGCCGATGATCTGCCCGGTGATCCAGCCGGCTTCGGGCGACAGCAGGAATTGCGCCAGCGCCGCCATCTCATCAGCGGTGCCAAGCCGCGGAATAGGATGCAGCGCGGCGATGCCCTCGGCCACTTTGGGGTTCTGCGTAAGGCCCGCCGCCAGCGGCGTTGCCGTCAGGCTCGGCGCGATGGCGTTGACGCGCACCAACGGCGCAAGATCGGCCGCCAGACTGAGCGTCAATCCCTCAACCGCGCCCTTGGCGGTACCAATTGCCGCGTGCATCGGAAAGCCCTGCGCGGCCGCCACCGACGAAAACAGCACGACGCTGCCGTTCGCCACCTTCAGGGCCTCGGCACCGTAGCGGACGGCCAGCATCGCTCCGACCACATTGAGCCGGAACGCTGCCATCATGTCTTCCGCCGTGATCCGCGCGAGGGGCTTCAAGGGGATGGAGCCAACGGCGTAAACGATGCCGCCAAGCCGGCCATCGCTGGACGCTGCCGCGACGGCGGCGGCAATGGCCGGCTCATCCAGCACATTACAGACAACCGGCGTTGCTCCGATTTCGGCCGCCAGCGCCTGCGCTTTGTCAGCATGGCGCGACGTTATCGCCACCGCCCGCCCGGCCGCACGCAGCCGCCGGGCCAGCGCTTCGCCGATGCCGCCAACGCCGCCAAAAATCAGAACGGGTGCCGCCGGGAGGTCTGACATGAATTTCTCACATTTGACGTTGAGCCGTGCGGTATCCGCAGGGCAAGACATGGATAGGAGAGAGGGTTTCTAAATAGTCTTCCGGATTGAGACTGTCATACTGTGATCTGATTGTGCATTTGCAACGCTTGGGATACTGCGACAGATCTCACAATACCTTCAATTCCGCGTCTGCCTTGATAAGCAATCCAGACACGGCACAGCGCGCAGACTACGGATTTGACGCGCCGGGTTTGGCTAGTCTCGTCCTTGCCGTGGATGGTCAAATAACGGTCCCAGCGGTTGCCTGGATCAGCGGTGGTCTGATCATTGCCGCGAGCCTGCTGAGTCTCGCCCTCGGCTTATCGTTGGCGGCTTATGGCCGCATAGGTAAGCCGCGCGTTCGCGATGCGCTTCTGGATCTGGTGGCCTGGGCTCGCAGCAGTTGACAGGCCGCTGCCAACCCTTGATTACCGTCATAACACCCAGCGCCTCCTATTTCATGACCGGGTCAAGGCCGGACATGGCGATCGGAGGCTGTTCGGATCTAGACGAAAAGAGACCCTTCCATGCCCGCCACTCCCCGCCCCGCGCCTGTATCCGCCCGCCTGCAAGGCGCTACCGGCCCCTGGGAACTCGTTATCGGTCTTGAAGTGCACGCGCAGGTCGCGTCCAACGCCAAGCTGTTCTCGGGCGCATCGACGGGCTTCGGTGCGCCCCCCAACTCGCATGTCTCCCTCGTCGATGCCGCCATGCCAGGCATGTTGCCGGTCATCAACAAAGAGTGCGTGGCGCAGGCCATACGCACCGGGCTTGGCCTCAAGGCGCAGATCAACCTGATGAGCACCTTCGACCGTAAGAACTATTTTTACCCGGACCTGCCGCAGGGCTACCAGATCAGCCAGTTCAAACAGCCGGTGGTCGGCGAGGGCGTGGTCGTGCTGGACATGGCCGACGGCGAGATTGAAGTTGGCATCGAGCGGCTGCATCTCGAACAGGACGCGGGCAAGAGCCTGCATGATCAGCATCCAGACTACTCGTATGTGGACCTGAACCGTTCAGGGGTGGCGCTGATGGAGATCGTGTCGAAACCCGACATGCGCTCGGCCGAGGAGGCGAAAGCCTACGTCACCAAGCTGCGCACCATCCTGCGTTATCTCGGCACCTGCGATGGCGACATGGAGAAGGGCAATTTGCGCGCCGACGTCAATGTCAGTGTGCGGCGTCCAGGAGAGCCGTTCGGCACGCGCTGCGAGATCAAGAACGTGAACTCGATCCGTTTCATCGGCCAGGCCATCGAGGCCGAGGCGCGGCGGCAGATCGACATCAAGGAAGATGGCGGCGCAATCGTGCAGGAGACGCGGCTGTATGATCCTAACAAGGGCGAGACGCGGTCCATGCGCAGCAAGGAGGAGGCGCACGACTACCGCTATTTCCCCGATCCCGACCTGTTGCCTTTGGAGTTTACGCAAAGCTACGTGGACGGATTGGCCAAGGGACTGCCCGAACTCCCCGACGCCAAACGTGCGCGGTTCATCAAGGATGGCCTGTCGCCGTATGATGCGTCTGTGCTCGTTGCCGAAAAGGCAAATGCCGATTTCTTCGAGCTGGTCGCAAAAGACCGCGACGGCAAAATGTCGGCCAACTGGGTCATCAACGAGCTGTTCGGGCGGCTGAACAAGGAGGGGCTGGATGTTGGGGCAAGCCCGATGTCAGCCAAACAACTCGGCGGCATCATCGATTTGATTGCTTCGGGTTCGATTTCCGGAAAGATCGCCAAGGATCTGTTCGAGATCGTGTGGACCGAGGGCGGCGATCCTGCCAGGCTCGTCGAAGAGCGCGGGCTGAA
Source organism: Hyphomicrobiaceae bacterium (assembly GCA_025359185.1). GTDB lineage: Bacteria > Pseudomonadota > Alphaproteobacteria > Rhizobiales > Hyphomicrobiaceae > JANYHF01. Next base: position 23,243 of record JANYHF010000055.1, on the reverse strand, counting down.
GCAGGTGACGGACCTCGGCGCCATCGAAAAGGCCGTTGACGACATTATCGCGGCCAACCCCGACAAGGTGGAACAAGTAAAGCTCAAGCCAACCGCGCTGGGCTGGTTCGTCGGTGCAGTGATGAAGTCCACCGGCGGCAAAGCCAACCCGGCAGCCGTGAACGAGATCTTGAAGAAAAAGCTGGGGATAGTGTAGGGAGCCATCGGCAGTACAAACACCCGCTAAAGCCAGGACGAGTGACCGTCGCTGGTAAGTCTTCCGATGATCTGTCTCCAGGAACCCAGGGTAGCATTCTGAAACAGGCGGGTCTGAAAGGAAAAGCGTAGTGCGGTATGCCGTTGTCATTGAAAAGGCCGAGGGTAACTATTCGGGTTACGTCCCTGACTTGCCAGGCTGTATTGCGACGGGCGCAAGTCCTGAAGCGGTCGAATTCGAGATCCGCGACGCGATCCGGTTTCATATTGAAGGCCTGCGAGCCGATGGTGAGCCTGTGCCGCTGCCAACAGCGCGCGCCCAATATGTCGATGCGTAAACCGGCTTCTTGCCATTGCAACTCGGGGTGCCCCAGGTAGAGCGAAGGCGTTGGCGCCGCCGCCGCCCATGATCAGCCGCCCATGATCAGCCGCTCAGGCCGTGCAGCCAGGCGATGCGCGCGGCAAAATCTGGAGCGCCGAACGCGAGCGAGCCCATGACCACGGTGTCGGCGCTGGCGGCGCGTAGCGCTGGGGTGGTGGTGTCCCGGATGCCGCCATCGGCACACAGCAGCGGGCGGTTTGCGGGTACGAGCTTTGACATGAGCGCGCGCGCTTCGTGCAAACGCGGTACGGCGGCGGTGTCCAGCCCCTGGCCTTTGACACCGATACGTGTGCCGAGCAACGTCAGTGCGGACAGATTGCCAAGGTAGGGCGCAGCTGCAGCCACTGGTGTATCGAGCATCAACACGATGCCTGCCTCGCGGTCTCGCGCGCGAATATGTGCGATGGCTTCAGCGGCATTGGCGTTCTCAGCGTGCACGGAGATGAGGTCCGCACCAGCGTCTGCAAACTGATCGATTTGTGAGGAGAGGATCGCATCTGCAACCATCAGATGCACGTGCAGCGGCGTCTTTGTCAGGCGGCGGATGTTTGCAACGAGATCGGGGAAGAACAGCATGGCGGGGGCAAAGTGGCCGTCGGCGACATCAATATGAAAAATGTCCGTTCCCGTCTCGACGCGGGCGATGTCAGCGGCAAGCCGCGTGAGATCAGCAGACCACAGCGAGAGTTCGGCCAGGAGGCGGTTGCGGGGCAGGCGATGCAGCCAGCCGGTTTCGGGGCGGGACGGATTGGTCATCGTTATGGTCGTCCTTTGACGGATGGTATGTCGTTGAGAAAGGCTGCCACGGCCGCCCGGAACTCGGCCGCGTGACGGGGGCGATCCGTGGCCTTGGGCGCGATCTCGATGTAATGGGCGCCAGGGATGGCAGTGGCAAGAGTGCGCGCCATCGACAGCGGGTGGATCGCGTCAAGGCCGTTGCCGATCACCAGGACAGGACACTTCAGTGCGTGGACGTCCTCTTGCGCGATGCCTGGCCCATCCGTCGCAATGGCGGCCAGCAGCTCCGCCGTAGCCTTGGGATCGGGCCATTCGAAAAAGCGCCGCAACGAGGCGAGATTGTCGGGAGCGCTCATGGCCAAGGTGCGGGCGCTCTCCGATGCCTCAAACGCCGCCAGCGCTGTCTGCGGATCGGACCCGCGCAACAACGCTGCAACTTCGGCAAACACCTGCATGTTTGGCGGTGCTTTGCTCCACAGCCAAGCCGGACGGCCGAGCACTAGCGCCGTCACCCGGTTAGGCGCGCGCACGCCAATGCGCAAGGCAATAGCCGCGCCCATAGATATGCCGCCTACCGCAAATCGTTGTACGCCGCAGTGGTCAGCAAAGGCCAGCACATCGTCGGCGAAGGTGGCGATGGAGAGGAGCTGAGGTTCGCCCAGCGGGGAGCGGCCCTGGCCACGGCAGTCGAGCGTCAGACGGCGGAAGCCTGTGTTGTCCGGGAACACTTCGGCGGCCTGCGCCTCGTCGCCGCCGAGCCCGTGCTGGAAAATGACGGGGTAACCCGCGCCACTGTCCGTGCCGGCAAGGCCGAGCCGGCCGCGTGTCATCTGTACAGCGCTCATGTCGCCGTACTCTCATCGATCGTCCGCCGCAGGAACGCGGCAACACCCGGCGCCTCCTGCTCGCTGAGACCATGCGTCATCAGCACGCACTTTATCCCTGCCTTATGCAGGCGGCCAACGAAATGCCCGAAATCGATCACACCCGTACCCGCCGCACAGAAGCTGCCGTCCGCCCGCCGGTCCTTGGCATGCGTCATGACCATGTGATCCGCCAACAGATCAATCGCCCGCTCAACGATACTGGCGATGTCCGGGGCCCTCGCACGCTCGAACAGGTTGGCCGGGTCGAGCACGATTTTGAGGCGCGGCGAGCGCAACTCAGCGATGAGCCTTTGGGCAAGCTCGGGCGACGATACAACATTGGCAAGTTCGGGTTCAACGCCCAGATCAACGCCATGGGCCTCAGCGGTAGTCAGCGCCGGCTCTAGCGCTGCGATCAGGTCGCGCCATGCCATGGGCGTAGTGTTGTCCGGGTGATGGCGCCACTGGTCATCCGGGTCGCGTGTACCTGTGCACAGTGTCACCAGCCGGGTCCCCATCGCCGGTGCCGCCTCGATCATCGTCTGCAAGCACCGCAATCCTTCCGCGCGCTGGTTCACATCCGGATGGATCATATTGTACGTACCCGACACCGCTGCGATCGGCACGCCGGTTGCGCGGGCCGCTTCGGCAATCGAGTGACTTAGCGCAGCGGGAATGTCCGCAGGCATTGGCGGCAGCCCGAGGCAGGCAAAGTTGAATTGCGCCATGCCGTAACCCGCAGCCCGCACCGCGTGCAAGACCGGCCCGGCGCCCGTCACAGCAAAGGTCTTGGCGAAGATGCCGGTCAGCATCACACCGGCCCCGAGACATCGGCGAGGCGCACGGGCTTTCCGGTTCGCACCGATTGGGCGATCGCCACCATCGTCCTGACGCCCGCGAGCCCGTCGGCGATATCGGCACCACGCATCGGTGCGCCGTGAAGGATGGTATCGGCGAAGCCCTCAAGCTGGCGGCGGTAGAAATGGCCATCGGCACCCAGGGGGCGGCGGTATGTTGCGTCCTTTTCGTGGAATATTTCAACATCGGAGGATTTGTAGTACCACGGATTATAAGTCTTGGCCGTGATGCTGCCATGCTCGCCATAAAGAGTCAGGCCCTCGTGCCAATCCATCCGCACAGCGACCGTCAGATCGAGATGACCCATGGCGCCGTTGGCAAAGGCCACATCCACGAACCAGCAATGGGCGCCAAATTTCTCCGTGTGCCGCGCCTGCACCTCAACGAGTTCGCCGCACAGAAAGCGCGCCGTATCCACTAGGTGACTGCCGTGCGCGAGCATGTAGTAACGCTGCAAATCCGCCTTCGGATTATCCTTGGGCTTCTTGGCGTGTTCACTGAGGACCGGCAGCGGCTGCACGGCATCGGTCATGGTATAGCGATGCGTCGAATCGCAGTACCAGGCCTTCAACGCCAACTGCTGGCCCATCTCGTCCCGGACGAAATCACGCGCCGCTTCGAGGCCCGGATCGAAACGCTTCATATGCCCGATCTGGAGCAGCTTGCCGGAGGACGCCACCACCTTGGCCAGTCCTTCGACCTCTTCGATGGCGACGCCGGCCGGCTTTTCGCAGAGCACATGCTTGCCAGCCTGCAAGGCGCGCAGGGCCGCAGCTACATGAAAAGCATCGGCGGTCGCGATGATAACGGCTTCCAGCTCCGGATCGGCAAGCATGGCGTCGTAGCCGGCAAATACGCGCGCGGGCTGCCATGTGGCGGCCATCCGCGCCCGCAAGTCCTCGGCAAGATCGCAGATGGCGTAGAGATCGGCGTTGCTCGCCTTCACGCAGCTTTCGAAATGGGCAAACTGCGCGATCGGTCCGCAGCCAAGCACGCCGACGCGCAGCCGGCGGTCCTGTTTGCGGATCATGCGTGCAACCCTTGTTGACGCCAGCCCCAGTCGTCGGCGAGGCGAAGGCACTCTTGCCACGGCACGACCGATCCGGTGGTCGACGTATCGCGCAAGCTGACAGCGGCTGCGGCATGGGCGAGCTTGGCCATGCGCTCCAGCGGCCAGCCTTCGTGCACGCCGTAAACGATCCCGGCCGCGAAGCAATCGCCCGCGCCATTGCTGCTTTTGACCAGCCGTTGCGGGACGTCGACGGACGGATGAACAATGCTTCGCCCGTCCCGCGTGACGACAACGGCCCCCATCGGATAGTGCACCGCCACTAGGCCAGCCACTGAGCGCTCAATGATGCGCGTGGCAGCCTCACGGCACGCGGCGGCGTCGGTGACACCGTCTTTGACTGTCTCAAGCCCCGCGACCCCGCCCGCTTCCAGATCGTTGATCACCAGCATATCAAGATGCGGCAGCAGAGGTTCGGCCAGTCTGAAGATGACCTCGGGTGCTGCAGAAACCAGTTCGATATTGGTTTTCAGCCCCGCAGCCCGCGCCGCCTTGAGCACGGTCACCCATCCCGAGGCGTCATCTTTCCACGCCGTATCCATTCGCGCGCAGGTCCCCGGCATCCCGACATGGGCGATGCGGGCTTTGGTTTTCACAAAATCGAAGTCGGCGGGTGTCAAATGCGCATGGGCTCCTGCCAGATAAAAGAAGGTACGCTTGCCGGTTCGCTCAGCGATCATGACGAGGGATAAGGCGGTCGCAAGTCCCGGCTGCTGGCGCAACTGGCTGCGGTCAATTTTCAGTGCATCGCAGGCGTCTACCAGCAGACGGCCGTTTTCATCGTCGCCGATGACGCCAATGCCCTCAACCGGAAAATCAGCGCCCAGCCGTTTCAGCGCGGTCGACATGTTGTAGCCCGGGCAGCCGCCCTGGTGGTCATCGGAGAGGACAGTGCCGAGCGTCTCTTCGGCTGGCCAGCGGTCGAGGACCATATTGTGGTCCACGCACCATGAGCCCGCACAAACGACGCCGCTTCGTTCCTCCGTAAGCGGCATCGGTCAGGCCTTCAGCACGGGATCGGTGATGACACTATCGGCGGCCAGAGCCAGCGCGGGCGTCAGCTTTTTCTTGGCGAGGCAGTCGTGATAGGCCTTCACACCCTCGGCCGCTGTCAGGTCGCGTTCAATGACGTGGCGCATGGTCTGAACCAGATCGAGCGGCGATTCGGCAAGGTTGATCTTGCGGCCGAACAAGGCCACCCGCGCGCCATGCTTCTCGGCCTGAGCCGCCAGCTCGAAGGTGTCGCGCGTGGTGCCCTTGGCGCCGCCGAGAATGCCCACCACCAGCCGGGTGGGATCATACGATGCCAGCTCTTCCATGGCGGCCGCGCCGTTATATTGCAACTTCAGAAACAGCGGCTGCTCGCTGCGGCCGAGGCCTGCCAATGTGCGCACGATGCAGTCATTGGCGTACTGACCCAGCGTTGCGTCTTGGAGCTTGATGTCGAAGGCCGGGTTGAACACTTCGAGGAAGTGCCGGATTTTTGTCGCCGCCAGATCATCCCGGAACGCCCCATAGGCCTCCAGCGTCGCGAGGTCGCGGGCGGTGTCGTTGCTGAAGGTCACCGAATAGAGGCCGAGATCGGAGACCGGGGCCGCTGCGGTAAGCCGCGCTGTGCGGAACGGATGCGATGGGGTCGCCTTATAGGCCGCGCCCCGCTGTGACCAGATATCCGTCGTATCGTTAAGGCGTACGGCCGGCGTCACGGGGCTCTTGGCGAACAGTTTGGCGTCCGTCAGCGCTTCGGCCGTGGACACTGACGTGAGCATGATGTCGACGAGGCCCGATTGGGTCATCTCGGTCATCGCCGCCAGGTACTCGGCCTTGGTTTTGAGCGCGCGGCCATCGCGGCCGGGGCCAGGCGCCGTGCGGCCAAATCCCATGTCGCCATCTTTAGCGTCGGCGATAATGAACGACTTTGACGTGTAATCCCCTGCCCTGATGCGGGCGAGTTTGGCATCCAGCGTTTTCATGACGGCCTCAATGGGTGGAGTGTGCGCCGTGGTTTTAGGCCAAGCCCGGCAGATTGCCAACCACTGCTTAAAACAACTACCCATGTAGCGTCTATGAATGGGGTGGCTGGGCCGGATGACATCGCATTCGAGATAAGTGAGCCTGAGTGCTCAGTAGTCCCTGGTGAGCCGGGTCAGGATCGAACTGACGACCACATGATTAAAAGTTTTGGCCTTGCCGTTTTCGGCGAACCGCCTTAGACCGGGCTCAATAGCAAAAACATCAATCAAGTCAGTCATGTAGCTCTCAATTTTCGTTAGCACTCGTTAGCGCTAAAACGCTCCGAATTGCTTGTTTTTTGCCCCCAAGCGGTTACAAGGCGGTTACACCGTGCCAATCAGTACACTCCGGTTACCCTCAAGCGTTCAGGAAGCCCGCATGCCCGTAAAGCGCTTCAACCTCACCAAGCGCCTTGTCGATAGCCTCACTGGCACAGGCACCGAGTTGTTCTTCTGGGATGCCGAGCTGATCGGGTTCGGTGTTCGGGTCACGGCCGCTGGCGTGTGCAGCTACGTCGCGAAGTATCGCCTCGCTCATGGGCAGAGCCGTCGCGTCACCATTGGCCGCGTTGGTACCATCATCCACGAGGAGGCTCGAACCAAGGCGCGCAAGATTTTGAGCGAGGCCAAGATCAGCAAGATTGACCCGGTGGACCGCGACGACCGCGAAGCCCTAACCGTTGGGAGGCTGTTCGAAGACTGGATGGCTAGCCACGTCACACGCGAGTGCAGCCCCAACACCTTAGCCGGGTATCGGCGCGTCTATACCAAGCACCTTGCCCCGCGCTTCGGAGCAAGGCCGGTGCTGACCGTCACGCACCGCCAGATTGAAGACATGCGCGTCGCCATGAGCCCAACCCCTGTTGCCGCCAATGCTGCACTGCGAACCTTGCGCGCCTGCCTGAAATGGGGCGAGAAGGCTGACCGTGTAAAATTTCCAGCTGGCAACCCGGCAGAGAGCCACAACCTCTACGAAGAGACGCCAGTGGATCGCATCCTGTCCGTCCCACAGTTGCGCGCGCTGATCGGTGCCCTGATGACTACGGGGCCGCGACCCGCCGTGCGACAAGCGTTGATGATCCAGTTGCTGACTGCCCAGCGGTCTGGCGAAGTGGCTGGCATGCGGTGCGATGAAATCGACACGCAAGAGCGCGTGTGGACTATCACGGCGAAGCGCACCAAGAACGGCAATAGCCATCAGGTGCCGCTCACCCCGATGGCGTGGCAGATCGTGTCGGATGCCATGGCCGCAGCGGGGCGCAGCCCGTTCGTGTTCCCGTCAACCGTGGCTGGGCAATCCTTCGATGCCGGCACGCTCAGCCAGGCCGTCGAGCGGTTGCGCGCAAAGCTTGGCATCACCGAAGTATTCAGTCCACACGATCTGCGGCGCACCTGTAGCTCGTGCCTGGAAATGATCGGCCATGGGGAGGTGGCGCGCGCGGCCATTCTCAACCACACGTCCCAGTCTGTCACAGGGGCACACTACTCTGCCGGTGAACTATCGAACCTCAAATGGGCCGCGCTACTGGATTGGGAGATGGCGTTGCGCCAGATCATGGCAGGCACCGATCCGTTTGCCCAATCGGCCAGGGACCGGCGCGCGGAGGAAGAGCGTCGCATTGCTGGCGTGCCGCTGCCTGCATCCAATGTCACGCCGCTGCGCAAGGTGTCCTGACGCGTCGTCCGGTCCAGCGCATTCCCGTCAAGCGGGCGTCCGAGGGGGCCTGCATCCCGCGTTCTTCTGCCAGCTCGGGCGCGATCCTGATGCGCTGATGATGGCTTGTGTCGAGGCGCCGGAGATACCGGCTGGCCTGATACTGAGGCCCCACATCGAGCCCCCCCCAAAAAAAGGGCCAAATCCGACACTGCGGCTTTGCCCCTAGAGCAGTCCTTGAACGCAGGAGTTGATGATCCAGCTTCGCTGATAGGGCTTGCGCGAGGCCTGCCAACTATGTGCAATTTGCATATTTCGCAACTGTTCCGTTATTCGATTTCTGCATCGTACTGTGCCGGGTTTAGCCCCGAAAGGTCGGCACAATCCGGCATAGGAGAACAAAAGTTTCATGCGAAATCAGTCGTTTAAGTGCCGCTTACACTTAACCAGTGCTTATGTGACGCGGTGGGCCGTAAGAGCCGCCTTTTCACCGAAATAGATGCGCGGACGGCATATGCAAAGGGCCGCCCAGATGGACGGCCCCTCGTTCTCCCCCGGCTCCTGGATCAGAACCCGCCGCTCTTCTTCAGTCTCCGTGCTTCGGCTGCGGCGGAAGGGCTGCCGTGATCGGTGCCGTTGCTGGGTGCCCGATGGCGTCCAGCGCGCCCTTGGTCGACATCGCGATGAAGGCTTGCCGGCAGGCCTCGATCTCCATGAGGGCCCTGGTGATGGCGGGGGTGATGCGGAAGGTGGGGGTGAACATCACCAGTAAGTGTAGCGCGCGGCGCAGCCGATGTCACTTATTGCGCTGTTATTGCGCTGATACCAAGATGCCCCTTCGGCAAACCGATGGCTACCGTCAGCGCACACAAGGCGGTGGCTTGCAGCTCGATCCGATGGGCAGGCGCACGATCTCGACCTTGGCCTCGCCACTTTGAGTGTTCAGCGTGCTGATCTGGATCGAAGAGTCCTCGCATTGCTGGTCGCCGCTGGCGAGTTCCGCCGTCAATTCGGCAGCGCAGTCGAGCACGAATTCGCAGGAGGTGCTCTCCTGCTCACCGCAGCCTCCCGCAGCACACGACAGATGGCAATCGGCACCCGAGCACGGTGCCCGTTCGGCGTCCGTTAGCTCACACTGGCTGCCATCGGCCGTCCGGGCGACCGCCGACAGCAACGGAGCACGGACCAGGGGGGAGGGTGGCGGAACAGCGGCAGACTCGGTAGGCGCCTCTGTCGGGGAACCGACCGACGGGGGCTGCTCCAAGGGCGGCGCCGAGAACGACTGGTTCGGTTGCAACGAAACGCCTGGATCGAGCTTTAGGCTCGGGGACTGGCTCGGCGATTGGATCGTTCCCGCAGCGCCTGCGCCCAACAGTCCACCAACACCGGCACCAGCGCCTGGCGTAACAAACCTCTGCCCGACGGCGGATTGAGCGCCAGTGGTGAGTACAATGGCAAGGAGCAGTAAGGTCGGCAACACGCGCATGGGACACACGCGCATGGGACCCTCCGTCGGTAGGCCGCGCACGTCAGTGTCGCCAAGACGGGTCTCATGGCAAATCACAAAGGCAGGGATTGGTCGAGCCGCAGCGCTAGCGACCGGACCAGGGTTTCCATACGCCCATCTTATGCGAACGGGCGCTAAGGCGTGGCGATGCAACTTAAAGGTGTCGCTGTCCGTTGTCAGGGGTACAGCGGAACCTGGCGGCGGCGGAGAACGAAAGCGGACTGGGCCACGCACTAAATCGCTGCCGCGCTACCCGCTGCGCGGGAGGCTTGAGCCGAGGGGCCGGTAACCAGTTGAGAGAACAACGGTAACGTGCTGGGAAGCCCCGTCCTGAGGATCGTGAGGTTCGGCAACCTCACTCAGGATGGAACTTCCCATGACCAACGCTACCACTGCATCTCCGCTGCGCCAGCGCATGATCGAAGACATGATTGCTCGCGGGCTCAGCGCCGCGACCCAGCGCGGCCTCATTCGGGCCTGCAAGCTGTTTGCCGCCTATCTGAAGCAGTCTCCGGCCGAGGCCACGGCCGACGACGTGCGGCTGTTCCAGATGTCGCTGATCGAGCGCGGGCTCTCGCAGCGGACCAGACATTGACGGTGCCTGATCGGGACTCCTCGATCAGATCTTCTAGTCAAAGCGCTGATCCCTAATCGTTACGGTCGCGCCAAATCTAGCCTGGCGACAAACGTCACTTGGTTGAGTCAACATAGGCCGGTCCCAATTCTGCTAGAGTGCAACTGGCTCAGCGCGAAGGCACGCTTGCCGCAGAGGGCCGAAACGGCTCTTCTCAACCTTTCGCCGATTTCAATTGGACGTCGCATTCATCAACCTTGATCGGAACAATGGGCTCTGGTGCCGAGTAGCCGCCGTTGTTGACGTCCACTTCGAACGCGTGGAACGCTGAGATCAGCCCGTTCTGCTGGTACTCCAGTTCGGGTGCGAGGTTGTGGCAGACCTTGCAGTGGCACGGCATTTCGTTCTTGCCGTCGCCACAGACCTACTCAGTGAAGAGGTCTTGCGCATCAGCACATTGCCCGTAGCTGTGCTCAACATGACAAGCAAGGCGCTCTAGAAAAGGCGCTTGCCACCAATCACACGGTAAAGGCCGCACGGAACGCCTCGAGCGCAGCTTCGGGTTCGTTGGCCGCGAAAGCCTCCATTCCGATCGGGCCTCGGTACCCCATCTCGTTCAGCGCCTTGGCAACACCAGCATAGTTGATCTCACCCGTACCCGGTTCGCAGCGGCCCGGATTGTCAGCCACCTGAACTTCACCGATCCAGGGCAAGCAGGTTTTGCACCAGCGCACGAGGTCGCCCTCGCCGATCTGGGTATGATAGAGATCGAGGTTGATGCGCAACTGCGGGCGGTCGATGTTCGAGACCAGAGAGAAGACGGCCTCGGTGGTGCCGAACGGGCAGCCGGGGTGATCCAGCAGGTTCAGGTTCTCCAGTGTAAAGACGACGCCTTCGGTTTCGGCTAGGTCGCAGATCCGGCTGAGCGTGTCGCGCGCCTTGAGCCACATACGTCCCGTCGTCACATCCGATTTGACGATGGGTATGCCACCATCGCCCAGTCCCGTGCCGTGCAGATTCAAGCGCTGCACGCCCAACCGCTTGCCGACCTTGGCCGTTTCGCGCGCCGAGGCCAGCAGGAGATCAGCGCCTTCGTCATCGGTTAACCTCCCTTTGAGATAGCCGTTCATGATGGTGAAGGTTGCGCCGGTCTTTGCCAGCGCGGCGATATCGTGGTCGGGCCAGTTCCAAAGGCCGACACCGAAGCCCATCTCCTTCAGACGGCGTGCGCGCCAGTCGATTGGACGGTCCCGCCAGAGCATTTCGGCGCAGGCAGCAAGGGCGAAGGGTTGGGTCATCGTTGTTCAGATCTCGATCATCAAACGGCCGTTTTCGACCTTCGTGGGGTAGGTGTGCAGGCCCTCGCAGGCCGGCGGCGTTTCGACCTCACCGGTCTTGAAATCGAAGATCGAGGAATGCTTCGGGCACTCAATGGTGTTCTCAACGACGAGCCCGTCGGCGAGATGAATTTCTTCGTGCGTGCAGAGACCGTCAGTGCAGAAATATTCGTTCTGATGGTTGCGGAAAATTGCGAAAGTCCGGCCACCGTGATCGAAACGGAGGGCGCCCTCGGCATCGATCTTGTCAGCGGAGCCAGCATCGACCCATTCGGCCATGAACACCTCCTCAGGCGAAGAACGCCGGTTTTGCGATCATTTCGACCAGCATCTTGCGGCCCTCGCTCAGTGCCTTGACGCCAGCCTCGGCGACGATGGTGGAGCAATAACCATCCCAACTGCTGGACGCGATTTCGGGAAACGTGCCGGTTTCCACAAAGCGCAGGAAAGCGCGGTTCTGGCGCCGATAGGCGTCGGCATAGCGGCCGCGCCAGTCGGCGTCATAGCCGGTGCTGTTGCGCAACGCACCGTCCATCCGGGTATAGGCGATGGTGTTCATGGCGATACTGGCCTGTTCGCCCACCAGTTCGGCGCGAACGTCGTAGCCGTAGGCGGCGTTGTTGTTGATCTCGATGTTGACGAGTTGGTTGTCGACGGTTTCCAGAACCATGAACACAGGCGCGACCCTGGCATCTGAGCGCTTGGGTTGGAAGGCCGAGATCGCGGCGCACTCGGTGCTCAGAACATGGCGCACCACGTCGAATTCGTGCGGGGCCGAGTTGGTGATGGCCATGGCGCCGGTGAAGTCGGCATTGGGCGTTTCCACATTGCGATGGAAATTGTGCATCATCAGCGCGCGGCCGAGTTTGCCGTCTGCCAGCGCCTGTTTCATCTCGACGTAAGACTGGTCGAAGCGGCGCATGAAGCCCAACTGGATGAACCGTTGGCCGGCGGCCTGCTCGGCCTTCATCACCGCAAGGCACTCGGCCGAGGACTGCGACAGCGGCTTCTCGCACAGCACTTTCTTGCCCGCCTTGATGCAGGCTAACGCCAGCGGTGCGTGGGTAACATCGGGGCTGGCGATGATCACGGCATCCACGTCGGCGCGCGCGATGGCGGCCTCGGGACTGGCGCCCACGTCAGCTGCGCCACAGGCATCAGCGATGCGGCGTGCGCGTGCGGCGTCTACGTCGCAGACGACTTGAAGCTTTGCGCCTGGAAGATCTTGCGCGACGATCTTGGCGTGATCGGCGCCCATTATGCCTGCGCCGATGACGGCAATTCGAATTGTCATGTTCGTCCTGCTATGTGTTGCCTTCGACATTGGCTTCGAGCTGCGCCATCGTTTCGCCGCCCGCCATCAAGTCAGTGATCTCCTCGCGGGTCTTCTCGCCCTTGCGGAAATCGGCCGCGATTGCGCCACGGATCAGCACGGCGAAGTGATCGCCGACGGCCATCGCGTGCATCACTTGGTGTGTGATGAAGATCACCGCCAGTCCGCGCCGCTTGGTTTCGTTGACGATCCGCAGCACGTGCGACGCCTGCTTGACGCCAAGCGCAGCTGTCGGTTCGTCGAGGATCAGCACGCGGGCGCCGAAATGCACCGCGCGCGCGATGGCCAGCGACTGTCGCTCGCCGCCGGACAGGCCGCCGACCAGGCGTTCGCCATCGTCGATGCGGGTGATGCCGAAATCTTGCACCGCTTTGACAGCAATTTCGTTGGCCTTCTTGCGGTCGAACCTCTTGAACGGGCCCCAGCCCTTGGTCGGCTCCACACCGACGAAAAAGCTGCGCCCGATGCTCATCAAGGGGAACGTGCCGCCGAACTGGTGGACGGTGGCGATACCTCGGCCCGCCGCATCGCGCGGACCGGCGAACGCGACCTCCTGGCCATCCATCAGGATCTTTCCACGTGTCGGCTTGTGGACGCCGGCCAGCGTCTTGATGAGCGTCGACTTGCCGGCACCGTTGTCGCCCAGCAGGCACAGCACTTCGCCCGCGTTCACCTTCAGCGAGACCTCGTTCAACACCTCGATGGGGCCGAAGGACTTGTCGACGCGTTGCAGCTCCAGGACTGGAATTTTCTCAGACATTGACAGCCTTGTTTCCTTTTCTCGGCACATAACTCAGCGCGAGTTTGCGAAAACTCTCATTCATGGCGACGGCAATAAGTAGCACCAGGCCGATGATCAGGTTCGACCAATTCCGATCAATAGACGTGAAGTAGATGCCTTGGATCACGACCGCGAAGGTCACCGTACCGAAGAATATGCCAAGTACCGAACCAAAGCCCCCGGTCAGCAGCACGCCGCCGACCACGACGCTGACAATCGCGTTGAAGATGAAGCCCATCCCGCCGGAAACCTGCGCCGAGTTGAACAGGATCGCCTGGCACATGCCCACGAACGACGCGCACGTCGCAGAGAGGACGAACAGGGCGATGGTCAGCCGCTGCGTGGGTATACCGGCGTTGCGCGCGCTCTCCTTGTCGCCGCCCATGGCGTAAATCCAATTGCCAAAGCGGGTTTCCTGCAAGACGTAGGCGAAGAAGGCCGTCAAAATCAGCCACCACACGATGATGACCTGATGGCTGCCGCCGATGAGCTGGCCGAACAGGACTTTGGCCCACTCCGGCGCTTTGACGCCAACACTGGAATTGCCGGTGAGCAGCTCCGACGCGCTCAACACAACGCCCTGCATGGCGACGAGTGTACCAAGCGTAATGATCAGCGAAGGCACGGTGGTGCGGACGGTCAGCAGCCCGTTGACGAGGCCGACCAGGACGCCAAGGGCCAGGGCCGCTGCCATTCCCACCCAGATCGGCAGACCGTAGTAGCCCGACAGGATCGCCGTGGTCATCGACCCGGCGGGTATCATCGCGCCGATCGAGATATCAATCTCGCCAGCGATCATCAGTAGGCCGACGGGAAGCGCCACGATCCCGAGGTTGGCCGCGAAATTGACCCAGCTCCCAGCCGCCGCGAACCTGCCGAGATCGACGCCCCCGAAGAGCATGTAAAAGGCCAGCACGCCGACGAGGCTGAGGACCGAGGCGGCGTCGGGCCGCCGCAAGAGTGAGCTGATCAGGTCCATGGTCCGCTTCTCATGATCTCTTGGCCGCGTGGCGCAGCGCCAGGGCGTGGAAGGTGTCGTTGGACAGCACGGCCGCCAGCAGAAGTGCGCCGATGACAATCGAGCCGAAGTTGGGATTGAGCCCGGAAAAGAAGATGCCCTGGTTTACAATGGCGAACGTCATGGTGCCTAAGACGATGCCGATGACGGACCCCGAGCCGCCGGTCAACAGGACGCCGCCAATGACGACGCACATGATCGCGTTGAAGATGAAGGAACTGCCCGCAGCGACTTGCGCGCTGCCAAAAGTAATGACCTGCGTCACGCCGACGAAGGCTGCGGCAAAGCCCGACAACATATAGAGCAGGATGGTCAGTCTCTGGGTGGGAATACCCGCGTTGCGCGCGCTGACACGATCCCCGCCAAGCGCCGCAATCCAGTTGCCCCACGGACTGACGTGCAGCAGCCAGTAGATGACGGCGGCAAACCCCGACCACCAGAAGATGGCGACCTGGAACATGCCGCCCAAGGCGTCGCCAAACAGCGATTTCGTCAGCGGGTCTGGCGTGATGAAGACGCCGGTGGAGCCGGCGATCAGAATGGTGAAACCCAATGTCAGCCCCATCACGCCGAACATCGTGCCGATGGTCGCGATAAGCGAGGGTATCCCGGTCTGGGTGACCAGCAGCCCATTCAGGAAGCCCACGGCGATCCCGACGCCAAGCGCGCTCGCGATGCCGAGGTAAATTGGCAAACCGAAATGGCCCGAGATGATCGCCACCGTCAGGCTCGAGGCCGGCAGCACAGCGCCCACCGAGATGTCGAGTTCTCCCGCGATCATCAGCAAGCCTACGGGCAGCGCGATGATCCCAACGTCTGCGGCGGTATTGAGCCAACTCGACCAGCCCGGGGAGCCGATGAAATTTTGCCCCCCGAGAATGGCGAAGAACGTATAGACGACGATCAGTCCAAGGAACGACCCGGCCTCGGGCCGCAAAGCGAACCGGCCCAGGCCTCCGGTTCCGCCAGTCGCAACAGCTGCCATGGCTTCACTCTCCCCGATCCGGCGCGTTTGCCAGTGACGTCCTGACAGGCGCTGTTCTTCCTCCCTCCCCCTTTGCGGGGAGGGACCGAGGGTGGGGGGACGACACGAGTCCGGCGCTGCCGATAATGCAACGCCTGGTTCCCCACCCCACCCTTAGCTCCTCCCCGTCAAGGGGAGGGGAACAGACTTCCACTGCCTTGAGAAAGGCCGCCCAGCCTAGGCGGGCGGCCCCGATACTAGCGGGTGCCCTGCTTGGCGCCAGCCAGGGTGGCCTTGATGGTCGTCTTGTCAACCACGCCGGGGCCAGTCAGGATTTCGCGAGTTGCGATGGACAGGCCATAGTTCACGTAACCATTCAGGATCGACACGGCGTAGAAGCCCTGCTGATAGCCCTGCTGGTCAACCGCGCAGGCTTGCGTGCCGGCGTCGATCTGCGCCAGGATGGCCTGGTCGAAGTTGATGCCGCAGATCCGCACCTTGCCCGTCTTGCCGGCCTGGGCAATGCCCTGGGCAGCGCCGACAGCGTCAAGGTTGGCGGTGGTGAAGACCGCGTCGACGTCGGCGTGCTGCAGCAGGTAGGCCTTGATGGCCTGCGCCACGGCGGTCACGTTGCCTTCGGCGGTTGCTGGCAGCGGCAGAACGTCGGTCTTGGCACCGGCCTTGGTGATACCTTCACCAAAACCTTTGCAATAATCTTCGATGTTGGCAGCGCCCGGCAGCGAGTTGATGCAAACGCCGCTCTTGCTGCCTGATTTGCCGAGGTAGTCACCACCAGCGACACCGGCCTTGTAATCCACGGCGCCGACATAGTTCAGCGCGCCAAGGCGATCAGCGGCCTCGATGCCACCGGCGTTATAGACGACAAACGGAATGCCGGCGGCCTTGACGGCCTGGAAGGCCGGGTCCATCGCGGCAGGCACCCAATCGGGGGCGACGATGGCGTCAGCCTTCTGGGCGATGGCCTGACGGATCAGTTCGGCAGCGTCGACGCCGAGGTTGTCGTAGTTCTGCGGGGCGAGCCAGACGACTTTGCCACCCTCAGCCGTGACGACCTTGCCGGCGTCTTCGGCGCCGCGCTTCACGATCGACCAGAACGGATCGTCAGCCTTGCCGCCGACCACGAAGATGTTCGCTGCGAACGACGCGGTCGCCGACAGTGCGACCACGGCGACAGACAGCGTCAGGGTCTTCAGAATGCTCATCAAATTTCCTCCCAGAAGTGCCGTCACGGACGGCGTTTCGACTATGCTACGTGGTGAAAGGGATTGTTCCCCCTGTCCGGCCGGTCTGCCGGCACCATCTGCGTTCCACACCACAGACGATTTCTTGGGCGCCGATTCCAGCGCCGAATTTCGGTAACAATCCGCCGTCAGTTCTGTTGCGACACGGACGTTTCCGGTTGCCCCGCTTGCTGGGCCGCCTTGAGCCGTTCCTTCTTCCTGCGGAAGCGCTCCTTCATCAGCTCGTCAGACTCCTTGGTGCCGTCGTGCCAGGTGCCGAACCATTTATCGAGTGGGATCAATCCGTCGCCGCCGTAATTCACTTCGAAATACTTGTGGTGCAGGTAGTGGGTGTAGGCGTGGCTATCCATCGCCCCCTCCTCCGTCAGCTCCAGCTTGTCGAAGCCGATGTGTCCGACGATGGCGCCATAGGCCGTGCCCGTCAGCTGGAACAGAGCGATAAAAGGATGTGAAAAGAGGATCAAATGCCACATCATCTCTGAAAAGAAGAATGATGATTCCACCGGGTGCATCGACATCGACGACCACGGGCTCGGATTGTTGGAGTTGTGATGGATCGCGTGGATCCACTTGTAGAGCGGGCCCTGATGCAGCAGCCAATGGCCGCAAAAGAAGTGGATTTCGTGGATCGCGGGGACCAGGACAATCAAGGTGAGCAGCCACGGCCAGGACGTATCGGACGTCTGCCAGTTCGAATAGCCGTTGGCGAAACACCACAGCGTGAACACCTCGATCATCGTCCAGATCGGGATCGACAGCAGGAAGGTGCGCAGAAAGTTGTCGATGTTCTGGCTCTTGAACCAGAACATGTCTGATGGCTGATCATCAGGGAATTTCGGATTGTACTTGAAACGCGTGCCCTGCTTGCGCCTGGTGTAGTAGAAAAGCTCAACCGAGCCATACATCACGAAGATGCCGGCGGCGTTGACTGCAAGAAGCAGCAGCACCCAGCCTGCGGTGATGGTCTTCATGGTGTCCCAGCTGGGCAGGACGAGATACCAATAGGCCAGCGTCACCAACATGAAGACCGTGTTGTGCGGCCAGACGTAGCCGAGCAGCCACGGGCCGAGCTCGCCGAACTTGCCGCGCCAGAACGGAGCGATGTCCAGCGCCTGGTTCGGGCTCCAGTTGCCCCGCTTGTCGCGGGTCCCGTATCTGAGATCGTCCATCAAGCGTCCACCCTGCACACCAGCGCGTTTTCGCGCTTGTCATTGTGGTTGAGGGTGACCGGCATTGCCGATGCTACGCAATCTATTTTGACACGGCCCGTAACATTTCATATCATTTCATCTCGAATTGATTGCTTCGAAAATGAGATGTTTTGAAACGAGGGTCGTTTGCCTAAAGCCACCATCCGTGACGTTGCCATCGCGGCAGGCCTATCCGTCTCGACCGTTAATCGTACCTTGCACGAGCCTGGGAGAGTGCGGCGTCAAACCCTGTCGACTGTTGTTCAAGCAGCTGAATCTGTAGGGTTTTATGGCCTTGGCACGATTCGGGACGGCCTGCAGTCAGCGCAAAGGAAAGTCACCGTGGCGGTGCTCCTGCTGCAGCGCCACCGGATGCTCTACCAGATGCTTGGCCAAGCCTTGGAAAGTACCGCCAGAAGTGTTCTGGACCACGAGGTTGTGCTACGAATTGAGCATTTGGAGGACATATCAGCGCAAAATATCTCAGCCGCCTTGGAGGCCATGGCGAGGGACGCCGATGTGGTAGGCGTCGTCTCGATTGAACATCCGCTGGTCTCTGCGACCATCGAAAAATTAAACGAAAAGGGCGTGAAAGTCTTTGCGCTGATCTCCCAGCTGACGGCGCGATGTGGCGTCGGCTACGTCGGGCTCGACAACTGGAAAGTGGGTCGAACTGCGGGCTGGGCCTTCTACTCGATCTGCAAGCAGCCGGGCAAGATCGGCATTCTGGTCGGCAATCACCGTTATCGCTGCCAGGAAACCAATGAGAGCGGCTTCCGCTCCTACTTCCGCGAGCACCCAAGCGGATTTGAGCTGCTGGAGCCGCAATCGACTTTCGAGAGCGCCACCATCGCCCGCGATGTCACCGAGTCTCTGCTGTCGCGGCATCGGGATCTCAAGGGCCTGTACATTTCGGGCGGTGGTGCTCCCGGCGCTTTGGCCGCTCTGCGCGAGAGCGGGCGGGCCAAAGAGATCGTCGTGGTCGGCTACGAACTGACCGAGACAACCCGCGCCGCGCTTCTGGACGGCACGCTCAATTTCGTGATCGCACATCCGCTGAACCTGCTGGCAGAGGAGGCGCTGACGGCGATGCTCCAGGCGGTCGATGGTGGGCCCTCGTTTCCGCCTCAATCCATCAATCTGCCGTTCGAGATTTATACGCCGGAAAACCTGTGACGGCGCATTGGCGCAACTTTGCCCGGGGACGCCTGAACGTTGTTCGGAGCGCAATTTTTCCGTCTGCTTCCGGAGTATACCGATCATCACGATCACGTTATCTGACGTTGTGGGTCACCCAGAGACTTGTGGGGCAGGATTTCTTGCGTCGGCCCTTGGGGGCATAGGCGACATTCTTTGGTAGCCTCGCCGGGTCTTTCGGCGCAGGCGTTCGGTGAGCGCCGCGAGAGCAGCGGTCTCGTCCGGATAGTCGCTCCGTTGGCATTGACCCGATGCACCAATCCGACCCCATTCTGCCGTGAGCGCCCATTCTCCGAACAACGTCGGCATGACATCGAGTGCGTAGAAGCGCGCCATGTTGCGATCCGGATCGATGCGTCTGAGCGTGATCATGGGGTGCCCTCCTTTTCCAATGCGCGCCAGAGCGTATGTCGGCTGACGCCGAGCTCGTCGGCCACCTGGCCTTTGCCAAAGTCACCGGACGCTAATAGCGCCCGTGCCTTCTTGAGTGCGGCGGTATCGATGCTCTTGGGCCTGCCACCAACGCGCCCACGCTTGCGCGCCGCTGCGAGGCCGGCGTTGGTTCTCTGGCGCAGCATGTCGCGCTCGAACTCGGCCATCAGGCCGAAAATGCCAAACACCAGTTTCCCGGACGGCGTGGTGGTGTCGATCAGGTTCTCGGTCAATGATTTAAGTTGTATGCCCCGTTCATTGAGCAGGTTCACGGTCTCGATCAGATGCAGCAGTGAGCGCCCGAGCCGGTCCATCTTCCAGACGATCACGACGTCGCCCTTGCGGGCGTTGTCGAGCAGGCGCATCAGCTCTGGCCGGTCGGTCTTGGCGCCCGACGCCTTCTCCTGGTAGATGCGGTCGCAATCGGCGGCCTTGAGGGCGTCGATCTGCAGGTAGGTCTCCTGGTCGTCGGTGGAGACCCGGGCATAGCCGAGCTTCATGGTGCAAAAACCTAAAACCGTCTTCAGTTCTGCATCATATCTATTGCACCATAGTTTTGCAACACGATTTCGGGGTGTTCGGACGGTTTCTGAGCTCGGCGCGAGATTGGTGCAAAAACGCAGGTTTTTGCAACGCCACCCGAAAGGTACATTTGGGCCTTGGCGCCCGGCCGGCGGCTGCGCCCTGTGGCGATGGCTCAGGCTTTCTGCTAGGGTGCGTCATGGCCCAGACAAAGAAAACTCCAGCCCCGCTCGCCACGACCTGGTCGCCCAAGGCCCTGGAAGCCGCAAAGGCATTCAAGGGCATCAAGGTGGCCAAGCCCCTTGCGAAGCAGAAGGGCACCAAGGCTGCCGCGATTCAGCGCGCGGTGCGCACCTACTACTTTGGGTAAGGCGCCGGCGCACGGCCGGGTGCCGAACAGCGACGTTTTCATCAACTGTCCCTTCGATGACGAGTACCAGCCCTGCTTCGAGGCACTGCTTTTCGCCATCACCATCTCTGGCTATCGGGCCAGGTGCGCGCTCGAGGAGAATGACGCTGGCGACATTCGCTTCGACAAGCTGCGTCGACTGATCGAGCAAAGCGACTACACGCTCCACGACCTCTCGCGCATTCAACTAGGGGCCAACGAGCTGCCGCGTTTCAACATGCCGTTCGAACTCGGTCTCATGATGGGCGCAAAGCACTTCGGGGGACCCAAGCAGCGCACCAAGCGGGCGTGCATCATGGTGGCGAGGGACTACGTTCTGCCTAAGTATCTGTCGGATCTCGCGGGCAACGATCCCACGGCGCATGGCGACGATCCGCGCGCGGTGATCCGGATCGTTCGCGACCATCTTCACAATGACCCGAGCGGCAAACGCCTCCCCGGCGCCGCGCACATGGCCGAACTGTTCGATAAGTTCTGCGCCGACCTGCCGGCTTTGGCGCAACGGGCACAACTGACCAGCGACGAAGTGCATGCGCGACATGGCTACAACAACTTCATGGATATGCTGCGCGGCTTCTGCGCTGCTGTGCCCGGCGTTGCCAGTCGCGTCGGTTAAGCCGCAGCGTCAGCGACGAGGCCGGTTCCAGCAGCCCGCTTGTGCGACTGGGTCTTGACGCAGGCCTTGGTGCTACGGCGGTTGCTCACGGGCAATCAATCCGGCTGTTGAAAAGTTCGCCCGCAGCGAATTTTTGTGTCGTGGCGCGAACCGCGACTCAGGCATTGGTAGAGTACTGGAATCGCAAAGGGGGATATCCGTCAATCATTGAGGGCACAGCACACTGCCCGGCACTCGCGGAAGGTGAAAGCCTTCTACATTTAAGCCCGCGGACGTGGTGCTCACGGCCCGCGCGGCGCGACCCGACGGGGGGGCGCGCCAAAAAGATGCGTACAGGGTTAACCGCTCTCCTCCCGATCTTCGAAGCCACGACGGGGCCACGCGCAATAGGGCGTGCGGCTGGCGACGAAGGACAGTTCGATGAAGAAATCGAGAGATTCCAGACGGGAGCGGAGGCAGTCGAATAAGAGTCACTGGATAGGTAGGACGCTGTCCTACCGCCGGTGGTGCCTAAGGTTGCTTTTGGTGATGGCGCCCTTTCTGACCAAAGTGGTCGAGCTGGCAATCCTGATCCTAAAGTCACTAAAGTGAGGCTGCCGCCCTGTACTGTATTTTGGAGGTGGGATGCTAGGCGAGGCGCTGCGCTTGATCCGTGTCTTCCATGACTTCAAACAAACTGAAGTCGCGGCAAGGCTCGGAATATCAAAGTCATATCTATCCGAAATTGAAAGCGGGTCTAAGGAGCCGACGCTACAGGTGATTGGACGGTATGCCGAAGTTTTCGAGTTGCCGGCATCGTCGATCCTGTTCTTCGCAGAGAGCCTGGAGACGAGCAGACCGCGCGACCAGGCCAGGAAGTTCGTCGCTGGCAAGATTCTTACGTTGTTGCGGTTTCTAGACGAGCGGGGGAATCGCCATGGCAACGCCGGTTAAATCGCATGCGTTAGCGGATTCATCGTTTTATCGTCTGCGTTCGCCACATAAACTAGCAATGCTCCTCAAGGTGTCGCTGAAGGATCTAGGTCGACTGACGGCCGCAGGCGATACACTTTACCGGGAATTCGACATCCCTAAAAAAACCGGAGACAAGCGGCGCGTCGAAAGCCCGCGAGACGACCTGAAAAAAGTGCAGGCGCGCATCGCAAGTTTGTTGGGTCGGATCACACCAACCGATTACTTGTTCTGTCCGGTGAAGCGGCGCTGCTACGTCACGAATGCAGCCCGGCACCGCGGCAACAGGGTGGTGCGCTGCCTCGATGTACGAAAATATTTCCCGAGTACTTCAGCGCGCCGCGTTTACTGGTTCTTCCACAAGATAATGCGCTGCACATCAGACGTGGCCGGCATCCTGACGCGGCTTGGGACATATCGAGGGCACCTGCCCACCGGCGGCCCTTTAAGTCCAATCCTGGCCTACTATGCGCACTATGACGTTTGGGAAAATATCGCGCAGATTACACGCCTACACAAGTACACTTTGAGTGTGTACGTCGACGACGTAACCATCTCAGGACCCCATGTTCGCGCTTCCGTGCTTTGGGAGATCAAGCAGGCCATTCATCGCTCGGGGCTGCGCTACCATAAGGAAAAGACATTCATCGACCGGCCGGCCGAGATCACGGGTGTCATTGTGGCCGGAGATCGGCTCGTCATCCCGCAGCGACAACATTTAAAGTTGCACGCGACGAAGATTGAGATGATGAAGCCGGAAAACGACGGCTCAAAGATCATTGCGGGACGCCTCACAGGTCTTCGGGGACAGATGAGCCAGATCCGCCAAGTCGACTTACGCAACTGACTTCGCACCAACCGAACCACTTCAAATAATTCGGATCTGTGCCTTGGTGCGAAACTCTTGTCAGCGCCGAGCGGTGGGCCAGGAATATGGTATCGTTGAACTGTCCCATAAATGCCTCTTAATGGGACAGGTGACCAAAGGCACCCCATGAAAACACTCGCTAAAAAGACGACGCGCAAGACCCCGCCAACTCTCGTAAATGGGACAGTTCGTCCGAAACGGCAGAAGAATGTCGATCTTCGTTCGCGCGAATACCTCACCGTCAAGGAAATCGAGCGGCTGACCAAGGTCGCCAAGTCGGCCGAGCGTCGGTACGGTCTCGCGATGCCACCATGATCCTGGTCTGCTTCCGGCATGGGCTGCGCGTCAGCGAGCTCTGCACGTTGACCGTAAGCGTCCCCTCACGACTGCGGGCATGGTGGCTTGCCGGCGAGTGGCGGATCGGGTGAAGCATACTGTCCTTATCCACGAGGTTATGGACGGTAAGAGACATGGCGGCCGAGATCATTTCGACGGTTGAGCGGCGGCG
>JANYHF010000118.1 GCA_025359185.1 Hyphomicrobiaceae bacterium | reverse complement strand
CCGACCATGGGCGGGCAGACGGCGCTGAATACGGCGCTGGCGTTGGAGCGCAACGGGACGCTCGCCAAGCACGGCGTCGAGATGATCGGCGCCAAGGCCGACGTTATCGACAAGGCCGAGGACCGGCTGCGGTTTCGTGATGCCATGACCAAGATCGGGCTGGAATCGCCGCGCTCGCAGGTGGCGCACTCGCTCGAAGACGCGTTGAAGGCGCTGGAATTTGTCGGGCTACCGGCCATAATCCGGCCGAGCTTCACCATGGGCGGAACGGGCGGCGGCATCGCCTACAACCGGGCCGAATTCATCGAGATCATCGAGCGCGGGCTGGATGCCTCGCCGACCAAGGAAGTGCTGGTCGAGGAGAGCGTGCTCGGTTGGAAGGAATACGAGATGGAGGTCGTCCGCGACAAAGCGGACAACTGCATCATCATCTGCTCGATCGAAAACATCGATCCGATGGGCGTCCACACGGGCGATTCGATCACCGTCGCCCCAGCGCTGACGCTGACCGACAAAGAATACCAGATCATGCGCAACGCCTCGATTGCGTGCCTGCGCGAGATCGGCGTCGAGACCGGCGGGTCCAACGTGCAGTTCGCGGTGAACCCGGCGGACGGGCGGATGGTCGTCATCGAGATGAACCCGCGGGTTTCTCGTTCCTCCGCACTCGCCTCAAAGGCGACGGGCTTCCCGATTGCCAAAGTCGCCGCCCGGCTGGCCGTCGGCTATACGCTGGACGAATTGGAGAACGATATTACGGCCGGGGCGACACCGGCTGCGTTCGAGCCGACCATCGATTATGTCGTGACGAAAATCCCGCGCTTTGCGTTTGAGAAATTTCCGGGCGCGGATCAGACGCTGACAACGTCCATGAAATCGGTGGGCGAAGTGATGGCCATTGGCCGCACGTTTGCTGAAAGCCTGCAGAAAGCCCTACGCGGCCTCGAAACCGGGCTGTCCGGGCTCGACGAAATCACGCTACCGGGGCTGGGCGAGGGCGACGATAAGAACGTCATCCGCGAGGCGCTGGCCACGCCGACGCCTGATCGCATCCTCAAGGTGGCCCAAGCGCTGCGGCTTGGCTTCGATGTCGGGCAGGTGCACGATTTCTGCAAATACGATCCGTGGTTCCTTGAGCGCATTCGTGAAATTGTGGAGATGGAAGCGCGCGTCAAAGCCAATGGCCTGCCGGAGTCGGCGGGGCCGTTGCGGATGCTGAAGGGCATGGGTTTTTCCGACGTGCGGCTGGCAAAGCTGGCGGGCAAGACCGAGGCGGACGTTCGCAAACTTCGCAACGGCTTGAAAGTCCACCCCGTCTTCAAGCGTATCGACACCTGCGCGGCGGAATTTGCATCGCCCACGGCCTATATGTATTCGACCTACGAGGCTGATTTCGCGGGCGCCCAGGCCTGTGAAGCGCGCCCTACGGATAGAGAAAAAATCGTTATCCTTGGCGGCGGTCCAAACCGCATCGGCCAAGGGATAGAGTTTGACTATTGCTGCTGCCACGCCTGCTTCGCACTGACGGCGGCGGGTTACGAAACCATTATGATCAACTGTAATCCGGAAACGGTGTCCACGGACTACGACACGTCCGACCGGCTGTATTTTGAGCCGCTGACGGTCGAGGACGTGCTGGAGATCCTGCGCAAGGAGCAAAGTAACGGCACGCTGAAGGGCGTCATCGTGCAATTCGGCGGCCAAACCCCTCTCAAACTCGCCGAGCCGCTGGCCGCCGCAGGCATCCCCATCCTCGGCACCTCGCCCGACGCCATCGACCTTGCCGAGGACCGCGACCGCTTCAATAAACTCGTCGTCAAACTCAAATTCAAACAGCCAGACAGCGGCATTGCGGCATCGCCCGGCGCGGTCAAAGAGATTGCCGAGCGCATTGGCTATCCCGTGCTGATCCGCCCAAGTTTCGTGCTCGGCGGGCGCGGCATGGAGATCGTCTATGATGCCGGCCAGACGGACCGCTATCTGGCCCGGCTGACGGCGACACTGGGGCGCCCGTCGGAACTGGTCGTTTCCGAGCGCAAGCCGCTGCTGATCGACAGCTATCTCTCCGACGCCATCGAAGTCGATGTGGACGCGCTCTGCGACGGCAAGGACGTGTTCGTTGCCGGCATTATGGAGCACATTGAGGAGGCGGGCATTCACTCAGGCGACTCAGCCTGCGTGCTACCGCCGCATACGCTCAGTCAGCAGACCATCGCCGAGATCGAGCGGCAGACGGCGGCGCTCGCCCTTGCCTTGGGCGTTGTCGGCTTGATGAACGTTCAGTACGCCCTCAAGGAGGGCGAAATCTACATCCTGGAAGTGAACCCGCGCGCCAGCCGCACCGTGCCGTTCGTGGCCAAGGTCATCGGTGAGCCCGTCGCAGGCTACGCCTCATGCATCATGGCGGGCACGAAACTCAGTGAGCTGAAGCTCAAGAAAAAGAGACTGACGCACATTGCGGTGAAAGAGGCCATTTTCCCGTTCGGCCGCTTCCAGGGCGTCGATCCGATCCTTGGCCCTGAAATGCGCTCGACCGGCGAAGTCATGGGCATCGACAAGGACTACGCGGTCGCCTTCGCCAAGGCCCAGCTCGGCGTCGGCGCCATGCTGCCTACCTCCGGCACGGTGTTCGTCTCGGTGAAAGAGTCCGATAAGGATCGGGTTCTACCCGCCATGCGCACTCTCACGGATATCGGCTTCAATGTCGTTGCCACGCGCGGCACCAAGCGCCACTTGGAGGCCAGCGGTATCGCGTGCGGACTTGTCAACAAGGTGTTGGAAGGCCGCCCGAACATCGTCGACGCCATCAAAAACGGCGATATACACCTCGTTTTCAACACCACGGCGGGCACCAAGTCGATCTCGGACAGCAAGGACATAAGGAGAACGGCCTTGCTCCGCCACATTCCGTGTTATACAACGTTATCCGGTGTGCTTGCCGTAGCTCAAGCGATCAAGGCTCTCAAAGCCGACAACCTCAGGGTCGCTCCATTGCAGAGCTATGTGAGCCGGGCCTCGTGAGTTGATGCTTGCGTAAGCCGCCGGCCGGCCGGGACGTTTGACCGTTCCGGTTTTTCATCATTATGCTAGCAAATGTGCGCTGTGGTTCCAAGGCTGGAGCCGGGCGGCCGGGAGAATTGACGATGGCGATGGACAAAGTGCCCATGACGATTGAGGGGTTCACTGCGCTTGAGGCCGAGTTGCAGCGGCTGAAGGGCACCGAGCGCCCCCGCATCATCGCCGCGATTTCCGAGGCTCGCGCCCATGGCGATCTCTCCGAGAACGCCGAATATCACGCGGCCAAGGAACAGCAGGGCCACAACGAAACCAAGGTCGCCGATCTTGAGGACAAGCTCTCCAGAGCCGATGTCATCGATATCTCCAAGCTCGGCGGCGACTCGGTGAAGTTCGGCGCGTCGGTCAAGCTGATCGACGAGGATACCGAAGAAGAGGTGACCTATCGGATCGTCGGCGAATACGAGGCCGACGTGAAAAAGGGCAAGGTCTCGATCACCTCGCCGATTGCGCGCGCCCTGATCGGCAAGAAGAAGGGTGACAACGTCGAAGTCGCCACGCCCAAGGGCGCCAAGGCCTATGAGATCTTGAAGGTGTCATTCAAGTGAGCGGACCCCTCCCTCACCCCGTGAAAACCGGGGCGAGGGACATGGATCACCCACTCGCTGGCCGCACAGGCTGGTTGATCACGGACGGCAAGCCCGGCATGGATGTGCAGGTGAAAGGCGTCGCTGATGCGCTTGGCCTCGACTATCAGCTGAAGCTAGTGGCTCCGCGCGAGCCGTTCCGGATGCTGTCGCCGTGGGGACCGGTAGACCCGCGCGAACAATTCAGCGGATTGGGCAGCCCATTCGCCCCCCCGTTCCCAGATCTTGCACTCGCCACCGGGCGCCTCAGCATCCCTTACATTCGCACACTGAAACGCCGGGCTAGTCCGGGCACTTACTGCGTCGTGTTGCAGGACCCCAAGACCGGGCCGAACACCGCCGACCTCATTTGGGTGCCCGAGCACGACAAGCGGCGGGGCTACAATGTCATTTCGACGATGACCTCCCCGCACAGTTTCTCGCCTGCCCGCTTGGCAGATTTGCGCGCCAAACCACCCGCCAGCATTGCCGCTCTGCCGCACCCGCGCGTCGCGCTTATTCTTGGTGGCCCCAGCGGCGCCTATTCGTACGATGCCGCTTCGATTGACCGTCTCGCCGCCTCCATAGCCAGCCTTGCTGCCCACGCGGGCAGCTTCCTCATCACCCCCTCGCGCCGCACGCCACCAGAACTGCTGGCCGCCGTTGACACTGCGACCTCGGCCCGCCCTCGCATCCTATGGGACGGCAGCGGCACTAATCCTTACCCAGATTTTCTCGCTAACGCTGATGCGTTTGTCGTCACCGGCGACAGCGTCAACATGACGGGCGAAGCCTGCGCCACTGGCCGCCCGGTCTATGTCTTCGAGCCCGGCCCTGGATCGGTGAAATTTGCCCTGTTCCACGCTGCCCTGCGGCGTCATGGCGCGACGCGGCCGCTGCCGGAGACCATGGGCCGCATTGAAGCCTGGACCTATCCGCCGCTAGATTCTGCCAAAGTGATAGCCGCCGAAATCGAGCGCCGCTGGCTGCGCCGGAAAGCCGTACTTCCCGGTCTCATGCCTGCATAGCGCGCGTGACAGCGCCAAGCGAGAGGCCACCCGTCTTATGAGCACTTTGCGGATCGACAAGCTGGCCGCCACCCAACTGGTGCGCGAACCTTACGAGTATGTGGTGGTGCCAGGCTTCCTGCCTGCAGCCGCGCTCAGTACCGTGGTTGCCAATTATCCACCGCTGAAGGCCGGCTCCTACCCGCATGACGAGGTGGAACTGACGCCGGCGCTGAGAGCCCTCATCGCTGAAATGGACGGCCCGGAGTTCGAACGCGCCGTCGCGATGAAATTCAATGTGGATCTCTCGGATAAACCCAAGATGTATTCGCTGCGCGGCTATTGCCGGCCGACAGATGGTAAAATTCACACCGACAGCAAAGATAAAATCATCACGGTGCTGCTCTATCTCAATGACGGCTGGCAGCAGCCGGGCGGGCGGCTGCGGCTGCTGAAGACCGGCGACAGTCTTAAGGATTTCGCTGCCGAAGTGCCGCCAGACAACGGCACGCTGCTGGTGTTCAAGCGCTCCGAAAACTCCTGGCACGGCCATGAGAGTTTTGAGGGTGTGCGCCGGTCGATCCAGATGAACTGGATGACCTCGGAAGGCAGCAAAGGCTTTCACAAATTGCGCCATCAAATTTCGGCGCGGGTGAAAAAGCTGTTGGCAGCCTGATGGGTGCGAGTCTGCAATTGGGAATGGCCATGATGCCCGAACCAGAAGTTGTACCGCCTCAGAAGAGGGCGGGCCGGGTTGTAGCGGTCTACATGACGGCTGACCGCAGTGAGGACGGCTTCCAAACGGACGCTGTTGCTGTCCTGACGTTGGAACCCGATGGCATTGCGGGGTCGCGCCACAAGGGTTGGACGCGGCCCGCCGATGTGCGTGCGCCCTACGTGCCGCGCAAAACGCCCATTCGCAATACGCGAGCGCTCACGATCGTTTCAGTGGAAGACCTTGCCGTCGCCGCGCGCCGGATGGATATCGAAGCTATTGACCCGCGCTGGATCGGAGCCAATCTGCTCATCGAAGGCATCGAGAGGTTCTCGTTCCTGCCCCGTGGCACGCACCTCCTGTGTGATGGAGGTGCGATCCTGATCATCGAAGACCAGAATGCGCCGTGCCGTTTTTCTGGCGTCGCCATCGCCAGCCACACCGGCCGGCCCGAAATGGAATGTGATTTTCCCCGCCAAGCCACCCGCCTGCGCGGCGTTGTCGCCAGCGTCGAACATTCCGGCACCATCGCGCCGGGATGCGCAATCACAGCCCGCATCCCCGAGCAGTGGCTGTATCGCTAAATCGCTTCGCAAATCTGTGATCGTAGATGCGCTGCAGCATACTTGATGGTGCAGCGCGGATCCGGAATCCTCATTGCGGCACTCACAGCAGCCCAACCGGCAAGACCCGCAACTGCGGCGCAACACAAAGTATGGTGCGCCGCTTCCGCAGTGGCGGAGTTAGTTACACGGGAAGATGGAGCAGCGGCTGCCGCCGCGCTCACGCCGGAACTGTTTGCAAATATCATCAACGCGGATGTCGTTGCCGACCAGCTGGCAGACCTGGCCTTTCAAACTAAAGCTTGCTCGGATCTGCGCGCCGGTCACGCGGTCACCGCGCGTTCGCGCCACTTGCGCCAGATATTCGTCCTCGCAATAGCCCGTGCGGACTTCGCCGCTCTTGGTTTGCAGGTAGGCACCGTTGCAGCGCATTGCGGCGTCCGCCGGACTGATGGCAAGGAACACGGTGGTGGCGGCAAGACCCAAGGCCAGATGTCGTTTCATGAGAACCCTCTCCACATTCGTCAGCACTTAGGTCGCCTAACGCGCGAGACAAGACTTTGGAGCCATAGCTCGCGAAATCGTGAGCGGTAGCTATGAGGGTCCACCGAAGTCAACGCGGGCGATGTAGGGTTTGATATCGATCAGCGGGGTGCCGTCGAGGCAATCGATGGCCTCGATCTCCAGCCGCCCGGTCCTCTCGTCTATCGCCAGCAGCTTGACCACAGCCAGCCCAATCGGATTGGTCCGCAAGGGCGAGCGCAACGCGAACACGCCGCTCGTGTGTTCTGCCTGGCGTGGCCGCTGCACAATGAGATCGCGCCGCGCCCGATCGAGCCAATAGAGCAAGATGACATGCGTGTGTTTTTCCACGCCGCGAAGACCCTGCCGGAACGGCGCATCGACCTCCACCGTCGCGCCGCCGCCCCGCGTCCGGGCTTCGGCAATGTTGTGCGGGCAGGTCTTGCGATCGGTCCAGGGCGAGCGGATGCGGCCGATGAACATGAGGCGCGCATCGGCCGCCATCTCGGACGGATCGAACGGCAACAGGATTTCACCGTCGCGCAAGTCGTCATCTTTCATCATCACCACTAGCTCTGGTTGCGAGCCAGCCTTGAGGCTGCCTTTTTGCGGCCTTTAGCTCTGCTCGGCTGCAAGACAAGAGGCAAGGATAGCGCGAATGGGATTGTTTCGCAGCCGCATCACGCGGGACGATGGCACCGGTTTGGCCATGGAGACCGTGCGGGGCGGCGACAGCGGTGTTGTGACAGCCGTGGCGTCGGCACTGGCCCTGCTGTTCTCGGCCTACAGCCTCTACGAAACGTCCGTTCGCCGTCCGGACCTGCGCGCCTTCGTGCCACCCGTCATTCGCTATTCGTCGCCCTACAACAACAGTAATTTCGAAGTTTTCGAGGTGCCGGTGACGCTGGTCAATCTCGGTGCGCGGGCGGGCACAGTTTTGTCAATGGATCTCGAAGTCGAAAACCCGCGCAAGAAATCGAAAAAACTGTTCTACAGCGCCGAATTCGGCCGCTGGACCATGGACAATGCCAACGCCCTCAACTTCCGGCCGTTCGCGCCCGTGAGCCTGCCGGGAAAGGCGAGTTCGTCAGACAGCGTACTGTTCTATGCCCGCAGTGACGAAAAGGTCGAGCAGGTTGCTGACGAGAAAGGCTCCTACAAGTTCAAACTGACGCTCAACACGGTGTTCCCGGAAGATCTTGGCCCGCTGGACCACTTCTGGCAGACGCGGCCTGCGCCGGTCCTGTTCGAGATGGAGATGCCCGAGATCGACCACCGCGTGTTCACGCAAGGCACGCTGCCGCTGCACGCGCCGAACTGGGTGGTGAGCGAGCCGGGTGCGGTGGTGCCCGCAGCAACTGCGACCGCCGAGCCAAAGGCTAATTGATGCGCTCGCTGGGTGTCAGGCACCAACGGCGCCTGACACCGGGCCGGCAGCATTGAGCCAACCGCCGATTTCGCGTAAGCCTCCCGCATGTCACAAATCAAACCAGTTCATGTCATTGGCGGCGGCTTGGCTGGCAGCGAGGCGGCTTGGCAGCTCGCCCGCGCTGGCGTTCCCGTGGTGCTGCACGAAATGCGCCCGCATGTCACCACCGACGCGCACAAGACCCAAGGCCTCGCCGAACTCGTGTGTTCGAACTCGTTCCGCTCGGACGATGCGGCGACAAACGCCGTTGGGTTGCTCCATGAGGAGCTGCGGCGCGCAGGGTCGCTGATCATGGCGGCGGGCGACAAACACAAGTTGCCCGCTGGCGGTGCGCTGGCGGTCGACCGGGATGCGTTCTCGGCCGAAGTCGAAGCGCGGCTTGGTGCCGAACCGCTCATCACCATCGAGCGAGGCGAGGTCGCGGCGCTGCCGCCCGAGGACTGGGACAGTGTCATTGTCGCGACCGGCCCGTTGACCTCGCCCGCGCTGGCAACCGCCGTACAAAACCTCACTGGCGAAACTGAACTCGCCTTCTTCGATGCGATCGCACCGATTGTCCATCACGAGAGCATCGACATGGGCAAGGCCTGGATGCAGTCGCGCTACGACAAGCCGGGGCCGGGCGGCACGGGGGCCGATTACATCAATTGCCCGATGGATAAAGAGCAATACGACGCCTTCGTTGCAGCGCTGATCGCGGGCGACAAATCTCTCTTCAAAGAGTGGGAGGCGTCGACGCCCTATTTCGACGGCTGCCTGCCCATCGAAATCATGGCCGAGCGCGGCGCTGAAACCCTCCGGTACGGGCCGATGAAGCCTGTCGGCCTCACCAATGCCCACAATCCAACGGTTAAGCCCTGGGCCGTGGTGCAGCTGCGTCAGGACAATGCGCTGGGTACGCTGTGGAACATGGTCGGTTTCCAGACCAAGCTGAAATACGCCGAGCAGACGCGGGTGCTGCGGATGATCCCAGGGCTGGAGACTGCCGAGTTCGCACGGCTTGGCGGGTTGCATCGCAACACTTTCCTAAATAGCCCCAAGCTGCTCGATGGATCTTTGCGCTTGAAAGCCATGCCGCGGCTGCGGTTCGCTGGCCAGATCACAGGCGTTGAAGGATACATCGAGTCTGCGAGCATCGGTCTGCTGGCAGGGCGTTTTGCCGCCGCCGAGCGGCTAGGACGAACTCTCGTTCCGCCCCCACCCGAGACGGCGCTCGGTGCCCTGATCAATCACATCACCGGCGGCCATATCCAAACCATCGAAGCTGGCGTGCGCTCGTTCCAGCCCATGAACGTCAATTTCGGTCTGTTCCCGGTGATCGAGCAGCCGCTGATAGAGAATGGTAAGAAACTCAAAGGCGCCGATAAGGGTTTCGCCCGCAAGCGTGCGTTGTCCGCAAGGGCGCTGGCCAGGTTGGAGGAATGGCTTTTGTAGGTTGGGAGAAGCTTTCGGGCGACCCAACATTTCACGGGTCGGTGTTTGCGGCTTAGGTGTTGGGTCGAGCGTGGGCTTGACCCAACCTTCGGTGAGCCTCATCGGCCCCGATGAGACGTTTCAGCCGCCTCTTTCAGCGCCTTGCGGCGTTCGTATTTCGCCAAGATCGCGCGCGCTTTCTCCAGCGCGGCGTCGGCGATCACTGCTTGACCTTCCGATGTCGGATGAAAAGCGCCCGAATAGGTGCTGGCCAACACCAGCTGGAACCACTCGATACTTTGCAGCTTCAGCACGCTTTTCAGCACCGTCGACGAAATGTGGTAGTTGCCGGTCATGAACGCATCGTTGGGAGTGCGGAACCAACGGCGGCGCTGCACATAAGGGCGGTAGTTGGCCGGGTTGTAGGGCACCCAGGCGCCATCGATCTTGCGCGGCACCCGCACATCGTCGGCGGCATTGATGGCGCCCACTTCCTCGCCCGCGCAGATACCGTGTCCTGCAAATTCCTGCCGGTGCCGCTCCACATAGGTCCATCCATAGGTCTTGGCAGTACCGCGCATACTGCGGTTCAACTTCTCGCCCGCAGCTTCGTCGCCCTTGGCTTTCTCCTGGTCCAGTGAGAATTCCGGGAACACGGTCATGCCCGATTGCCCCTCGGGGCAGACATCCTGGCCGTTGTCCTGCAAGGTCATCACTGGATAGGCCGTAAGCAGAATGCGGTCGCTTTCATTCCATGGGATCAACAAGTGCCCGTGCAGCGCCCGGTTAAGCGCCTTGTAACGCAGCTCCAGCACCGGCAGCAGAGCGATCAGATCCTCGGGCTCTTCGACCTCGCCCATCCAACCGCCGAGCTTGCGCAAAGTGCTCTTATTGGCGAGCACAGTGTTGGCCACCAGCCGCGAAAACCCAACATCGTTGCCGCCGACCGACAACATCAAGAGGTCAATAGGCCGGGCGGCACCGCGCGGGCAAGTGGCCAGCACGATGTTATCGAGTTCGGGCACCAAGCCGTTGAGGGAATAGGTGTTCTGATAGGTGGTTTCGGTGGGCTCCGTGGCCCCGCATTGCAGGCGCGCAACCGCGCTCACTTGCGGCTTATCCGGCTGATCATGCGCCCATTCGGTGCCTTTGTAGGAAATCATTAGCCCATAGACGACTTCGGCGCCCGCGCAGGCGAAATTGGCATAGGTGACGGAGCGGTGCGGCTCCTCGATGGCCAGCTGCAGGGCGGTGCGCGTTGAATAGGCGTATAATGAGCGATGACAGGCGGGGCTGAGCCAGCGTGGGCCAGCATCTAGGAACACTTTGTCGCCGACATCTATCCAGTCGCCGATGCGGGCGGGATAACCGGCAAGCAGCACGCCGCCAGGTGCCGTTCCGTAGTCAATCGACCGCTCACGCGAGAATTCGGCTGGCTGATCGGGATTGCCTTCGCCTGACCCGACGCTGTCACCGATCGCGACAATCAAGAGATCCTGGACTTTGACAACCGTCTCGCCAACCACCACCCCGTTAGCCGACACCCGCACATGCGCGCCCGCCGGATAAGGAATATCGAGTGCCGCCTCACCGCCGCAGCCGACATGGACGTGGGTCTCGTCCGCCGTGTCGCCCTTGGTTTCCGTGGTGATCGACCAATCGCAATCGCCTTCATTGAGTTCGGGCTGGCTGATCGCTGCCAGCACGCGGTGGCTCGACGGGTTCACATAGCCTTTGTCGTTGCCACACGATCCGTAGCGGGCGTTGTCCCGGTTCCAGCAAGTCGACTTGAATGCGCCGCGTGCCCAGCCGGCGGGATACCTCTCCATCAGATGATGTTCGGCGCTGACGATGGGTTCGAGCCTCTCGGCCTCGCTGAGCTGGTCGTAAACGTCGCGGTGCACGTCCGAGATGGCAGGATCGGTAAACAGCCGGAACGGATTTTCCACCCGCCAGATGATTTCGGCGGCAGAGGCTGGCAGGGCCGAAGCCAGGGTCAAAGCGAGCGCCAGCAAGAAGGATCGCCACATCAGTTGCATCGACAGCCCCTCATGCCACCCGGCCACGCATTTGCGCACGCCACAACCGCCACCAGCGTTTGAGCGGGCTCACGCCGGGGCCTGCCTGGTGAAGATAGACGCTGGCCATAGCCAGCGGAAGGAACCCCGGCAACAGGGCGCTGTCAAGGCGTGCGACGGCGGCGGCGGCCTCGGGCAAGGCGCGGTGGCACTGAGTGGTGAGGCTGTCGCGCTGTTCGGCATCGCGAACCCGGTCCTCCGCCAACAACCGGGCGAGACCATAGACAAACCCGGCGCGCACTGTGGCAGTCTCAACCAAATCGGAATGGCGGGCGCCCAGGGCTCGGGCGGCCAGCGCGAAGGCTGCGCCGTGGCTCTTGTTGAGATGCGAGCGCAAAACCTGGGCGTCTGCAAGAAGCAACGCCGTGTCGCGATTGCCTGCTTCATCGATCATGCCGGAAAGGAGCCCCAGCGGTAGCAGACCCGAGACGAGATCGCGGCCAAGACGGTCGGCGCCAGGGTGGCCCGTCAGCTCGCCTTGGCGCAGACGGTCCAGCGCGTCGCGCCACCATTGCAGGCGGATTTCGGCGAGCAGCGGTTCGCGAACGGTGGCTGGAATGCGGGTGATTTCGCCCTGGAAGGCAGCAAGAGCCATCAGGCGGCTGCGAGCGGGTTCGGGGGCATAGAGCGCGGCAAGATAGCGGTCAGGTTCCTGCGTGCGGGCGCTGTCCCAAACCGGATCCATCGCAGGCATCAGGCCACCGCAATGAGAGCGGCGGCGACTTTGCGGCCCTCAGCCAGTAGCACGTTGAAGGTGCGGGCAGCGGCCCCGGTGCTCATCGCTTCAAGACCGATATCGAGAGCCTCAAAGCCCAGGCAGAGTGTCAGGCTTGGGAACACCTGCGTCAGCCCTGTTCCGAGCAGTACGAACTCAATTTGGGCGCGATCCACGATCAGCCGCTCGAAACTGGCCATCGTCAATGCCCCAGCCGCCGTCACGTCCCAGGCATAGATGCCCGATGGCAGTACCAGTAGCGAGCCGCGATGGCTCATGCCCGCGAACCGGAAGCCGCCATCACCATAGGCCTCGATTGGTGCTGGGCTGGGATAGAAGCCGGTGACGGTCATGGGGTCACACCCACGGTAAGACCTCCAACCGGATTGCCATGGTCCCAAGGGTCAGACCCCGCAGTACCACTCACGCGCCCTTTGGCGCCGTACCGCCGCTGACAACCGGCTTGTTGCCGCTCCAGTCACGTTTGACGCCGAGCCATTCGAGCACCGTCGAAGCGATGAAGACGGACGAATAGGTGCCGGTGACGATACCGAATAGCATGGCGATGACAAACGAGCGAATGACTGAACCACCGAAGAACAGCAGCGCCAACAACGCGATGATCACAGTGCCTGCTGTCAAAACCGTTCGCGACAGCGTTTCATTGATCGATTGGTCGATCAGGTCGGGCAGCAGCATTTTCTTAAACTTGCGCAAGTTCTCGCGTATACGGTCGGAGACGACGACCGTATCGTTGATCGAATAACCGACGATAGTCAGAAGCGCCGCAATGCAGTTGTTATCGAACTCCAGCTGTGTGAGCGCGAACAAGCCCACCGTCATCAGCACGTCGTGGACGAGTGCGAGCGACGCGCCGAGCGCGAACTGCCATTCGAACCGGAACCAGACATAGGCGCCGATGGCGATGAGCGATGCGAACACTGCGTAAAACGCCGTCTTGGTGATTTCGCCCGACACCGTGGGGCCAACCGTCTCGATGCGCCTGTATTCAACGCTGTCGCCGAGCAGCTCCTTGACTTTGTTGACGCCTGCCGCTTGTGCCTTGTCGCCGCCTGGCTGTGCTTCGAGCCGGATGAGCACGTTGGTCCCATCATCGAAGGCCTGGATCTGCGGCGAACCGAGGCCGAGCGCACCGATCCTATGGCGCAGCGACGCGACATCGGCCACGCCCGCCTTGCTGTGAATTTCGATCAGCGTGCCGCCTTTGAAATCGATGCTGAAATTGATGCCGCGCGTGAGCGCCAGCCCAACCGACAGCACGTTGAGCAACAGCGAGCCGATAACGGCGAAGGCCATCCATTTTGAGAACGGAAATTTCAGATTGTGCGGAAAAAAATCGATGCCGCGCCAGGTCATTTGGGAAATCCTAGTAGGGGGCGAATGGCGAATGGTGAGTGGCGAATGGGCAAGACACGATCCTCGTCTTCCCCATTCGCCATTCGCCACTCCCCATTCGCCAATTTTCTAAACAGGCACCACGATATTGCGCGTCATGCCACGCTGCCTGCGCACCCACATCGCGATGATGAGGCGCGTAACGGTATAGGCGGTGAATACTGAAATCGCGATGCCGATAGAGAGTGTGACGGCAAAACCGCGGATTGGCCCGGCGCCAAGCGCGAACATGATCAGGCCCGCCACCAGCGTGGTCACATGGCTGTCGATGACGGTCACCAACGCGCGCTGGAAACCGTTTTCGATGGCAGTGATGGGGCTCCGGCCGCCGCGCAACTCTTCGCGGATGCGCTCATAGATCAGCACGTTGCTGTCCACCGCCATGCCCATCGTCAGCACGATACCAGCGATGCCCGGTAGGGTGAGCGTTTGACCAAGCAGCGACATGCAGCCGAACAGCAACATGACGTTGACTATCAGGGCCAGCACCGAAAAGAAGCCGAACAACCCATAGGCGATCATCATGAAGGCCGCGACAGCCACCGCACCGATGATTGCCGCAATGGTACCTGCACGGATCGAATCGGCACCAAGGCCCGGCCCGACGGTGCGCTGATCAATGACGGTAAGGTCCGTCGGCAGTGCGCCGGAACTGAGCTGAATGGCGAGATCAGCTGCCTCCTGAACCGTGAAGTTGCCGGTGATGATGCCCTGGCCGCCGCTGATCGCCGATCTGATCGTGGGGGCCGAAATCACCTTGTCATCGAGCACGATCGCAAACGGATGGCCGACATTTTCACGCGTGTACGACCCAAATTTCAGCGCGCCATTGGTGTTGAATGTGAAGCCGACGGCCGGTTGCCCGCCCTGATCGAATTCCGCGCGTGCGCTAACCAGATCGACGCCTTCGACTTCCGGCACCAGTTTCAGCAGATATTTCTGCGGCAGGTTGGCGTTACGCTTGGCGTCATTGGGATCGGCATCATAAATCCGGCTGCCGGTGGGCACGCCAGTGGCTTCCGCATCCGCAGCGCCCTTGGTCTCATCGACCGCATGAAACGACAGTGCCGCCGTCTTACCGATCAGATCAATCAGTTTCTTGGGATCATCGAAGCCGGGAACCTGCACGACCATGCGCGACAAGCCCTGGCGCTGGATACTGGGTTCGGTGGTGCCAAGGCCATTGATGCGCTTGTCGACCACCTGGATCGCGGCCCCCATCGCCGTTCCAATGCGATCATTCAGCGCCTCAGGCGTCGGCGTCATAACAATGAGGTTGCCGCCATCCTCTGTCTTCACGTCGATATCGGGCGAACCGGTGCCACCAAGCAGCACCGATCCGATCGGACGGCGCATCTTATTGGCAACGGCCAGCGCGTTGGCTGCATCCTCCGGCTTGACCACCCGGAACCGAACACCATCGGGCGCCTTACCAAGGCCATTGTACTGAATCTTGGCCTCACGCAGATTCTTGCGCACATCGTTGATGAGGCTGTCGAGCCAGTTCTGCTTCAGTTTGTCGACATTGGCTTCCAGGAGAAGATATGAACCCCCGCGCAGGTCTAGGCCCAAATTGACCTTGTTATGCGGCATAAACCCGGGAAGCCGCCTTAGCGTGTCCGGCGAAAAGAAATTCGGTAGCACGCTGATGAACCCGAAGAAGCATACGGCGACAATCGACCAGATTTTCCAGCGCTCGAAATGCAGCATCAGGCAGCATCCTTGCTGGACGTATCGCCCTTGCTGCGCACATCGGAAATCATCTGGCGTAGCAGCCGCACGCGCACGTTGTCGGCGATCTCGACCTGCACCTCGTTGTCATCAACGACACGGATGACCTTGCCGATGAGGCCGCCTGTGGTGACGATGGTGTCGCCTCTGCGCACGTTGGCGATCATCTGCTTGTGGTCCGTCATCCGCTGCTGCTGCGGCCGGATGACCAGGAAGTACCAAATCGGCAACACCATCAGGATCGGCGCGATAGAGAACAGCAGTTCACTGCCGCCAAAGCCGCCCGTTGGCGCCACCTGCGCAAACACAGGAATGAAGTCCATTGCCGCTCCCTTAAGCTGCAAGCGCTGACGCGCGAGTTGTCGGTCAAAATGGATGCGCCAAGGCAGGCAACAACCCCAACCGGGAGAGCCCGCCGAGACCCAAGCGTCCCTTGCAGAAATCCGGCGCGACTATAGTGTGCGCCGGACTGATTGCAACCCATAGCACGGGATTGACTCAGCAACCCGTGATCGTCATGGCCGCGCGGGCTGCCATGACACTGTTCGATGGACGGTAAAATGCCGATGTTCGATGATCCGCTTGCCCGTATCGCCGCTGCTCTGGAGCGTTTCAAGCCCGAAGCAGCGCCAGTCGCCGATTTTACCGTGGCAGAAGCGTTCGTGTGGCAAGCCGCGACCAGCACATTCCAACCGGTGCCGCACGTCAACCGCGTGCCGCTGTCGTTACTGAAGAGTATCGACCATGTGCTCGGCCAGCTCTTGGACAATACCCAGCGCTTTGCGGGCGGGCTGCCGGCCAACAACGCTCTCCTCTGGGGGGCGCGAGGCATGGGCAAAAGCTCACTGGTGAAGGCGGTCCATGCTGAGGTGCGCCGCAAAACCGGCGTCGATCTGACACTCGTCGAAATCCACCGCGAGGATATTGGCTCGTTGCCCGCTTGCCTCACCCAGTTCCGGGCCAGCCCCAACCGCTTTATCGTGTTTTGCGACGACCTCTCATTCAGTGCCGAGGACACGTCATACAAGTCGCTGAAGGCGGTGCTGGAAGGCGGCATTGAAGGCCGGCCGGACAATGTACTGTTCTACGCCACCTCCAACCGCCGCCACCTGATGCCGCGCGATATCATCGACAACGAGAGTGGTACGGCCATAAATCCTGGTGAGGCGGTGGAGGAGAAAGTTTCTCTCTCCGACCGTTTTGGCTTGTGGCTTGGCTTCCACAATTGCGGCCAGCCGCAATATCTGGAGATGGTACAGGCGTATACGGAATATTTCGGTTTGAAGGTGGACGATACCGAACTGAAACGCGCGGCGCTAGAGTGGTCAGTAACGCGCGGCGCAAGATCAGGCCGCGTGGCGTGGCAGTTCATCCAGGATCTTTGCGGCAAACTGGGTGTCAGGCACGCGGGAACACCACAATCGATTGATCGCAGCGTGTAGGCGTGCCTGACACCGGGTTCTTACGTCTGTTTCTCGCCCTGCAACGAGTACAGCTTCGTCAGCAGCGCATCAAAGCCGCCGCCGCCCGTATGCAGATCGATGCGGCCGACCTTTTCGACCAGCTTTTCCAGCGCCTCAAGCTCCTTCAGGCGCAGCAGCAGCGGGTTGTTCTCCATCAGCTTGGCCGTGTTCATCAGCGAGCGGGTCGAGGCGGTCTCCTCCTGGCGGCGGATCAAGTTGGCCTTGGCCACGCGCTCGGCCTCAACAACCTTGTTGAGCAGTTCGCGCACGTCGCCCGGCAAGATCACGTCCTTGACACCGATCTCAGTCACTTCGGCGCCAAGCTCGGTCGCGCGCGCGGCCACGAACGCCCGCACCTGGTTGTCGATCTCGTCGCGGGCGGCCAGAATGTCGTCCAGAGTCCGCGTTGCCACAGCTTCGCGGATGGCGAACTGAACCAGCCGGTAGAGCGTGCCGTTGACGTCGGCCGTCGCCAGCGCCGCCTTCTCGGGATCGGTCACGCGGATGAACGCCGTCAGCGTCACTCGGATGCCGACGCGGTCCTTGGTCAGGATCTCCTGCGCGGTGATTTCAAGCGGCGTAGGGCGCAGATCGACCTTGGTGATTTTTACGACGCGGCCGACGTTCCAGAAAGCGTGGCGGCCGGGCGGCAAGCGTTCTTGCAGCTTGCCGTCGATCATCAGCAGGGCCGCCTCATGCGCCTCGACCACGGATTGCACGACCACGGAGGCGTTGAAGTTGAACTTGTCCAACTGCTCCTTGGCCACGCGCAAATTGGCCACGGCGTCGATTTTCTCGACGTGGACATCGGTCAGCGTCTTCCAGAAGGCACGCGTCGCGTTGGCGCTGACGAAATGCTTGGACTCACCATCGAACGAGACGATGGCGACCTCGTTCGGCGCAGTCTGCACGATCTCGAAATGGTCTGCGGCCATCTGCGGATGCGTCTTGGCGAACACCATCGCCCGCTCGGCCGGAAATTCGGCGCGCACGATTTTGACGATTTCGCTGCTGAGGTGGTTGCCCCAGTCGAACGATGAGTGGCGGCCTGGCCCGAGCAAACGCACGAACCGGCCATCCCGGTAAAGGAATGCCCGCTCGTCATCCTTAACGATGATCTCTGACCACATGCCTTTGCGAGCCATCCTAAACTCCAAAACAAAAAAGGTTGCCGGTTGCCGCCCCACAACGATGCTGCGGGCCCCCGCTTGAGCTCCGCCGCGCCGCCTCTGACACCGGGTTGCGGCCGTGCGAACACGCCGGAGCCCGGGCTCGGGTTTTGCAGCAAAGCGGTATCCGCGAAGGGCGCGGAGCCTCACCGTCGTTTGCCGCGCGCTCCTCGCCCGAAGGCCGGTGTGCGCGAAGCTGGGGAAGCAACCGGCTTCCCGTGTAGAAATCCCTGGTATGGGAGTGCGATTTGGGAATTGAACCCAAGACAGCGAGATTAACAGTCTCGTGCTCTACCAACTGAGCTATCCGCATGGTGGACCTGATGGGACTCGAACCCACGACCGCCCCTGGATAGGGGTGCTCTACCGCTGAGCTACAGACCCTGCCCCGCACAACACGGAACACGCCGCCGCAAAGCGGTGCGCGCCAGCCAGGTCTCAACGAGCCCGGACCCGTGGCGCCATGTGGGGTAGATGTACTTAGGTTGAGATTACGGCGGAATTCCGTAGGTTGGGTCAAGCCTTTCCTGCCGGGCCGAAGCCCTGCGAAGGCTGGGCTTGACCCAACCTACGGTTACCTTGATATCCCACCATGTCCCGTTGACTTTTTCCCGCACCTCCCCCATTAGTGCCGCCGTCAGCAGCGGGCTTTACGCTTGCCGCTCAACACGCGCTGCCCGAGGCTCACGGCACATAGCCGTCAAAAAGTCCAAAACCAGGCCGGTTTTGGCGCCACAGGGTGCGGCAGAGAAGGAAGAAGACAATGCACGCTGTCATCAAGACAGGCGGCAAGCAATATCGTGTTGCCGCAGACGACGTTATCGAAATTGAGAAGATTTCCGGTAAAGTGGGCGACTGGGTGCAGTTCGACCACGTGCTGATGGCGGGGGCCGAGATCGGCAAGCCGCTGGTTAATGGAGCTTCCGTCGCTGCTGAAGTCGTCGAGCAGGGCCGCGCCGACAAGGTCATGATCTTCAAGAAGCGCCGCCGTCATAACTACCGGCGCACCAAGGGCCATCGCCAGCATACGACGGCCGTCCGGATCACCGAGATTCTGACTGGCGGCGCCGCGCCGTCCAAGGCGACGATCCCGGCCGTTTGGAACGCATCCACGGGCCGCGTCACCAGCACAGTTGGCGTTCCCGGACAGGGCGCCGCTCCGCAGCAGCTGGCAGCGTTCGTTGCCGCTGGTGGCGTGCTCCCAGTCTGGCGCAGCGTCGGCACAGGCAATGGCACCGGCAAAGACAAGCGCGCGTTCACGTTGCTCGCGGCACCCGAAGGCGGAGCCGATGATCTTGGCCGCATCGGTGGAGTCGCCGAGAAAACTGCGGGCGTCCTCAATGAATACGGTATCTTCCACTTCTGGCAGGTGGCCGCGATGAACGACAAGGACATGGCAGCGCTTGAGAAAGAGCTGAAATTCCCTGGCCGCATCAAGCGCGAAGAGTGGCGCGAACAAGCCCGCGAGCTGATGGCTGGAATGCCGTCGCGCGCCAAGGTTGATCGCGACCGCGTCGAAGACCGCCGCTAGAAACCATTCGTCCGGCCTCACGGGCTGGCAAGACTGAAGGAACTCGTCCATGGCACATAAAAAGGCAGGCGGCTCATCCCGCAACGGCCGCGATACTGCAGGCAAACGGCTCGGCGTGAAGAAATACGGCGGCGAGCATGTCATCCCCGGCAATATCATCGTCCGCCAGCGCGGCACTCAGTGGCATCCGGGCACCGGCGTCGGCATGGGAGTCGATCATACGATCTATGCCGACAGCATAGGTCAGGTGGAATTCCGCAAGCGCAGCAACGAGCGCATCTATGTCTCGGTGGTGGGCGCAGACGGAACGTCACTTAAAGGCACAAGCCACGGCTCGGGCCTGACGGCACGCGGCAAGGCTGGCAGCAAGGTCGCCGTCAATGGCGGTAAGTCTGTTGGGAGAGCAAAAGCGGCAGCCGGTGCCAAGGCAGGCGGCGCGGCTGCAGGCAAAACGGCAGCAGCGAGCGGCAAGGGCCGTGCGTTTGCTCTGTTGGCGGCTCCCGAAGGCGGCAAGTCCGATGAGCTTGGCCTGATCGGCGGCGTCGCCGAAAAGACCGAGCAGATCATGCACGCCCACGGCATCTTCCACTTCTGGCAGGTGGCAGCCATGACTGAGGCCGATATCGCCAACCTTGAGAGCGAGCTGAAGTTCCCTGGCCGCGTCAAGCGCGAAGAGTGGCAGGAACAGGCCCGCGAGCTGATGGCCGGCAAGCCGCCCCGCGCCAAGGTCGACCGTGAGCGCGACGTGGGCAAACACTAAGCCTTACGGACAGTCTTTGAGGCCGCATGGAACAGATCCGCACA
Organism: Hyphomicrobiaceae bacterium; assembly: GCA_025359185.1. GTDB lineage: Bacteria > Pseudomonadota > Alphaproteobacteria > Rhizobiales > Hyphomicrobiaceae > JANYHF01. The sequence goes on along the minus strand of JANYHF010000118.1, from coordinate 8,766 downwards.
CCGCGTCTGCTTCTGCGGCCTTCTTTGTTTGAGGACGCCACAAGGCTCTCTGAACTGTCGAGCGATTTTGACATTTCCCGCATGACCTCGCGGATGCCGTTTCCCAATCCGCCGGACTCCGTCAGGCAGTGGATGGCGTCGCTCAGCGGCGGAGAAGAGCTGGCCCACGTTGCACTTTTGAACAACGCGCCTATCGGCGTATGCAGCCATCTGTTCCGCCAGGGACCCGGCGTTTCCGAGATCGGCTATTGGGTGGGTAAGCCCTATTGGGGCCGTGGCTTTGCCACCGAGATGCTGCGGGCGCTCATCCGCAGCGGCTTCGAAATTCACGGCCTCGACAAGATCACCATCCGGCATTTCATCGACAATCCGGCGTCCGCGCGGGTCATCGCCAAATGCGGGTTCGTAGCCACTCACCGCATCACCGGGCAGAGCCGCGCGCGCGGGACGGCCACGGAGTTACAAAACTATAAACTCAGCGGAGCCCAAGCCCGCGCCCAATCATGGTACGCGGCGGCCTGGTACGCCGCAGAATGAAACCGATCCGCACGGCGCGGCTGGTGTTGCGAAAATTCGTACCCGCTGATGCGTCAAGGATAGCAAGGCTGCTCGGCGACCCTCGCGTCGCAACAATGATGGCCGATATCGCTCTGCCGTTTGATGAGCGACCCGCTACACAATGGATGAAGTCGGGCTGGGGCGACCTTCGCCTTTGCATCGAGCGGGACGGCGAGAGTATCGGGGCGGTGTCCTATCATGTCTATATCGGCGGACAAGCAGGCATCGGCTACTGGCTCGGACATCCATACTGGGGCCATGGCTACGCCTTCGAAGCGGCCAGCACAGTTGTTCGCAACGCCCTGATATATGACCGTGTACAGATGTTCACGTCGGGCCATTTCGCTGATAACCTGGCGTCTGGCAAGATACTGACACGGCTGGGATTCACGCCACACGGCCGCCGTCCCTTATGGTGTGCAGCCCGCCAAGAGGTCGTCGACTCGATCGCCTATCACCTGACCCGCACCACGGCCGGGTTTGGACCAAAGCGCCGGTCGTGGGCAGGCGTACTCGGCTTCCACCCCGTGTTCAACGGGTGGACGAGCGCCTGAGGCGCCTCACATTCCCCGCGTCAGCCCGCCGTCGACGCGCAAGCTCTGCCCGGTGATGTAACTCGCTTTGTCCGAGACTAGGAATGCCACCGCCGCAGCAATCTCTTCGACCCTGGCATAGCGTTGCATGGGAATGCGCGTTCGCCGTGTGTCCTTCTCGGGCAGACTGTCCGTGAAGCCGGGCAGCACGCAGTTGGCGCGAATACCATCCTTGGCGTGACTATCGGCATAGAGCTTGGTCCAGGCGCTGAGAGCGGCACGCAAGGTCGTCATCGGAAAATCCGTCTCCGGCTCAAAGGCCATGGCCGAGGAGATATTGACGATGGCACCCACCTTCTGCTTCAGCATCAACGGCGTCACCAGCCGCAAGGTACGGATGACATTCAGCATCACCATGTCGAAACCCTTGTGCCAATCGGCATCGGTGATGTCCAGTAGCGGGCCCTTGGGCGGATGGCCGGTGTTGTTCACAACCGCATCGATGCGGCCGTAGCGGGTCATCGTTTCGTCGACCAGCCGCTTGAGAGCGGCCGGCTCCGTTACACTGCCGCGCAGACCAAATCCGCCGAGCTCCTTGCCGAGCGCTTCGACCGTCTCGCCCGGCGACAGCAGCGCCAGCGTGAAGCCGTCAGCGGCCAGCGCCCGCGCAATACCCGCGCCGATACCACGGCCAGCGGCTGTCACAATCGCAACCTTGGTCATCAGACGCTCCCTTGTTTGGCGCACTGACCCATAGGCCATTGCAATTGCCCTTGCAACGCGGTGGCGAGGGCTTATCTTTCCCCTCCAGGCGTGATCAGCGAGGCAACCCCGATGCAGTATGTGTGCGATGCTGGCGCCGAGACCTGGTTCCGTCTTGAGACGGCAGCCGAGGCGGCTCTCGAAAGCCGCGCCATGAACCACGCGGTGGAAAAATACTATCTCGATATGTATGACAAGGCGGCACAAACCTATGAGCCGCCGAAGGGCGTGCCCGTGGCCGAGCAGAATATCGGCCTGAAAGGGCACATCCAGCGCGGGATGCCAGTTTTTCTCACACTGCGCGATGGTGAGGGCACATCCCTGGTGACCGCCATGCTGCCGCCCGCAGGTCTCACCGAGAAGTCGTTCCGTCCGATCGTCGTCGGCCCCGCCAACGCCGATCCCTACGACCGCCATTCCGCCGCGATCACGGTTCTCGCCAAGCACTACGGCCTGACGCTCGATCCGATCCGCTGCTACCCCTACCGCCGCGGCTAGAACTCACCAAAGAACCGGCTTTTCATTGCGGCTTTCCAGCGCCTATGGCATCACCAGCCCATGAAATTCCTCGATCAAGCCAAGGTTTACATCCGTTCGGGCGAAGGCGGCGCAGGCTCGCTGTCGTTCCGCCGTGAAAAATTCATCGAGTTCGGCGGGCCCGATGGTGGCGACGGCGGGCGCGGCGGCGATGTCTATGCCGAGTGCGTCGCCAATCTCAACACCCTCATTGACTACCGTTACCAGCAGCATTTCCGCGCCGAACCTGGCAAGGGCGGCTCGGGTCGCAACCGGTCGGGCGCGGGTGGCGAGGACAAGATCATTAAGGTGCCGCCGGGCACGCAGATCTTCCTCGAAGACAACGAGACGCTGATTGCCGATCTGGTAAAGCCTGGCGATCGAGTGCTGATCGCGGCGGGGGGCAATGGAGGGTTCGGCAACGCGCATTTCAAGAGCCCGACCAATCGCACGCCGACACGCGCCAATCCCGGCGAACCCTTCATCGAAATGACGATCTGGTTGCGGCTGAAGCTGATCGCCGATGCTGGCATCATCGGCCTGCCGAACGCGGGCAAGTCGACATTTCTTGCGGCCGTGTCCGGCGCCAAGCCCAAGATCGCGGCCTATCCGTTCACCACGCTGCACCCGAACCTTGGCGTCGTGCGTGTCGATGCCATCGACTTCGTACTTGCCGACATTCCCGGCCTCATCGAGGGCGCGAACGACGGGGCTGGCCTGGGAACACGGTTCCTTGGCCACGTCGAGCGATGCAAGGTTTTGCTGCATCTGGTGAGCGTGCATGAGGAAGACGTGGCCGAAGCCTACCGCACGGTGCGGCGGGAACTGAAAGCCTACGGCGGCGGCCTTGATAAGCGGCGCGAGCTGGTGGCCTTAAGCCAATGCGATGCGGCCGACGCGGCGACGATCGAGGTGAAATCGGCCGAGCTGCACAAGGCGGCTCGGAAAAAACCGTTCCCGCTGTCCGCTGTGTCGGGCGCGGGCATGACCGTGGCGCTGCGGCGGGTGGCGAGGTTCGTGGCGGAGGCGGGCGAGGGCGAAGCGCCGGAGGACGATCAGTTGCCCGCGGGTGTTGACCACGGCGATCCGCGCGAGTGGAAAGCCTAGGATGACGCGGATAGCGTCGGCTCCCCACATTGCCGATCCCGCCGTCGCCGCTGTGTTCGAGGCTTATCCTGCCCGTGTCCGCACATCGTTGCTGATCCTGCGCGATTTGATTCTGACGACGGCGGAGCAAACACCGGGCGTCGGCGCCATCACTGAGACCTTGAAATGGGGCCAGCCCGCCTATCTCCCGGTCAAACCGCGCATTGGCACAACCGTCCGCATCGACCGTGTAAAGAGCGACGATGCGGCGTATGCCATCTACTTCCACTGCCAGACGACGCTGATCGATGACTTCCGCAGCATGTTCGCCAACACCTTCACCTTCGAAGGCAACCGGGCGATCCTGCTGTCGGCGGGGCAGCGGCCCGATGAGGCAGCGTTGCGGCGCTGCGTGGCGATGGCGCTGACGTATCACTGCAGATGACCCAGTGTCTGTCACCGCTACCGCCGCCCGAACAGTCTTTCAATATCCGCCAGTTTCAGCTCGATATACGTCGGCCGCCCGTGGTTGCACTGGCCACTGCCCTCCGTCGCTTCCATCTCGCGCAGCAGCGCGTTCATCTCGGGCGCGGTCAGCCGCCGCCCGGCGCGGACGCTGCCGTGGCAAGCCATGCGGGACGAAATTTCCCATAGGCGGTCCTGCAGTAGCTTAGAGCCATCGCCTGCCGCCAACGCGTCGGCGAGGTCGCGGACCAAGCCCTTGATATCGGCATCGCCCAGCATGGCGGGCATTTCGCGGACGGCGACGGCGCCGGGGCCGAAGGGCTCTAGGCACACGCCGAGCTTGGCGAGATCGTCCGCGTGTTCGGCCAGCCGCTGCACATCGTCATCGGCCAGTTCGACGATCTCCGGGATGAGCAGCAGTTGCCGCGCCACGCCGCCATTGACGAGAGCCGTCTTCAGCCGTTCGTACACCAATCTTTCATGCGCCGCGTGCTGATCGACGAGGATGACGGCATCCTCTGTCTGCGCCAGGATATAGGTTTCGTGGACCTGCGCCCGCGCCGCGCCGAGGGGCCGGGCTTCAAGCTCCGGCGACGGCGCATAGGCAGCGGGGGCAGCATCAGCAGAGGGTTCCGCAAAGCCCACCAGCGGGGCCTGGGCGGCCTCAGCAAAACCGCGCGCGGCACGCGATGGCGTCACAGGGTTGTAGGTGGGGGGCGCGTGGGTACCTGCCCGTGCCGCCGCAAATTGCACCAGCGCCGCCGTCGCATTTTCCGCCGACGCCCGGTGCCCAGCCGCGCCAAGCGCCTCACGCAGCGCCGAGATGATCAGTCCACGCACCGCTCCATTATCGCGGAACCTCACTTCGGCCTTGGCCGGATGCACGTTTACATCCACGTCGCTGGGATCGAGATCGACAAACAGCGCCAGCATCGGATGGCGGCCGCGCGGCACCAGATCGCCGTAGGCCGCCCGCACCGCCCCCGCCAGCAGCCGGTCCTTCACCGGCCGGCCGTTCACGAACAGAAACTGCATGTCCGGCGTAATGCGGTTCAGCGTCGGAAGGCCTGCGAAACCAGACAGCCGCAAGGTTTCGCGACCCGCCTCAATTGACAGCGCATCGGCCATGAACTCCGGCCCCATGATGCGGCCAAGCCTTTGCAGAAGCCCTGGCCCATCGGCGCTTTCGGCGGGAAACCGCAACCCGCCGCGTTCACCTGTGTTCAGCGCGAAGGCCACCGCCGGATGCGCCATCGCCAGCCGCCGCACTGTTTCGCCGATGGCACCGTTCTCGGCCCGCTCGGACTTCATGAACTTCAGCCGGGCGGGCGTCGCCGAGAACAGATCGCGCACCTCGACCCGGGTGCCGCGATTGAGCGCAGCGGGCCGCACCGCCTGACGCTCGCCACGGTCCACGACGAGGGTCAGCCCTTCGCCGCCCTCGCACCGGGTCTCGATCGACAGCCGCGCGATAGAGCCGATCGACGGCAACGCCTCGCCGCGAAAGCCGAGCGTGGCGATGGCCATCAGGTCGTCTTCCGGCAATTTCGAGGTGGCGTGGCGTTCCACGCACAACTCCAGGTCAGCCCGGTCCATGCCGCTGCCATCGTCCGAAACCCGGATGAGCGAAATCCCGCCCGCCACCGTCACGACCTCGACCGCCCGCGCGCCTGCATCGATGGCGTTCTCGGCCAGTTCCTTGACCACCGACGCCGGGCGCTCGATCACCTCACCTGCGGCGATGCGATTGACGGTCTCGGGCGGAAGTTGGCGGACGGGCATGGGAGACTCGAGCTTGCGATTCTGTATTGCCACAATAGCAATCGAGCCGCGTCCGGTCGAACCCTCACCACGGCAAAACCCAAGTTCCACACAGCGCTCGGAAGCGGCGGCTCAGCAACCCGAATACTTCGAGTCACACTGATCCTGGCAGTAGTGCCTTTGATCGTCGTCCGAGAAGTTTCCGCAGCTGCTCCAACACTCCTGCTTGCCGCGGCAGAAGTCGGCCTTTTCCTGGTACGAGCGATCGGCCGCGTCCCGGTTCGCCTGATCGATTTTTGATTGGGTCTGTGCCGCGCTCTCGCTGGCTGCGTTGACTGTAGCTCTGTCCGAGGCTTCCTTGGTCTCGACGTCAGACAAGCCGGCAAGGCGTTCGCCGGCCTTGATGGCGAGTTCGTCGTCCTTGTATTTATCCATGATGGCAAGATAGAGCGTCTTGGCCCGGCCACGGTCACCACCGGTCTGATACTTCACCGCAGAAAGGAACATGCGTCCAACGTCTTCACGCTCTCGCAATCCAGCGCGAGGTAGGCCGAGGAGCGTTGCTCAGTCCACACCTCTTTCTGCTTGGCGAGCTTGCGGTTGTCCAGCGTGGCTTGACAGAGGGCAGGCCCGTCGGAACTGCCGAGTTGCTCGTCGACTGCTCCGATGCCATCGCATTGTCCGTTCTCGATCAGATGCTGTCTGTCGAGTTCAAGGCAACGGTGGAAAAACGCCTTCTCGGGTGTGTTTTCGAGTTTGGTTTTGCCGAGTTTTTCCTCAACTGCTTTGACGGCATCGCATTTGTACTCGCTGGCAGCAGCATTAATCTCGCCTTGCAGGCCATCAAGCCGTGCTTTCTCGGCTTGACGCTTGGGCAGGTCGATACAATCGGCCTGACTCTGGCAGGCGTACGTGAAACTCGCCGGTCGTACCCGGTCTGGCCCACTGGCTGACGGCCGCACACTTGGTGGCCGAGGCATCCGAAGGCACGGCTTCGGCAGAAACATCCTTGCTGGCGGCAAGTTTCTTCTTGGATTTTGCATCCGGAGCCGCCGGTTCGGAAGCCGGCGGCAGTTGGGCGATTTCATCGAGCAGCGCTTGCGCCTTGGCGTAGTCAGGAACCAATTTGAGCGCGTCCTGGGCGAAGGTTTTCGCCGTGTCAATTCGCCCCTGCTTGAAGGCTGAAACCGCGGCAGAGAATTTCGCCTTGGCCATTTGCGGTTTGGTTCCGGCGATAGTGAAAGCAGTCGTAAAGTCGCTCTCCGCTTTCCGGTAGTCGCCGCCTTTGTAGTCCCGGGTACCGGCGGTCATGGCACTATCGAAGCTATCGGCCGGCGCTTGATCTTGCGCCACGGCAAGTCCGAGCCAGCAGCAGGACAAGCCAAGCGCCCAAATCAGCAAAATTACCGCCGCACGCATGTCGCCCCCGAAGTTCGCCCCACACTGATTATAACTGTAGGGAATCGACGGGCGCAACCAAGTTTGCCGCGTTGCCCTCAACTTGCTTCAGACAAACAACCACCCCTCGCCGGTAGGCCAGCAACAAAACTGCGTCGCCGCGTGCTCGTGTTACGTCCCCCAATAGGTGGTGGACGGGACTTCAGGTTTGCGCCTACACTTGCGCGTTTTGTCGCACCCAACAGGAGGCGTCTTATGACATCGCGTCTATCACTCGCTCTCACGCTTTTGGCTGGCACCGTTCTCGGCGCCGCCACCGTCAGCAGCTTGCACGCCGCAGGTGGCCCGCCCGCTTATGTGGTCACCGACTTCAGCGACATCCCTGACCTCGCGGCCTTTTTGACTGGTATCAAGCCCCTGGGGCTGCCCGCCTCGATCACCGCCAGTGGTGGCAAAATCATCGCCCGCAGCGACACCGTGATCGCGTTGGATGGCACCATTCCCAAGCGCTACGCCATTTTCGCCTTCGATAGCGCTGACGCCGCCAAGGCCTGGTACGCTTCGGAGAGCGGGAAAAAGCTGACGGAGTTCCGGATGAAGAACTCGACGTCGCGCAGTTTCATTGTCGAGGGCATTGCGCCGCAGTAGTACCGGCTGGCCTTGTATTGAGGCCAGCCATTTATGGCGTGATACTTGGCCAAAACCATCGGTGCCGTCACAACTTAGCATATTCGGGTGCGGACATGACGTGGGCCGAAAGCGTTCAGTCGTTCTGGTTCGAAGACATCGACCCGCTACTGTGGTTCCGCGCAGACCAGGGATTCGACACAGTCGTATCGGACCGCTTTCTTGCAACCTTTGAGCAGCTCGCCACTGGTTTTGACCTCGCAGCGGCCGTTGCATCGCCCGTGCAGGCCATGGCAAGCACCATTGTACTCGATCAATTTCCTCGCAACATGTTTCGCGGCACGGCACGCGCGTTTGCAACCGATCATCTTGCATTGGCGGTTGCCGGGGCAGCAATTGCACAAGACCTGGATCGTGGTTTGGACAAGAACCGCCGTTTGTTCCTTTACCTGCCATTTGAACATAGCGAAGCCATCGCCGGCCAGCGCCACTCCGTTGAATTGTTCCGCGAACTCAACGATCCTGAACTGCTCCGATATGCCGTTGCACATCATGACATTATCGAGCGCTTCGGCCGCTTCCCGCATCGCAATGCGATTTTGGCACGGCCTTCGACACCCGAGGAAATTGAATTTCTGAAGCAACCCGGCAGTTCATTTTAGGTGCCGGTCACGCGGGCCCGCCTTGAACGCTGATGCCATTCGCGCTATCGCGTTTCGCAACGCAACATCACTTCCCCTCAAGGCCCCTCACTTATGGCCCGCAACAAAATCGCCCTTGTCGGCGCCGCCATAATCGGCGGCACGCTGGCCCATCTCATCGGGCAAAAGCAGTTGGACGATGTGGTGCTGTTCGACGTCGCGGAAGGGTCGCCGCAGGGCAAATCGCTGGACATCATGCAGGCCTCGCGGTCGAGGGGTTCGTCGGCCGTGAAGAATTGCCAACCCTTTGATCCGGAATGCGAAACGGCCTGAATTGTATCGTGGGCGTTGCAAGATTTCAACGGTTGCACAGCGATTTCCTTGCAAATCGCGTTGGCCGATTCCCTCTCCTCACGAAC
>JANYHF010000111.1 GCA_025359185.1 Hyphomicrobiaceae bacterium | reverse complement strand
CACCGCTTCGCGACGTGGCGCTTTTGGCCGATGAGTGCGTTGCTCTTCCTAGCAAGCCATTTGGCTTGCGTCGTCGAGCGCCTGCTCCTCGGCCAAAATCGCTCACGTCCAGCCCGAACCCATAACTGACGACAGGCCCTAAATGCATTCAATCAAGTGTGTTGCATGACTCGTCCCGTTACTCTTGAAGCCATGATCGCTTCGGCGGTGACACACTATCGCGGCGGCCGCCACACTGAGGCCGACGAGGCGTGTGATCGAGTGCTGCAAAGGTCTCCCCGCAACGCGCCGGCGCTCCAGCTTAAGGCCTTGCTTGCCCTTCTGCGCAATGAGCCTGCCGAGGCCCGGGTGCTCATCGACGCGTGCCTAAAGGAGCGCCCTCGGCATGGGCCATCCCTGATGATCGCAGGCCGCGCAGCTAAAACCCTGAAGGACTTTAGCGCTGCACAGTCTTGCTTTGCGCAGGCCGCCGAGATTTCCCCGCACGATCTTGAAGCCTGGTTGAGTTGCGGTTCCGCTGCGGTGGCAGCGGCCGATTACCCGGCCGCAACACGGGCATTCGAACGGGCGGCCACTCTTGCGCCAGACAATCTGCGCGTACAGCTGGGGGTGGGCGAGGCTGCGCGGAACCAGAATAACCCGCGCGCGGCCGTCGCTGCCTTCAAACGAGCCGTAACGCTTGACCCGGTACATGCGGATGCTTGGTTTGCGCTTGGGCAGGCACAGCAAGACGTGAAGGCATATGCCGATGCGGCAGCCTCTTTCGAGCGGGTATTGGCTTTAAGCCCCGGCGATTCAGGTGCGGCTGTCAACCTCGGCATCAGTTGCCAACAGTCAGGCGACATGGCTGGTGCCTTTGCCGCCTACAAAACGGCCTATGCCCTGAGCTCAGACACGTTCGGTCCCATCGTCCAGTCCCTGACTACCGGGAGCACTGGTATGCTCCTGCTCAATGTCGAACGGCTCCGCGAGCGGCTCGCCGGCGCCTGAGCGCAAGCGAGCGCGGTGCTGCTTGCGGTACAGGCCAGGCTCCGCCTGAATGGCCTTGCCGATGGCCGTGTAGCGCGCAGCCTCGTCGCCAGTAAAGCCCTGGAAATTCAGCTCAAGCGCTTGGCGCCTAACGGGAAAGCACTGCGCCACCGGCGTTCCGCGCGCGATTGTGCCTGAAAACGCTGGATCGACCCACATGGCTGGAAAGAAGATGCCAGTTTCGTTGTAGGCGTCGCTATCGACCAGTCCTGTCAGCGTCCGGAATGGCAGGTCCAGGCGGTTGATGGGGTGGGTGGCATAGAGCGACCAGCCGCTATCGACGGTGATCGTCCAGAAGCAATTGAACTTGAGCACGGCTCTCAAAGGCTCGTGCATGGGAGACCCGGTGAGTTGCGCGGGCACATGGAAGCTGATCGGCGAGCGGGTATGTCCGTCAACCGATAGTACCGGTAACGCCCAATCCCAGGTCAGCGTTTCGTTGTCAACATGCACATCACACGGCAAGGGTATGACAAAACCGAACTGCATGGCGTCAACAAAGGGCGGACACTGCTTGACGGTGCGCACACTGACGCCATGTGTTGGCGACGCTGCCGTTGCCGGCATTTTACGCAACCAGACGGGCAGTGCCTCGCGGGCCGGCTGCGGGCGAGGCAACACGTCAATAAGCGCTGGGTCGCAACGGAATTTGATGATCATGCCATAGTTTGGCGACATCGCACTCGAAATGCAAATGGGGCAGCCGAAGCCGCCCCATCCCGTATGACCTTTCGTCCGCCAAAGGACTACTTCTTGGGCGGCGTTGCCGGCCAGGACTTGATCAGCGTGTCGTAGTCGACCGTCTCGCCCTTTGGCTTCTCGTTCTCGAGCTTGGCCGCAGGAGCGATCGTGCCAGCTGCCTTGGCGGCGGCAGTCCACTCGGCATAGGTCTTCTTGGCGTTGAGCTTGGGACCGCAATCGCCCTGGACGCCGGACTTCTCAAGACGCTCAAGAACCGACTCCTGAGCGGCTGCGAGGGAGTCCATGGCTTGCTGGGCGGTCTTGGCACCCGACGAGGCATCGCCGATGTTCTGCCACCAGAGCTGAGCCAGCTTCGGGTAGTCAGGCACGTTGTTGCCGGTCGGGGTCCACTGCGCGCGCGCCGGCGAGCGGTAGAACTCGATCAGGCCGCCGAGCTTGGGAGCGCGCACGGTGAAGCTCTTGTCCCAGATGTCGCTCTCGCGGACGAACGTGAGGCCGACATGACTCTTTTTCAGGCTGACGGTCTTGGAGACCGTGAACTGACCATACAGCCAGGCGGCTTTGCGGCGATCGACCGGAGTCGAGTTGAGCAACGTCCACGAACCGACGTCCTGATAGCCAAGCTTCATGCCGTCCTGCCAGTAGGAGCCGTGCGGCGACGGCGCCATACGCCACTTCGGCGTGCCGTCCGCGTTCATGACCGGCAGGCCGTCCTTGACCATGTCGGCGGTGAACGCGGTGTACCAGAAGATCTGCTGGGCGACTTGGCCCTGGGCAGGAACCGGCCCCGACTCACCAAAGGTCATGCCCGGAGCCGTCGGCGGGGCATACTTCTTCAGCCAGTCGAGATACTTGTTGATCGAGTAGACGGCAGCGGCGCCGTTGGTGTCGCCACCGCGCTCGACCGATGAGCCGGTTGTGCGGCAGCCTTCCATGCGCAGGCCCCATTCGTCGACGGGCAGGCCGTTCGGCAGGCCCTTGTCGCCGTTTCCGGCCATCGAGAGCCAAGCATCGGTGAAGCGCCAGCCGAGCGAGGGATCCTTCTTGCCGTAGTCCATATGCCCGTAGATCGGCTTGCCGTCGACAGTCTTGATATCGTTGGTGAAGAAATCAGCGATATCTTCGTAGGCGGACCAGTTCACCGGCACGCCGAGGTCGTAGCCGAACCGGGCCTTGAACTTGGCCTTGATGTCGGGGTTCGTGAACAGGTCATAGCGGAACCAATAGAGGTTCGCGAACTGCTGGTCGGGGAGCTGGTACAGCTTCTTGTCAGTCCAGGTCGTGAACGACGTGCCGATGAAATCAGGGACGTCGAGCATCGGGTCCGTCACGTCCTTGCCATCGCCGGCCATCCAATCGGTGAGGTTGGTCGTCTGCTTGTAGCGGCCGTGCGTACCGATCAGATCCGAGTCATTGACGTAGCCGTCATAAATATTCTTGCCCGACTGCATCTGGGTCTGGATCTTTTCGACGACGTCACCTTCCTGGATGACGTCGTGCTTGACCTTGATGCCGGTGATCTCGGTGAACGCCTTGGCAAGCACTTCGCTTTCGTACTTGTGCACCGTCAGCGTTTCGGAGGCCACATTGATTTCCATGCCGGCGAACGGCTTGGCGGCATCAATGAACCACTTCATCTCCTTCATCTGATCATCCTTCGACAGGGTCGAAGGTTGAAACTCCGTGTCGATCCATTTCTTAGCAGCTGCCTCGTCCGCCATTGCCGGCATAGCACCGGCAGCAAGCAATAGGGCAGCTATGGAAACGCTTGTGCGTAAACTCATTGTGGTCTCCTCCAAACGTACATTGTGCAAAATTCCAGGGCGCTGCACGTTATCGCGCTTCCGGACCTCTCAACTTGCTAGACCCAGCGGAATACCGCAGAGGCATAGACAAGAGACAAGATCGACGCGAGCCAAAGGCTCGAAATCTCAACGCCACCCGCAAGGGTGACAAGCGGGTTGGCGCCCACAAAGCCGATCCACAACAGATGGATGAAGGCGCTGCCGACCAGCGACAGAAATAGCCGGTCGCCGCGGGTGGTCGGGATGCCCAACACTCCGTAGTGGTCGTTTTCGGGATAGCGAATGGCGAGCACGGTCATTGTTGTCAGACACAAAGCGATGCAGGCGAAAAAGATCCCCGTCTGCCATGTCCAGGCCATCCAGGCGATATCCATGCCGGCTTCTCCTAAACGCGGCCGAGGGCAAAGCCCTTGGCGATGTAGTCGCGCACAAACCATATAACGAGCGCGCCGGGGATCAAGGTGAGAACGCCTGCTGCCGCCAGCAGGCCCCAGTCAATGCCGGCAGCCGAAACCGTCCGTGTCATGATCGATGAGATCGATTGATTGTTGGTCAGCGTGCGCGAAAATAGCAGCTCCACCCACGAAAACATGAAGCAGAAGAAGGCGGCGACACCGATGCCATTGGCGATCAGCGGAATGAAGATGCGAACGAAGAAACGCGGGAACGAGTAACCGTCGAGATACGCGGTTTCGTCGATTTCCCGGGGCACGCCGGACATGAAGCCTTCGAGAATCCAAACTGCCAGTGGCACGTTAAAGATGCAGTGTGCCAGAGCAACTGCCCAACTCGTATCGAACAGGCCCACAGCCGAATACAGATTGAAGAACGGCAGCGCGAACACGGCTGGCGGCGCCATGCGGTTGGTCAGCAGCCAGAAGAACAGGTGTTTATCGCCGAGGAAGCGGTAGCGGGAAAAGGCGTAAGCGGCGGGCAGCGCCACGGCCAGCGAGATGAGGGTGTTCAGCACGACGTAGGTCAGCGAGAACTGAAAGCCGCGATACCAAGTCACATTGGTGAAGATCTCACCATAGTTCTTAAGCGTCGGATGCAACGGGAACAGACTCATCGTGTTGGTGATTTCGGTATTGTCCTTGAAGCTCATATTGATGAGCCAATAGATCGGCAGCATCAGGAACACAAGATAGGCGGTGAGGATGACGCGACGGCTCATAACGCACCATCCTTGGCGTCGCGCGGGCGATCCGGCGCATCGACGTTGGTCATGACGGTGTAGAACACCCAGCAGGTGGAGAGAATGATCAGGTTGTAGACGATCGACATCGCCGCCGCCTTGCCGAGGTCAAACTGGCCGAGTGCGATTTTCACGAGATCGATCGACACACCGGTGGTCGAATTGCCTGGCCCACCGCCGGTCACCACAAACGGCTCCGTGTAAATCATAAAGCTATCCATAAAGCGCAGCAAAACACCTATCAACAGGACACGGTTTAATTTGGGCAACTCGATGGCCCGGAATACCGACCAGCGCGAGGCGCCGTCGATGCGAGCGGCCTGATAGAACGCATCGGGACTGGATTTGAGGCCGGCATAACAGAGCAGGGCGATGAGGCTGGTCCAGTGCCACACATCCATCAGGATGATGGTGAACCAGGCCGAGAAGAACTCGTTGGTGTAGTTATAGTTGATGCCGAGATGGCTGACGGTCCAGCCCAGGAGCCCAATGTCGGTCCTTGCAAAAATCTGCCAGATCGTGCCGACGACATTCCAGGGCACCAGCAGCGGCAGCGCCATGATGACGAGGCACGCCGCGACGCCCGGACCTTTCTTGGGCATACACAGCGACACCAGAATGCCCAACGGCACTTCGATGGACAGAATGATCAGCGAAAACGACACATTGCGCCCGAGCGCGGCCAGGAAGCGGCCGCCAAGTTCGGCATTGGGATCGAGCAGGTCTTTGAACCAGCCAGTGCCGTTCCAGAAGAACTGGTTGTTGCCAAACGTATCCTGCACGGAATAGTTGACCACGGTCATCAACGGCAGAATGGCGTTGAACGCCACGATCAGCGCCACCGGCATGACCAGGAACCAGGCGCGATTGTTGAGCGGTTTTTCCATGGCGCTTATGCCCTCACCAGCTGGCCGTCGGCATAGACGTGCACGCGGGCGGGATCGGCAATCAGCCGCACGCCGCTGGCGGGCACGGTCTCGTCCTCGTGGGCCAATGCCGCAATCGGCAGACCATCAAGTTCGGCACGGATGATCTTCTGGCGTCCCGTATCCTCGACACGTTTGACGGTGACCGGCAGCCCTTCCGTACCCGAACCCAACCGCAGAAACTCCGGCCGCACGCCGATTTCTACGCGCTTGGCGCTGTCAATGGGTTGATAGGACCGGCCAAGCAATATCTCGTTGCCCTTGATATGGGCAACGCCGCCGGCGACCGACGCTGGCAGCACATTCATGCCTGGAGAACCGATAAAGTGGCCAACGAATGTATGCGCCGGCTCTTCGAACAGCTGCTGCGGCGTACCAACCTGCACCACATCACCATCATACATCACCACCACCTTGTCGGCGAAGGTTAGCGCCTCGGTTTGATCGTGCGTAACATAGACCATGGTGGTCTTGGATTGGCGGTGCACGCGCTTGAGTTCGGCCCGCAACTGCCACTTGAGATGCGGATCAATGACGGTCAACGGCTCATCGAACAGCACCGCGCGCACGTCTTCGCGGACCAGGCCCCGGCCGAGCGAGATCTTCTGTTTCATATCGGCCGTCAGCCCGCTGGCTTTGCGTTTCAAGTCCCCCGTTAGTTCAAGCATCGCGGCCACTTCTTTGACGCGAGCATCGATCTTGGCCGGTTCGACCCCGCGATTGCGCAAGGGGAAAGCGAGGTTCTGCTCGACGGTCATGGTGTCGTAGATAACGGGGAACTGAAACACTTGGGCAATGTTGCGCTGCTCGGTCGGTAGAGTCGTCACGTCCACGTCGTCGAACAGAACCTTGCCTCGGGACGGAATGACCAGCCCCGAGAGGATGTTCAGCAGGCTCGTCTTACCGCAGCCTGACGGCCCGAGCAGCGCATAGGCGCCGCCATCTTCCCAGATCATCGTCATGGGTTTGAGCGCCCAATCGGCGGGCTCAACCGGATTGGGCTTGTAGCTGTGCGAGAGATCGCGGAGTTCCAGGCGCGCCATCTGAGGGTGACCTAAAGGCTTGCTGTGCGCGCCGGTGCGCGAACCAGTTGACTGTGTGAATCGAAAACGAAGAAGCGCGACGGGTCGAGAAAGACGTCGATTGCGGCACCCGGCAGATGGTCGTGTACGCCCGGTTCAAGTGCGATCCAGCGTGCGCCGCCGCACTCAAAGTGCACAAAACTCTCCGAGCCGGTGATCTCGCTCACGCCGACAACGCCCTTGATTGGAACCAACTGAGCGGACCGATTTATGAGAGACACGTGGTTTGGCCGGAAGCCGATCTGATAGGCGCCATCGGGCAACCCTTGCAGAGTGCCGCCCGAACCCAGTGCAACGCCGCCTGGCCCAGTCGCTTGTCCGCTCCTAATGGTCGCATCAGCAAAATTCATCGGCGGGTCCGAAAACACCTGAGCGGTCTCCCGGTCCCTAGGAGAACGGTACACATCCACTGTCGGCCCGAATTGCGTGATGGCACCTTCGCGCAGTGTCGCCGTATGGCCGCCGAGCAGTAGCGCTTCGGACGGTTCGGTGGTCGCATAGACAAAAACTGTGCCCTTGCCCTCGAAAATGCGCGGGAGCTCGACGCGCAGTTCCTCGCGCAGTTTGTAGTCGAGATTGGCCAGCGGTTCATCGAGCAGCACAAGTTTGGCATCCTTGACCAGTGCCCGGGCGATAGCCGTACGCTGCTGTTGTCCGCCAGACAGGTTCAAGGGCAGCCGGTCGAGATAAGGCTCCAGCCGCAGCAGCTGCGCCGCTTCGCGAACTTTGGTGTCGATCTCGGCCTTGGCCAATCCACGCACCCGCAAAGGCGAAGCGATATTTTCGTAAACGGTCATCGCGGGGTAATTAATGAACTGCTGGTAGACCATCGCCACCGAGCGCTCGCGCACGGGTTTGCCGGTGACATCCACGCCATCAACCAGCAGCCGGCCCGACGTTGGCAAATCCAGCCCCGCCAACAGCCGCATCAACGAGGTCTTGCCAGACAAGGTTGGACCAAGGAGAATATTGATAGTCCCCGGCGTCAGTGTCAGCGACACGTTGCGGATATGTGCCGATCCGCGCACCACCTTCGAGACCTTGTCGAGCACCACGGTCATGATGCTGTTCCCGCTTGCCGCACAGCTGCGGTGCTTTGAAAGCGCGATTGCATCCACGCGTCCACGGCGCTGATTTGGGCAGTGGTCATGCGCAAGCCGAGCTTTGAGCGCCGCCAAACCACATCTTGGCCCGTACACGCCCATTCATGGTCAGCAAGATAAATCAATTCCGCTTCGGTCAACGACGCTCCGAAATCCATGCCGAGATCTTTGGCGGCGGCAGATTTGCCCAAGATAACCCCCGCGCGCGTCCCATATGACCGCACGAGCCGTGCCACATGTTCTGGGGCCAGAAATGGATGCGCGCGCTGCAATTCAGCTTGCAGCGTGGACACCGAATCGATGGCGAAATCGCCACCGGGCAGTGGCGCAGTCGCGGTCCAGCCGGCCTTGTTGGCGACACGGGGCAGATAGGGTTGCAAGCGTTCGAGAACCTCTTCCGAAAGGCGCCGGTAGGTCGTGATCTTGCCGCCGAACACCGAGACCACAGCTGGAGCGCCAGCTTTGGCATCGACCTCCAGCACATAATCGCGGGTTGCGCTTTTGGCGTCGCTGCTGCCGTCATCATACAGCGGCCGCACACCCGAATAGCTCCAGACGACGTCGCCTGGCGTAACCGGCTTGGTAAAATTCTCGGACACAACCTGACACAGATAGGCAACTTCGTCCGCCGTGGCCGTGACCTTGCTCGGGTCGCCTTTGTAATCGCGATCCGTTGTGCCGATCAACGTGAAGTCCTGTTCGTAGGGGATGGCAAAAACGATCCGTCCATCGGGATTCTGGAGAATATAGGCCCGGTCATGGTCGTAAAGTTTGCGCACGACAATGTGTGAGCCTTGAACCAGTCGCGTATGCGCCTTGGTCACCACGCTCATTCGCTGGGTCAGAACTTCCTCGACCCAAGGGCCGGCGGCATTCACGACGGTGCGCGCCCGCACTGTCATTCGCTGCCCGGTGCGGGCGTCACGCGTCTGTACTGACCAGTCTTGCGAATTACGTTGAACCTGATCAACCAGAGTTTGAACGCGGATGTCCGCTCCCCGGTCGGCCGCGTCGCGGGCGTTGAGCACCACCAGACGCGCGTCATCGACGCGACAATCAGAATATTCGAAACCTTTCCGAAATATGCCTTGCCTCAATGGCCGCCCGGCCGGATCGGCGCTCAAGTCCAAGGTTTTGGTGCCGGGCAAACGCTTGCGTCCACCGATATTGTCGTACAAAAACAAACCGAGACGCAGCAGCCAGGCTGGCCTCAGCCCTTTGCGGTGAGGCAACACAAATCGCAACGGACGGATGATGTGCGGGGCAATACCCCAGAGTACCTCGCGTTCAATCAACGCTTCACGAACCAGCCGGAATTCGTAGTTTTCGAGGTAACGCAGGCCGCCATGGATGAGCTTGGTTGACCAGGAGGAGGTGCTGCTGGCGAGATCGCCCATTTCGAATAGCACGACGGACAGGCCCCGGCCCGCAGCATCTCTGGCGATGCCGCAACCATTGATGCCACCGCCAATGATAGCAATGTCGAAAACCGGCTCCAAACGTTTCACTCCGCAGACATCGCTGAATTTGTGATCAACGATATTTATTTCGTGAAATGCTACATCGAACGAAAAACGAAAGCAAGCCGTCTTCGTTTGCTCCTTACACCTGAAGGAGACGACCCATTCGAGTGAGTCTAACAAGCCCAGTTTGGACCTGAAATGATGTCTTTGGTGCTTGGTGCGGACGGCGGGACTCGAACCCGCACGGGCGTTACCCCTCAGGATTTTAAGATTTTTAGACCTGAGAATCTGACGGAATTTTATGGAACGCGATGATGGTATTTTCGTGTTCAATATCAATAAGTAGGTGACGCATGATGATCCTTCATGGCATGTTGATAACCAAGCGAATTGGTACCTAGGCGGTACCTAGGTGGTACCTACCAGGACGGCGGTACCTAAGGATTTCGAACCCGTCTTTGATAACGGTGGGACAGGGCGGCATGACCAAAACGGTACTGACGGATGTCACGGTCCAACGCATCCGACCGCCAGACTTAGGACAAATCGAACTCCTCGACCAGAAGCTTCCAGGCTTCCGGCTACGGGTCTCGCAAGGGGGCACGAGGACTTTTGTGTTGGTGTATCGGCTGAGGGGTGTGAGGCGGCGAGTGACCCTCGGGCGCTACCCCATGCTGTCGCTCGCCAGCGCCCGCTCCAAAGCTCTCGAGCTGCTTTCTCAACTTGCGAACGGAAGCGACCCCAGCCCCGTCGCGGCCACCGACTGTCAACGCCGGAGTGAAAGGGGACCAGCGGGCCGGAGCAAAAGGGAGCCAGTGACGGCGGTGCTGGTTGACGCAGAAAGGCCCCCTCGAGGGGGCCTTTCTGCGTCTTGCGGTCCCTTTGACGTTGGTTGGATTGCCCGC
>JANYHF010000105.1 GCA_025359185.1 Hyphomicrobiaceae bacterium | reverse complement strand
GTCTCGAACACCTTGATCGCGGCGACGCCGAGCCCGCTCGATCGGCTCGGCCTTACCAGGCTTGGGCCGCCGTCGTAACGCCAAGTCCCGTGTCGCGCCCGATGTTGGAGGTGGCGGACGTGGTCCGCCGCCACGGCGACGCCTTTCGTTCAACCCACGCAATCGACCGATCCGCGGCACGCGTGATGGGGGCGATCACCGCTTGCCGAACGGCAGCGCTCGGCGGTCACGTCGAACGCTGCGACGCTGCTGCGTGCGGCTTCACACGCATTTCCTACAACTCCTGCCGCAATAGGCACTGCACGAAATGCCAGTCGAATGCCGCGCGCGACCGGCTCGCTGAGCGCGCCGCCGACCTGCTGCCGGTCGAGTATTTCCATGTCGTCTTCACGCTGCCGGCTCCGATCGCCGCCATCGCCAAGCAGAACAAGGCGGTGGTCTACGGCCTGCTATTCGAAGCGGCGGCCGAGACGCTGAAGACCATCGCGGCCGATCCACGCCATCTCGGCGCCGAGACGGCCGCGACCATGGTGCTGCACACCCCATTTGTTTGACGGCTCCGCCGTCGGGCGGGGCAAACGCTGACCTATCATCCGCACGTGCACGTGATCGTGCCGGGCGGTGGCCTCGCCCGTGATGACAAGACGTGGATCGCCTGCCGCCCAGGCTTCTTCCTGCCTGTGCGCGTCCTGCAACGTCTGTATCGCCGCCTGTTTCTGCACAAGCTCGCGGCCGCACATGCCAACGGCCGCCTGCAATTCTTCGACGCCCTGGCGCCGCTCAGCGATCCGCGCGCCTTCGCCCGTCACCTCGAACCCGTGCGCCGCCTCGACTGGATCGTCTATGCCAAAAAGCCATTCGCCGGCCCCGAGCAGGTGCTGCGCTATCTGGCGCGCTACACGCACCGCATCGCCATCTCGAACCGGCGCCCTGGCTTGTTGCCTCCGCGGCAAGCCGCGACGGCAATGTCGCCATCGATGATCGCAGCGTCACCTTCACCTGGAAGGACTATCGCGACGGCGCCAAACAGAAGACCATGACGCTTGAAGCGCACGAGTTCATCCGCCGTTTCCTGCTGCACGTGCTGCCGGACGGCTTCCAGCGCATCCGCCATGTAGCCTGCCCCGGCCAAGTCGGCTCGCCGACGCGAGCCGGGGGCTTCCTCGCCAACGGCCATCGCAAGGCCAAGCTCGCGCTGATCCGCAAGCTGCTCGATGCCGCTCCGCCGGTCGCACAGCACGCGGCCGAGACGCCACCTGGCGAACCGGCGGCCGCGACAACCGGCGCCACGCCGCCGTGCCCCGGTTGCGGCGGACCCATGCGCGTCATCGAGGCCCTGGCCGATCCGCGGCGTCGCGCCCAAGGTCAGATCCTGAGGTTCGACAGCTCATGACGACACCAACGAGACCGTCTGGCTTGTGCGTCGCCTCCGCGCGGCCACGGCGTCGCTCGCCCTGTTGCCAGCCCAGCCACGACAGACCTGGTGGCAGGGCGGCAATCCTGTCCGCTGCGGCCAGCAAACAGCGGCGCGCCGGTGCGGCCGTGGCCATCGGGACGCACACCGCCCAAGCACCGACGCCCAGGCCGGCGCATCAAACGCCATAACCCACGACCTGTGCCCCGCAGTTCAGTTCAATCAGGTTTCTGCGACGCCGCCGCCAGAGCCAGCCGCATCTGCGTGCTTGGCGGCCTCGCAGAAACCTTCAGATTCACTGGAAGCTGAGGATCAGATATGAGTCGATAAGATTCGGCACTCGGCTCAGTCATCCAGGCCGGCAGCAGCATCAATGTGCCATCGGGTTGACGAACGACGAAATGCACTTCACCGCCGTGTCGTTTGCGGCCGTGGACCGCCACCATGCACCCACCTCGCGGATGGAATGGGTAGTGGATCAGCAGCTCAAACTCCAGACACCCGGCATTATGACGCTGGCCCGACAATGGTCAGTGCCTGCACAATCGGCCGTTCAGCCGGCCCGCCCGCCACCAATCGCCCGCCGGGCCTGGGTCGCCGCCGAGGTCTCCAGTGTCATATCGCCGAGATAGCGTTTGCGCACTTCGGGGTGCGCGATCACTTCGTCGGGTGTGCCGTGCATGAGCACCTGACCGTCGTAGATGATGTAGGCACGGTCGATCAGACTGAGTGTTTCGCGTACATTATGGTCTGTTATCAGCACGCCGATACCGCGCGCGGTCAGGTGGTGTACGAGCGCTTGGATGTCGCCGACGGCAATCGGGTCGATGCCTGCGAATGGTTCGTCGAGCAGGATGAAGGACGGGCGCGTGGCCAGCGCGCGGGCGATTTCGCAGCGGCGGCGCTCACCCCCCGAGAGGGCGATGGACGGCGATTTGCGCAGCCGCGTGATGCGGAACTCCTCAAGCAGAGCGTCAAGCTGTTCCTTGCGCTTGCGTTTGTCCGGCTCCACCAGCTCCAACACGGCCATGATATTCTGTTCGACCGTCAGGCCACGGAAAATCGACGCTTCTTGAGGCAAATAGCCAATGCCCAGCCTCGCGCGCCGATACATCGGCAGCGACGTAACGTCCTGGCCATCGATCAGGATGCGTCCGCTATCGGCTGGAATGAGCCCCGTCACCATGTAGAACACAGTGGTCTTGCCCGCGCCGTTGGGGCCGAGCAGCCCGACCGCCTCGCCATGCCGCAAGGCCAGACTGACCCCGCGCACCACCTGCCGCGTACCGAACGCCTTCTTGACCGACACCGCCGTAAGCCAGCCGGTTCCCGACTGCGGCACCGGGTCATGGAACTCTTCGCGCTCCGCTTCGGCCGGCGGCGGGCGGCCACGCACGCCCGCAGGTTGCGGTTGGTTCGGCAGTGCCGCCCCGGCCTTGCCGCGCCCGCCAAACAGGCCGCCGATTGTCGAAACCACACTGCGCATTCTCGTGGGCACCTTGAGAGAGGCTACTGCTGCGTATTCGGGGCAACCAGGACGTCGCTGGCGCTCATGGCGGACTTCGATTTCGGCACTGGCTTCTGCGCCGCGTTCTGCTGCGCGCCGATCTGTTTGATGCCTTGCGGCGTGATCAACACTTGAATGCGTCCCGGTTTTGAGGCGACGCCTGCCACGCCATCGGCCGGCTGTGTGTCGAAGTGGCTCTCACCGGTTGTGAGGTCAACGACGAGTTTGTCGCCGTGGATAACATTGCCGCCCTGGGACACTGTCACGTTACCTGTCATGACGAGCTGATTGTGGGTGGCATCGTAGAGCAGTCCGTCGCCCGTCGCGACCTCGTTGGCCGGCGTGTTGACGACGACATGATCCTTGGCGGTGATGCGCGTCAGTTGCGCCGGACCCTTGGCGTTGGCACCGCCACCTGCATAAAAGACATTCAGCACGCCTGCGGCCATCTTGTGGCCACCGCGCACGACAATGACGTTGCCGGTGAAGGTCGCCTGCCCGCGATCATCCTCGACGGTCATGCTGTCGGCTTCGATGCTGGTGGATTCGCCGTTGCTGGCCGAGAGGCCCGTGAGGCTTTGCCCCAGGCCTCCCGTCGCCGAAAGAGCCGGATTGGCGGCAACTTTGGTTTCCTTTGCGGTCTTGGCGGGCGCGGCCGTTGCCTCGAACTCGCCGGTCACGCGGCCGGGGCCATCCAGCGTCATGTGCCGCGCGGCCATGTTGACGGCAAGCCGGTCGCCACTGAGTTTGTTGCCACGCTGGGTCACCATGACGGAACCCTGGAACACGGCTTCGTTGGTGCTGTCGTCGATGTCGAGCCGGTCGGCGGCAATGTCCGTCGGCGCGCCCGATGCGCCCAGGCCCGACAGCCCGCCGGGCGTTGGCGGCGCTGCACCAAGGCTAGCAGCCGCATCCGGCGTGAAATGGCCGCTGATCCGGTTCTTGGCGGTGATGTGCGTGGTATGGCCAGTCAGATCGGCGACGACCTGATCGGCATTGAGAACATTGTCGTTTTGCGACAGCACCACGGAACCGGCCAGCGTCATGGTGTTGGCGACCTGGTCAAAGCGGCTCTGGTCGCAGGTCGCCTTGCGGCCATCGGACGTGAGGATGATGACTTTCTTTTGCGCGAGGGCATAGGTGATGTTCTGGGCCGACGGGGCGGTTCCAGCCGCCTGCCCGCCCGCGTAACCGATATCCAGGCGTTCCGCCTGCAAGGTCATGCCGCCCTGCACCGCTTCGACAGCTCCCGTAAATTTCGCGATTTTGGTGGTGTCGAGCACCTCCAGCCGCTTGGCTTTGAGGTCGATGGGGGCATTGCTCATGGCTGGGGTTGCGCCAAAGGCGGAGGGCGTGGCCGCTGCCGTCTTGGCCGGTGCCGCCGTCTTGGGCGGGATCAGATGCGCCGTCACATCCTCGCGCAGCACGATGCGCTTCTTGTCGCTCTCGACAATCAGCCCACGCCCCTTGAGCGTCCCGTTCGGCATTGTCAGGATCACTGGCGCGTCCGACTTCACGATCTTTTTGTCGATGTCGATATCGGCATTGTCGATCTGCACGCGGGCGTTGCCGCTGGTGGTGATGTCGATGCCATCGGTCAGCCGCATCGCCTTGGTCTTGACCTGATAACTGCCCGCCTTGGCCTTGAGGTCAGTCCAGCTGTTGTCCGCCTGGATCAGATGGCCAGACACGCCCTCCAATTTCAAATTGTCGATGTCTCCGATGTCCTGGACGGCGGCGGCGGCGGACACGACATAGTGGCCCTTGTCAGCCGTAAAGCCATCAAAGCGCGGATTGACCATGCGCAGGTGGTCGGTGGTGATCTCGACGGGTCCGGCTGTGAGACCCTTCGGCGCTGCCAACCGCAACATCATCGAGGGCGAAAACAGCATGAACCCTGTTGACGCGACGGCCACCGCCGGCAGCGCGATTTTGAGAAAGCGTACCAATGCGCTGTGCCGTTTGGCCCGCACGAACGCCCGCTTCCGCATCGCCGCGCTGACCAGCACAATGCGCGATGAGCCACGCTCCTGCCGACCCTGTCTTGGATGTGCGTCCGCCGTCATCGAATCAATCTTAGCCGCTACCGGGGTGAGTTTACAGCTCCCGGTCCGCCGCGAGCCTGACCAGCAAATCATGAACAGAATAAGGGCGCCGCTGCGGCCTAATGGGCGAAAATGTCGTCCTCGGGCCAGCCTTTGAGGTCGAGCAGCGCCCGCGTCGGCAAGAAATCGAAACACGCCTGCGCCAGCTCCGTCCGCCCTTCCCGCGCCAGCATAGAGTCCAGTGTGACCTTCAATTTGTGCAGATGCAACACGTCGGCGGCCGCATAGGTTTGCTGCTCGGGGCTGATTTTGCCCGCCCCCCAGTCGGAACTCTGCTGTTCTTTCGAAAGCTCGATGCCCGCCAGCTCGCGGCAGAGATCCTTGAGGCCATGCCGGTCGGTATAGGTGCGCACCAGTTTTGAGGCGATCTTGGTGCAGTAGACCGGTCCCGGCATAACGCCGAGCCGGTGGCTGAGGACGGCCATATCGAAGCGCGCAAAGTGGAAAATCTTCAGCACCTTGGGATCGGCCATCACCGCCTTCAGGCGTGGGGCCGCAATCAGCCCTGTTCCCGGCGCCGGAATCCGCACCAGATGAGCGTTGCCATCGCCCGCCGATATCTGCACCAGACACAGCCGGTCGCGATGTGGATTGAGCCCCAGCGTCTCACTATCGACCGCGACGGAGCCCTTGAAGGTGACGCCTTCGGGAAGATCCTGTTCGTGCAGTGTAACGGCCATGGTGTCCTCGCCTTCGCGTCCCGATTTCGAATTCCCATGCAAACGACCTTAATCATCATGGCAGCCTTCGCTGCCATGACGATCATTGGAATGGTCGCGCTTGATAGCCTGTTCGCTAGCGCGGATCGAGGGAATGATGCGGCTTGCAAGAATCCCTGCGGCGCAATTGACGCTTGCGGCGAAGCCGTTATTGTCCCGCCAATTCCCTTAGACCGATCACGATCCTTGGAGAGATTATCTCACTGAGTAACCCCTCACCCTATCCCTCTTCCCACGGGAGAGGGGGCGTCTGGCCCGGCCATCGCGGTTCCGTCGTCCCATCTCCTTTGGGGAGAAGGACAGGATGAGGGGTTGCTCAAAGGAAAATTTCTCTACTGGCTGATAGCCCGCCCCGATGGAGACCCCGCATGAAAACCGTCCGCTTGACCATGGCGCAGGCCGTCGTGCGCTATCTGATTGCCCAGAAATCCATGATCAACGGCAAACCGGAGCCGCTGTTTGCGGGCGTGTTGGCTATTTTCGGCCACGGCAACGTGACGTGTCTCTCCGAAGCGCTGGAGGCTGTGCAGGACCGGCTGCCGACCTGGCGCGGGCACAATGAGCAATCCATGGCGCTGGCGGCTATTGGTTTTGCGAAAGCGAAATTGCGCCGCCAGATGATGATCGCGACCTCGTCCATCGGCCCCGGCGCGCTCAACATGGTGACGGCGGCGGGCGTGGCGCATTCCAACCGGCTGCCGGTTCTGTTGTTGGCCGGAGACGTGTTTGCCAGCCGCTTTCCGGACCCGGTGCTGCAACAGGTCGAACATTTCGGCAACCCGACGATTTCAGTGAACGACGCTTTCAAGCCGGTGACGCGCTATTGGGACCGCATCACGCGGCCCGAGCAGATCCTGCAATCCTTGCCGCAGGCCGTGGCGACGCTACTCGATCCCGCCGATTGCGGCCCCGTGTTTTTGGGCCTGTGCCAGGACACCCAGGCCGAAGCCTTCGATTACCCGGAAGTGTTCTTTGCCGAGACCATCCACGACATCCGCCGTCCGCGTGCGGATAAAGGCGAGATCGCGCGGGCGGCCGAGTTGCTGAAAAAAGCAAAACGCCCGCTGCTGATCGCAGGCGGCGGCGTGCAGTATTCGCTGGCTGGCGAGGAGGTTTTGGCCTTCGCAGCCAAACACAAAATCCCCGTTGTGGAAACTGTGGCCGGGCGCGGCGTGATGATCCACGACCATCCCCAGAACGCCGGGCCGCTCGGCGTCACCGGCTCGTCGTCGGCCAATGCACTGGCGGTCGAGGCCGACGTGGTGCTCGCCGTCGGCACGCGGCTGCAGGATTTCACAACGGGATCGTGGACCGTTTTCCAGTCCCCCGATTTCAAGCTCGTGTCGATCAACGCCGCGCGCTTTGACGCGACGAAACACCTAGCGGCAAGCGTCGCCGGCGATGCGCGTGAAAGCATCCTCGAACTCGGCGCGGCAGTCGGTGCGTACACGGCGCCAAAAGCCTGGGGCGACAAGGCGAGATCGTCCTATGCCGCATGGAACACCACCCTCGACGCCTGCGCCAAACCGACCAACGCCAGCGTTCCCAGCTACGGCCAGGTGATCGGCGCGGTCAACCGATTCGCCGGCCCGAAGGACCGCATCCTGTCGGCGGCGGGCGGCCTGCCGGGCGAACTCGTCATGACCTGGAAGGTGAAAACGCCGGGTACGTTCGATGTCGAGTACGGCTTTAGCTGCATGGGCTACGAGATCGCCGGAGCCTACGGCGCCAAGATGGCCTGGCCGCACGCCGAGGTCATCACCATGGTCGGCGACGGATCCTACTTGCTGATGAATTCGGACATCTATGCCTCGGTGCTGACCGGTCACAAGCTGATTGTGATCGTCTGCGATAACGCCGGGTACGCCGTCATCAACCGCCTGCAAACCGGCAAAGGTGTGCCAGGGTTCAACAACCTTCTGAAGGATTCGCGGCATGTGGGCGAGCACTTCTCCGTCGATTTCGCGGCGCACGCCCGGGCGATGGGTGCGAACGCCGAGAAGGTGGTGGGCATCGGCGATTTCGAGGCGGCGCTGGCGCGGGCAAAGAAGTCGGATCGCACGAGCGTAATCGTGATCGATACGGATGCGTATACGTGGGTGCCCGGCGACGCGTGGTGGGAAGTCGGCGTGCCGGAGGTGTCGGCGCGGGCAGCGGTTAAGACGGCGAAGGCGGAGCTGACGGTGGGGAAGAAGAAGCAGCGGGCGGGGGTTTAAGGAGGCTATATGCAAACGATCATAATATCGAATGTTGACGATGCTTTGAAGCAACAGCTTCAGGATCAAGCGGACAAGCACGGGCACTCACTTGAGGAGGAGGCATCCAATATACTTCGCTCCGCCTTGGTGAGAGCGCCGGAGACCGCGCCAGGAAACCTGGCCGGCGCGATCCGAGCGATTGTCGAGCCATTGGGCGGCATCGAACTTGATATCCTGCCCCGAAAAGCGGGCCGCGAACCGCCCGCGTTTACGTGAGCGCCGATGCTCGTATTGGACACCAACGTTCTTTCTGAAGAGATAAAGGCGGTTCCGGCACCGCAGGTCCACGCATGGCTTGCCCCGCAGAATTCTGCCGAGCTATTCACGACGGCCATCTGCGAAGCCGAAATCCTCTCGGGCATTGCGATTCTGCCGGACGGTCAGCGCAAGCGCGATTTCGTCGTGGCCGCTCGGGCAATCTTTGCCCTGTTCGCTGGCCGGATATTGCCGTTCGAATCCGCAGCGGCTACGGCCTATTCTGAGATTGTCGCCGAGCGCCGAAAGTTGGCGCGGCCGATCAATGACTTCGATGCCCAGATCGCGGCGATCACGCGTTCACGTGGTTTTGCGGTGGTGACACGAAATGTGGCGGACTTTGAGGGGCTGGGATTGGTAATCATCGATCCGTGGCGCCAGTAGGGTGAGATCGATGACGACGAAGCGCGTTGATCGTGGCGACCTTCGGGCGTTCGATCGCCTATTCGATTTGTTCCATCTTATCCATCTACCCCACCAGCTCGTACCCCGCGCTTGCCATCACGCGCTTGAGCTCCTTATGCCCAATCGCGTTCATCTTCTTCGGCGGCGCTTTTTTTGGGTCCTGCTCGGCTTCGACGACGAACCAGCCCTGATACCCATACCCGGCCAGCGTCTTCACGATGGCTTCAAAATCCAAGCTCCCATCTCCCGGCACCGTGAACGCGCCCTTTATCACGGCGTCGAGGAAACTCTCCTTGGTCCGATCCAGCTTCGAAATTACGCCCATACGCACGTCTTTCACATGCACATGCGTGATGCGCGTGTGGTGCTTGTCGATCACCCGCAGCACATCGCCACCGGCGAAGGCCATGTGGCCGGCGTCGTAACAGAGGGGGATGGTGGAGTGCCTCATGAGGAGATCAAGCTCGGGCTCGGTCTCGATCACCGCCGCCATGTGGTGGTGGTAGGAGAGCGGCATCCCCTCGCCGGCGGCCCAGTCAGCGAACTTCGACAGTTTGGCTCCGTAGACCTTGATCTGGTCCTCGCTGATCTTCGGCTTGGTCGCCAGCGGCGCGCTGCGGTCGCCCTGGATCGAGCGCGCGACTTCGCCGTAGACGATGCAGGGCGCGGCAACGGCGTTGAACAGGTCCATCTGCGCGCGGATCTTCTCCTTTTCGGCCGCCACCTCGCCCTCCAGCAGCGTGCCCGAATGCCAGCCGCCGCAAATCGACACCTTGTTCGCCTTCAGCATCGGTCCCAACACGCTCGCGTCCTTGGGAAACCGCCGACCCGTCTCCAGCCCCGTGAACCCTGCCTCGCGCGTCTGCCGAAAGCACTCTTCCAACGTCACGTCATCACTCAATTCGGCGAGATCGTCGTTCCACCAGCAGATCGGCGAAATACCGAGCTTGGCGTGTCGTTTGGCGGGCATGGTGTGGGCTCCTTGACGGGACGGTTTTCGCTTTCCGGTTTGGCATTTGGAGTGGCGGCAGACAAGTCCGAACTGGCAATCGAGTGGATGCAGCCAGTCGCTGCTGCGCAACAGATGGCGGTGGCCTGGACCTAAGCCCCGGAGCGGCTCCCCATGGCATGAGGCTTGCTTGTCTAGCCCCAACAGTCCCAAGGCCGCCGGCCAGGACGGCGTGCGGAGTGAGACTCATGAAGACACTCATAATTGCCGTCTCACTTCTGACCTTGGGCGGTACCACCACGGGCCACGCCATGGACCTGCGCACGGCGGAGTTTACGCAGGCGGCTCACCATCTGGGCGAGGCGTTCTGGCTGCGCGATCACTGCGGGCGGGCGCTCAATCAGGCGAGCCTTATGCGGTTGGGCGTGATGGCGCTCCAGGGCGATACGGGCGCGTTCAACCGGCACGCAACCTTGGAATATGAGGTGCTGTCCAATAAGGCGTCAACGGGTGGTCTGCGCCCGGTTTGCCAAGCCGTCGCCCGGTCGTTGAACACGCTGCCGCGCTGACTTTCCGCCTACCCCAGATCGACCAGAACGCGGCCGGCCTCGATTTTTACCGGGTACGTCTTTAAATTCACACAAACCGGCGCGCCTTTGGCTTCGCCGGTGCGGTAGTCGAAGCGGCCGTTGTGCATCGGGCATTCGATAATATAGCCCATGACGAGGCCATCGGCCAAATGAATGCTTTCATGTGTACACAGACCATCCGTGGCAAAATATTTGTTGTCCGGCGAGCGGTACAGCGCGAAGGTTTTGCCATCCTTGTCGAAGCGGAGCACGTCTTCGGCTTCGATGTCGGTAGCATTGCAGGCGTCGGTCCAGGTGGTCATGGGGCACTTTTCCATTATTCGGCAGCGGCGGGGGTCAAAGTTTTCGGCAGCTCACGGACGATATGATAGGCGATCATGATATTGCAGGTCGCCGTTACCGGCATTATGGCCGTCGGCGTGACGTGGCATCGATCTGTCGTCGGGATCGGTGGTTGGCACCACCGACATGATCGCGGCCAGCCTGGCACAACGGACTGGTTACACGCACGCATTTTACCCCGCATTGACGGGCCTCTCGCCTGTCATACCTCTGGCTGCAGGCTTGGGCGTGGGGCTGCTCGCAGGCATGATTAACGGTTCGCTGATCGCCTTCACCAAGATCCCGCCCTTCATCGCCGCACTCGGCACTATGGTGTCGGCGCGCGGTGTGGCCAGTTGGTACACCAACGGAGAACCCATCGGCAACCTGACCGAGGACTACGCCGCCATCGGTTCGGGCCTCTGGCCGTGGCCGCGTTTTTCCAGATCGCGCTGGGCTACACGCGTCATGGCAAATTCACCTATGCCATCGGCGCCAATCAGCTGGCCGCGCGCGTGTCCGGTAGCAATGTGGAGCGGCACATTCTCATCGTGTATACGATTTCGCGCCATCACGGGCCAAGCCGGCATGGGATTTGGCTTCGAGCTTGATGCCATCGCCGCAGCTGTCATCGGCGGCACGTCGCTGGCGGGCGGCGTTGGGCGCATGACTGGCACAGTGATCGGCACCTTGATTCTGGGCGTCCTGACCTCAGGCTTCACGTTTTTGAACGTCGATGCCCACTACCAGGAGATTATCAAAGGCATCGTGATCGTCTCGGCTGTCATCGTCGACCAATACCGCCTGAAACAGCGGAAAAAAGCCTGACGCAATTTTGTGGTTCCCCGCCAGCGGCCGCCCAGCTAGATTGCGGTCGCTTCGCTTGAAGTGAACGCGGATGGGTGGCCGAGTGGTTTAAGGCACCGGTCTTGAAAACCGGCGTGGGTGCAAGCCCACCGGGGGTTCGAATCCCTCCCCATCCGCCACGTTCCCCAATTGTTCACTTTTCGACGACGACCCATCTGGCACCGCCGGGAGCGTCCGCGCGCGTCTGGCCCTGTCCGCATTCGTCTTTTAGTTGCAGTTAAATCAATAACTTGTTATAATTCGGGCTCCGCCAATTCCGGGCGGAACGGTCCAAGGTGCTGTCTATCGGCATCTTGACCGATATACCCGCATCTCACCCTCAAAGGGGGAACTAAAGGGGGAACTATTCTGGCAAGACATGGAACGCACCACCGTCTCAACCCGACCTTTGTTCGCACATGTACTACACCAGGGGTTTACCTGGATGGCGGGGGTCTTCGGCTAAGAGTGATGTCGAACGGCAGCCGCCTTTGGATCATGCGGATCGCGATTGCTGGTGACCGGCGTGACATCAGCCTGGGTCCCTTGGCGACACTGTCCCTGGCCGAGGCCCGGGAGAAGGCGCACGAAATCAGGAAGGCCGTCTCGGAGGGACGTGACCCAGCAAGAGAGCGGCGACTTGAGCGGCTACCTCCCGAGCAGGCCAGCACCGCGGAGATCGTTGACGACCGGCCCACCTTCGAAGACTGCTGGCATGCGTTCTGGCAGGTCAAGGAACCACAGCTCTCGAACGGCAAGCACCGGGACCAATGGGTGTCGACCATGTCGAGCTATGTGTTGCCGCATATTGGCAAAAGACCGATTGCCGACGTCAAGCCGGGCGAGATAATCACGATATTGACGCCTATTTGGCGAACGAAGGAGGAGACCGCCCGGCGAGTGCTTCAGCGCATCGATGCCGTATTCGTTTCTGCGATTACGCGCGAAATCCGAGAAAGAGCCAGTCCTTGCACGGGTGTCGGACGGGAGCTTGGGCAACGTCGGCAGGACCAAAGTCATCATGCAGCTTTGCCGTATGCCGACGTCGCATCTCTGATTACCAGACTACGACTTCGCAAAGGACCGCTGGCATGTCGGTTGGCATTTGAGTTTCTTATCCTTACGGCGACGCGAAGCGGCGAAACGCGCGGCGCGCGCTGGTCAGAGATCGACCTCGCTACCGGCCTCTGGATTATACCGGCCGACCGCATGAAAGCACGGAGCGAACACATCGTCCCATTGTCGCGGCAGGCGATTGCCTTGCTTGGGCAAATGAGCGCGACAAGTCCGAATGGACTACTTTGCTTCCCTAACGTCAAAGGGAAACCCTATTCCGATATGGCCTTCACCAAGGCGCTTCGAGACATGGTGTACGCTGACCGTACGACGGCGCATGGCTTTCGTACGTCTTTCAAGACCTGGGCGGCCGAAACTGGAGTGCGCGACGAAGTCAGTGAGGCGGCGCTCGCGCACTCTGACCAAAATCGAGTCCGAGCCGCCTATCGAAGAACCACGTATCTGGATGAACGGCGCGCCGTTATGCAGTCATGGGCCGACTATCTGGATGCCACACCGCGTTCGATCGAGGCGATTTTTGGCGCCGAACAAAGGGAGCGCGAATTGTTGCGCGTGCGGACGAATTGAATTCAGTCACTATGTCGCTACGGGGGCTACTCCGGATATCCGCATGGCTCTGGCCGCATTGTCGGTGGATCATCCAATTTCGCAGACGAGACGAACTCGTGTCAAATACGGAGCGCCAGTGCGCTCCGCCTTGCCGCGTCGGCACGGGTCGTTCAGCGGTTTGTGATTCCGGTACTGCGGTATGGC
>JANYHF010000057.1 GCA_025359185.1 Hyphomicrobiaceae bacterium | reverse complement strand
CGGGAAGAAAGGAGAGCACCTACTTTCTTCCCGCTGCCTGCTGCCCGTTGCCAGCTGCCTATTAGTTTGAATGATTTCATTGATGTTCATGGGCACTGGCTCCGACGTGGGCAAATCGCTGATCGTCGCCGGGTTGTGCCGCCTGCTGAGCAATCGCGGGCTTCGCGTGCGGCCGTTCAAGCCGCAGAATATGTCGAACAACGCGGCCGTGACGGTTGAGGGTGGCGAGATCGGCCGGGCGCAGGCCCTGCAGGCGTTGGCGTGCCGGGTGCTGCCAAGTGTGCATATGAACCCGGTGCTGCTGAAGCCGCAGAGTTCCATCGGCTCACAGATCATCGTCCAGGGACAGATGCAAGGCAATGCCAAAGCGCGTGAATTCCAAACCTTGAAACTCGGGCTGATGCCCGCCGTGCTCGAGAGTTTTGCGCGGATGAGGGCCGAGGCCGATATCGTCCTTGTGGAAGGCGCTGGCAGCGCGTCTGAGATCAATCTGCGTGCCAACGATGTCGCCAATATGGGGTTTGCGCGAGCAGCGAACGTGCCCGTGGTGTTGATCGGTGACATCGACCGGGGTGGCGTCATTGCCAGTTTGGTGGGCACTAAGACGGTTCTCGACCCTGCCGACGCGGCCATGATTAGCGGCTTCCTAATCAACCGGATGCGTGGCGACGTTTCGCTGTTCACGGACGGGGTGGTAGCCATCGAACGAATGACGGACTGGCGTGGCCTCGGCATCGTGCCGTTTTTCGATGATGCCGCGAAATTACCCGCCGAAGACACCTTGGCCTTGCGCGAAGCGGCGCGCTGGCGCATCACCTCCCTAAAAGCGAGAGGAGGGCGCCGGATCAAGTTCGCAGTCCCTGTGCTGCCCCGCATCGCCAATTTCGACGATCTCGATCCGCTGCGGCTGGACCCGTCCGTGGACTTGCGGCTTCTGCAAAGCGGCGAACCACTCCCGCCGGACACCGATCTGGTCATCCTCCCGGGCTCCAAGGCGACCATCGCCGACCTTGCCGCCCTGCGTGCCAATGGCTGGGATCACGACATCCACGCCCATGTCCGGCGCGGAGGCCGAGTGCTGGGGCTGTGCGGCGGTTACCAGATGCTGGGGCAGACGATCTCCGATCCCGGCGGCATCGAGGGTGCGGCGGCAACGGTGGCGGGGCTCGGGCTGCTGGCGGTGGACACCGTGCTGACTGGCGCCAAGCAGTTGCGCGCCGTGATGGGTGTGACGGTGGCCGATCAGGTTCCGTTCACGGGCTACGAAATGCATGTGGGCCAAACCAGCGGCGTCGACAGGGTGCGTCCGCTCGTCCGGTTCGCTGATGGCCGGACCGATGGGGCGGCGTCCCTGGACGGCCGTGTCTCCGGGACCTATGCGCACGGATTTTTCGCACACGACCGTCAACGCCAGGCGTGGGTGAACCGTTTGGGCGGTTTGTTGAGCGATAGCCCAGGCTACGAGGCTACGATTGATGCCACCCTCGATGGATTGGCAAAACATCTTGAGACCCATCTCGACATCGCAGCACTCTTGAATTTGGCGCGCTGAGTGTTGACCGACTAGCTGTCCGAACTCAACAGTTGCGTCCCTTAGCCCTATGTTCGTCATGGCAGCGGAGGCTGCCATGACGAGACTGGTTCTGAGTGTTAGGCGACAACCACTAACTGCCGTAATAGGGTTCGCAATTGACAGGTCCGGCGTCGCGGGCCGCTTTGGCGCTCGGCTCCCGATTGCTGAAGTCGTCAATCGACGGAGGCGCACCTGCGGCGCTTGTCGAGTAGAATTGATAGCATTTGGCACTGCGCTTGACGACGTACCAGCACGCTCCACCGATGTGATCATACATGGTGCAGAACGTGTTGCCCTGGATCGTCCAGTCGCCCGTATCGGCAGCGTTGTCGGCCTTGTAGCTGAGACGGCCACTGGTGAGGTAAATCTCGACAAAATGGACCTTGTCGTTGGTGTAGTAACCCTCGATGGCGTGACTGCCCAGTTCATTGCGTAGTTGCTCGCCGCTCAGAATGTCGTCACTGGAGGCCGCGGCCAGGGCAGGGATGGCGGCGACAGCTAATCCAACGATGAATGCGCGCAGCATGGCGGTCCTTTGGCAGCGGTATGACACTAAATGAGGGTTCTGTGCGCACACCGTGGCAGCGCGATGGCGTGAAGTTATGATCCGAAGAGATCGGGCGGGTCAGCCTCGTCAGCCGGCACCAACCGGTCGGCGCCGATGCCGATCAGCCGGAAGGCGCGGCCATCGGCTTCCTTTTCAATCAAAGGCCGCGAGGCCTCGAACAGCACTTCGGCTTTTTGCGTCGGAACGGCCAACCTCCGGTGGCGCGACAACAGCGCGAACTGCGACGTTTTCAACTTCACCACCACAGTGCCCGCCGCAAGGCCGTTGCGCACCAGATGTCCGGCCACTCGCACTGACAGGCGCTTAGCCTCGGCAAGCAAATCGGACACCTTGGCTGTGTCTCGCGAAAACGTATCCTCGGCCGAAATGCTTTTGGTGGGCCGGTCCGGCGTCACGGCGCGGTCATCGTCGCCGTTGGCATAGTGCACCAGCCGCCGCCCGAACTTGCCAAAGCGGCCGAGCAGCTCGGATGGGCTCAGGTGCTGCAAATCACCGATGGTGCGGATGCCGCCCGCCTCCAGCCGCTGCACCATCGCCGGACCCACACCGTTGATCTTGCCCACCGCCAACCTTGCAAGAAACGCTCGCGCCTCGGCTTGGCCGATCACCGAGAAACCGCGCGGCTTATCGAGTTCGGATGCGAGTTTGGCTAGAAACTTGTTGGGCGCGAGGCCGATCGAGACCGTAATCCCTACCTCGATCTCGACATCACGCGCGACCCGGGCGAGCGCCTCGGCAGGTGGCCCAGCGGCTGTGCGGTGCGGTTCGCTCAGATCGAGATAGGCCTCATCGAGCGATACGGGCTCGATAACCGGCGTCGCTGCCCGCATGATCTCGCGGATATGGTGGCTGACACGTTTGTATTTGCTCATGTCTGGTGGAATGACGGTGGCGCGCGGGCACAGTTCGATGGCTTTGAACATCGGCATCGCTGAACGCACGCCATATTGCCGGGCGATGTAGCAGGCCGTGGTCACAACGCCGCGCCCACCCGGATGTCCGACAATCACAGGCTGGTCCTTCAGTTTCGGCCGGTCGCGCTTTTCCACGGAGGCGTAGAAGGCATCGCAATCGATATGCGCGATCTCAAGGTCGGCCAGTTCCCCATGACGCAGCATCCAGCCGGAGCCGCAACCGAGGCAAGTTGCGTCGGCACCATGTGTTAGCTCGCAACAATCGCGGCAGAGGGCGGGGGTCATGGGGCGAGATTACACGCTTCCATGTTCAGATTGACAAACCAAGGCTGCCTCGCCTAGTTACGGTCATCTTCACACCAAGCCGCTATCACGCTTGGATCACCGCCTGGGGCATCCCCGGGCCGGTGGCAAAAATAACTTTGGTGCATTCCCATGAAAGTCCGCAATTCCATCAAGTCCCTGCGCAAGCGTCACCGTGACAATCGCGTCGTGCGCCGCAAGGGCCGCCTTTATGTCATCAACAAGACCATGCGCCGCTTCAAAGCCCGGCAGGGCTGAGGCGCTTTGACCTCGGCGCGAGTGCACGCTAGACTGGCGTGATGACGACTATTGATCAATTGTGCATAGTCACGCGCAGGCTGACAGGCTTGCAATGTGTTTTTGTAATCGCTGCGTTGCTCGCGGCGGGTGGGATGGGGCACGCGAACAGTCAAATCCCTGACGCGCCAGTGCCGGCTCCGCAGGCCGCTGAACGCGAGGGCGGGGCAGGTTTGCCTCAAGCCGATGCGGAACCCAAGACAGCCGAGGACCGCGGCAAAGCGCTCGACCAGCTCTACGGCCGCCTTGCAAAGACCAGCGACCAAGCCGAAGGGACTACCATCCGGGCCAGCATCCGACAGTTTTGGCTGAATTCCGGCAGCGCCACCATCGATCTGTTACTTGAGCGTGATGCCCAGGCCGCGCTTGGCCACGATCCGGCGTTGCGCCACCAGTTGCTGGATGCCGCCAGCAAACTCAGCCCCGAGACGGCCGAAATCTGGAACCGCCGCGCTGGCCTTGACTACGGCGAGTTGCATTTCGACGCTGCCATGGCCGACCTCGCGCGGGTGCTTGCCATCGATCCTCGCCACTTCGAAGCCATCGAAGCGCTCGCAACGATCCTGCGCGAAACTGGCCGCGACCCCTTGGCCCTGAAGGCCTTCCGCCGCCTGCAAGCGGTGAACCCCACCGCACCCAATCTCCAGAAGGACATCGACGAACTAACCCGCAAGGTCGAGGGGCAAAAGATTTAGGTCAGGCGACAGACTCCATGCTGCCACAAAGTCCTTGAACCTTTCGCAGCGCTGCTGCGGCTAACCGCCTTTCATCCCCTCGAATGGAGACCTCGCCTATGCGTGTGCTTGCTGTTGCGGCCATTGCGCTGCTGCCCCTGACGCTCAAGGCTACCGCCGCCGATCTGAAGGCTCAGACCAGCATCGATGCCGTTACGGTATTTCCGCAAGGCGCCGAGATCACGCGCGTCGCCAAGGTGTCGCTGGTGGCCGGCGACCAGACGATCGTGTTGCATGATCTGCCAGCTAGCCTCGTCAGCGATTCGGTGCGCGTGCAGGGCGAGGCCGCAGCAAAGGTGGATATCGGCTCCGTTGACACTCGCGTGTTCTACACCTCCGAGGATACCGGCACGGCGGTGTCCGAGGACGCCCGCAAAAAGCTGCTCGAAGCCTTTCAGGCGCTGCAAGACAAGCAAAACGCACTACAAGCCACCATCGATGCCGCTAATGCACAAAAGCAGCTGGTTTCCGGGCTCGTCAATCTGCCGGGCCGTCCGCCGTCGAACGGCACTGGCACGGCGGCGGAATCCGATTGGGGCCAGATCTTTACGCTGATTGGCGACCGTCTGAACCAGGCCAGCAAGACCATCGCCGAGGCCCAAATCGCCCAGCGCGACAACGCCAGGAAGATCGAAGAGTTGCAGCGCCAGCTCAACCAGGAGCCGGAAGCGGGCGATCAGCGCACGGAGGTGAAGATCCACGTCACGGCCGCCGCACCCCTCGAAGCGACCCTGCGGATCCGCTATCAGATCCCAGCGGCCTCCTGGTATCCCATCTATGACGCCCGGCTGGAGACCGGCGACGGCAAGGATGCGCCAAAACTGTCCCTGGTGCGGCGCGCCATCGTCAGCCAGGAGACGGGTGAAGTCTGGGACAACGTGCAGCTTGCGCTCTCCACAACCCGGCCCCAGGCCGGCACGTCTGCACCAGACCTCGTGCCGCTGTCGGTCGATATCGCGCCCATCTCGCTCCCCTATGACACCAGCGTAAGACGCCAGGTGCTCGCCAAGAAGCTGGACGAGTTGAGCGCAGAAAAAGATGCCAATGGCGAAAACGGCATCGCAGGGGGACAACTCGCCGCTGCACCCGCGCCCGAACCAACCAAGCCCAAGTCTATGGCCGCCAATGTGTCGCAGACCCGCGCCACCACCGTCACCACTGCCTTCCAGGCTGTCTACGTCATTACGGGCCGCCAGAGCATCAAAACCGGCGTCGGCGACAAGCGGGTGCAGATCGACACCATGGATCTCGAGCCGTCGCTGACCGTCCGCGCCGTACCGAAATTCAGCGAGACCGCTTACCTTTACGCCAAATACAAGGTTGGCCCCGATACGCTGCTGCTGCCAGGCGGCACGTCACTGTTCCGCGATGGCGTGTTCGTCGGGCGCGGTGAGCTCCCGCAGCTGAGCGGCGGCGAAGAAAACGAACTTGGCTTCGGCGCTGACGACAAGGTGCGCATCAAATTCGTCAATCTCGGGCGCAAGGCGGGGTCGAGCGGCATCATCTCAACATCCAAGACCGACACCCAGCAGTTCAAGATCACGGTCAAGAACCTGCACACGCGGCCGATCCCGATCCGGGTTTTGGATCAGCTGCCAGTCTCGCTGAACGACCTGATCAAGGTCGAGATGTCATCAGCCTCGGCCCCACCCACGGTCCGCGACGTCGATGACAAACGCGGCCTGCTGGCCTGGGACCTGACGCTGGAGGCCGACAAGAGCCAGGAGCTGGTTTTCGGCTATCAGGTAATCTGGCCGAGCGATAAAGCCGTGGTTTACGACCAGCGGCCGGGGCTGATGGTGAAATAGGGGGAACGGGCGGTCGCACTCGCCATAGGAGTGCGTATTGCCGCGATGAAACCTCCTCTCCCCGTCCTTCAAGGGGAGAGAATTGGGGTGAGGGACGGCGACAGGCCCAGGGCGACCAGTCTGCGAACACATCAAATGTAAGTGAGGACCGACGGCGCGCGCCATCGAAACTCAAGCACCGTTGCGCTGGCTGCTTGATGAGATGACCGCCCTGGTCCGCGAGCGCCAAGCATTTGATCCGGGGTCGTCTGATCGGGCTTTCAAAGTGATGGCATCGGAATATCTGCATCGTATGGTCTGCCTGAGCGCAACAAAAGTGATGTTGCGGATGCCCCCAAAGGTCCAACTCGCCCTGTTGACCTATGATACAAAGCGCGCCTGGCCAGCTTTAGAGTAAGCGTCCCCTCACGACTGCGGGCATGGTGGCTTGCCGGCGAGTGGCGGATCGGGTGAAGCATACTGTCCTTATCCACGAGGTTATGGACGGTAAGAGACATGGCGGCCGAGATCATTTCGACGGTTGAGCGGCGGC
>JANYHF010000052.1 GCA_025359185.1 Hyphomicrobiaceae bacterium | reverse complement strand
CCTGCGCCCACGACCGGCGCGACATGATCTCCGCGATGAGCGCGCCGGACGGCGCGGTCGACCGCTACCAGTATGATGCCTCGGCGCGCGTGTTGTCGGACGGCCGTCGCGTTGGGATCGACGATCCATTCGGCAATCTGCTCACTATCCCCGGCCAATACGGTCTTTTGTTCCACCGCCACCTATGACGGCCTGAAGCGGCAGATCAACTCGGGCTAAACGGCGGCGGCGGCAGCGCGGCCTCTATGATCAGGTCATCAGCCCCGACCGCGATAGGGTTCAACGCCTTGGTCGGGCAGCCATACACCCTTCGGCGCCTCGCCTGTCTGATAGAACACGTCGATGGGGATGCCGCCGCGCGGATACCAATAGCCCCCGATGCGCAGCCAATGGGGCGCGAGCAGCTCATTCAGCCGCTTGGCGATGGTGATGGTCGTGCCCTCATGGAATGCGCCGTGATTGCGGAAGCTGCCAAGATAGAGCTTCAACGACTTGCTTTCGACCAGCCAGTCCTTCGGCACGTAATCGATGACCAGATGCGCAAAATCCGGCTGGCCGGTCACCGGGCACAGGCAGGTGAACTCGGGCGCTGTGA
Source organism: Hyphomicrobiaceae bacterium (assembly GCA_025359185.1). Lineage (GTDB taxonomy): Bacteria > Pseudomonadota > Alphaproteobacteria > Rhizobiales > Hyphomicrobiaceae > JANYHF01. The sequence continues at coordinate 77,242 of JANYHF010000052.1, read as the reverse complement.
AGCGGGCGAGATAGTGGGTATCCGGGTGCGGATTGAACACGCGCTCAAGGATGGCTTCCTCGGGCGCGGCCGGTTGGGCGACACGCTGGCCGAGCTGGGTGACTATGGGGGGCTTGGCGAGCATGGGACGGGTCTCGAATGGCTGGAATTTGCTAGCTGTCTAGGAGATAAGATGGAATTTGGCCACACCCATGCTGGCCGGCCCGGGGTCTCCGCCATGTCCATGCAAGCACCCATCCCCATCCTGCGCATGTTCGATGAAGTCAAGGCTCGTGCGTTCTACATCGATTATCTGGGCTTCCAGGTGGTTTTCGAGCACCGCTTCGAGCCGGACTTGCCGCTCTACATGGAAGTCGTGCGCGGTGCCTGCCGGTTGCACCTGTCGGAGCATCACGGCGATTGCACACCAGGGAGTGCTGTGCGCATCAAAGTGGATGACGCGCAAGCGATGGCGGCGGAACTTGCGGGCAAGAGCTACAAGCCTTTGCGCCCAGGCATTGAGACGACGCCCTGGGACACCTATGAAGTCTGCCTCACAGACCCCTTCGGCAACCGCATCATCCTGTATGCGGACAAGCCCCTGTGACGGCACTTCCGCTGCAACCCCCCCTCGGCTATGACACCCGCAGCACTCATTGAGTCCATCCTAAGAAAGTCCAACCATGACCGCCATCATCGACATCATCGGCCGCGAAATCCTGGATTCGCGCGGCAACCCGACCGTAGAAGTGGATGTTATCTTGGAAGACGGCATCATGGGCCGCGCCGCCGTGCCGTCGGGCGCATCGACCGGCGCGCATGAGGCCGTCGAGCTACGCGATGGCGACAAGAAGCGCTACATGGGCAAGGGTGTGCTGAAGGCTGTCGAGGCCGTCAATGGCGAGATCTACGACGCGCTGGCGGGCATGGAAGTGGAAGACCAGCGGCGGCTCGACAAGGTGATGATCGACCTCGATGGCACGGCCAACAAAAGCCGACTCGGTGCCAACGCGATCCTCGGCGTGTCGCTTGCCATCGCCAAGGCGGCGGCGGAATCGAGCGGGCTGCCGCTTTACCGCTACGTCGGCGGCACCTCGGCGCGCGTGCTCCCCGTGCCGATGATGAACATCATCAACGGCGGCATGCACGCCGACAACCCCATCGACATCCAGGAATTTATGATTCTGCCTGTCGCCGCGAAATCCTGCACGGAGGCGATCCGCTGGGGCTCGGAAGTTTTCCACACGCTGAAAAAGGCGCTGAACGACGCCGGCCACAATACGGGCGTGGGCGACGAGGGCGGTTTCGCGCCGAACCTGAAATCGGCCGACGAGGCGCTGGGCTTTATCATGAAGAGCATAGAGAAAGCCGGCTACAAGCCCGGCGACGACATTATGTTGGGCCTCGATTGCGCGGCTACGGAGTATTACAAGGGCGGCAAATACGTGATGGAGGGCGAGGGTAAGACGTTCGATAGTGCGGGCAATGCCAAGTTCCTGGCCGATCTCGCCGCGCGCTATCCCATCGTTTCGATCGAAGACGGCATGTCCGAAGACGACTGGGACGGCTGGAAGGCGCTGACCGAGCTTTTGGGCGGCAAATGCCAGCTGGTGGGCGACGATCTGTTCGTGACCAATACGAAGCGGCTCGCCGAAGGTATCAACAAAGGCATCGCCAACTCGATCCTGGTGAAGGTCAACCAGATCGGCACGCTGACCGAGACTTTGGACGCGGTGGATATGGCGCACCGCGCGCATTATACGGCCGTGATGTCGCATCGGTCGGGCGAGACGGAGGATTCGACGATTGCAGATCTGGCCGTGGCGACCAACTGCGGGCAGATCAAGACGGGGAGCCTTTCGCGGTCGGACCGGCTGGCCAAGTACAACCAGCTGATCCGGATCGAGGGTGAACTGGGCGATGTCGCGCAGTATGCGGGCCGTGGGATTTTGCGTGGGGTAAAGGCGGGGGTGTAGCCGGGTGTTGCTCTCGTAGGTTGGGTCAAGCCTTCGGGCGACCAAACACCTGGGTGCCTTCTGCCGCTTGCCCTCCTGCCCGCTACCGTCAGGGCGACTTAACGCTCCCCCGTTTGCCGTCATGACCAGTGATCTACCCTGTCATCAAGCTTGGCCATGACGTCTGAAATGAATGGCCCTGTCGTTACCCCAGCGCCAACGCCGCGACGCCCGGCAGTTCCCGGCCTTCCAGCCATTCGAGGAACGCGCCGCCAGCCGTCGAGACATAGGTGAAATCGTCAGTCACGCCCGCCGCGTTGAGCGCTGCGACGGTGTCGCCGCCGCCTGCGATGGACACCATGGCGCCGGACTTGGTCAGCCGCGCCACCTCGTGGGCCAGGGCGAACGTGCCGGTGCCGAAGGGCGCGATTTCGAAGGCGCCGACCGGGCCGTTCCAAAGGACGGTGTGGCAGGTTTTCAGGAGATCCATCAGCCGTGCGACCGATTTCGGGCCAATGTCCAGGATCATGCCATCGGCAGGGATCGCAGCATTATCGCAAACTTCGCTGTCCGCGCCCGCCTTGAACTCGCGCGCGACGACGCCATCGACCGGCAGCACGATTTCGCAGCCCGCTACTTTCGCCGCCGCCATGACTTCGAGCACCGTTTCCTTCTGGTCTGGCTCCGATAGCGATTTTCCGATGTTCACGCCCTGTGCCTGCAGGAACGTATTGGCCATGCCACCACCGATGATCAGCTTATCGACTTTGCGGGTCAGGTTCGTCAGCACCGGGATTTTGGTGGAAATCTTTGCGCCACCGACAATCGCCACGGTCGGCCGCTTCGGGGCTTCCAATGCAACACGCAGCGCGTTGATCTCGTCCATCATCTGCGGCCCGGCATAGGCGGGCAGAACATGCGCCAACCCCTCCGTAGACGCATGAGCACGGTGGGCGCAGGAGAAAGCGTCGTTGACATAGATGTCACCGCATTTGGCGAGGGCGGCAACAAAGGCGGGATCGTTGGTTTCTTCGCCCGCGTGGAAGCGTGTGTTTTCGAGGACGAGGACCGCTCCCGGCGGCACCGATTTGGATGCCGCGACGGCCTTCTCGCCGATGCAGTCATCGATGAAAGCCACGGGGTGATGTCCCGCCAACTGCGCGATCAGCCCGGCGACCGGCTTGAGGCTCATCTCGGGCACGCGCTTGCCGTCCGGCCGGCCGAAATGCGCGAGCACGATGACGCGCGCGCCTCGATGGGTGAGCATATGCACCGTCGGCATAAAGCGCTCGACGCGTGTGGCGTCGGTGATCTTTCCGTTCTTGAATGGCACGTTGAGATCGGCGCGCACCAGCACGCGCTTGCCCATCACATCCGCGTCGTTCGTCGACCGCAGTTTTGTCAGGTCGATGCCCGCCATAATTTAGTACTCCCTGCACTTTCGAACGCGATACGTTGCCAGCTCGCGTTGGGAAGGACACGCCAGATACTCCAGGCTCTTACTGTGCCAATTTCATCAGCCGATGCGCGGCCTCCACCACCTTGCCAGCCGTTATCCCGAAATGCTCGTAGAGTTTTTCATAGGGTCCCGACGCGCCAAAGCCCTGCATTCCGATGAAAATGCCGCCCTCCCCCAGCCAGCGCTCCCAACCAAAGCCGCAGGCCGCTTCGATGCCGATGCGCGGGGCGGTTCCGAGGACATCCTGACGATAAGCAGCAGGCTGTTTATCAAAAATGTCCGACGCGGGCATGGATACCACCGCTGCTTTTACGCCCACGGCGGCCAGCGCGTCCGCAGCTTCGACTGCGATCTGCACTTCCGTACCCGTCGCGATAATCGTCACATCGCGCTTGCCCGCAGCCTCGCGCAGGACGTATGCGCCCTTGGCTGAGCGGTTCCCGGCAAGGTCGCCGGTCCGCAACGCCGGTACGTTCTGGCGCGAGAGGGCGAGGATCGACGGCGTGGCTTTGGCCGTCAGCGCGATCTGCCAGCATTCAGCCACCTCGATGGGGTCGCCGGGACGCAACACATGGAGGTTCGGCATCGCGCGCAAGCTAGCCAGCTGTTCGACGGACTGATGCGTCGGGCCATCTTCACCAAGACCGATGGAATCATGCGTCATGACGTAGATGACGCGAATGCCCATCAGCGCCGACAGCCGGATCGCGGGCCGCGCATAGTCCGTGAAGACGAGGAACGTACCGCCGAAGGGGACCAGCCCGCCATGCAGCGTCATGCCGTTCATAGCGGCCGCCATGCCCAGTTCGCGCACGCCGTAATGGATGTAGTTGCCCGAGAACTCGCCGGTCTTCACGGCCTTGTAGTGCGAGGTCTTGGTGCCCACCGAGCCAGTCAGATCCGCCGAACCAGCAATTAACCCCGGTGTTGCGGGGATCAACCCCTCCAGCACCTGTTGGGAGGAGACCCGCGTTGCGATGTTCGGCCTATCGGCGGCGAACTTGGCCTTGAGAGCATCGACGGCCTTGGCAATCGCGGCCGTCGCTTCGGCATCGACAGGGTCGGCCAGCCGCGCACGCGCCGCTATGTCGAGCCCCGCCGCCGCTTTGTCCCAGGCCGCATAGGCTTGCGCGCCGCGAGAGCCTGCTGAACGCCAAGCCGACAGAATGCGCTCGGGCACTTCGAACGGTGGCGCATCCCAACCCAGAACCTTGCGGGCTGCGGCGATCTCATCGGCCCCCAGCGGCGAACCGTGCACGCCCGACGTCCCCTGCTTCTTGGGCGAGCCAAATCCTATGATGGTCTTGCAGGCAATCATCGTCGGCCGGTCGTTCTTCTGCGCCTGTGCAAGAGCGGCGGCCACGGCGTCCGCATCATGCCCGTCGCAAGCCAGCGTCGCCCAGCCCGAGGCTTGGAATCGCCTGGCCTGATCGTCGGATACCGCCATGCTGGTCGCGCCGTCGATGGAAATGCTGTTGTCGTCCCACAGCACGATCAGCTTCGACAGCCTGAGGTGCCCGGCCAGCGAGATCGCTTCGTGGCTTATGCCCTCCATCAGGCAGCCATCGCCGGCGATTACGTAGGTGAAGTGGCTGCACACATCATCGCCATGCCGCGCGTTCATCAAGCGCTCGGCAAGCGCCATGCCCACCGCATTGGCGAGACCCTGGCCCAGCGGACCTGTCGTCGTCTCGATGCCCGTCGCGTGGCCAAACTCCGGATGGCCTGCGGTCCGGCTACCGATCTGGCGGAAATTCTTGATCTCCTCGATCGTCAGGTCGGCATAGCCGGTAAGATAAAGGAGAGAATAGAGCAGCATCGAGCCGTGCCCCGCCGACAGCACAAAGCGGTCGCGGTCGGGCCAGTGGGCGTGCTGGGGGTCGAACTTCAGGACCTTGGTGAACAACACGGTGGCCACATCCGCCATGCCCATGGGCATTCCGGGATGGCCCGAATTGGCCTTCTGCACCGCATCCATGGACAGCGCGCGGATCGCATTGGCCATTTCTCGTTGGCTCGGCTGGGCAACGGACATATAAAATTTCCTTCTGAGATCGCCGCGCGGTACTGGGGCCAGGATTTAGCCCAACCCTCCGCCCCCGTCTACATTGCCAAAGACAGCCGATGCGGCGGTTTGGCGTGCCCGCTGGCTAGAACATTGCCTTTGCCCAGCCAATCGGCTATCACGCTCCCCGTGAGTTGCACCAAATGGTTCAGCACCGTACTTGTGTCCATATCGCAGACCCTCCTTCGGCCCATATGCCGTCTCAGGGCTTTGCCCAGTCAAGCCGGGTTACTGCGCGGATCGCTCCTGATGAAAATACCCACGGCGGCGCCTGCGGACGCAGCCGATTCTGCGCACACGGCGCGCGATCGTGGCGACTTCTCAATGCTCGTGCTCGGCTGCCTCGGCGTAGTGTTTGGCGATATCGGCACCAGTCCGCTTTACGCGTTGCGGCTGTCGCTGACGCACCTCACGCCCGGTGCCGACATGCGTGCCGAAGTGATCGGTATCTTGTCCTTGCTGATCTGGGCGCTGATGATCACCGTGACGGCGAAGTACGTGTTGTTCGTCATGCGCATGGACAACAAGGGCGAAGGCGGAACGCTGTCCCTGATGGCGCTGGCGCAGACAGCCATGGGCCGCCGGACGACACTGGTCTTCATGCTCGGGATCACGGGCGCGTCGTTGTTTTACGGCGATGCCATCATAACGCCGGCGGTGTCGGTGCTGTCGGCTATTGAGGGCGTGCAGGTCTACGTACCGTCCTTTTCGCATTACATCATCCCGATGACATTGGTCATCATCGTCATCCTGTTTGCGGCCCAATCGCGCGGGACGGCGAGAGTTGCCACGTTGTTTGGCCCGGTCATGCTGCTGTGGTTTTTGGCGCTGATCCTGCTTGGTCTTGGCCACATCGCTGAATCGCCGAGTATTTTCCTGGCCTTTTGGCCTGGCTACGCAGCTGGCTACCTCTTTGGCCACGGCATAACTGGCCTGCTCATCCTTGGCGCTGTGATCCTGGCTGTGACCGGCGGCGAAGCACTTTATGCCGACATGGGGCATTTTGGCCGTAAGCCGATCACCTTTGCCTGGCTCGGCCTCGTTCTGCCCGCGCTCGCCATCAACTACCTCGGCCAGGGTGCGATGGTGCTGGCCCGTCCAGAAACGATCAGCAATCCCTTCTTTTTTATGGTCCCGCATTGGGCGCTGGTGCCCATGATCATTTTGGCCACATCGGCGACCGTGATCGCCAGCCAGGCTGTGATCAGCGGCACATTCTCGCTGACCCAGCAGGCGATGCAACTTGGCTTGCTGCCGCGCTTGCAAATCCAGCACACCTCGGAAACCCAGGCCGGCCAGATCTATCTGCCGCGCGTCAACGTGATCCTCTTTGTCGGTGTCGTCGCGCTGGTGCTGATTTTCCGGTCGTCGGACGCGCTGGCGTCGGCCTATGGAATTGCGGTGGCGGGTGCGATGCTGATCGATACGCTGCTGGCGTTCGTTGTGGTCTGGAAGATGTGGAAATGGCCGCCGCAATGGGCCGCACTCATCTGCGCGCCCTTCGTGTTGGTCGATGGCTCCTTCTTCGGCGCCAACACCTACAAATTCATGGAGGGCGGCTATCTGCCGATCTCCTTCGGCCTGCTGCTGATTATCATCATGTGGACCTGGGCGCGCGGCGTACGGCTGGTCAACGACCGGCAGCGCCGTGAGTCGGTGCCGCTGGAAGGATTGATGAAGAGTCTGTCGCGCAGCAAACCCACGATCGTCCCAGGAACCGCCGTCTACCTTACCACGACGCCCGACAGTGCGCCGAGCGCCTTGCTGCACAATCTCAAGCACTATCGGGTGCTGCACGAAAAGAACGTGGTGCTGACGATCAAGGCCGCCAGCGTGCCGCGCGTGCCCGTCGACGAGCAGTTGAAGGTCGATCGTATCGATGACAGCATGGTGCGCATCGTCGCCAGTATCGGCTTCATGCAAACCCCGGATGTGCCGCGCATGCTGCTTGCTGCACGCAAGCACGGGTTGACCTTTGACATCATGCAGACCTCGTTCTTTTTGTCGCGCTTCAACATCAAATCGGGTGCCACCAATCCGATCATCGCCTTGCAAGATTCGCTCTTCATCATGCTGACCCGTCTCGCCAATGATGCGACGGATTTTCTCAAAATCCCGCCGGGCCGCGTGGTTTGGCTGGGTGGCCAGCTGACGATCTGAGTGCCCCCTGAAGTTTGGCTTGTGTCCGGCCTGCGACCTCTGCAAAACTCATGGGCCCGGCCGTCAAGAAGCCGAAGCCCAGGGAGAGTTGCATGGCGTTATCGGCGAACATCGAAGCCGCAAAAAATGCGTTCGCGCGCCGCCACGGGCTGGCCCTGGACGACAGCAGCACCGTCGAAGCCTTCTTCACGCACCACGTACTGTTGCAGCGCAATCTCAATGAGTTTCTGGCCACACAATCCTGGCAGCGCGAACACAAATCGATGGTGGGCGGGACACAGGACATCCAGCTCGACGCCATCGTCGTGTGCATCAACGGTAAGCCCATACGGCCCGATGATGATCTGCGCGATATCGAGGCCGCCGCCGCCGAGGGCGAGCGCCCCATCATCAGCTATGTGTTCGTGCAGGCGACCAGCGAAGAGACCAGTGGCCGGCGGCTTGGTCAGAAGATCTCGGCCTTCAGTGATGGCGTTCTGTCATTTTTTCTCAACGACGGCGTCAACAGCACAGGCATCAACGCCGCTGTCATGGAGTGGATCGGCCTCAAAAACCGCATTTCGGCGCTGTTGGACGATAACGACCTTGAAGGGTGCTGCGAATGCGCGATGTATTTCGTCTGGCCCAAGGTGATGCAGCCGGATGACAATCTGGCCCGCGTGATCACGCTCGCCGAGGACAAGATCGGGCTCTATCCCAAGGGCTTTTCGCGCACCGAGTTCCATGCGTTCGACCGCAAGCGGATCGAGGATTTGATCGCGAGTGCGGAGGCCGAACGGCAGCAACCGCAGACGGCAGGATGCGATCTCGATGTGCCGTTAGCCAACTTTGTGCGCCTGCCTGGCCCCGCTGCCGTTGAGGCAAGCTATCTGGGTTTCGTCAGTGCTAAAGACCTGCTGGCGCTCATTGCCACATCAGCTGAGGGCCTGGGCGGCTTGGAACTCCGCCACGGGCTGTTCGCCGCCAATATCCGCAGCTATCTCGGCCAAGGTCATCGCGTCAACGGGGCGATGGTACAAACGCTGAATGATCCCATGCAGCGGCGCGAATTCGGCATTCGCAGCAATGGCATTGCGATTCTGGCTGGCGGCTGCACAACGGTCGAGCCGGGCCGCCTGAAGCTCGTGGGCGCCCAGATCGTCAACGGCTGCCAAACCTGCAACGTGTTGTTTGAGAACCGGCATGTGCTGGCCAACGGCATTGGCGATGACATCGCCATTCCGGTCAAGATCATCGTCACACCGGACCGGGAGTTGGCGGGACGCGCCGCGCTCAGCCTCAACCGGCAGACCCCGATCGATGAAACGCGGCTATTCACTGGACCCGATGTTGTCGATGCGCTGGCCTGGCGCTTTGCCGATCCGGCCACTGACGAGCGCAACCGCGCTTTGTTCGAGCGGCGGCAAGATGAGTTTGCAGGCCTGCCAGCGGCCGGCCATGCGCGCGTCATCAGCCCCTATGAGCTGGCCCGCGCTTACGCCTCCGTTTTCTTGCCACACCCCGAGCATGTGAACGTGCAAGGCAAGCAGCCCATCATCGACAAGATCCGTGATGAGAAGATTTTCGGCCGAACGCAGGATATCACTCCATATTTCCTGTGTGGCGTGATGGTGCTGCGCGCCCGCGAAGCGCTGGCACGCCATGCCAATTCAAAGTCCTGGGACCGTTACCCGGCCAAGAACCTGCTGCTCTACGCCATGCGGCTGATCGCCGGGAACACCACCGCCGCCGGTTCGCAGCCTGACGACCTCGAGTCAGAGGCAGGCAAGGCCTATGTCGCAAGGCTCGGTGAGGTGTTGCTCAATCCCGACGTCGCGCGCCGGATCGCCGATGAGGCCGTACGCTGCCTGATCCTAGCCCCCTCCGACGCCAAGCAAAAGCTCAACGCCAAGAACGCCGGCACCAGCAAACTCGCCGAGCATGTGCGGGTAAGGGCCGAGCGGGTGACGGTGTGAGATCGATTGAGCCGCCATTGCGCTGATCGCCTATACGGCAAACAATAAAAAGCCGCCTGCGATGTCTCGCAGGCGGCCCATCCCCGAGGGTTGTTCCCTCACCTTGTTATCTCGCCGGTCATCAGCGCATCCACGCCGACTTCTTATACTTGCGCAAGTCTTCGCGGGTCTGGTCGCGCTGGCGGGCCTTCAGCGAAGCGTCGTATTTCGTCTTTTCGGTTTTGCAGTAGGCGAGGAACGCCGTCATGCGGCTATCGAGAATGCCGCGCCGCTCGGCCATCTGCACCAGCTTGAAGTCGGGCGCATAGTTGCCTTCGACGATCACGCCGCCTTCGTCCGTGGGCGCAATGTCCCAGCCGATGATGCGGATGTCGTTGAACACGCGGGCCGCTTCCAGCGCCAGCTCAATGACGGCTTTGAAGTTGGGGACTTCGACGCCAACTATCGGCGCGTTGGTATCGGGATGATGGGTGGTTTCGAGCTGGTCGAGCGCAAACCCCTGGATGGCGCGGGTGATCTTGCCAGTGTCGTAGTCGACCGCACACAGAATGTTGCCCTTGCGCCAGTAGTTGTCGGCAACGTTCTTGCCGGCGGGCACTTTCCAGCAGACGCGGAACACTTCAGGGCCGTTCTCGCCGTTGATGGTGTAGACGCGCACTGTTGCCAGCCGGTCACCGCAAATGGCGCGAACGCCCTCATGCGGTTTGACCCGGTCCTGGAACATATATCCCGCACCAAAATGTGTGACGATATCATCGATGAAATCGTCGATACCGACCGTCTTGCCGTTCAACAGTTCGATCATGCCGGTTTCGGCGTTGTAGCCGGTGGCGCTGGCTGAACCGAGCGACAATGACGACGAGCGCGGCTTGGAGAAGAAGGGATAGCTCTTGGGGTCGGTGAGGAAGGTTTTCAGGTCATCGCGCTGGCGTAACATGCGCTGGGCGGGAACGCGGAAGCCTTCGGTGAAGTAGTAGGCACGCATCTTGATGGCGGGCAGGCCGTAGCCGATCATCAGCGTGTCGAAGGCGAGTTTATCTGTTATCGGGCCATACCAGTCGGGGATGTAGTTGGCGGCGGGCCACAGTTTGCGCATTCCCGCCATGCCGCAGAACGCCGACTTGTCGCCGGTGATGTTGGCATCGTCGAACATGCGCAGCGTAAAGTATTCTTCGCTCGACAGTTTGCCGGGGCCGAATGAGGCTTTGGCGATCTCGCCGACGATGTGATGTAGCGGTTTGCTATATTTGCCGCTGATGGCCTTCAGCATCATGGGCAGAGGCATCACTTTTTCGGCTTCTGCGACGTCAAGCAGATGGGTGTCGTTGGCCGGCTTTGGCAGCGCGGCGGCTTTGGCATCCATTACAGCGATTTTTTCAGCGGCTTGACTCATCACGGCCTCGAAAGCTGGTAAAATTGATCTCGATCAGTCCCGGATCATCCGCTCCAATGGTAAATCGATAGCTAAGGCATTGTTGCCAAATCGTTTCTTTCTGTTTGTGATGCGCAAGCCATAACGCTGCCGCACCTGCTTCGAGAGCCGTACGCCGCCATGCCTCGCTTCAAATTGCTCATCGAATATGACGGCACGCCCTTTGCCGGCTGGCAAATGCAAGCCAACGGCCCATCGGTGCAAGGGCAACTCGAGGCCGCGATTTCCAAACTCGATCCCAGCCGCCCTGGGGTGAGCGGGGCGGGCCGCACGGATGCTGGCGTCCATGCGCTGGGCCAGGTCGCCCATGTGGACCTCGCCAAAGACTGGAACCCAGAGCGCCTGTGCGGGGCGATCAACGCCCATCTGCGGCCCGATCCCATCGCCGTTCGGGCCGCCGAAGTGGTGCCGGACGGTTTCGATGCCCGCTTCAGCGCCCGGTCGCGTTCCTATCTCTATCGCATCCTCAATCGGCGGGGGCCGCCAGCGCTGGATCGGCACAGAGTCTGGCATCTGGCGGGGCGGCTCGACGCCGAGGCTATGCACGCCGCTGCGCAAACTATTCTCGGCCATCACGATTTTACGACATTCCGTGCCGCGCAGTGCCAGGCGGCCTCGCCCCTCAAAACTTTAGACCAGCTAACGGTCAGACGGGCGGGCGAGGAGCTGCACATCGAAGCCACCGCGCGCTCGTTCCTGCACAACCAGGTGCGCTCGATGGTGGGATCGCTCAAGTTGATAGGCGAAGCACGCTGGCCGGTTAGCAGATTGCGACAGGTGCTCGATGCGCGTGACCGCTCTGCCTGCGGCGTCGTCGCACCACCAGACGGGCTCTATCTGTTGCGGGTTCTCTACGGACAAACAGATCAAATATGACCGTCAGGTGAACGCCACGCGAAACAAAATTCGCAAGCTGGCACGGCGCTTTACCCGTGCTTAACCGGCTGGGGGCTACAACAGCCTTGTCGAGCGTATCGACACCCAAAAATAGTTTTGCGTAACAACCACCAAAGACGTGAGATGGCACGCAAGGGCAGCATTCGGCAGTTGACAGTTGTGCTTCTCTGCTCAGGGCTCGCCGTATACTTCGGCTATCACGCGACCAAGGGACGACACGGTCTCGAGACCCACCTTCGGCTCAGCGCCAAGGCCCGAGCGCTTCATGAGCGTCTCGCAAGTCTCGAGGCCGTGCTCTCAACTCTCAAACACGACGTAGATCTGCTGCAGGACGAGCACTTGGACCAGGACAGCCTCGATGAGGCTGCCCGTGGGGTGTTGGGCTACTCTGCGGACGGCGATATCGTGATGCTGACCAGAACCCAATAGCTCGGCTCAAGCCTGGAACGTAACCTGGTTGAGAAACGTCATCAGCCGGTTCGGCGGCTTGCTGACCGCATCGTGGCGGGGCTCAGCGCGGTTCGTTAGGGCGACCGGTTCATCGCGCATTAGGGCCGCCCGTGCCGATTGCACAAAGTCGGTGGCGAGGCGCGTGGCGGTAGCCGGGCGCGGCTGATCGCTGTTCGGGCTCATCACCAGCTGCACAACATCGGTCGTGTAATCGCGGGCGGCGAACAAGGTCAGGATCAGGCTCGACAGAATCTGCACGTTTTGCAAGGTCACATGGCTCATGGTGTCAATCAGGTCGATCCAGGCTTCCGGGTCCGTCGGGCCATCGCGCAGTTTCCACGCGATCAGCTTTTCCAGTGAAATCATCGTCAGATCGACTTGCATGGAGCGATGCTCTTTGCCGCCGACCTCGGAAATCTGCATTTGCAGGCGTGAGTCCCTTAGGAGGTTCACGTAGTTTTCGTCGGCCCGCTGCACCGACTGGTTCACATGCTCGGCCAAAGCAATCAGTGTGCGCTCGACTTTGCCGAGGTCTACCTCCTCGCCACGGCTGCACAACAGCTCAATTTGGCTGCGCGCCTGCACCAGTTTGCCTTCGACGCGATCCAACGCGGCAGTGGCGGCGGCCAGCGCATAGATATTGTCATCGATGTTACGCAGGCTGACTTCGTAGGAATTGCGCAGCTGTTGCACGGGCGCGAAAACCTGGCGGTCCCGGCGATGTGGCAGGTCGGCAGCTTCAATACTATGAACTAAGTCCTTGATACGTAAGTGTTCCTGAGAGCGGCTTCCGGCAGAGCGCTGACCAACGGAACCGTGGGCCGGGCTTGACGCCGGCCATCCAAGATTAAAACTCACGAGAACCCCTCCGAACGCATTACAAAAACGCGCAGCCAAACCTTAAGTGCCGCGCGAGTGAGGCTGATTTACGGTGAAAGCGGGACAAATGTGGACGGTTCCACAACCCCTTTTGCCACATTTGGATCAAGAACTTGCGGTGTATAGGACAACGCGAGGCGGAGACGGGCGCAGTGAAGATGCCCACAGGTTTTATTGTTCAATCCACAACTTAACCTTCAATGTGGTGGTTGGTTCTCAAGGGCGCAAAAACGGCCAAAAGCCGAAGCCGTCCGTTGAGTTTGTGTCTTTGTAAGGGGGTTCACGGTGTCTGATTTTGACCGTGATAGTGACAAGACTGCGACAGCTGGGAACGAAGGAGCGGTCTCAAAACCGCGTCCAGAGACGGCGCGTGGCGGGTTCGCCAATCCAGAATTGGCAGCGATGCAGAGTGAAGTGATGCTGGCCGTGCGCGGGGCGATCACGGGCGCGATGGCGAACCGTGTCAAAGGCGTCGACCTACCCGACCTCGATTTCGATTTTTCGACCCAGGCGCCGTCACGGCCGATCCCCTTGCCGCTGCTGCGGGCCGAACTTGAGCGGGCCTTGGCGCTGCCCTCCACAAAACCGCGCGGGCGCATGAGCATGAGTGTGGTCATCCTGACAGCGGCCGCGATTGGAGCCGCCGCGGCCGCAGGTGTTGCGACCACGGCATGGAGCCTTTACGCGCGCAGCTTCGCTACGCAAACGGCGGGACCGTCCGTGGCCCAGCCTCGGCCTGTGGAGGCCGCTTCGGCTCCGGCAGCGGTAATCGTGCCGGCTAAAAACGCCATAACCGTTACCCTGGTTCCGGCCCAAACGACACCTGCTGCCGCGATCGTTCGCACCGCTGCGGTGGCGCCGGTTGATCCAGTGGTGCTGAAAGCGCCCCAACCTGCGCCACTGCGTGAGAGCGTGGAATCCCTCCTGGAGCACGGCCACATTGTCGAGGCGCGCCAGCTGTTGATCGGCGAAAAGACCGTCGAGAAATCTGGTGGCGCGCTGACGATGGCGCGGTCGTTCGATCCTAACTATCTATCGACTCTCGGCCATGCCAACGCCGGTCCCGATATCGCCGAGGCCCGGCGCTGGTACCGGCGCTGGTACGATTTGGCGATCAAAGAAGGCGCTGTGCCTGAGAGCATCCGGGTTGATCTGCTTCTGCAGTCGCTCGACCGGACGGCGGCAGCGCAGTAATTGGCGAGAGTAGCGCCCGGCCGAACATAGCCGTGGAGGGGGCAGCCTTCGCTGCCCTGAAGTTGATGAGGCCAAGGGCCTCTGAATTTGAATTCGGAGCCCCAAAGCAAAGGATAATCAGGCCGGGCCAGCTATTTTTTGACCGGTTCTGCGGTCTTGGCGGGGGCGCTAACTGCGGCGGTGTCAGTCGCCTTGGTGTCGGCGGGCTTGGCAGCTTGAGGTACCTCGACAGACTTTGCTTTGGGCGCCGCCTGCTCGGCTTGCGCATCCCAGAACTGCTGCAAGTGTTTTTCCACGATTGCGTCATACGTGCCCGACGATCGCAGCCGGTCCAATGCCGTGTTGACATAATAGATCAGTGTACGGGCATTGGGGTGCGTCTTGGCGACGATGACGTGCAGCGTCAGGATTGACAGCGGCTTCTCGATGACGCGCAATTTGGACCCGAGATCGAGCCGGATCATCGCCGAACGGCCGGTCAATTCGTTGATCGGCACGGCATCGACACTGCCATCAGCCAACAGGCGCATACACTCTTCCACCGTCGGCGGGCTCAGCAGCACCACCTTTTTGTCCTTGATCCAATTGCGGCCCTGATCGTCAAGATCAAAGGTCCAATAGCCCGACGGGCGGCAGAGCTTCTTGCCAACCATCTCGCTGTCGTTTTCGAATTTAATCGGCGAATCCTGCCTGACGAAGATCAGAACCTGTTCCTCGAATACAGGCTTTGAGAAGAAGAATTTCTGGCAGCGGAACTTGGCGTTGGTGTCCAGTTCATCGAAGGCGGCGCAATTGGGTTTGTACCAGGGAAACCCCATATCAAAGGCGCGTGTCGACAGAAGCGGATTCAGATGCGCGGCCCAGTCATTGACCCAAGAAATGGAGTAGTCAAAGCCCGCATTGTTGTCCTTTTTGAATTGTCCCATGGCGGTGTTGATGACATCGGTCAACATGCCTCCATTTGGCAACGAGCTATCGGTGAACGGGGAAAAATCCGTCGCTGTCAAAAACTGGATCCGTTTGATCTCGGTTGAGAGCGCCGGCGTTGCTGGCGGTGAGGCGGTCTGAGACGCGATGGGATCGGATTCCGGCACCTTGGCGGCGGCGGCACCAACGCACGGAATGCGGATCACCAAACCGGGCGCCAGCAACGATTCGCCAGACCCGAACCGGTCCTGGTTGGCGTAAAAGATCAGCGTCCACTGGGACGACTTGCCGTAGACCTTACTGGCGATCTTGGCGAGGCTGTCGCCGTCCTGCATGGTGTAGTCTTCACCGCAGGTTTGGGCCATGGCCGGAGCGCTTAACGCACCGAACAGGCCCGCAAGCACCGCCAAACGCGAAAGTCCGAAACTCGAAAGCCAACGCAACTGCTGCATGACGCTATTCCTTCACCCCAACGCCCGACGTTATCATGCTCTGTCCAGGCTCTCAGCAAATCGTGTGATGCACTACGCCGGCAGCCTCAGCGTCGGCCTCAACGAACTGGAGCCAGCATGTTGTGACTGAGAGATATTCTTCAATTTCGCGATCGAAGGCCGCACAAATTGCCCACTGGCCCTGACAAACTTGTCGTTCTCAATTGCGGCGAGGTTGCGACTGAGCACGCCATGCCGCGCAGCTGCTCAATCCACCAGCTCCGTTGCATGCCGGTATTGCCGCGCCACCGACACAAACTCGCCTGGATGTGGCCCTAGCGCTGAACGCGTTTGCTGTGGAATGCGTTCGTCATATCCGGTGGGGGCTGCGGGCCATCCCAATGATGTTGAAGGGGCTTTGGTATGCGTTCTCGCGTTAGGTCGTATGGGCTCGCCGCCGTTCTCTTGCCAATGTTATTGCTGGCTGCGGCGGCCAAAACGCCGAGGCTGAACCAAACTAATATCTGGACCAACGACAATGTTGTGACAATTGTCACTGAGGCTCCGTCGGGCTCCGATGATGCGGATGGCGGCAGCATCCAGGATCTCGCAAAAGCCTTTGCCGCGTCTGGTTTTCCGCGCATTCTGCCTGTTGTTGGCCTGGGCCCCATCGCCAACACGCGCGATCTGTTGCACACGCGCGGCATCGACATGGCGGTCGTTGATGCCGACATCACAGCCTATGCGAAACTGGAAGGCGGACTGCGTGGCGCCGATCAAAGGTTGAGCGCCGTCATGAAGCTATCGGAAAATACCGTTTACCTGGTGGCTGGGCCTGATGTTCATTCGGCCGCCGATCTTGCGGGCCAGCAAGTCATCGCACCGGGGGCCGACAGCGACAGCCGCGTCACGGCCCGCGTGGTGTTCTCACTGCTGAGTATTCCGGTCCAGCTGGGTGCCGCCGATCTCGACAGGGCGGCCGAGGCTGTGCTTGCGGGCCAGGCCAAGGCGTTGCTGATTGTGGCGGGTGCTGATGGCCATATCCTGAGCCGGTTGCCCCAGAACAGGGGCCTGCATCTGGTTGCGATCCCATGGGTGGAGAATTTCGCTTCCGTATACATATCAACCCGGATCAAGGCTGGTGACGCCGTAGGTTTTGCCCCTGCGAACGGCGTCGAAACGGTTAGCGTGTCCCGTTTGCTGGCGACCTTCAATTGGCGTCCGCAATTGTACCGCTATCAGCCGGTGCTGCAATTCATCCGCAATCTGCCCGCAGCAGTGCAATGGCTGCGGCAGAACGAGCGCGGTGTCATGTGGGCGGCCATGGATGGGAGATCCGGCGTGCCGGGTTGGCAGCGCTTTGAAACGGCCGGCCAATCGCTCGCAGGCATAACGCCGGACGCCACCATGGCTGAGGCGCAAACGGAAACACCGGCTGTGCCGAAGCCCATACCAACGGCCGTCGCCGCGACGGCCAAACTGGGGACACCTGTTGCGTCCCCGTCGGCGGCTGCAGCACCTGCGCCTACGCCCGCGTCGCAGGTGAGCGCAACCGGGCCTGCGGGCCCTGCCCAGCTTGCGGCGACCGGCCTTCAAACAAAATCCGTTGTGACGATGCAGACCAAGACAGCTCTGTCGCCGATCGGTTCGTTAAAGCTGGTGGCGATCGAGCCGTTGCCACTGCTGGCGGCCCTACCCGACGTCAAACCGGCTATCACCGAAACGCTTGAGCTGGCGGCCTACCCGTTGCCAGGCCTCGTTGAACCCAAGGTGCCGTCGGGCGGCCTGATCGCCGAATTGGTTGCGGCCAGCTTGAATGGCCAGCCAACGAAACTGGCTTGGTCGGTTGATGGCAAGAGCATGGCCGAGCGGGTTTTGGGTGCCACCGGCTCACGGCTCGGAATGCCCTGGTCGAAGCCTGACTGCGATCACAAGGCGGCCTTGACGGCCAGTGACGCCAAGATGTGCGACACCTTTCTGTTCTCCAAGCCCGTGTTGCAAACTCTCAAACTCTTCTTTGTACGGCATGGTTCGGACTTCACCTTTGAACTTGATGATCAGGTGGCCGGTCACATCATTTGTGCGGCGGCCAGCGAAAACACTGATGCTTTGGATACTCCCGAACGCCAATGGATCAAGCAAGAGATGCTGACGCTGTTGCGCCGGTCGTCCGTGGACGAATGCCTGGCGGCGCTGGATCGCAACGAAGTCGATGCGGTCTTTACGGACGATTTCACGGGGTTGGCCGTCATTGAGCGCCTGGGCATTGCTGACCATGTCGAAGTCGTCAGCCGGCCCGTCGCCTTCCGCGAGTTGAGCGCCATCTCGCCAAAGTCCGACCCCAAGAGCGCCGAACTCATTGGCCGGCTGAATGATGGCCTGGCCGCTCTGAAGGCCAGCGGCCGATATTGGGAAATCGTGATGCGCCGGTTTGGTCCCGGACAACTGTCCAGCCGGGATGCGCGGCTCGTGCAGTAGGCGAGCGCCATGGCGAGTTACCGCGCACTCGATCCCGGCAAGATCATTGCCACGCTGGAGAAACTTGAGCGGCGGATCCGCGCGCGCTTTCCGCAATCGGGCCTTGCCAAGCTGTGCGGCGAGATCATGGAAACAGCGCGGATGGCTGCAGGCAAGGCCGAACTGATTGCGCGGCCTGACTTGCGATTCCGATGGCTTGAAGGCGCGCTGATTGTTGCCGGCCTGTTACTGCTCGGCGTTATCGGGGCGAACATCGATTATCGCCGCAACGCCGAGAACATCTATTCCGTGCTGCAAGGCATCGATTCCGGCTTCAACATCATTGTGCTGGTCGGGGCGGCCGTGCTGTTCATCACGCGCTTTGAGCAGATGGCCAAGCGCGCCCAGGCGCTGAAACAGCTGCATGAGTTGCGTTCCTTGATCCACATCGTCGACATGCACCAGCTGACCAAAGACCCGAGTGTGGTCACGCAGCCCGGGCCTGCCACCGCCGCGTCACCTGAGAATCTACTGACCCCGTTCGAGCTCTCGCGCTATCTCGATTATTGCTCGGAAATGCTGTCGCTGACCGCCAAGGTCGCTGCGCTTTATGCGCAAAGCTCGGGCGACAGCGTGGTGATCGCCACGGTCAACGATCTGGAGCAGCTTGCGGCCAATCTGTCGGAGAAAATCTGGCAGAAGATTGGGCTGCTGCAACGCGAGACTGCCGCCGTGCCCATTCTCGCAAAACCAACTGCGGTTCAGGGGTGACTGGACGCCTCTGCGCCCTCATGGCATCCAGAGCCTATGACCACACACGATCCCATCGCCCATACGGCGGCCCTGATCCGCTGCGCCAGCATCACCCCTGTCGAGGGCGGTGCACTGACCTATCTGCAAAACGTGCTCGAACCGGCGGGATTCCAGTGTCACCGGCTGGTGTTTTCGGCGCCCGGCACGCCGGATGTCGATAACCTCTTTGCACGCATCGGCGGCGGCGCTCCGCACTTATGTTTTGCTGGCCATACCGACGTTGTCCCGACCGGGGATTCGGCGCTCTGGAAGCACCCGCCCTTTGACGCGGCCATCGCCGATGGTCTCATGTATGGCCGGGGCGCCATCGATATGAAGGGCAACATCGCCTGCTTTCTGGCCGCCACACTCGATTTTATTGCCAATCCCGAGAAGCTTGGCAAGGGCTCGATCAGCCTTCTCATCACCGGCGACGAAGAAGGCCCCGCCGTCAACGGCACTGTAAAAGTACTCGAATGGATGGCGGCCAAGGGGCACACGCCGAACCACAGCCTGGTGGGCGAGCCGTCGAACCCGGAGCGGCTGGGCGATGCGATCAAGATCGGCCGGCGCGGGAGTTTGAACGGTCGGCTGGTGGTGCGCGGGAAACAAGGGCATGTGGCCTATCCGCAGCTCGCCAACAATCCGTTGCGCGGGCTCATCCGTGTCTGCGCGGCCTTGAATGCGCTGCGGCTCGACGAGGGCACGGAGGTCTTTACACCCTCCAATCTTGAGATCGTCTCCATCGAGACAGGAAATCCAGCCTACAACGTCATTCCGGCCGCCGCCGAGGCGCGGTTGAACGTGCGGTACAATGATCGCCATTCGGCCGCGAGCCTTGAGGCGCTGATCCATCGCGAGGCGGAAAACGCGCTGACGGGCACGGGGTTGACGCTTGAGGCCAGCTTCAACGGCAATGCCGATGCCTTCGTGACCAAGCCTGGCCCGCTGGTGGACACCATGATTGCCGCCGTCCACGCCGCTACCGGCCGCACGCCCGAACTCTCGACAACGGGCGGCACGTCGGACGCCCGCTTCATCAAGGACTACTGCCCGGTGATCGAGTTCGGCCTTGTCAACAAGACAATCCACGCCATCGACGAGCGCGTGGCGTTGGCCGATCTCACGGCTCTGACCGGCATCTATCGCGGTTTCCTCAACGGCTATTTCGCGGTGACGTGAGGGCTATAGGGTTCCCGCTGAGGGGCAATCCCGCTCCACCCCCATCCTGTCTTTTCCCCCTCAAGGGGGACGAGACGCCCGAACCCCATCATGGACTCAAGCGTCTCCTCCCCCTTGACGGGGGAGGAACAAGGTGGGGGTGGGGCCGGAAAGTTTTGCAGCATATCCGCACACTTCTCATTTTCGCGCCCCCCCCGGTTCACGCCGTCCTGAGATAGCCCAGCCGGTCCAGCGCGCCTTGCAGGATGTAGGCGGCGGCGGCTTTGTCGATGACTTCGGCGCGGCGTTTGCGGCTGGCGTCGGCGGCTAGCAGGACGCGCTCGGCGGCGGCCGTGGACAACCGCTCGTCCCAAAAGGCAATCGGCAGCGGCGTCAACGTGGACAGGTTGCGAACGAACGCGCGGGTGGATTGCGCCCGAGGCCCCTCGCTGCCGCCCATGTTGAGCGGCAAGCCAACGACCAGCCCGCAGGCGTCAAATTCGTGGGCAAGGTCCAGCAGCGCCCCAGCATCGTCGCGGAATTTTGTGCGCCAGATGGTTTCCAGCGCCGAGGCGATGATGCAACTGGTGTCCGACACCGCGATGCCGATGGTCTTGGTGCCAAGGTCCAAGCCAAGCACGGGGCGGCCCGCGATCAGCTGCGAGGCGAAGGCGTCCATGCCGTGGTCAGCAGGGACGGCCAAAGCTATGGCTTCTTGGCCGGATCGGCGGGCAGGATGGAATCCAGTTTTGGCAGCGGCTCCTTGGCGGGCGCAGGCGTGGCCGCGGCGGGTGCTGTGACTGGTGCCGGGGCAGCCGGTGCCGTGCCAGACACGGGCGCCGTCACCGCAGGCTTGCCAATCGTATCGGTGAGAGAACGGGCCTGATGGTCGTAGCGCGCCAACAGCGTCAGTCCGATGCTGGTGATGAAGAACCCCGCCGCCAGCAACGCTGTCAGCCGTGTCAGCGCATTGGCCGTGCCCCGCCCGGTCATGAAGCCGCCGCCCCCGCCGCCGCCGATCCCGAGGCCCCCGCCTTCGGAGCGTTGGAGCATGATCGTGCCGATCAGCGAGAGGGCCAGCATGAGATGAACGACAAGCAGAACAGTTTGCATGGGGGTACGGGTCGCGGCGGATAAGGCGGCTCAAAGACGAGCGCGCGGTTTCGGAAATATGTGAGGGTCTTACACAATGGGGGCGGTGCTGGCTAGCAGCAAACGGGGGGCCGGGGCGCGCGGTCGGGTTTTTGGGGGGCGCTCGTCCTGCGCGCCGCTCATCTGCTGCTCAGCGATGGTCATGACATCATGGCCTTCAGCCTCCAGCAGAGCCTTGCCCCGCGAGCCGAGGTTTTCGTCCAGCTTGAACTTCATTCGGCTGCCGCACTCGGCACCGGCGCGACGAGCACGGGGACGATCCGCTTGCGCGCGACCTCTGCCGCGTAGGCGAGCGCGGCCCGGATATCGTCCGGCTGCAATTGCGGATAGGCCGCGTGAACCTGCGCTTCGCTCTGCCCGCCCGCCAGAAAATCCAGGATCAGCGAGACCCAGATGCGCGTACCTTTGATGCACGGCTTGCCGAAGCAGACCTGCGGGTCGATGGCAATTCTGTCGAGCAGTGTCGTCTTATGGTCACCCTATCATAACCATCGGTCCGTGCCAGTCCCGATGCGGGAACGGCGGATGGCCCAGTTGGATACCCACACCGAGCCGTTGACCGATCTACCACAGCGCGGGCTAATTTGCGCCGCCAAGCGGCCTCGATCAATACCGGCGCAAAGATCAAATCGATAAAGCGCTCGCTGCACCTCGGTCCTCCACCTCCCGCGACTTCGTGCCCTGGCGCTTCTCCGACGCCGGTGGTCCGAATGTGCCGCTGGCACCGTCATGCCGGCGTCCGAGAAATCTGCACAGGAGGGGTCGTCGTTCGCTCGGCGGCCACAGGCTGGGCGGCCACAGGCTTGTAGTTTGTCCGGATTGTAGCCTAGTCTCCAGGGTTGAAGCTTGGTCTTTTTTCCGTCAGTCGTGAACAGTAGCAACCTGCCATGATGGTCCGATGGTCCTTCAGATCATTTTCATCAGGGACGTTGCCGAGCGGTGTGCCGATGAGCTAACACGCGCGGGATATACGCCTGACCCAGCCGACGACGAGGATACTATTTACACCTATGTCAGCATCAGACACCGTCGCGTCCGGGCCTCGACCCGCGCTGTTCACAAAGCCAATTACACCGTTCCGCTGCACCTGGCTTCCGGCGAGCAGCAACTCCTGGCGAAGGTCGAGGCCGGCGGCGACCTGTGGCCCCACCAGAGCCGTAAGATCGGCAATTTGTCGGTCGAGGACGGGATGCTCAACGATTACGGCATCCAGCATTTTCATCTCGGGACGACACCCGCCCCTTGTCGCCCTCATCTGATCGCTGGTACCAAGGAGTTATTGTTCGCGATTGTGAAAGACCGCGATTTCTACGCTATCGGAATCTATGACCATAACGCCTGGACTAAGCAGGCTCTGCTGGACGTGGTGCTTACGACTTGGCCGAGCCTAACGGAGATTTACGCAACTAAAGATGTGCAGGGCTTAGCTCGTAACTACACCGATGACGAGGTCATGAAGCTCCGCGCTGCCGGGATCAACGTTTTGCAGCTGCGCCCGGACGGCAAGGTGCAGATGGGGATGGGTGGCGGGGTCGCTTCGGACGGAAGAAGCATAGCCGTCCGTCGAGAGACGGACCAATTTATCGATCACATCGAAGAGCTTGAACAGGTGGTCGCAGCTGCCCTGGAGCCTTACGTTACGGACGGTCGTCTTCCCTCTGACGCGCCAGTTCGGGTGGTCTGGGATAAAGATGAAGTCTATGCTTTTCCCACCCCCATCGTCGTCAGATGCAATCTCACCGGCAAATTGGTAATTCCGCCGCTGTAAGCCTGAAACGGATTGGAGTTTGTCGACTACCGCTTTCACTGGTCGCGATAGAGTTCTCACGTGTGATGTTTAAACTGTAAGCGGAAGTGTCGCCGTCGGCGGAATCGGCGTCTCATATTGTACGTTCCGGGTCAACAGCGCCCTAAGCCCCCCGCCCTTGCACACCCTGACTGCGACTGAAGAACCTTCGAAAGCGGACTACCGCAATCAAAATTTAAGCCCGCCGCCGGCCATCTTGCATGTGACACCAGGCGGCTCGCCGCAACAGCCTCCGCCCTGCCTACACCGGCACCCGTACCACCGCCTTTAGCCCACCCATGTCGCTCTCTTCGAGCCAGATGTCGCCGCCATGCACACGGGCGATGTCGCGGGCGATGGCGAGGCCGAGGCCGGTGTTGGGCTGATCCTGGTTGCGGCTGGGATCGAGGCGCAGGAACGGGCGGAACACGACCTCGCGCTTTTCGTCGGGAATGCCGGGGCCGTTGTCGTCAACTTCGATACGCAACCAATGGCGGTCCTGGGTCACCGTCACGACGATGCTTTCGGCGTAGCGGGCCGCGTTCGACACCAGATTGGCGATGGCGCGCTTGAAGCCGTGGCGGCGCAGCGGCACCGGGATTTTACGGCGGCGGCGGAAGCGCAGTTCGATCTCTTTGCCGAAATGGGCCGCGCCGTCGCGCACTTCTTCCATCATGGCGCGCACGTCGGTGGGTTTGGCGGCCTCGCCGCTACCGCCCTTGGCGAACGCCATATAGTCCTCAAGCATCGCCTGCATTTCATCGACATCGCTGCGCAAGCCCTCGATACCGGGCGTGCCTTCGAACATCGCCAGCTGCAACTTGAACCGCGTCAGCACCGTGCGCAGATCGTGGCTCACGCCTGCCAACATGGTGGTGCGCTGCTCGACGTGCTTTTCGATGCGGTCGCGCATTTCCTCGAAGGCGTGGGCGGCCTGGCGGATTTCGCGCGCGCCCCTCGCCCGGAAATCGGGTGGGATCGGGCGTCCCTTGCCGAAGGCTTCGGCCGCTTCAGCCAGTTTGACGATGGGCCGGATCTGATTGCGCAAGAAGAGAATGGCCACCGACAGCAGCACCAGCGACGTGCCGATCATCCAAACGAGGAAAATATGCGAATTGGTGGCGTAGGTCTGGCTGCGCGGCACGAAGATGCGCAAGGTCGATTTGTCCAGCTTGACCCGCACTTCCACGTCTTTGGAATAGGTGTCGATCCAATAGGGCTTCTTGATCTGGATGCTGATTGCCGTCGAGAGGATGCGGTCGAGCAGATCGAAGATCGCTTTTCCCTGCGGCGGCGGCAGATCGGCTTTGGGCGCGACCACAACCGTCAGATTGAACCGCTTCAGCGCCAGGTCCGCGAGACCGCGATAATTGTCCTTGTCGTGATAGTTTTCGTAATTATCAACGATCGACCCAATCGACCCGGCCGTAGCTTCCGACAGCCGCTGCGTCACCTCCTGCCAGTGGCGCTCCATAAAAACGAAGGCCACGACGGATTCGAGCAGAACAATCGGCGCGATGATGATGATCAGGGCACGCGCATAAAGACCCTTGGGCATCAGGTTCGGCACGGATTGCCAGGCCATGCGCACCAAAGAACGCAATGACCGGCCCGCATAGCGCCGGTAGGGGATCGCGATCATCCGTCTGTATAGAGGACGTAACCTCTACCCCGCGACGTTTGCAGATAGACTGGATTGGCCGGATCGGGCTCGATCTTGCGGCGCAGGCGGTTGATTTGCACATCGACCGCGCGTTCGCTGGCCGTCGCATCACCATCGACCGAATTGCCGGTCAGTTCGTGCCGCGGAATGGCGACGCCGGGCCGCACTGCGAATTGCCGCAACAGATCGCGCTCGCGTTCGGTCAGCTTCACAACCATGTCGCCACGCTTGAGTTCGCCCCGGCCCAGGCTAAAAATCGCTTCGCCCATCCGCACCTCGTCGCGCGACCCTTCCTTGGGGTCATACCGGCGAAGGATGTTGTTCAGCCGGATCAGCAGCTCACGCGGCTCGAACGGCTTTGGGATGTAATCATCGATACCCGCTTCGAAGCCCGCGACACGGCTGGCTTTATCATCCAGCGCCGTCAGCATCAGGATCGGTACCTTGGAATCGCGGCGCAACTCGCGAGCAAGATCGAGGCCGCTGGCGTCGGGCAGCATCACGTCGAGAATGAGCACATCGAAAGCGAGGCCGCGCATGGCGGAGCGGGCGGACGCCACATCGCCCGCCGCGGTGACCCGGTACCCGTTGTTCTGGAGATATGTGACCAGGAGTTCGCGAATGCGATGGTCATCATCGACGACCAACACGTGGCTGGCATCGTCCGAAAGCGGCTTGGCTTTGTTGGCGGCAACCAGCGGGGTCATGGTGTGTCCTCTGGCTTTGGTACCACAAGGCCGCCCGGCCCCGCTAGCAGCGCTTCGACCCGCCGCCGCTCCTCGGTTTCGATCATGGCGAACAGAAAGCTGCGTACCGTTTCGGCTTCCGTCGCGCCATGAGTGTCGTTGATCGCCTGCTGCATCCGCCGGATTTGCGGGGCCAGTAGCCTGACGGCCAGTGCCTGGCCAGAATCGGTCACATACAGCCGCCGTTCGCGCCGGTCTGCTTCACCCAGGCGCTGTTCGATGAAGCCGCTGGCGACCAGCTGACGCAGAACGCGGGCCAGGCTCTGCTTGGTTATTTTGAGGATATCGAGCAAGTCGGCCACACGCAGGCCCGGATAGCGATCAACAAAGTGCAGGACGCGATGATGCGCGCGGCCAAAATTGAACTCGGCGAGGATGTCGTCGGGATCGCGGGTGAAGTCGCGATAAGCAAAGAACAGGAGTTCAACCAAACCGACGATGGCCCTCTCGCTGTTGCCCAAAGCAATGCCTGCCGTGGAGGCCTTGTCAGCCGGTTCTGTGCTGTGGCCCGAAAAATCCTTCATAAATAGGTCAGCCATGTTGACATAATTAGGATGATTGGGTTAATCTCTCAACGTCCCGGCCAAGGACGGCCCTGGCTGGCTGAGTAAGGCCACCGGCGCAACCTTGGCAAGGGCTTTGAGCTTATACGTTTTACGCGCCCAGGAGGTGTGCACAAGCTGCGCCGTTCTGGGCTATGGCAGTGTACCTAATCGGCAAAAAACGAGCCGGGCGAGCGCGAGGCGCTTCTTCCGGCCAAGCGGAGGATGCGCATATGGCCCTGGTTCCCTACGATGATCGCGACGGATTTATCTGGTTTGACGGCAAGATGAAGCCCTGGCGCGAGGCGCAGGTGCATGTGCTCACCCACGCGCTGCACTATGCCAGCGCCGTGTTCGAGGGCGAGCGGGCCTATGCCGGCGAGATCT
The DNA here is from genome assembly GCA_025359185.1 of Hyphomicrobiaceae bacterium. Classification (GTDB taxonomy): domain Bacteria; phylum Pseudomonadota; class Alphaproteobacteria; order Rhizobiales; family Hyphomicrobiaceae; genus JANYHF01. The sequence continues at coordinate 50,773 of JANYHF010000052.1, read as the reverse complement.
TCAAGCTCACCGAGCACAGCCAGCGGCTGATCGACAGCGGCAAGCTGCTCGATTTCGAGATCCCCTATTCGCTGGCCGAGATCGACCAGGCTTGCCGCGATACCGTCAAAGCCAACAACCTCATCGATTGCTATGTGCGACCGATTGCCTGGCGCGGCAGCGAAGTCATGGGCGTGAGCGGGCAGGCCAACACGATCCACATGGCAGTTGCCACCTGGGATTGGGGTTCTTACTTCGATCCGGCCACCAAAATGAAAGGCATTCGCCTCGCCATGGCGCATTACCGGCGTCCGGACCCGACGACCATTCCCTGCAAGGCCAAGGCAACCGGCCTTTACATGATCTGCACCATCGAGAAGCACCGGGCCGAGCGTGCTGGCTCCGCCGATGCGCTGATGCTGGACTGGCGCGGCCGCGTCGCAGAGTGCACGGGCGCTAACATCTTCTTCATCAAGGATGGCGAGCTGCACACGCCGATCCCCGACTGCTTCCTCGACGGCATTACGCGCCGCACAGTGATCGCGCTCGCGCGCAAGCGCGGCTACACGGTCAACGAGCGAGTCATCATGCCTGAGGATCTGCCGGCGTTCAGCGAATGCTTCATCGTCGGCACGGCGGCTGAAGTAACGCCGGTTTCGGAAATCGGCGCGTTCAAATACAAGCCCGGCGTCATCACCGAAACGCTGCTGAATGACTATATGATGGCTGTCCATCCAGCCAAAGCGGCGCTCGCCAAAGCGAGTTGAGGCTGCAACACGGTGCCTTGTTTTCGCCCCCTGAGGCCGCCATCCCTTTGCCATGTCTGAATGCAGAGGAGATGGCACATGGCTGAAGGTCAAAAGGGCTCAGGGTCCGACGATGACCGCAAGAAGCGCCGGCCGGGGCTGTTGCTCTGGCGCGGCGCCATGTGGGGCAACCGGGCCAACAGCGGCTATGGCTGGCTGGGCTGGCTGCTGGGCGGCAAGATCGGCACGGGCATCGGGATTGCGACCCTGGGTGGCCTTGTGGGTCTCACAGCCATCGGGGCCTCACAGCCGGACTATCTGCCAGGCCTGTTGGGACTCGACAAGAAGGTGCCAGTCGTCACCAAGCGTTGGGACGATGCGATCGTGTTCCCTATCGATGGTACTGACAAGTCCGGCAAGCACGCCGCCTTTGATGTGATTATCAAGACCAAAGACATCACCTGGGTGCACGGTAGCGGCGACCAGCTCGCAAAGGGTGGCCAGACCATCCCTGACAGCGGGCTGCAACGCGAACTGTTTGGCCCGCAGGTGCTGAGCGGATTGGCCGGTTCGGCCGACGTCATCGCCGTGGGCCTGGCTTCAGAAGAGGGCCCCGAGCCGGGCGAAAGCGTGCGAGCCGACAAGCGCGGCCGGACGGCAGCCGGTTGGATGGACACCGGCGTCGGCGCCCTCAAGCACATCTGGAAGCTCAATCTCGGCCAGTTCCGGGCGGCCTGCTCCGGCGTCAAAGAAAAGGACACCAGCTGGGAGCGTCCGTTCCTGATGATCGGCGTGCGCGCGCAGGATGCCGGCGTCAACCTCAAGGAAGCACTGGCCGATGCCATGTCCGGTAAGACAAACCTGCCAAGCACCGACTGCTATTCCCGCTTCGACCTCGCCAAGCTGCATTGACGGTACGAACAGACGAAAGCCTTCCCTCAATGCAATCTGCCGCCGTTGGGCACTGTCAGATCGGGCTTGAATAGTACGACGGCACCATCGGCGTCCGGGAAGCCGAGCGTCAGCACCTCTGACATGAAGGGGCCGATCTGGCGTGGCGGGAAATTGACGACGGCGGCGACCTGCCGGCCAATCAGGGCTTCACGTGTGTAGTGCACGGTGATCTGTGCTGATGATTTCTTCACCCCGATCTCCGGCCCGAAGTCGATCCATAGCTTGAATGCCGGCTTGCGCGCTTCGGGAAACGGCTGCACGTCGGTGATCGTACCCACCCGGATATCGACCTTCAGGAAATCGTCGAACGTGCAAGTCATGGGGTACTCCACCAAGTATCAAGCAAGTAGCCATAAAGCGACGTCGTGGCCGGGTAGCGCAGATTGGTCCGGTACGCCACCCACTGCTTGGCGGGATAGTATAGCGGGATGATGTAGTCGCCCGACAGCAGCACGCGATCCAGCGCGCGCACCGCTGCCGTCAGCGAGGCTTGATCCTTGGCGTGGATCAGCGCGTCGATCATGGCATCGGCCGCCGGGTTCTTGATGCCGGCAAAATTGAAGCTGCCTTGGGTGTCCGCCGACGCGCTCGACCAGCGCACGTTCTGCTCGTTTCCGGGCGATAACGACGTGTACCATGTATAATAGATCATGTCGTAGCTGAAGGTATTGAGCCGCTGCTGGTATTGCGCGGCGTCAATGGACCGGACGCGTAAGTCAATGCCGGTGCGCTTCAACTGCGAGGCGAAGGCTTGCAACAGCCGCTCTTCGATGCGCGATTTCACCGGCACCTCGATACTGAATGCCTCGCCCGTCTTCACGTTCGTCAGTACGCCGCCCTTGGGTTCCCACCCCGCCTGCTTGAACAGCTCAAGCGCGGCACGGGCGTTGTCCCGGTTCCAGCCCTGGCCATCGCTGACCGGGAATTTGTGCGTACCTGCCAGGATGTCCGGTGCGACCGCATCTGGAAACGGCTTCAAGAGGGCCAATTCCAGATCGTTCGCCGGTTGCCCGCGCGCCGATAGCGCCGACCGGTCGAAATAGCTCTCCTGGCGTGTGAAGGCGCCGCCAAACAGGTTGTGGTTGATCCAGGCAAAGTCGAACAGAATGTTGAAGGCCTTGCGCACCCGCTGGTCGGCGAACAACGGTTTGCGCATATTGAACACCAGCGCCGCAATGGGCGCAGGCAAGGCCAGTGGAATCTCGGTCTTTTTAACATCGCCGCTTTGCATGGCCGGGAAGTCGTAAGCCGCCTGCCATTGCTTGGCGTCGGTTTCCTCGGTGAAATCGTGCTGGCCGGCCTTGAACGATTCAAACATCGCGGTCTGGTCGCGGTAGTATTCGAAGCCCAGTTCGTCGAAGTTGAAGCGGCCGCGATTGACGGCGAGATCGCGGCCCCAATAGTTGGGGTCGCGCTTCAGTGTGAGGGTGCGCCCTGAGACCGCTTCGGCCACCACATAGGGGCCGCTCCCCATGGCCTTGAGCGTCGTCTGCTCAAAGGTGTCCGCCGTGTAGGCGCTGCGGGGCAGCAAGGGCATCAGGCCCATGATCAGCGGCATTTCCCGGTCGGTGCCCGGCTTGAATGTGAAGCGCACGCCGTGCTCGCCAACCTTCTCGGCCTTGGCGACTTTGGGGTAATAGTTGCGATGATTGGGGCGGCCGTGCTCTTTCAGCACCTCCCAGGAAAACAGCACGTCGTCGGGCGTGATGGGTGCGCCGTCGCTGAAATGGGCCTCTTTGCGCAAGGTGAATTCAACCCAACTGCGGTCCTCAGGCGTCTCCACGCTCTCGGCGATCAGCCCATAAAGCGAGAACGGTTCGTCGAACGCGCGCGACATGAGTGTTTCGAACACGTTGCTGGTGAGGCCAACCGCAATATCGCCCTTGATGGTGAACGGATTGAGGTTGTCGAAGGTGCCCATCACGGCCTGACGCAGCTTGCCACCTTTGGCCGCTCCAGGATCGGTGTAGTCGTAGTGCGTAAAGCCTGCCGCGTAATGGGGTTCGCCCAGCATCGAAATGCCGTGCTGCGGAGCGGCAAGACTTGGGCTTGCCGCAAACAGGTGCACTAACAAAGCCACAGCCAATTTGCTGGTACAGCCCCAGACACATCGCATCATATCGGCCTCGAAGAGGGTTTGCGCAAAGGCTTGGATACGGGAAAATTGCCAACTCTGGCGATCTTCATAGAACTTTGCCAGCGCCAGGGCGAGAACCTGCACGCGATCCGTTGTGCCCGAAGAAACAGGCTGCGCCGTGGCAGCGCGGCAACGTGGACAGCGTATTTCATGGCTGCAAAGCTTCCCTGTTGACGAGTGGTCACGCGATTGCCTCAATTGGCGGCGTTAACGCTTCCCGTCTTCGGTTCCACCCCGTATAGAGGGGGCACAGGGGCAAGACCATGAGAGATGTGGGGCGGCGCGTCGCTGATTGGATGGCGGTTCGGCCGGGGATGAAAGGTCGAGACTACATGGCTTACTTCGATTTATCAGTGCTTCGGACGGCTCGCGTTGCTGCGGCGATTGGTCTGTCGCTTGCTGTCTTGGCAAGTGCAGCCGTTCTATCGCCGGCGTTCGCGCAGGATACTGCGGCGCCCGCCGCCGATGCTCCGGCAGCGCCTGCTGATCCGGCGGCCAAGCCAGCCGACGCGAAAGCTGGCAAGGGCGGCCCGAACTGGTTCAAGATCTGCGAAAAGGTACAGTTGCCAGACCCGGCCGCCAAGGACGCCAAGACCGCACCACCGATTGAAAAGCAGGTTTGCGCCAACCAGCATGAGAGCTTTGATCCGCAGTCGGGCAACCTCCTCGTCTCGGTCGCCTTACGCGAGATCGAGGGCAACGATAAAAAGGTGCTGTTGGTCGGCACGCCGCTCGGCTTCATTCTGCCCGCCGGTATCGCGCTGCGCTTCGATGACGAAAAAGATCCCAAGCAGCTGGTCAAGCTCGGCTTCGACTATTGCGTGCCGCAGGGCTGCACGTCTGAGTCCGAAGCTGCACCTGAGCTAATCGACCGGATGAGCAAGGCCAAGAATATGTGGGTGCTCGCCGTATCGCTGCAGGGCGTGACGGTCCCGTTCAAGATCACCATGGATGATTTCGCGACGTCGCTGTCTGGCAAGCCGGTCGATACAGCGAAGTACCTCAACGCGCGCAAAAATCTGGTGTTGAGCCTGCGTGAGCGGATGATCGCCCGCCAGAAGGCGGCGCAAGCGGCTGCCGCCGAAGCGGTGAAGGGCGTGCAGGAAGATGCGGCCGCTGCCGCCAAGGACAAAGCTGCCGATCCGGCTGCGCCCAAGACGCCGTAAAGGATCACCCGACGTCATCGCAATCTCTCGGCGTAGGGGCGACCGGCGGTCGCCCGTCTCTTAGCGCTATGAAACGTCAGGATGTTCTACGCGGATACCGCAGCGCAAAACTCGCAACATAGAAAATGCTGCCGCACGGGCGACCGCCAGTCGCCCCTACACCGAGAGAGTGGCGGTTCGCTCAATGCGTCTCGACAAACAGCGGGTGATATTCGCCGGCTTCGTCGGTGGCGAACATTTCGCGCAGCTGCGGATGACGCAAGGGCTTGCCGGTTTCATCAGGCAGCAAATTCTGCTCTGAGACGTAGGCGACGTATTCGGTCTTCTCGTTCTCGGCCAGCAAGTGATAGTAGGGCTGATCCTTGGCGGGCCGGAACTCGGCTGGGATCGACTGCCACCATTCCTCGGTGTTATCGAACACAGGATCGACATCGAAAATAATGCCGCGGAATGGATGCACGCGGTGCCGGACAATCTGGCCCAGCCGGTATTTTGCGTTGCGGGCGTTTCCCATCGGTTGTCTCGTCGCCTCTCCAAATTCGGGATTGAGGTGACGGTATTACGGCTTCGCTGTCAATCCGGTTTCAAATGACGCACTCAGGGCCGCCTACCACACCAGCCAGCGGGGCGTTGTGGCGCAGTAGCGGCGGAATTCAGGGCCGAACATCGACGTCAGAATGGCTTCCTCGTCGGCGATGACAAGAGCGTTCATGCCGGTCACATACAGCGCCGCGGCGCCGATGGCGGCTATGGGCGAGAACATCGCTAGCGACAGGATGGGAACGAGGAACGCCACATACATCGGGTTGCGCGATACCGAAAAAATACCGTCATTGACCAGTTTACGCGGTTCGCCAAAGCTGGTGTTGGAGAGTGAAATCCGCATCTGGTTCTGGATCAGCAGGATCGATGCAAAAAACAGGGCTACGGCGCCCGCGACCACGGTCAGCCCAATACCGCCATCGGTGAGATCGGCGGCCATGTTCGGTGCCATGTGCAGGGCGACGGCAAAGCCGACGCCGTAGCAGGTCCAGCTCAGCCAGCTGGAGATGTCGACGCCAACCAGCGTCTTGGGGGTGTTGCTCTGGCCGGAACGGCTCGATTGTGTGGCGGTGGTCATGGTCGGTCCCGGCTGCTGGCTTGTCGTGTGACAGCTGGGAAGCAAGACCCAGGCCAATCGCAAAACCGGCATTGAGGATGGCCACTGGCCGGAAATGGAACACAGCCAATCCCCGCCGTCCTCCCTTGACACAACGATCCGTCTCAGCTCCAGCGCCGGTTCGACCACATCCATTGGTCCGGCGCTTCGCGGATCCAGGCTTCGAACTGGCGCTGGGCCGCCGCAGTGGTGGCACGGATGTCGTCGCCGGCATTGGCGGTGCGGACTACCTTGAGTTCCTTCACTTCAATCTTGAAGCGCGACGCCGCTCCCAGCCGCACGCAGCGCGCCAGCCAGATCCGCGAGCCCACACGCCGCGCGATCATGGCGGGCACCATGGTCGAGTTGGCGTCGTGGCCGAAGAAGGGGGCCGGGATGCCGTGCCGGTCGAACAGATCCGAAACGATGCCAAGCCGCCCGCCCTGGCGCACAAAATCCATGATGCGCCGCGCCGTGCGCTGTCCCTCGCTGTCGTCGCCCTCATAGTCAGCCCCGCGCGCCAGTAAACCTGCCGGATAAATTGTGCGCCGCTGCTCGCGTAGATAGCGGTCGGCATAGGGGTTTTTCACAAGACGGTAGACGGCGGCCGGGTGCCAGCCCGCCTTCGTCATCGGCCACGCCGTCAGCTCCCAATTACCCATATGCAGTGTCATCGCCACGGCCGGCCCCATCTTGCCGGCGTAACGGTTGAACAGCCTCTCGTTGATAAAATCGATGCGGGCGGGGTCGGCAATGATCCGGTCGATCTGAATGGTCTCGACCATGACGCGGCCGAGATTGCCCCACATCGTATGGATGATGGCCTGGCGTTCAGTGAGCGGCATGTCGGGATACGCACGGGCGATGTTGTCGAGCGCGCGCTGCTGCCGCCGCCCATAGGGCGCAACCAGCTGCCAAATCCGCGCGGACACGTTGCCCGCTACATCCAACGGCGCCAGGCGCACCAGCCAGACCAGCACCCGCAACAGGGCGTATTCGAGCCGGTTGCGGAGATCGAGGAGGGACGAGGGCATCCGCCGTCAGCCCGTGCGCATCAGGCGAGGCAGTGGGGCCGAACCCGTCGCGCCCTGCTGCATCACCATCCGCTTCAGGGCGGGAATGGCGTTGAGCGTATGCAGCCCAAGCCCACGCGCCAATTGCAGCGACAGCGCGCCCGACGACAGCGAGGTGTTCAACGCCGACACCGTGCGCGACCGGATCGCCGCATCGCGCCGCCGCACGCGGTCATAGGCTACAAGGACGTCCGCCGAACCCGGATCGCCCGCCGCCAGCACCGCCTCGGCGAGATCAGCGACATCGCGCAGGCCCAGATTGAGCCCCTGCGCACCAATCGGCGGCAGCACATGCGCGGCCTCGCCCACCAGCGCGATGCGATCGCGGGCGAACGCCTGTGTGGTCATATCCTGCAACCGGAACGTCATGCACGGGGTGAGACCGCTCAGCTGCCCCAACGAGCCGTGCAGGCGCTGCTGAAGCTCGCCGGTGAACGCCGCATCGTCCAATGCTAAGAGTCTCGCCACCTCGCGCGGCCGCTCGACCCAGACGAGGCTGGAGCGGTTGCCCGGCATTGGCACCGTGGTCAGCGGTCCGGCCTGGCGATGGATTTCCGTCGAAATGTTGAGATGTGGGCGGCTGTGCGCGAAAGTCGTGACCAGCGCGGTCTGGTCGTGCTCGTGGCGCTCCACGGTGATCCCGGCGAAGGTCCGCAGCGGCGACTCGCGGCCATCGGCGGCTATCACCAGACAGGCGGCGATCTCCTGGCCCTCCGCCAATCGGATGTAGAGACCGCCGTCCGCATAGGAATAGACCGGTGTCGCCGCCGTCTCGATCCGGAGGATATCGAGGCAGCCTGCAACGCCAGCCTCCAAAGCCCGGCCAATCGCACTGTTGGCGGTGTTCCAGGCCAGCGCCGATAGCCCCATATCTGCAGCGCGAAACAGCGTCTCGGGCGCGCGGAGCAGCCAGCCGGTATCGTCCACAATACGGATGGCCGCCAGCGCCGTGGCCTCAGCCTCGCAGCCCGCCCACACGTTGAGATTGCGCAGCAACTGAACGCTACCGGGAAACAGCGCTGCCGTGCGCAGATCGGGCGGTGGCGCGCCTGGCTTGACGATCAACGCCACGCGCATCCCGGCCCGCCCGAACGCCAGCGCCGCCGCCATACCCGTCAGCCCGCCGCCAACCACGGCGATGGGCACCTGCAAAGGTATGTTGAGCGTCTCTGTCATCTCGCCGCCAAACATGCGCCGCCGCCGCGCCAAGTCAATGCCGCCGCGCGTCGCGCCGTGGCTGTGGCCCGCTGGCCACAGATTTCAATCCCTGCCGCTCCGTGACGGCACGCCCTTTAACGTCGATTTAAGAGCTTTGGAGCGAAATGCTCCCGTGAGCCCCGCAACGATCAGGGGCCGTCGAGATCCAGTTCCCTGTTGCGTTCCAGCGTTCGGCCTTGCGCGTCCAGCGGCATCCCCGCGGGCGAACGGCGCCGTATTGGGCGGCAGACGGTTGCGTCCTCGCCCGAGCCATCAACCGGATATCTGACTTGGAGATGAGATCAATGCAACTCTTGACCAGGACCAGCAGCCGTCTGGCGCTTGCGCTCGCGGCCGGTCTTCTGTTTGCGGGACTTCCCGCCCCCCATGCCAAAGCTGCCGATCTTGGCGGCGACTGCTGTGCCGACCTTGAAGAACGCGTGGCCGAACTTGAAGCGACCACAGTCCGCAAGGGCAACCGCAAGATTTCGCTGACAATTTCGGGCTGGGTGAACGCCGGGGTGGTCTGGTGGTCCGACGGCTTCGGCTCGACCGATCTGCGCGATCCCACTTTCTTCGACCACAACGCCGACATCTATGTCGTCAACAACAGCACCAGCCAGACCCGCCTCAATATCGACGGCTCCGGCAAAATCCGCGAGAACCTGAGCGCGGGCTTTTCGATAAGCATCCGGCCCTGGGGCGACAAGCTCGGCGACGTCAGCCAGGTCGTGCACAATCCAACGCCAAACAACATCGACATCCGCAATACCTATGTGTTCCTGGACGCAAAGGACATCGGCAAGTTGCAGCTTGGCCAGCAAGACAGCGCGGCGGACGGCGCCTGGTATCAGGACCTCGGCGGCTCATCGACCTGGATTTCCAACATCAATCCTGGTGCGTGGAATTCAAGCTTCCACCTGCGCGACAACAGCGGCGGGCTGACCGACGTGACCTGGGGCAGCGTTCTCCAGGAAATGAGCGACGGCCAGGTGCCGCGCATCGCCTTCTATTCGCGCCAGATGTCCGGGTTCCAGTTCGCCACCTCCTTCGGCGGCAACGACACCTATGCGACGGCACTCTACTACGCCAACAAGTTCGGCACCCTCAACATTGCTGCCGGCGTGGGTTATGACAGTTCAAGCAAAAACTCGGCGCTGATCGATCAGAATGTGGGCACCGGCCTGGTGGACGCCGATCACAACCGTCTCAACAAGCTGGCCATGTCGGGATCGATCTACGAGAGCGGATCGGGCCTCTACGGCACGTTGGCCTGGTCAAAGGCCTATGCGGCGACGGCCTACCGCAACGACGCCACCAACTGGTATGGCAAGATGGGCTGGCGCCGGAACGTCAACGGCATGGGCGAGACCAACGTCTATGGTGAGTACGATCGCACCACCGACGCTTATGCCAACGATCTCCAGGCCCATGTCTGGGGCGTGGGCCTGACGCAGGACCTCGATACGGTCGGCGCGGTCATGTATCTCGGCTACCGGCACACCATGCTGGACAACGCGATCGCCGATCCCAAACTGATCCTGACGGCCGGGCAAACCGTCGCCACCAACTCCGAAGCCGTGCCAAGCCAACACTTTGATGCGGTCCTCGCCGGCATGGTCGTGAACTTCTAGGGCTTTCCAACCTCGCCAAGCGAATGAGATACGAATGGCCGTTCCCGGTAAAACCGGGGGCGGCCATTTTGTTTTGGGTGGTGCGGGACACCCGAATCGATGTGTGAAAAAACGGGCGATTCGTTGGGGTTTGAGCAGAAATCGGGTCGAAATCAGCTGATTGAGCCCCGGCGCGGCCCCGGCACGAGCCGCGATATCACACCGGCGCTTTTGCAGCCGGAGGCGGATTTCCGGGCTTTGCATCATAGTCTCGTGACAATTGCGCAACAACCACAACCGTTTCCCACAGTCGGTATGCATTGCAACTTTGACGAAACGTTTTCTTATCGACTAAGACTCGTTGCACACAAGTCGAGTCGCTTCCCAGTTTGTTTGCGTCTTTGGGGCCCTGTCGGCCCGCTAGTTTTTCTCAAAGAAAAACTGGTGACGAGATCACAGCTGGTGAAGGTCCGTAAACAGATCCAGTAACAGTTCCAGTTTGGTGGTGTGCGTAGCGTCCGGTTCCGGCGATGGCGTGTCTTCGACGCGTCTTGTTGTGGCCTACGTAGGAGGCGCTGAACAGGCGCGAACCAACAAAAACCCTAAAAGCACTTCACGTGGAGATGGATATGATTGGGGGACTGATGAAGACGACCAGTTATCTGGCGATCGCCGCCGCCGCAAGCCTCATCGTTGGCAGCGTCACCTTGGCACCAACCGCCGCTCGCGCCGCCGACCTCGGTGGTGATTGCTGCGCCGACCTCGAGAGCCGCGTTGCGGAACTCGAAGCGACTACGGTCCGTAAGGGCAACCGGAAGGTTAGCGTAACGCTTTCGGGCGCTGTGACGTCGGGGATCCTATTCTGGAATGACGGGATTGAGAACGACGCTAACGTTATTACGCCTGATACAATCGGTGGCGGTTTCACCTTTGCCGGTTCGGGCAAAGTATCGAGCGATTTTACGGTAGGGTATAACTTGGGCTTTGATGCTCGTTTTGGTGATCCTGGTGACGGCAACGGTCTGCAGGCTGACAGCCCTCTGGGATATTCTGCTAATGGTAAGATTGCGCCTGTCGAAGTCTACGTTTACATGGACAGCAAGTCGATTGGTCGCCTGACGGTGGGGCATCGCAGTAGCGCATACAAGAGCGCTAATGGACGCTCGGATCTGGGCGGGGATAGTGGTGCCAACGCCTACAATGGTGGTATCATTGATCTGGCTGCTGGCATTCAAATCAGGGACGCCGCTGGTAGTTTCTTGGGCTCCTGGTATAATGCTCTGGACAATATCGGTGGCATTCGCGGCGAGACAATCCGTTATGACTCGCCTACGATGGGTGGCTTCCAAGTTTCGGCGTCGCTGGGCCACAACGATTCGCAGGTAATTTTTGGCGTCCCGGCTGTCGTGAAGTCGGGTGGTGATGACGTAGCCTCGGTCGCTCTTGGCTATGACGCATCTCATGGCGGCACGGATGTTTCGCTGTCGGCCGCTTATCAGGCGGAAACCGAGACTGTCGTCGGAACGGAAAGCCGCTGGCTGATTGGCGCGTCGTTGTTCAACAAGCCGTCGGGGTTGTTCGTTACCGGCGAGTATGATGCAGTCCAGAACAATCAAGCGACGAAGGGCGGCAGCGCCAACAATTGGTTCATCAAGGGCGGCTGGCGCAAGAACGTTAACGGCATGGGAGAGACTGCCGTGTACGGCGGCTTCCAGCAGACAAAAGACATCGCTAGGCTCGACGTAACTGGCAAGGGCTTCTTCGTAGGTGTGACCCAGAGCATCGACCCTGCTGCAAGCCTCCTTTACGGGCAGTTCCAGCATCTTTCGGCAGATGGAACTGGTACGCCCTGCGTCGGCGGTTGCAAGGACGAGAACAGCTGGATGATGGGCTTGAAGGTTGCCTTCTAAGTCAAACGGCTGATCCCGAAACGTATCAAAGGAAGGGGCGCTCCGGCGCCCCTTCTGCTTTTCAGCAATGATCGATCAAAGCCCCGGCGTCTTTTGTCGCGAATGAGCACTGCCGCTTCACACCTCTTCACGTCCTCTTCATCTCCCCTTTTAAAGCTCCATACGTTGAACCATTTGCACTGTTGTCCCGTAGAAAGGGGCAAGGGTGGACGAACAACACGTCCACCTAGCAAACCAAAACGTGGAGCTAGATCATCATGAAAACCGTTTCCCTCGCCATCGTTTTCGCCCTGTCCGCAGCCGCCTTCACCGCAGCCCCCGCCAGCGCCGCGTCATGGCAGGCGTGCCAAGTTGAAAAAGACCGCGCTTCCCGCCAGGACAGTGGCAGCGATCGTGATGGCTTCCGTCAGTACATCGCCTGCTTGGCGCGCTAGGCCCGAGCTGCCGGCCTAAGCTGTCATCATCACAGTGTACTGAGCACCGCACACCCGCGGTGCTCAGGTATTTTTGAAACGGAGAGCGATCATGCGATTTACCCGCAAGCTCGCTGCTGTCATCACGGCAGCGATCATCGTCGCAGGAACCGTCCCGGCCCAAGCGGCCAAGCCGGTCCTGCACCCACCGCATTGCGGCCTCGAACAGCCCTTCCGAGCCCATGGCGACGACAGGGCCGGCTTCGATGCCGTCAGGCAGCCAAACAAGTGTGTTGCTGGGCCAGTTTAGGCCTAGATCATTGAGCTGACGATGGCCGCTCCTGCCCTCCGGGGCGGCCGTTGGCAATCGTGGTCCGCTGCGCACTGCCATCCAGCATCGCTACAGCAAGCCCGCTGGCGATGATCAGCGCGACGCCTGTCAGGCCAAGCCCATTCGGCCGGTCGCCAAAGATCACAATTCCCGCCAGCATCGCCCACACCGTGAACCCGTAGAGGAACGGTGCCAGTGTGCCCGCGCGCGCCCAGCGGAACGCCTGCATCAGCAGAAAATGCGCGCCCATCAGCAGCAGCCCCGCCGTGCCCAGCATTTGCAGATGCACCGTGCGCGGGGCCACCCAGGTCTCGAACAGCAGCGTGCCAAGCCCAGCCGCCGCCATCACCATCACAATTGTCGCCAAGGTCGCAAGCAGCGTCGGTACCTGCGGCGGCACCTTGCGCGAGAGGAGATCGCGCCCCGCACCGAACACCGCCGCACACAGCCCGAGCGGCGCATAGACCGACGCCGTGACAGCCCCCGGTTGCGCCACCATCACCGCCCCGGCAAATCCGGAAATAACTAGCAGCACGCGCCAGATCCCAACCGGCTCGCGCCAGAAAAACCCCGCCCCCAGCACCAGGAACAGCGGCGCCGTCTGCGTCAACGCCGTAAGGTCACCCAACGGCATCCGCTTCAGCGTGAACACGAAAATCAGCACGGCGAGCGTCTCGCTGGCCGCTCGCAGCAGCACCCAGCGGTTGAGCCCCTGCGCAAGCTGCGGGCCGTAACCCAGCAGCAGCACCACCGGCAGGCACCAGATGGCCGCCGCCACGCCCCGCAACATCAGCACCTCGAACGGCGGCAACTCCGCCATCGATGCCTTCATGAACACGTCGGTACTGACAAACATAGCAGCAGCCAGCAACAGCGCCACGATGCCGCGAAAGGAGGAGGGTGGGGTCATGGCGTGATGGCGTAGAGGGCGGGCGCGATAGGGTCAAGCCGGACGCTAATGGTTGGCGTAAAAGTTGTGTTCCCTTTATCGTCATGGCTGCGAAGGCTGCCATCCACGCCAACGATCAGCAAGTTCTTGGCGTGTCGCCGTGGATGGCAGCCGTCGCTACCATGACGAAGGGAAGATGCGATGGATTCGGGATCTTTGGCGAGCGCGCCTTTTCTCGACGTGGACTTCGCGGCGCTATACACGCAGCTTGGCGGCCAGGACGCCACGTTGCGCGCCGCCATCCTTGGCCGCGCGAAACTGGCGCTGGCCGAGGGCCGCGAGTCCGCGCGCCGCCAACTTGATACCGACAAGAACGGCCGGGCCTGCGCCGCCGCGCTCTCGCATCTGCATGACGGCGTGATCGGCGCGCTGTTCCGCTTCGTCACGCGGCGCCTTTATCATGCGGGCAATCCGTCGGATGCCCAGCACATGGCCGTGGTCGCCACTGGCGGTTACGGCCGTGGCCTGCTGGCCCCCAAATCCGACATCGATCTGCTGTTCCTCCTTCCCTACAAGCAGACGCCGTGGGGCGAAAGCGTCGTCGAATTCCTGCTCTATATGCTGTGGGATCTTGGCCTGAAGGTTGGCCACGCCACGCGCTCGGTGGACCAGTGCCTGGCGCTGGCGCGCACCGATATGACCATCCGCACGTCGTTGCTGGACAGCCGGCTGATTGCGGGCAGTACGGAGCTGGTCGCCGGCCTCATGCGCCGGTTCCGGGCCGAACTTGGCCCCGCCACCTACCGCGAATTCGTCGATGCCAAGCTCGCCGAGCGCGACGAGCGGCACCGGCGCACGGGTGAGAGCCGCTACAAGGTCGAGCCCAACATCAAGGACGGCAAGGGGGGCTTGCGCGATCTGCATACGCTGCATTGGCTGGTGACCTATGTCTATGGCCGCGATATTGGCGTCGCCAGCGAGGCCGGGCTGTTTACCTCGTCCGAGTACCGCAATTTTCGCCAGTGTGAGGATTTTCTTTGGACGGTTCGTTGCCATCTGCATTTTATCGCGGGACGCCCCGAGGAGCGCCTGAGTTTTGATGTGCAGCCTGTGCTGGCCGAAAAGCTCGGCTATGTGGCTCGCGGCGGGCTGATCGCGGCTGAGCGGTTCATGAAGCACTACTTTCTGGTCGCCCGCGAAGTCGGTGAACTGACGCTGGCGGCGAGCGCGGCTTTGGAAATGAAGCAAGTGAAATCGACGCCTATGTTCGAGCGGCTGCTGGCGCCGCTGAACTGGCGGACCCGGGCAAAAATGCGGCGGACATCGGATTTCCGCATCGAGAACGGGCGGCTTGATACGGTCAATGACGCCATTTTCCGGCTGGACCCGGTCAACATCATCCGGATTTTCCAGCAGGCGGAAATCTGGGGCGTTCAGCTGCATCCCGATGCGGTGCGGCTGCTGCGCCAATCGCGCCCGCTGATCGATGATGCCTTGCGCGCCAACCCGGACGCGCGCCGGATCTTTCTCGAATTGCTCACAGAACCCAAGGGCGTCGAGCGGGTGCTGCGGTCGATGAACGAGACCGGAGTGCTCGGACGGTTCATCCCGGAATTCGGACGCATTGTCGCCATGATGCAGTTCAACATGTATCATCACTATACGGTTGATGAGCACTCGATCCGCGCTGTCGGTCTGTTGTCGGAGATCGAGCGGGGTACGCTGGGCGATGATCATCCGCTGTCCTCGCAAATCATCAAGCAGGTGCAGAACCGGCGCGCGCTCTATGTGGCGGTGCTGCTGCATGATGCGGGCAAGCGGCTGGCGGGCGACCATTCGGTGACGGGCGCGGCCATCGCTCGCGAGACCTGTCCACGCCTCGGCCTGTCACCGTCGGAGACCGAAATCGTGGCCTGGCTGATCGAACAGCACCTCACCATGTCGATGATCGCGCAAGGCCGCGATCTCAGCGACCCCAAGACCATCAGCGATTTCGCCAAGATTGTGCAGAGCCCGGAGCGGCTGCGGCTGCTGCTCATTCTCACGGTCGCCGATATTCGCGCGGTCGGGCCAGGCGTGTGGAACGGCTGGAAAGGCCAATTGCTGCGGACACTGTATTACGAGACGGAGCCCGTGCTGGCGGGCGGGCATACTAAGGTGGGCCACGGTGACCGGGTGGCCGATGCCCAAAGTGCTCTGCGTACGGCTCTTTCCGGTTGGCCGGCGGCAGACCTCGACCGCGCCATCGCCCGGCTGCCCGGCGCCTATTGGCTGCGGTCAGATACGGGCCGCCAGGCCGAGCACGTCCGGCTGCTGCGCGACACCGAGGCAGCCGGCAAGCGCTTTGCCTATCAGGCGCGGTCCGACGCCTTCACCGCTGTCACCGAGCTGACGCTTCTGGCGCCGAATGTGACCCGTTTGCTGGCGCTGTTCGCGGGTGCCTGCGCGGCAACCGGGGCCAACATCATGGGCGCGAGTATTTCAACGACGACGGATAATATGGCGCTGGATACGTTTCTCATCAAGCGCGAGTTCGAGGAGGAGGACGAACTGCGGCTCGCGGGCCGCATCGGCGAAACCATTGGAAAACTGCTTGATGGCAGCGTGACGCTGCAAGACGTCATGGCGCGGCGCAAGCCGGTGCACGGCCGGTCGGCGGCCTTCAGCCTGGTGCCCGAAGTGGTCATCAACAATCAGATGTCGGAGCGGTTCACCGTCATCGAGGTATCGGGCCTCGACCGGGCTGGCCTGCTCTACGACCTCACCAGCGCCCTGTCTGATCTCGGTCTCGATATCAACTCTGCACATATTGCAACGTATGGTGAGCGTGCGGTCGACGTGTTCTACGTCACGGACCTGCAAGGCGGGCGGGTCCTTGAGGAAGAACGTTCCGGCCGCATCCGGCGGCGGCTGGCTGATGTGTTTGGCGGTGCGGTGATTGGCGTTGCCGTTGCTTCTTAGTGGCTCGCCCAAAAAGTGTTTCCGATGGGGTATCGAACGTCCGAGGACGTTGCTCGGCTTTCCAGCCCCACCCCCATCGTGTCCTTCCCCCCTCAAGGGGGAAGGACGCTTGCACCGCATTATCGAGGCCAGCGTCTCCTCCCCCTTGAGGGGGAGGAACAAGGAGGGGGTGGGGCGGCAAGACCCATCGACCCGGGGGAGTTACCTCCTGAATCGCCGCTTGGCCTCTAACGCCAGACCAAAACCGACGCTGTTGAACAGATCGCCCTCGATCACCGTCGCCTGGGGCAGTTGCTCCGTCAGCACACGCCGGACGGCGGGCACGGCCGAGGTGCCGCCGGTGAGGAACACGGTGGTGATGGCGGATGGCTTTTGACCGGAGGCCGCGATGGTGGCCGCCACAGTCATATGCAGCCGCTCCAGTTCCTCCGCGATGGCCTCTTCAAACTCACCCACGGTCGTTTTGATCCGCAGTCCCGGCACGGGCTCGCTGAGATCAACGTCAAGGCTCCCGGTGTTTGATAAATCAATCTTGGCTTGCTCGACCTTGGTGGCCAGCAAATGCCCGGTCTGCTGCTTGATCACCTCGACATAGCGGCCGAACACGTCAGGCTGCGCGCAATCCGACAGGATCTGCTTCATCAGGCTCATGTTCTTGGGTGTGAGCAGGGTGTGGATGCGGTGCCAGGTGGCGAGATCGATGAACGGCCAGCGCGGCAGGTCGTGGCCCTGCACAGTGACGGCGCGCGAGCCCAGATGAGGCATCACCGCCGCCATGCTGAGCCGCATATCGAGATTGGTGCCGCCGACGCGAACGCCGTCATTTGCGAGGATGTCGCCGGCCCGGTCCACCTTGGCGCGCCTGTCCGACCCCACCTCGACGACGGAAAAGTCCGCCGTGCCGCCGCCGATGTCGGCGATGAAGACGAGTTCGTTGCGGGTGAGTGTGTGCTCGAAGGAGAGGGCTGCGGCGATGGGCTCGAACTGGAAGGCGACTGTCTTGAACCCCGCCGCCCGTGCGATGTCGCCGAGCTTGGCCTCGGCGCGCGCGTCGACCGCCTCGTTGTTGTCAACAAAATGCACCGGCCGGCCCATGACGACGCTGTCGATGGGGCCGCCCGCGAAGGCTTCGGCATTTGCCTTCAGGTGCTTCAGGAAGCCGACCAGGATGCTCTCAAAAGTGCGCCATTGCCCGCCCACCGAGGTGCGTTCGGCGATGAGGTCGGAGCCGAGGATGGATTTGAGCGAACGCATGAGACGCCCCGGCTCGCGTTCCGTATAGGCCCGCGTCGCCGCCCGGCCATAGAGCACAGCTGCGCCATCGGTCGGGTAGAAGATGGCGCTGGGAATGGTGGTGTGGCTGTCTTCGACCGGGACGAGCGTAGTCTCGTGCCCCCGCACAATGGCGATGGTAGAGTTGGAGGTGCCGAAGTCGATACCGCAAAGGGTGGTTGTGGAGCTCATCCGGGGGGCGTAACCCGGCCAAGCGTGCGGTGCAACATCGAGGTGACGCAGGCGCACAGATAGCCTGAGGTGACTAAGTGTTTGCCGGGTCGTCGAACGCGACGTCCTCGTAGAGGTCCGCCAGCGTCAGCCGCTCTGGTCCAGTTTCAATCGGGCAACAAATCTTCCGCCTTCAATATCAATCCGGGCGGATCGAGCCTCAACTCGCCTGAGTTGAGCCCCTCTTTGGGCCGGACCAGTTTGGTCCCTTTCCGGCGGAAAGGAATCACAACGCCGCCGTCCGGGTCAACAGCAAGGTAATGCTCGATGGTGGGAACACGGCCGTAGCCATCCGCCTTTGTCCGCAGGTCTTTGTTGCGGCTCGACGGCGACAGCACCTCGACAACGATCACCGGATTTGGTGCCTCACGATCATTCTCCTGAATGATCCCGGCGGGGAAAACGACGACTTCGGGCACATATTCGGCATTCACGCCGATCTTGACGCCAATGCCGGCGATGCCGGCCTCCAACTTCAGACCAGCGGCCTCAATGGCACGATCTATGGCCCGCATGATTTGATATTTCAGCCGGGTATGCACCCATCTCTCGCTCGCTTGCATCTCCGGCACCCCGTCGAACAGTTCCCATTTCGGCTCGTCATAGTCGAGCGACGCCTCGCGCTTGTCAGCCCAAGCGTGGAACTCTTCGACGGTCATGCGGACTAGGGTCAGAGTGTTCATACCGCCAGCTTACCACATTCACCCCATCGCCGGAATGCTGAACCCGGCGTCTCTTTGCGCAGCGAAATCCTAGATTGCCAAATCGTCGGGTCCCAGTCCAAAGGTGCGAACTTGGGCGGTGCCTGAAAAGATGTCGCTGATCAAACCCGCCAAACTCGGAGCGAGATTTGAATCGAGCAGGAGCTTCATGGGGCCGCTGTCAGAATGCGGCGCTCACGCTCGGCGGCAAATTCAAGGCAGGCACGGATATCGTCACGCGTCAGGTAGGGGAAGTCGTGCAGTATTTCGTCATTAGACATGCCGCCAGCGAGGTATTCGAGCACATCGGTTACTGTAACCCGCGTGTCCCGGATGCTTGGTTTTCCACTACGCACCGCAGGGTTGGTCGTAATGATTGACGAGTAACTCATCTGAGTTGCCTCCTCTTTGCGATGGAACGAAACTATTCCGATCCTACTACACTCACACTATGGCCGGAATGCTAAACTCGGCGCCTTCATTGTTCCGACATAAGTTTGCACTTATTGTCAGCACACAATGATATCGCGCCAATACAACCGCCAGTCACGCGACACAGATGGCCTCGTGCTCAACAACTGGCCTCAACTCGGGCCGGATCATGTCTTCGGTCCCGAGGTCTATTGAGTGGCCGAGCGAGTCTTCCAAAAACAGCCTCAAATCCATAAAGCGATCAAAGGTCACGGGGCCATCGAACGCCACGATGAGATCAATATCACTATTGGTGTGAGCCGCATCCCGGCCAAACGAGCCGAACAGCTTGAGTGAGGCAACGCCCAACTCGGCGAGCCTCGCTTTGTTCGCATCGAGAACGCCAATAATCTCATCACGTGTCATGCAATCACCCTACCACACTCACCCCATGGTCGGAATGCTGAACTCGGCGCCTTCCTTGACGCCGCTGGGCCAGCGGCTCGTCACGGTCTTGGTGCGGGTGTAAAACCTTATCGAATCCGGGCCGTGCTGGTTCAAATCGCCAAAGCCCGAGCGCTTCCAGCCGCCGAACGTGTGATAGGCCAGCGGCACCGGGATGGGCACGTTGATGCCAACCATGCCGATCTTGCATTTGGCGGCGAAGTCGCGCGCCGTGTCGCCGTCGCGGGTATAGATGGCGACGCCGTTGCCGTATTCGTGGTCATTCACCAGTTTCAGCCCCTCGTCGTAGTCCTTGGCGCGGACAACGCTCAGCACCGGCCCGAAAATTTCTTCCTTGTAGATCTTCATATCGGCGGTGACGTTGTCGAACAGGCAGCCGCCCATGTAGAAGCCGTTCTCGTAGCCTTGCATCTTGAAGCCACGGCCATCGACCAGCAGCTTTGCTCCCTCTTTGATGCCGGTCTCGACATAGCCCTTTACGCGGTTGACGGCGTCGCGCGTGACCAATGGCCCAAAATCTGCAGACGGATCAACCGACGTGCCCACCTTCAACGATTCGACGCGCGGGATCAGCTTCTTGATCAGCGCGTCGGCCGTTTTCTTGCCGATGGGCACGGCCACCGAGATCGCCATGCAGCGCTCGCCGGCCGAGCCGTAGCCGGCGCCAATCAGGGCGTCTACGGCTTGATCCATGTCCGCATCCGGCATGATGACCATGTGGTTCTTGGCGCCACCAAAACATTGCGCGCGTTTGCCGTTGGCAGTGGCACGCGAGTAGACATAGGACGCAATCGGTGTCGATCCGACAAAGCCGACAGCCTGAACATCCGGATCATCCAAAATGCCGTCCACGGCTTCCCTGTCGCCGTTGACGACATTGAGAATGCCCGGCGGCAGGCCGGCTTCGAGGAACAACTCGGCCAGCATGAGGGGCACGGACGGATCGCGCTCACTCGGCTTCAGGATGAAGGCATTGCCGCAGGCAATGGCCGGGCAGCATTTCCACAAGGGGATCATGGCTGGAAAATTGAACGGCGTGATGCCCGCGACCACGCCCAAAGGCTGGCGCAGCGAATACATATCGATGCCCGGCCCGGCGTTGTCGGTGAACTCGCCCTTCATGAGGTGCGGTATGCCGGTTGCGAACTCGGCCACTTCCAGCCCGCGCTGGATGTCACCCTTGGCATCCGCGATGGTCTTGCCGTGCTCGCGTGAAAGTTTGTCGGCGAGCTTGTCCATGTCGCGGTTGATCAGCGCCACGAACTTGGCCAACACGCGGCCGCGCCGCTGCGGATTTTCGGCGCCCCATTTTGCTTGCGCCTCCTTGGCGTTGGCGACAGCGGCGGTCAGCTCTGCCTTGGACGCCAGCGGCACCCGCGCGGCCACTTCGCCCGTCATCGGCCAATAGACGTCGGCAAAGCGCCCGGACGTGCCCTTGATGTGCTTGCCGCCAATGAAATGGGTGAGCTCAGCGATTGCCATGATATGCCTCTTCTGTCTTTCGGGCGAAATGGAATAAATGTTCCAGAGCAGTTTAGAGATGTGCGGCGACGGAATCCAGCGGGAATGGTGAACGGGGGCAACTGGGTGCCAGACACCCGGGGTGCCAGGCCCCCGGGTCGCCTCAAGCATGAACGCATTCTAAACACCGGGCTCAGAATGCGTTCAGGCGGCGCATGTCATACAGGGGCAATCGAACGGACGGCGACCGGCATCATCGAGGCGCCGCTAACCAACAACCGGGAGCCCGCCATGATCAAGTTCACCGCCCTGACCGCCGCCCTTCTCGCCACCACGATCGGCTTTGGCACCGTCGCTGCCCCCGTCGCCGCCGAAGCCGGTCAAGTGACGTTCCATATCCGCCCGCATGGCAAGGACGCCCGCGCGCTCCGCACGGGCCTCGCCATCTTCTCGCTGATCCAGGGCGCCCAGAACCGAGCCAAAGTGCAGCAGAACGGCGACAACAACGCCGCCGGCATCGCCCAGAATGGCAGCGGCAACGGCGCGCTGCTGGTGCAGGACGGCTCGGGCCACACCGGCACCATCACCCAGAACGGCAACAACAACAATTGCGGCCTGTTCCAGTTCGGCAAGAACACAAGCGGCGGCTGCAGCCAGACCGGCAATGGCGGGCTCGACCTGGTGTTGCAGGGCGGGTGGTAAGGCGTAGACGGTGTCAGGCACCGCTGGTGCCTGACACCGGGTTTGCACGGACTTCGTGACTGGAGCTTGCCAGGTCCTCGCCCATGGCCTCGCAGGCGCCGCCGAGGTGGCGGGCAAAGAAGGCTTCGGCCAGCGCGTAATAGGCGATCCGGTTGCCGGGCTTGGCAAAGCCGTGACCTTCGTCCGGGTAGACCACATAGGTGACCGGGATGCCCTTGGCCTGCATGGCCGCGACGATGGTATCGCTTTCAACCACCTTGCAGCGCACGTCGTTTGCGCCATGGAAAATTAGCATCGGCTTTTTGATGCGGTCCACTTTGTGAATGGGGGAACGATCCGCAAGAAGCGCGCGGCCTTCCTCTGTGCGCGGATCGCCGTAGCTGCGGAACATGAACTCGTTGAAGCCCGTCCAGTAGGGCGGAATGGACTCGAGCAGCGTTTGTAGATTGGTGATGCCAACGACTGGCACCGCGCAACAGAACACATCTGGCGTGATCGTCGCACCGAGAAATGAGGCGTAGCCGCCGTAAGACGCGCCGAAGATCGCGACTCTGTCTTTGTCAGCGATACCCTCGGCGATGGCCCAGTTCACCATATCGATCAGATCGTCGTGCATTTTGGCGCCATGCTGCTTTTCGCTGGCGGCGATGAAGGCTTTGCCAAAGCCCGTCGAACCCCGGTAGTTCACCGACAGCACCGCATAGCCGCGATTGGCGAGCCACTGGTGCTCGCGGTTGTAGCCGTAGCTGTCGCGGCCCCAGGGTCCACCATGCACGTTGAGGACCATCGGCAGCGGTTTGGCGGGTCGCGTGCCGGTTTCGCTCACCGGCAGCGTCAGATAGGAGACAAGATCGAGCCCGTCGCGCGATTTGGCCTCGATGGCGCGCATGGGTGCAAGCCGGTAGGACGCCAGCGCCGGACGTGCGCGGAACAGTTCGGTCAGCGCGGCCTTGTCACGGTCGAACAGGAAATAAGTGGCGGGCTGCTCGGCCTTGAAGGCTTCCACGGTCCAGCGGCGGTTGTCATCGGTCAGGCTGGTGACGGAAAATTCGAAGCCGGGCAGCTCGCGGAACAGCAGGGCCATGTCGGCCGCGAGGTCTGGCGCAACATGAAACCAGTGCTGGCGCAGGCGGTTGCTGCTGGCCGCCTCGATCTCGAAGGTTTGCGGATTCCAGATCTGGTCCACTACGTCGGTTGCGCCTGCTTCGATCACGGCGGTTTCGGCCCCGCTCGCCCAGTCGATCCGCTTCAGCACCATGGCGTCATGGCCAAGGCTCGACCGCATCCAGAACTGCGTGCCCGCCCGGTTGAAGGCCAATGGCCATGTGGTGAGATCGTCCTCATACGGCACCTGCAACCACGGCTTCAGTTCAGCCCCCTCGATGCGCCAGAGCTGCGAGCCGCCGGCCGGCAAAGCGCTGCGCGCCCAACGCGGCCGCAACTGCCAGTCGAGCCCGATTTCATTGAGATCCTGCCGGTTTTCCCAGATCAGTGTTCGTGCCCCGCTGGCGATGTCGATGACATAGAGGTCATGCCAACGCGCATCGCGGTCGTTGAGGCCCACCACGATCTCGCCAGGCCGGTCGGGAGATAAGATATTAATTTGTACGCTGATGTCTTTCAGCGGCGTGAGGTCGCGCAAAATCGCGGTCTTAGGATCGACCGCGAACAGATGATGGTTCTCGTCGCCGGTCTCGTCGTTGGTGAACAGTACGTGGCGGCTGTCCTGGCTCCACATCTGCGAGTGGATCGGCCGGCCCTTGGTGCGGGTCAGCGGTTGGGCTGCCTTGCTGTTGTCGCTTGGCGACAGCCAGATATTCATCACACCGTCGACTGGGGCGAGCCATGAGAGCCATCTCCCGTCGGGAGAGATATATGCGCCCATGGCGCTCGGATTATCGAAGAGCTTCCGTCGCGGAATGAGGGTGCTTGTGGTCATGACTAACTCCAAATCGAACAATAGACCGAAAGCGATTGCTCGTCAGCCCGCGCGCGGCGCAGCAATTTTTCATTGTTGCGCCACCGACGCGGGACCTTGTGAATGGGACCAGTGTTTGAGCCGTGCAGCAGGTCCCGGATCCGCGCTGCACCCTCAAGGATACTGCAGCGCATCCGGGATAACGGGCGCTTGTTGCCAGAGACTAAGCCCTACTTCAATACCACTCGCCCCTCAATCTTGGCCGCAATGTGTCCCTGTTTCCTGGCAAAGACCATCACGTCGTTGGCCAACAGCAGCGCCGATTCGGGGCCGCGCACCACGTCCGCCGCCTTGATCGCGGCGTAACCGTCGCCGCCACCGAGCAGGAAATCGTTGGTGGCAAGAGTATACGAGGCGGCTGGATCGACCGGTTTGCCACCGATCTTAAGGCTGGCCACGCGCGCACCCGCAGGCTTGGCCGTGTCCACCTCGACCACCATGCCGGACACCTGCGGGAAGCGGCCGGCCGTCTCGGGCAGTTTCGAGAACCCGTTCTCCAGCGCCGCCAGAATTCCGGCGCCTCTGATCTTCACCATCACCGTCTTGTTGCCGAACGGCAGCTCGGTCAGCACGTCCTTGCGCGTGAACGACGAACCTACCGCATACTGCTTGTTGCCACGCAGGCCACCGCCATTGGTCAGCGCCACATCGGCACCCGTCGCGTCGCGCAAGGCATCGGCGACCAGATTGCCGAATGCGGTCTCACCGGCGCGGGAATTGGCCTCGCGAGTATCCAATTCCACATCCAAAAGCGCTAGCGACACGTCCAGCTCTTTGCTCAGCTCGCCTTCATAGACTTTCACTTTTGCCGCCATCTCGGCGTCCGGCGTCACCGACGCGCTGTCAATGATGCGGAAGTTCGGCCGCCACGAGAATTTCGTCTTGCCGTCCGTCACGCTCTTGTTCAGTGCGAGGTCCATCACGGTGATGTATTCGCCATCGGCGCCGCTCTGCATCATTGCTGTCTTGCCGTCATACTCTATACGGAGATCATGCGTATGCCCCGTTATCAGCACATCGGCCAGATGCGCGTTGAACATCTTCCAGTCGTCGCGCAAGGTCGAATGGGTGATGGACACGGTAAGGTCCGCGCCTTCGCTCTTCAGCGCCTTGGCCTCGGCCGCGATGGTATCGACCGTGGATGCAAATTTGAGATCGCCGGAACTCGACGTGTTCGGCGTTTCATCCAGCGACGCGCCGGTGATGCCAACTTTCACGCCCTCGATATCGACCAGCATGTGGTCCTGATGCTTGGGCAATTTCTGGCCATCTGCACCGCGCAGATTGGCCGCGAGCACCGGGAACTCCGCTTCGCCGATGCGCTTGGCGTACACCTCCTTGCCGAAATCGAATTCGTGGTTGCCAGGCACGAAGATATCGAGATTCAGCGCATTGAGCAGGGCAACAATGTGCTCGCCCTTATCGAAGCCGGACATCAGGCTGGGGCTGAACGCATCACCCGCGTGCACCACCAGCACATGCTTGTCCTTTGCCCGCTCGGCCTTGACGATGGCCGCCAGCCGCGCAAAGCCGCCGCGCCCGCCCTCCTCCGACATCTTGTAGAAGTCGTTGATTTCGACGATGGAGAGTGTGACGGGTTCGGCGCGGGCGACGGCGGCGGTACCCAGGAGTGACGCAACGATGGCAAGTGAATTGACGGTACTGAAAAATGTACGGAGCATAACGTTGAACCTCTATGATTATCGCTGTGTCCTGACGCTTTCCCGCTCCACCCCCACCTTGTTCCTCCTCCCTCAAGGGGGAGGAGACGCATGAGTGGATCCTGCGGTGCCAGCGTGCCTTCCCCTGGGGCGGGGAGGCACTTCAACATGTCAGGTCGCTTACAACTTCCCTCTCGGCGTCTCAGGTTGACGAAAATCTTCGGATGCGAGAGCAATCGCCACCCCATGCGGGGTTCGGTCCGCGGCGTGGTCCCAGGCGTCTCGGTAGGTCTCGAGGGTGTCGGGGGTGGCGAGGCCCTTGGCGGTGACCATGCGTTCAAGTGTAGACAGCCAATGCGAATAGTAAGTGACGCCTGTGTCCGCATCGCCAGCCGCCTGCGCGCGTTTGATTTCAGCGCCGAGCATGTCCGCCCATTCTCCCCAAGTGAACACGCCGCGCGCCTCCAACGCCACCGCCATGGCAAAGGCCTCGGCCTCCCACGGCTCGCGGAACACCGGGCCGTCGGCGTCCTTCGGCAGGCTAGGGATGGCATTGGTTGCGGCCCAGGCGGCTGTCATGTCAGGCAGGGCCGAGGTAGGGTTCGAAGGCATTGATGACCACTTTCACGGTTGAGTCGGCGTCATCGCCCCAGAGGTCGCGTGCGTTGAACGCCACGGCGTAGAGCCATTGCGGATTTTCGTCTGCACCAGTCACGTTGGCGTCGGGAAAAACGTGGCAGCCGATGACGTTGTCAATGCGGCCGGTATGACCGCGCGCATAGCGGGGCAGACGGGTGTGCGAAGCGGAATGGATGTTGCGGGTGCGGACGGTATCACCAACTTTGAAGACCGCCGGATGCCGGGCAGGGCGCCCGAACGCGCCGGAAATGAAAGTCTCCGCCACGGCTTGATACGCCTGCATCGTACCGCAAGGCAGCGGCTTAGGGGTCCCGATCGCATGGCCAGCCGCCAGCTCCGCCGCGCTCACATAGCCACCCTCACGCAGCAGCAGCTCGGCCATCAGATGCCAGCGTTTGAAGTAGGAACTGGTGAGGTAGACCTCCGGTGGCAGCCGCTCGATGCCAAAGCGGAACTGGTCGATGTTCCACGCGCCCGCAGCCTCAACGGCATTCAGCAGGCTGAACACGCGGCGTTCCCACTCGGCATGGAACGCGCGCTGATCCGGCACCACCTTGCCGAACGCGTCCATGCCGCCCATGTCGTGGATGCCGTTCATGTCAGGCCGACATAAGGTAGGGTTCGAACGCATCAATCAGCACCGTGACGGTAGGGTCAGCATCGGCACCCCAAAGTTCGCAGGCCTCGAACCGCACCGCATACAGCCATTGCGGATCGTCACCCTTACCGCTCACATAGCTGTCTGGAAACACATGGCAGCCATAAATCCGGTCAACCACGCCCGTCCGGCCGCGCGCGTAACGTGGCAGCCGCGTATGCGATGCCGGATGGATATTGCGTGCACGAACAGTAGCGCCGGCTTTGAAGCGAGCCGGTGCGGGCGCGGGCCGCTCATATGTGCCGCGCACCAGCGTTGCTGGCACTTTGTCCGGGCGGAGCATCACGCGCGGCAGGGGTTTGGCAGGACCCTGGGCATGGCCAGCCGCCAATTCAGCAGCGCTGATGAGGCCTGCCTCCAACAGCAGCGCCTCCGTCCGAAGATGCCATTTCCGGTGATAGGAGCTGGTGAGATAAATCTCCGGCGTTAGCCGTTCGATGCCATAGCGCCCCTGGTCGATGTTCCATAGGCCCGTCGCTGCCAGCGCCCGGCTGATGGCCATCACGCGGCCCTCCCAGACATCGTGGAACGGCGGCTCGCGGGCTGGCGCCACCACGGTGCCAAAGCCGTCCATGCCGCCCATGTCGTGCAGGCCGTTCATGCCGCCACCAAGCCGGTACCCACCATCGAGTCGCGGGTGACCCGTGCGGCCAGTTCGTCCTGGCTCAGCCGTTCGGTACCCGCAGGCCGCACCGGTAAAACCAAGTAGCGCGTTTCGGCCGTTGAATCCCACACACGGATTTGCGTCGTCGCGGGCAAAGTCACGCCGAAATCGGCCAGCACGCCGCGCGGGTCTTTGACCGTGCGCGAGCGGTAGGGCGCCGACTTGTACCAGGTGGGCGGCAGGCCCAGCACGTCCCAGGGATAGCAGGAACACAGCGTACAGACGATGATATTGTGCAATTGGGGCGTGTTCTCGACCGCGATCAGGTGGTCGCCAACTTTGGTGTCAAGCCCCAGGCCGGCAATCGCCTTGCTGGCGTCGGCCAGCAGCGCCCGCTTGAAGGCCGGCTCGGCCCAGGCCTTGGCCACAACCCTCGCGCCGATATGCGGGCCAACCTTGGTTTCGTAATGCTCGACGATCAGATCCAGCGCGGCCGGGTCGACATAACCCTTCTCGGTGAGGATCGTCTCCAGCGCTTTCACGCGCAGCTGCATCTCGCTGAGTTCGGAGTGGTGATCATGGTCGTGCATGGCTGCCTCGGTCTTGTGGGTGCCGCAGCTTAAACCTGGTTGCGCCCGATCCGCAAACTCCGCCTTAAAAATTTCGCCATGCCAGCCAACTGTGCGATGCTCCCGCCTGGCCGTACCGGCCTTGGGAGCAGGCGAAGTCGATGGCAAGCCAACAGCGCGGATCACCGGCATCGGCGGCGGACCTCCTCCACGCCCACGACGCGGGGCGCGAACCCGAGCGGCTGGCGATCAAATATGCCAAGATGCGGGCCAGCGCCTTTGCGTTCCTGCGCGGTACGGCGCATCTGTTTCATCGCCGTATGACAGATGCGGGCATTGCGCCCGTGGGGCCGCCCGCCTGGAGTTCCGGCGACCTCCATCTTGAGAACTACGGCACTTATCTTGGCGACAATGGCCTCGTCTATTTCGATGTGAACGATTTTGACGAGGCGCTGCTGGCCCCTGCGCCGTGGGATATTTTGCGGCTGGCAACCAGCCTGTTGATCGCCCCACCCACTTTGACGCTGAAACGCGCCGATACGGCCGCGCTCGCCAAGCAGATGCTGGAGGCCTATCGCGCAACGTTGTTGTCGGGCAAGGCGCGGTGGGTGGAGCGGCGGATAGCGGGCGGGCTGATCGGCGATTTGATGCGCGGGCTGCGGCGGCGCGATCCGGTGGCGTTTCTCGATGACCGGACGAAACTGGTGAAGGGCGCCCGTATTCTAAAGATAGATGGCAAGCGGGCGCTCCCCGTGACGCCGAAGGAGCAGCAGGAGCTCCGGCAGTGGTTGCCAGCCCAGGCCAACGGCGCTGGCGAGACGGCAGCATTTCAGCTTATCGATGCGGCCCGGCGGGTGGCCGGTGTGGCCAGTCTTGGAACGCCGCGCTACGTGTTGCTGGCCGCAGGCTCCGGGGCGCCCAATGGCAACCGGCTGTTGGAGCTGAAATCGGCCAACCCGTCGTCCACCATCGCCTTTTCGCCGTGTCCGCAACCTGCCTGGAGCAGCGATGCGGAGCGCGTCGCTAAATTGCAAATGCGCTGCCAGGCCGTCCCGCCCGGATTGCTCCGTCCCGTGATGTTCAAGCGTGCGCCGTTCATCCTGCGAGAACTTCAGCCGTCGGAGGACCGGCTCGATCTGGCGGCGGCCGCGCGGCAGCTCGCAGATCTTGGCGATGCGCTGGAAACCATGGCGGCACTGTCGGCCTGGGCGCAATTGCGCAGTTCCGGCCGCCAGGGAGCAGCGCCAGCCGACGATCTGATGGCGTTGGCGGCGGACAAATCCATCAGTGCGCGCCTGATGACAGCAGCAAAAACCATGGAAGAGGCCGTGCTGGCTGATTGGCGCGAGTATTGTACGGCCTACGATGCCGGACGGTTCAAGCCGCCTGCATGACCGCCACCCCCAGCACAGCGCCCACGAACCACAGCAGCCACGCCGCCGCCAGCAACGCCGGACCGCCATAGAGCGCTGGCCACCAGGTGATCGCCAGCCCATCGAGCAGCCCGACGACGGCCGTGATCAGCGCCGTGCCGGTCAGCACTTGGGCAGGCGCGAGGCCTGCCAGCCGCCGCACCGAGAGGATGCACAGCCATGCCGTGGGAATGCTCAATGTAAAGAGTACGGCGCTGCCGGTCCCGCCCCACAGCTGCAGCGACGAGATCAGCCGGATCAGTCCCACCCCGCTGGCCCAGAAACTGACCGCCAGCGCCAGCAGTCCGAAGATCTGGCCCCGCGTGAGCCGTTGGTGATCGTCCATATTATTTCCTCAGATGGCTTGACTTAATCGCCTGCCCTTCATAACCTTCGCCTCATCACTCAAGGAGCGTGCGTATGGCGTTGCACGGCACCAATCAGGAACTCGGCCGGCCCCACAACCGGCGCATCGTGTTGGAAGCGGTGCGGCGGCACGCGCCGATCTCGCGGGCCGACATTGCGCGCGCCGTCGGGCTCACCGCGCAAACGGTTTCGACGATCACCAGTGAACTCGAAACCGCCGGGCTTGTCACCATGGCGCGCGATCACCGGGTGCGGCGTGGCCAACCGGCGCAGATGCTGTCGCTGAATGCCACGGGGGCCTATGCCCTAGGTGTTCAGCTCACGCCCGGTCTCGCCCGCGCCGCGCTGGTCGATCTCAACGGCGATATTGTCGGCTGCCAGGAACAGGAGCTTGCGGACGATAGTCCGGAGGCGATTTTCGCCGCGGTTGCGCGCATGAAGCGCTCGATTTCGGCGGGGGCGGCGCGGCACCGGCTGCTTGGTCTCGGCGTCGCCATGCCAGGCCCGTTCGGCGTCGAGCCCATGAGCTTTGTCGGGCCGACCACGCTCGAGCGCCTCAAGGGCCTCGCCGTGCGCGACCGGATCGCGGCAGGTACGGGCCTGCCTGTGTTCATCGACATCGACAGCTCCACCGGCGCCATGGGCGAACACTTGCGCGGGGCAGGCCGGGGCCTGAAGAATTTCTTCTATCTCTATTTCGGCGTTGGCCTCGGCGGCTCGTTCGTGCGCGATGGCGCGGTGATGGGCGGCACGCATGGCAATGCCGGCGAAATCGGCCACCTGCCAATGGTGCCGGATGGTGATCCGTGTGCCTGCGGAAATCGCGGCTGCCTGGAAAGGTACATATCGCTTGAAGCGCTCAGGCGCTGGCTGCTTGCCCATGGCGTCAGGGACAAGCGCGCCGATCTCGGCAAGCTGGCGCAAGCAAGGCACCCGGCGCTGATGGCGTGGATCGGCGAGGTCGCGCCCGTGCTCCGCAGGACGATCGTCATGATAGAGAATTTGTTTGATCCTGAGGCAATCGTGATCGGCGGTATGGCGCCACCCGAACTGATCGCGCTGCTGATCAAGGCCTGCCACCCGCTGCTGCCATCGCTGGGCAACTACGGCGGGCGGACCAGCGACCGGCTGCTGGTGTCCACGGTCGGTGCCGATGCCGCGTTGCAGGGCGCGGGCGTGCTCGCGCTCAACCGCCTGCTCTCGCCACGCGGCGAGGATGCAGCGACGCGCGACTGCGTGATTGACCTCATAGAGACCGCACGCTCGGCGGGATTGCGGAGGAAGGCCTCATGACCGAAGCCGGCCAACCGCTCCTGGAACTGAAAGACATTACCCGCCGCTTTGGCGCTATCGAGGCCTTGCGCGGCGTCAGCTTTTCCGTGCGGCGTGGCGAAGTGGTGGCGCTGCTGGGCGACAATGGCGCGGGCAAATCCACGCTGGTGAAAATCATTGCAGGCGGCCTCGAGCCCTCCTCCGGCCGTATGATCTTTGATGGCGTCGAGCGCACATTCGCCTCGCCCGCCGCTGCCAAGGCTGCTGGGATAGAAACGGTGTATCAGGATCTGTCGCTCTGCACCAATGTCGATGTGGTCGCCAATTTCTTTATGGGCCGTGAACTGACGAAAAATGTCCTCGGCATTCGCGTGCTGGATGAAAAAGCCATGGAGGACATCTGCGCTAAAGCCATTGCGGCGGCTGGCACGCGCATTCCGTCGCTCCATGTCAATGTCGAGCACCTCTCCGGCGGCCAGCGCCAAGCCATCGAGCTTAATCGCTTTGTCCATTTCGGTGGTAAGCTGGTGCTGCTGGATGAGCCCTTCGCGGCGCTTGGCGTGGAGCAGACCCGGCGCGGCCTCGACATGATCAAGCGCGTGGCGGCGCAGGGCATCGGTGTCATCGTTATCACCCATGTGATGGCACAGGCGTTCCAGGTCGCCGACCGTATTGTCGTCATCCGCCAAGGCGTGGTGGCGGGCGATATCGCGGGCGACAAGACGACCCCGGAGGAAGTCATCCGGATGATCACTGGCGATGCGCAGATGGGCCGCCAGGCCAGTGCCTGAAGCGTCAAAAGTTTCGAAGCAAAACTGCAACAGGGAAGGAAAGAGATAATGAGATTGTTACGTTCACTGATCGCAGCCGGTGCGGTTGCCGCGCTGACGATGTCTGCGGGTTCGGCGCTCGCCGAGTCCAAGGGCAAGATCTACTATATGGTGCCGACGCTCTTGGACGAGTTCCAGACTGAATCCGTGCACGCCCTTGAAAAGTTCATGAAGGACGTGGGCTACGAGCTGGTGACGCTGAACGCCGACAGCAAGACCGACGTGCAGCAAAGCCAGATGAACGACACCATCATCCTGAAGCCCAAGGCGATCATCCTGGCCGCCAACGATTTCGAGGCGCTGAAGCCAAGCGTCGAGAAAGCGCGCGCGGCCGGCATTCCGGTGATGATCTTTGACCGGCAGATCACGTCTACGATGTCGGATCTGACGAGCGTCGCGGGAACAGTAGAAATCGGCTACATCGCGGCCACCGAAATCCAACGCCTGCTGAAGGAAAAGAAGGGCGCCGTGAAGGGCAAAGTTCTTCAGGTGCTCGGCGATCCAGGTGATTCGTACACGCTGGATATCCAGAAGGGCTTTGAAGAAAAGATGAAGGCGTTCCCGGACGTGACCATCATCTCCAAGCCCGCCATGGCCTGGGAGGCCTCGAACGCCGGCACCATCGTTGCCGATCAGATGCTCGCCAACCCCGACATCGATCTGATCTTCGTGCACGCGGCCCATCTTGCCGTCGCCGCCGTCGCCTCGCTGGAAGCCAAAGGCAAGAAGCCGGGCGACGTGATGCTGGTGTCGTCCAATGGCGCGCCGGTCGGCCTCGATCTCATCCGCAAGGGATGGGAAAATGTCGAAGTCGAACAGCCGCTCTACGCCCAGGCCGCCGCGTTGGCCATGTTCGCCGACAAGGTCGTGAACAAGCAGGAAATCAAACCCGGCAAATACTCGGTGCTCGGATTGGATTCGGAGCTCGCAATTGAAAAGTGGGGCCCGAACATCAAGATCCCCGGCGCCGCCATTACCAAAGCCAACATCGACCAGCCAAAATTCTGGGGCAATATGAAGGCCCCGACCGATGCGGTGAAATCGGTGGAGTAGGCCGGCTCCCTCTCCCCGTTTTTTACCCTAGCCCTCTCCCCGCAAATACGGGGAGAGGGGACGCTGGAGCCCCATCGTGACCGCCATAACACCCACCACCCTTTCGGCGACCTCCCTTTCCCCGCGCACCCGTGCGGTAACGGAATTTGTGCTCGACAATCTCGTCTGGTTCATCCTGGCGACGGTACTGACCGTCTTTTCCCTGACCATTCCGCAATTCTTCCAGATCGGCATTTTCTCCAACATCATCGAGCAATCGGCCGTGCTCGGCGTGATGTCGATCGGCCTGTCGCTGCTGATCATTGCGGGCCATCTCGATCTTTCGGTGGAATCGGTAGCGGCGTTGTCGGCGATGGTGGTGGCGATGCTGTTTGCCAACAGCGGCGCGGGCCTCAAATATGTGCTGACGCCGGAATGGCTGGTGTTTCCGGTATCGCTCGCCATCGCGCTGGCTGTCGGGGCCGTGATCGGCGCGACCAACGCCTTCTTTGTCGTCCGCCTCAAGATGAATGCCTTCATCGTGACGTTGGCGTCGTTCATCTGGGTGCGGGGCCTCGTGCAGAAGCTGCCCGACGGCCGCTCGGCGCAGGGCCTGCCGGATGCGCTGCGGTTTCTCGCCATCGAGCGCTACAACGTGCTCTATATTCCGTTGATCGCCTGGATCGCGATTCTCTGTTTTGTCGTCTTTGCTTTCATCCTCAAACGTACGCCGTTTGGGCGGCACCTGACCCTCATTGGTGGCAACAAGATCGCGAGTTTCCGGGCTGGCATTGCCACGGACCGCATCATCACCGTCTCGTTCATTCTTGCGGGCGCTATTGCCGGGCTTGCGGGCTGGCTGCTGGCCATCCGCACGTCGGGCGCGACGGCAAACTTGGGCACCGGAATGCTGTTCCAGGCCTTTGCGGCCGTGGTCATCGGCGGCGTCAGCCTGCAAGGCGGCGTCGGCAGGCTGTCGGGCGTGTTTGCGGGCGTGTTGCTGCTGTCTTCCATCCACACCGCCATCAACCTGATGTCGCTGCCCGCGTCCTACACCCAGATCATCCTTGGGCTGCTGGTTCTGGCGGCGGTGCTGCTGGATACGCTGAAGCTCAGCATACGTCAGCGGCTGACGTGAGGAGGCGATGTTGACAGGCAGATTGGCGGGCCGCAGCGCCCTCGTCATCGGTGGGGCGCGCGGCATCGGGGCGGGGATCGCTGAGCGGTTTGTGGAGGAAGGCGCGCGCGTGATGATCGCCGATAGCGAGGTGGCGGCGGGTGAGGCGACAGCGGCGCGGCTTGGCGGGCAGTTTGTCGAAACCGATGTTGCCGATGCAGCGTCGGCGGAGCGCGCTGTCACAGCAACTCTCACCGCCTACGGAGCGCTCGACATCCTCGTGCAGAATGCTGGCATCTATCCGTGGACGTTGATCGAGAACATTTCGCCCGAGGAATGGGACAGCGTGCTCGGCGTCAACCTCAAAGGCACGTTCCTGGCCGCCCGCGCCGCGCTGCCGCCGATGCGCAAAGCCCGCTATGGCCGGATGATCTTTACAAGCTCGATCACCGGCCCGCGCGTCACCTCGCCCGGCCACGGCCACTACGGCGCCAGCAAAGCAGGCATCAACGGCTTCATCCGCTCGGCCGCGCTGGAGTTTTCGCGCTTTGGCATCACCGTCAACGGCATCGAGCCGGGCAACATCCTCACCGAGGGAATGCAGGCCCACCGCAGCGAGGCCTTCATCCGCAACATGGAGCGCTCGGTACCGCTCGGCCGCCTCGGCACGCCGCGCGATGTCGCCAACGCCGTGTTGTTCCTGGCCTCCGATGAAGCCGAATACATTACCGGCACCACAATCCTGATCGACGGCGGCCAGACGCTGCCCGAGGGCCACGACTTCCGGATTGAGCCGTAGTTTGATGGAAATCCGGTATAAGGTAATAGATCAGCCCACAGAGCAAAAGATCTTCCTTTGGATGCTTCTGCAAAATTGCTCGCAGGCCTGCTCCCCTCCCCCTTGTGGGGAGGGGCTGGGGGTCAGAAGCGCGGAGCGCGGAAAAGAGGCTTTTGTTTCAACTCCCACCAGGCACTCTCGCGCCAGCTTCCCCACAAGGGGGAGGCGGAACAATTCCGGGCAGCGGTCTGTCACCGCACCGGCAGCACTTTGGATGCAAAGAAATAGCCGACGCCGCGCTTGGTCTTGATGAAGTCCACCTCGGGGGCGTGCACGGCCAATTTGGCGCGCAGCTTTTTCACCAGTACGTCGATGGAGCGGATGTCGCTGGCGTTGTCCTCACCATGCAGGGCGAGCTTGATCTCGTCGCGTGGCAGCAGGGTGCGGGGTTTACGGACAAAAATGGCGAGCAGCTGGCTTTCCATGCTGGCCAATGACACCAGCGCGCGGTCTGGCGTTTCCAGATGCTCGCCGGGGATATCGAAGGTCCAGCCATCGAAGGTGACGGCTTCGTCGAGGGGGTTTGCGCCGGGGCTTTCGAAACGTCCCGCAACCGTGCCGGAGGGCGCCGGCAAGGCGACGGGAGCCACGCGGCGCAGGATGCTGCGAATGCGGGCCAACAGCTCGTCGTGATCGGCCGGCTTGACCATATAATCGCGCGCGCCCGCATCAAAGCAGCGGATCTTGTCAATGGATTTTGTTCGTCCACTGATAATCATTATGGGAACCGCCGCGCCGGTCTCGCGCAACAGGCCGATGGCATCGAGGCCCGGCAGATCAAAATCGAGGGTCATGAGGTTAATGCCGCCGCCAGCCAGCAGCGTGTACAACTCAGGCCCCGACTTGGCTTCCGACACCTGATACCGCTCATCCGTACACGCTTTGCGCAAGGCCTTGCGCGCCACTGGGTCGGCGTCGGCGATCAGGATGTGCGGCGGCGAGGGCGGCGTCGGGGACGATGACATGGTGCGGCGAATCCGGTTTCGCCGCAGAGCTTAGGCAAACCACCGCGCCAGTCACTCAACCAGAAATTGAGATCGCAATCGTCGCGAACGATACCTGAATGAGCAGGAACGATACCGGAATGACCACGAATGATCACGCCCCGGCGCGCTGTAACTCGTCGTTGGCCTCGGCGAGGCTTGGCATATCGGCACCCCGGCGGGTGCAGGTGACGGCTGCGGCCGCCGCCGCAAAGTTCAGCGCCTCAGTCAACTCGGCGGTGGTTAACAATGCCAGGCCCGCCGGGGTTAACCGTCCCGTACGCTCAAACTGGTTGAGCAGCGCAGCATGGAACGTGTCGCCCGCCCCGACCGTGTCGATCACGTTAACCTTGCGGCCGGGCACCTTAATCTTGCCTCCCGCATGATACGCCGTCGCACCGTTTTCGCCGTCCGTGATCACCACCAGCGACGGCCCCAGTGCCAGCCAGCCGGCCGCGACATCCGCCACCTTGGCGTCGTGTCCATAGGTGCCCTCGATGTCCTCGACGCTCGCCTTAACGATGTTGGCGGTGGCGATAAAACGGTCCTGCCGGATGCGCCATTGGCCAATGTCACCCACCACACTCGCCCGCAAATTTGGATCGACGCTGATCACTCGCCTGCCCTTTTCCCGCTCCGCCAGCGCAAGATAGGTGGAGCCCACCGGCTCAACGCCCATCGATAGCGAGCCGAAGGTAATGGCTCTGATATTGTTAGATAATACTGCGGGAATGTGGGCTGGCGTCAGCGCCCGGTCGGCCGCGCCTTCGCCAATGAAGCGGTAACTGGGTACCCCCGCCGTATCCGTGGAAACGATGACCAGCGTGGTTGGATTGGTTAAGCGGGGCGACAAATCGAGGTCCACACCTTCGCGCGCGAGGTGTCCGGCAAAGAGCGTGCCAAACGCATCCTTGGAGAGGCCGCCGCAAAAGGCCGCCGTGCTGCCAAGTCGCGCCAGGCCGATCGCCACATTGTAAGGCGAGCCACCCGCGACCGGCTCGGCGTTGAGGTTACCGTCCGCTTTGGCCTGCACGAACAGGTCAATCAGCGCTTCGCCACACACCAGGATCATGTCGCCGCCCGCTCATTTGTGTTCGTGCAAAGACATGCACGGCGCGGCTGAAGCGATCAAGAGTGGATTAAGATATTGCGTTGCACAAAAAATAGGCAGGCGGCCACCCAAGCTCGCAGCAGACGGTCATTTTGGGACAGTGTTGCATCTTGAGCCAGCGGGTGTGCCGGGTTGGCACGATGCTTGCTTCGCTCTTTAGCATGTGGCGCAACCTCCCCATCTGGAGCCGGGCCGCACTGATGCAACAGAAGCGAGGCGAACCCCATGAAACTCGTGATGGCGATCATCAAGCCCTTCAAACTCGACGAGGTGCGCGAAGCCCTGGTCGGTCTCGGGCTCGAAGGCATGACCGTGACAGAAGTGAAGGGCTACGGCCGCCAGAAGGGTCACAAAGAGATCTATCGCGGGGCCGAATACACAGTGAATTTTGTGCCGAAGGTGAAAATCGAAGTCGTGGTGGCAAGCGATCGGGTGGATGCAACTGTGGCCGCCATCGCCAATGCCGCGCGCACCGGCCAGATCGGTGACGGCAAGATCTTTGTCGGCGATATCACCCATACCCTGCGCATCCGCACCGGCGAAACAGATGCCAACGCGCTCTGAACGGCCAAAGCACTTAACCAACGCAAGCCATTGTAAAACGGGGAAATTCCAGTGATGAAACGACGATTGTCCAATGTAGAACCACTGCTGACAGCGGGGCTGGCAGCTGCCGCATTGCTCGCACTGATGGTCGTTCCGGCGCTCGCCGCCGATGCGCCGCCTGTGCCCAACAAAGGCGACACCGCGTGGATGCTGGTGGCGACCGCGCTCGTGTTAATGATGTCGATCCCAGGTCTCGCGCTGTTCTACGGCGGCCTGGTGCGCACCAAGAACATGCTGTCGGTACTCACCCAGGTGTTCATGATCGTGTCGATGGTCGGCATCGTCTGGGTGACCTACGGCTACTCGATTGCGCTTGGCGACAACGCCGGACCCTATCCGGGCCTGATCGGGAGCTTCGGCAAGGTGTTCCTCAGGGGCGTCACCCCCAGCTCACTCTTCCCGACCTTTACGCCGGGCGTTTATCTGCCCGAACTGGTGTATATGGTCTTCCAGATGACATTCGCGATGATCACCCCGGCGCTGATCATCGGGGCCTTCGCTGAGCGCATGAAATTTTCGGCAGTAGTCGTGTTCATGCTGGCTTGGGTGACGTTCATCTATCTCCCCATCGCCCATTGGGTTTGGGCGACACCGACGCCGGACGACATCGTTAAGGCTGCTGCTGAACTGGCTGCGGCAACAGGCGATGCGGCCAAGAAAGCGGCTCAAGCCAAGCTCGACGGCATCATGGACGGCAGCGGCTGGCTCTGGCATTTGGGCGCACTCGACTTTGCCGGCGGCACAGTCGTGCACATTAACGCTGGTATTGCGGGCCTGGTTGGCGCGCTGATGATCGGCAAGCGAGTGGGTTTCGGCAAAGAAGCCCTGGCACCGCATTCGCTAACCATGACCATGATCGGCGCCGCCTTGCTCTGGGTCGGCTGGTTCGGGTTCAACGCCGGCTCCAATCTCGAAGCCAACGGCGTCACGGCACTGGCCTTCGTGAACACCATGGTCGCGACCTGCGCCGCCGCCCTGTCCTGGCTGTTCTGCGAATGGGGATTTAAGGGCAAACCCTCATTGCTCGGTATGGCCTCCGGCGCCGTTGCGGGTCTGGTCGCCGTCACTCCGGCCTCGGGTTTCGCCGGGCCAATGGGCGCTGTGGTGCTCGGCCTGCTGGTCAGCCCGCTTTGCCTGTTCTTTGTTTCGAACGTTAAAAGGCTGTTCGGCTATGACGATGCTCTCGACGTTTTCGGCGTCCACTGCATCGGCGGCATTTTCGGTGCCATCATGACCGGCATCCTGGTGGCGCCCTATCTCGGCGGCACCGGCATCACCGACTACACCGCCAAGGATCTCGTCGGGGCCTATGATATGGGCACCCAGGTGGTCATCCAGTGCAAGGCGGTGCTGTCAACCCTGCTCTGGTCCGGTATCGGCTCGGCCATTCTCTACAAGTTGGTCGATCTGATCATCGGGCTTCGCGTGACAACGGATGCCGAGCGCGAAGGCCTCGACGTCATCGATCACGGCGAGCGCGCCTACAACTTCTAAAGCTGCCACTCCCTGGTGTGAGTACCTCCCCCGGTGCTCACACCCAACCGCCATCGGCGATGTAGTCTTGCGATGTGCACACGCCGCTGTCGTCGGACGCAAAGAACAGCACCACATTGGCGATATCTTCGGGCTGCAGGCGGCGCTTGAGGCACTGGCTGCGGTCAATCAGCTTTTCACCCTCTTCGGTTAACCACAAGGTCTTCTGCCGCTCCGTCATCACCCATCCGGGGCTGATTGAGTTAACGCGGATGTTGGCGGGGCCGAAGTCCCGCGCGAGCGAACGGGTGAGCCCGAGGATCGCCGACTTCGATGTGGTGTAGGCCGGCATCCCGCCCTGCCCAATGCGCCAAGACGTCGAACCCAGATTGATGATCGAGCCGCCGCCGAGCCTCGCCATCATGGGCTGCACGGCCTGCGCGGCAAAGAACACATGCTTAAGATTGGAGGCGATCCGCTCGTCCCAGTAGTCGGGCGTGACAGTGTCCCAGGCGTGCCGGGTGTCGCTGGCAGCGTTGTTAACC
The DNA here is from genome assembly GCA_025359185.1 of Hyphomicrobiaceae bacterium. Taxonomy (GTDB): domain Bacteria; phylum Pseudomonadota; class Alphaproteobacteria; order Rhizobiales; family Hyphomicrobiaceae; genus JANYHF01. The sequence continues at coordinate 11,329 of JANYHF010000052.1, read as the reverse complement.
AAGACAGAGATGGGTCCGAGGGTTGCGGCCGTTTCAGCGATGGAGACACGCAACGCCGCGATATCGCGTAAGTCGCAGGGCAGGAACAGCGGCGTGTGGCCGGTCTTGGCCTCGACGGCTTGGGCCAAGGCCGTGCTCGCCGCCTGATCAAAATCCAGGAACGCCACCTTCGAGCCCTGCCGCGCGAACGCCTCGACAATCGCCGCGCCGATGCCCGATCCGCCGCCCGTGACCAGTACGGTGCGGTTGGCGAGGCTAGGATAGGAGGCAAGTTTCTGATCTGTCACGGCGAGGGTCTCCTCTTGCGCGGGGATGTGAACTTTGTGTGCGATAAAACCGGCCGGTGAGGAGTTTGGCAAGTGGCAACCCGCGTGCTGGGCGGGTGAGCCTGAACCCTTTCCTGAACCCTTGGCCGTCCGTCTCTGCGCCGGGGCTCAGCGACCATAGCCTATCAAACGGCGTCAACTATGTTGCCGGTTTCGCGGCCAATATCGCCCCCCGGCGCGGTGCCGCAGAGTTTCTACGAAACCTGGGTAGATTCTCCTTAACGATTGAGCTATACAACCTTCGTCAGGGATGCGCCGCCGCGTTTGGGCGCGCGCATAACGGCATTCCTCGGTAGCTCAGTGGTAGAGCAAGCGACTGTTAATCGCTCGGTCGGTGGTTCGAACCCATCCCGGGGAGCCAATCTTGCACCAGAATAAACCAGCATAAACAATAGTATTTTAGGCTCGAAAGCCAGAATGCGCGCCAAGCCGTGTTCCCGTATTGTTCGCCGCCGCGCCGTGGCCGAGAAGGGCAAGGTCGCTGATGGACGTGATCCTCTGCTTGAGGCCAAGCAAGCTGAATCGGCAAAGATGCAGCGCATCAAGGATGCCGAACTGGACGCCCAAAATCTGGCCGATAGGCTGACCGTGCGTGGATTGGTCAGACTGTGGCTCGATGACCCCAAGGTGCGTGATCTGCGCTGACGGCCTCGCTACGAGGCCATGCTCCGCTATAATCTGCTCGATCCGCCTGAGGCGCGCACCGAGCTACACCTGAGCCTCGCCGATAAAGCCGCAGCCGACTTGATTCTGCCAGTTTTCGTAAGCTCGTAAATGTAGTGGGCCGAGACCCCCCAGAATTTCGCAAGCGCCGATGGTCCGATTGTTTTGGTCGTCATGCGGGCAATCTACAGCGATTTGCGGCCAAGGGCACTTGCCGGGTCAGCTTGTCGCACACCTCCGGACGGGTACTTCGAGCTGGCGGCGGTTGAGAGCGTCAACGATCTGCTTTGCCGCGCGCTCGAACGCTGGCCGGAAGCGCACCGGGCGAAAACGAGCGACCTCAGGCGGCCTTGGCAGCCATGGCAGCCTCGAACTCGCACCGCGATTCGAATGCCGCAGACTGCCAGTCGAGCTTGTGCAGGCCCAGCGCGGCCATGTTGTGCCGAAACTTGCCGCTGCGATCGTACGCGCGCACCGCAGCGTTCGGCGAGAGGCCGCGCTCAAGGCGGCGCAAAAGCTCCCGCCGCGAAATGCCAGCAGCCTTGGCGGCTTGAGTGATCGTCATCTGGCGACCGAACACCATGATTGTCTTTGGCGGAACAGGCCCGCCGCGCAAAAGAGCACGATCGCGCTTGATCGTTTCGGCGAGTAACCCCATGTTTTGCGGCAATCGGTGCAACAGCATTTCCCCGAACGCCCAGGGTGACATTTACGTCAGATTGAAGAGGGGGACTTAGCTCTTGGCGCCGGGCATCGGCACGTGCGCCGCAAACGAGCGCTGAGACGGCTGCTCGTTCGCGCCACGTTGCAGAGCCTGACCCGTGGCCCGGCCAGTAAATGTACCACGTCCATTTGGCGATGGATCTGCCAGTGCTGCGGACCTCGCTAAGCGGTCGTGGAGTCGCGAACGTGGCATTGAAGGTCGCGCAAATTTGCAGCACGTAGTCGCGGAAGTTGACGGCCGTGCCGTTGCATCGTGTGGTTGCAGCACTGCGATATGCGAAATGCCGGACGCACCGCGTACCTGTAGGAAGCTGGAAATTTCTCAGCGAACTCATTTCTGCTCGTGCATTCTTGAGTGTTTTGCGAGCATAAAGCTATCGTTATACGGTTGCCGAACACCCTGCCCAGGATTACGCAGCTCCGAATTTTGGAGCATCAAATGAATCCTATACATGCTGCGAACTCGCATCGTAAACTGCAGTTGAACATTGAACATCAATCAACAGCATCTCTACAAACAAATCTTCGAAACGCGCGTATCCACAGCAAAGTGCAGGTGCGGCAGATCCCAGACTCGATCCGCTGCTTCGGCTTTGTGAACCCGGTACTGTTCGTTGCCGACCGCATGATCATCACCTGAAATGGCCGCGCTGTTGCTGCCAAGCTGCTTGGACTGGAGACCGTGCCGGTCTTGCGCCTCGACCAGCTGACCGAGGCCGAAAAGCGGCGGGCGCCGGCTGCAGGTTACAAAGCAGCGCCTGGCTGTGAAGGCCCTCTATGCCAAGGCCGCCAAGGGCGATCCGCGGGCCATGAGGATTGTACTGCAAATCACGGAGCGGCAGGAGCTTGCGAGCGCCTTGGATACTGCTGCCAAACCGTTGCCAGACCGGGACAACGCGATCCTCGAAAACTACTTGGCTCAGCGGGCCCGCAGGGCCAGCGACGGAGGCAAGCCATGAGCCTCCAGCACCTCGCCTTCAATGCTGCCCTTCGAAACAGTTGTCAGCTTTCATTGCCAAGACCTTTCAGGCGGTCGATGGCAGCCAATGCTACTTGCCGAACGGGCATATCGATGTGGTCGCGCATCACCTCGAACTTTGCTTTCAGCGCAAAATCAAGCGCCTGGTCATTACGTTGCCACTGCGCAGCCTCAAGTCGATCTGCGCATCGGTGGCGTTCCCAGCCTAGGCGCTGGGCCACGACCCCAGTCTCAAATTCATCTGTGCCAGCTACAGCCAGGACTTGGCCGCCAAGCATGCGCGAGACTGCCGCACGATGATGCAGAGCCAAGGCTATCTCGGTGCCTTTACCGGCACCCGGCTCAAGGGTGCCCGGCCAGCCGAGGATGAGTTCGAGACCACCCGCGGCGGTTACCGGCGGGCAACCTCGGTCGGTGGCACATTGACGGGCCGGGGCGGCAACTTCATCATAATCGATGATCCCATCAAGCCGTCGGAAGCCATGTCGATCGCGACCCGCAGGGGCGTTAAGGAATGGTATTCAAGCACGCTCTATTCGCGCCTGAACAACAAGACGGACCACGTTATCATCCTGATCATGCAACGCGTGCATCTGGATGACCTCGTCGGCCATGTCCTTGAGCAGGAAGGGTGGACGCATCTCAACTTGCCGGCCATTGCTCAGAAGCCAGAGCGCTTCGACTTGGGTGATGGCCGGATCTTCACGCGTTTGCCTGGCGACTTGTTGCATCCCGAACGCGAACCCAAATCCGCGCTCGACGATGCGCGCCGCAATCTCGGCGAGATGACGTTCTCGGCTCAGTACCAGCAAATGCCGGTTGCCGAAGCTGGCAACATCGTCAAAGGCCAGTGGTTGAGAGTTTTTGATGTACCCTTTACTCCACTGAACAGCGACCGCTACTACCAGTCCTGGGATATGGCATCCACGTCTCGTGAATTTTCGTAACTGCTCACCCCATGCCGCGTGATCACGCTACGGCAAGGGCGCCGGCGGCGAGGGCTTCGGTGATGGCGGCCAGGGCGGTCCGGCCGCTGAGGCGGCCCGTTGCCACAATCGAACAGATATCTGCGTAGACTTCCGCTCCCCAGTCCGAACGGAAGCCATTGGTGACTTTTCGGAAGATCTTGGCATAGACCTCGCGCACATGGTCGGGGTTTGGCTCGAGGTTGCACGAAACACCCGGCCGGCCCTTGCGGGAAGTCTTGGCCGTCTCGGGCCGGTTGGCCTTCTGGCCGGTCGAGGGCGGCAACGAAGAGTTGTCCGGCGTCTTGGGCGTAATGTTCAGCTTGGCCTCGAGCGCGGCGACACGGGCGGCCAGCGCGGCGTTCTGCGCGGACAGCGCCACGATCAGCGCAATCAGCTCAGGCTCGTCGAGTGTGCCCAGCGACCCGGTGTCCATCCCGAGCTTGATTCAGCCCGTTCAAGCCAGATCAAGCCCCCTTGCCCAAGTCAGTCCGTCGCACTGAGCGCCAAATGGGGGTGACCAATTACCAATTGAGCATCTAATGGTGAAAGCATCGGACGTCGGCCTTGAAAAGACCGGGCTGGTTCATCTGGTCGGCGAACACGCTGGCGGCGAGAACAACGCGGGGTCCGAGTAGCAACGGGTGCGCCAGGCGAAACTGGCGCGGTCCAGCGGGTGAAAGTCCCGCCCGGGTAAGGTGTAGCATACCGCCCGGTAGCGAGTGTTGCTAATCGGACCCCACGTCACACGCCGACGGCCGATGAGGTAGCCACCAGCATAGCGTGAAAGAGGTTGCCGAAGTGCTCGGCATTCTTGAGGCGATGCGGGCTAGAATTGCTTCGCGGTAGTTCGGCGGGAACCTTTTTGGCCAGGCTTCATCCAATAGTTGAGTACCCGCAACAGGTCCGGGCACTATCAACGGAGGTTCTCATGAAACTGACATCAATCGCGCGCCGGCTTGCCGCAATTATCTTGCTGGCCGGCGCCCACACGGCCAGCGCCGCCGAAAAGCCGACCGATCCGCAGATCGCGCATATCGCCTACACTGCGGGGGTTCTGGATGTGAAGGCTGCCGAGCAAGCCCTTGCCAACTCGAAAAACGAGGCCGTGCGGTCTTTCGCCACCAACATGGTCGCCGACCACAACGCGGTCAACGAGCAGGCCCTGGCACTGGTCAAGAAACTAGGGGTAACGCCAGAAGACAATGACACAAGCAAGAGCCTTGTCACTAGCGCAGAGGCAAAGCGCGCGGAACTCGCCAAGCTCTCAGGCGCTGACTTCGACAAGGCTTACGTTGCCAACGAAGTCGCCTACCACAAAGCTGTCAACGGCGCGCTCGCCGACCTACTGATCCCCTCGGCGCAAAATGCCGAACTCAAGGGCTTGCTGGAAACCGGCCTTAAGATTTTCCAGGGCCACGAGAAACACGCCGAAGACGTCGCCAAGAGCCTCAACTAGGGATCGTCTGCAATGTCCGTAACCGTGATACGATCAGGTCTGGTGGCATTAGCCTTGACGGCGGGCGCGGTGAACGCGCTCGCCGGCGAGGTTGTGCAAGCCGATATCAGCAAGCTGGCCTATACGCCTGCCGAAATAAATATTCATCTTGGCGATACGGTGCGGTGGACCAACCATGATTTCGTCGCACACACCGCCACCGCCAAGTCCGGCGCAACAAGTGGTGCCTGGGATGTCATGATTCCGGCGGGCAAGACGGCGGATTGGCAAGCGACCGAGGTTGGCTCCGTGCAATATTTTTGCAGGTTCCATCCCAACATGAAGGGCAATATCAACGTGCGGGCTAACTAATCTGTTGCAAGAGCATCACCTTGCAGACGGCGGATGCTGCTCCACCGAAGCGTCCAAAATCTTCATGGAATCTGGACGCGGGAACCTTTCTCCAGAAAGCGCATCCAATGTAAAATGCTCCGCGACCATGCTAAAGGATGCCGCATGTCTCAAGCGCTCCACGATCCCGGCCGGCTCGCCGAGGCCGACCTTGTCCAGCTTGCCATTCTGAAGGACAAGACTGCCATTCGCAGCATCATCCGTCAGCATAACCGGCGGCTCTTCCGGGTCGCCCGCAGCATCGTGAGCGACGACGGCGAGGCAGAGGACGTGCTGCAAGAGTCCTATTTGCGGGCATTCCAGTCGCTGCATTCGTTTCGCGCGCAATCCACTCTCTCGACGTGGCTGACCCGGATCGTCGTCAACGAAGCCTTGCAGCGGTTGCGGCGCCGGGTCGAGCCGCCGATCGATGCCGCCGGGGTGGCGCCAAGGCTCCCCCACAATGTCGTCCACTTTCCCTTGGGCGGTCACAACCCTGTCGATCCGGAGCGCACCTTGGCACAACGACAACTCAGCCAGCTTCTTGAGCGGGCGATTGACGCCCTGCCCGCCGACTTTCGCACCGTGCTGGTGGCGCGTGTGCTGGAAGACATGAGCGTCGAGGAAACGGCGGCGTTTCTGGATTTGCGGCCTGAAACTGTCAAGACGCGCCTGCATCGTGCGCGGCGGCTGCTCAAAGAGGCGCTTGCGGAGCATATCGATGCGCTGCTCGGCGATGCTTTTCCGTTTGATGGGCACCGCTGTGAGCGGCTCACGAACGCTGTCGTCGATCGGCTCACGAAAATGGGCTGAGAAAATGGGAACTTTTTTTGAGCTGCCGCGTCTAATTTAGAGCGTCGGCTTGGAGGAAAGTTAAATTGATTTCCCAGGGCGGCGTTGCGAACTGGTCATCATGCCATGTTCGCAAACAGTCCTCTGATGGGAGATAGCGATGACAAGCGAAGAAGGCTTTACTCGCCCGCGGCGTCAGTTCTTGACGCAAGGTGCAGCGATGCTGTCGACAGCAGGTCTTGCCAGTGTGCTCGGAGCACCCAAAGCTACAGCAGCGGCGCAAGACGTAAAGGACCCGAACGCCCTCTACTACCGACTTGGCGGCATCTTCGCCATTGCGGCCGTCGTCGACTATTTTAGTGACGCGGTGGTGAAAAATCCCGTTGCCGGCCAACAATCAAAAAACCCGCAGCTCCGGGAATGGCATACCAACAACTTGTCGCGGCTTCCCGGTTTGAAATTCATGCGCACGCTGTGGGTCGCCAATATCAGCGGCGGTCCATTTCAGTACGCAGCTACAGAACCTGGTAGCACGACGCTCGGCCTCGAAGCCGCGCACATGAAGTTGAAGATTTCTCCCGAGGAATTCGATGCCGTCGCGGGCGAGCTTGCTAAGACGCTCGATCACTTCAAGGTTCCTGACAAAGAAAAAGGCGAAGTCTTGGGAGCGTTTGCGGCGCACAAGAATGAGGTAACTCAGGGCTACATGGAAGCGAAAGCCAAGCAGTAGCGGCTTCGACAACGCAGAGCCGAACGTGCACGTTGCTGCGCCATCTACACCGGCAAGTCGACCGATGAGGGGCTCGACAAGGCCCTCAATTCGCTCGATGCGCAGCGTGAGGCCTGTGCGGCCTATATCGCCAGCCAGAAGCATGAGTGCTGGCGGGCGCTGGCGACGCTCTACGACGCTGGCGGCTTCTCGGGCGGCAGCCTGGAGCGGCCAGCCCTCAAGCGGCTGCTCACCCGACATCGCCGAACGCAAGGTCGATGTGGTGGTCGTTTACAAGGTGGACCTGCTGACGCGGGCACGGGCCGACTTTGCCAAGATCGTCGAGGTGTTCGACGCGCAAGGTGTATCGTTTGTGTCGGTGACACAGCAGTTCAACGCCACCACCTCGATGGGCCGGTTAACGCTGAATGTGCTTTTGTCGTTTGCCCAGTTCGCGCGGGAAGTGATCGCCGAACGGGTCCGGGACAAGGCGGCCGCATCCAAGGCCAAGGGCATATGGATGGGCGGTCATGCCCCACATGGCTATGACATGAAGGACCGCAAACTGATTGTGAATGGGGCCGAGTCCGGGATCGTGCGGCAGATCTTTCGTCGCTATCTCGATCTGGACTCGGTCAAATCGCTTGCCATCGAATTGACCGCCGATGGCACACACTCCAAAGCCCGAACCAGTGCTAAGCGGCGGTTGTCGGGGAGCCGTCCCTATGGCCGAGGGCAGCATTACAACCACCCCAGATGCCACCTTTATCGCCGCATCGTGCACCACAGGGGCCGCGATCATGTTGGGGAGCATCAGGCGATCGTCGACCCTGACCTCTGGCAGGCGGTTCAGGCGCGGCTGGCTGCGAGCCGCGTGCAGCGGATCACGGCAGCAGGCGGACGCAGTCTGCTGGCAGGTCTGCTGTTCGATGGCCGAGACGGGCGGTTGACGCCGACCCATGCGGTGAAGCAAGGCAAGCGCTATCGGTACAATGTCTCGGATGCGCTGTTGCGGGGCGGAGCCGTGAAGCAGACGGGCTGGCGGCTCCCTGCGCAAACCATCGAGGAGGCGGTCATGGACGCAATCGGCAGCTTTCTCAGGGACGAAGCACGACTGGCCGACGCGATCGGTCATCGCATCCGCGGTGCCCACGCGATCCGGCAGATCTTTGCCGCAGCTCGTGATCTCGCCGCCAAGCTTGCGGACGATCCGTACTCGGTCGTCGAGGCGATCGTCAGGCGTGTCGTCCTGGATGACGCGAGCGTGTCGATTGGGCTGGAGCAGACATCCGAGATGCGCGCCCTCGACGTGCCATCGGTGGAGAACGGCGACGATGTTCTGGCCTTGACCCAGCCGAGGCTCGGCATCTCCAGCTCGATCCGTTTGCGGTTATGCGCATTCTGCCGGCCGATGATCAGGTCGACGAAGGAGCGGTAGGCATCGAGATCGTCGAAGTCCTTGGAACCACGCAACAACAGCTCGTCTTTTAGTGCGTTCTTGAGGTGGCCGTGCGGGCTTTCGATCGAGCCGTTCTCGTGAGCAACGCCGGGGTTGTCGCGCGACGGCGTCATGCCGTAGTGCGCCATCAGGCCTTCGTAACGCTGTGTCAGGTCGTCCGCCGCCGCCTTGTCGAGGTTGCGGAACGCTGCCGACATGCTGTCGCTGCGCTGCTTCGGCACGCCACCGAGCGCCCACAGCGCGTTCTGCAAGCCCTCCGCCAGCGCCGCGCAGCTTTCGCCGCCCAGCACGACGTGAGCGTGCGCGAAGCCCCGAGAACGCCAGCCGGAAGTGATACAGCCGATGCACCAGCACGACGCCGGCCACCGTGATGGCCAGCACGCTCGTGTCAGTGAAGTCGGACAGGCCCATGCGGCCAGGTTCGTGTTCCTAGCGGAAGATCACGTCTTGCTCAGGCCCGTGTTGTGCCCGCCAGTCCGTAATGCGCGGCTCCAGCGTCCGGCGGATGTTCGGGTTCAGCACCGGATGCCGCCGCCGCATCTCGGCCAGCACGCCGATCGTACGGATGCCGGGCGATGCTTTCAGGATCGGCACAACCTCGGCCTCGAAGATTGCGGCCAGCAGGTCCGGGCGCCGCCGTCCGCGCGGCTTCTGTTTCTGCGACGGCAGGCGTGGATCGGCATCGACGCGGAAGCCGCTGGCACGACTGATGCCGGTCTTGGCTGATGCAACCGTCGTGTCGTGGGTTGTTCGGATACTCATGTACAGCCTCATCTGGTGGTCGGTGATGTGGAGACCGGGCAAATGCTGATCCCTCAATTACTGAGACGAATCATACCTTTGCCGCAAACCTGCCCGACCGCCAGACGGGTTCTAAAAGAGCGCCGCTGTGCGTGGCCTGCCGTCAGTCGGGCTACGCCCTCCCTCCGTCAGCCCACACCCGGCGCAGTCTTATCCTGATTGACGGGGTCTCACCTTGATTGTCGCGCGGCACCGGACGCGGTCTGCAGCGCCAATTCGACATCGCACACAAGCCCTGATGGCGCAAAAGTCTGCTCAGACTTGATACCTCTGTGGGCGATCAGTTGGCTGCCAAAGCCGTGGCGCTGCGGCGGTCTAACGTCAAACCCACCGCTTTAGCGACAGCTATATGGAACAGCAGGGGTTTGGCCTTGTCGCTGGCCGCGAAATCGCCGAAGAGGTGGCAGCTGACGTCCTGATCATCGACGCCGAGCCGTCGATCTCTCAATCTCGAAAACGTGGTGATCAGCATTGACCGTAAGGTGCAAACGATTGCCCGCTCACGCACAGAAGCCGTTGCCGCGTTCAAGGCCAAAAAGCCGAGTCTCGTGCTGGCAATTGTTTAGCTGGCGGACGGAAGTTCGGGGCTCGGTAGGATCAATGACATTTCGACGGGCGCTCAGTTTCGGTAAACTTCATCACAGCATTTCCCGAGCAGCTGCTGACGGGTCTGCGCCCAGAGCCCACCTTCTTGATCCCAAAACCGTTTCAAAACGAAACGGTGAAGGCGATCATCAGTCAAGCGCTGTTCTTTAACATGAAAGCCCACAATAAGAAATCTATATAAGCAGCACAAATTAATTGGCTGGCGGGATAGTTTAATCCCCCCAAACCAAATCAATCTAGACTGGAAATCAGATGCCAGCAATAAAGTCGTCAATATCCTTCTTCACTTGATCCTTGCCAAGGCCATAGCGCTCCTGAAGCTTGCCTTCGAGTTGCTCACGCTTGCCCGCAATGTTGGTCAAGTCGTCATCTGTCAATTGGCCCCATTTTTCCTTCATTTTCCCAGTCATCTGCTTCCAATTGCCTTCAATACGATCCCAGTTCATGACAGTCTCCTTCAGGTTTGCGAGGTTTGTTGTATTAGGCGCGACGGATTAGGCCGCCCACTAAGGCGATCGCGGCAAAGACAATGGCGACCCAGAATAAAATACGGGCACCATCCATCGCCATGCCCGCTACGCCGCCAAATTCCAGGAACGCGGCAATGACAGCCACCACAAGAAAGACGATGGCGTAATAGATGAGATTGTTCATAACGTGTTTCCTGGCGCTTTGGCTTCTCGTTCCTTATAAACGTACGGGGCTTTGAAAAGTTCCCCAATGTGCAGCCGATGCAGAGCACTCAACGGCCCCAAAGAGGCTTGCGGACTGCCACCACGACATAGGGCGGCGGAAATTCGGGTTGAGGCGTGCGCGGATCACCAGGCGCCGGTAGATCGGGGTCGCCGGGCTGAGGCGGCCAGGGGTGTTAAGGTTGGGGAGCGGGTTCAGGCGTTTGGTTCGGAAGCATGAGTGCATGCTCCAACTGAAAAAAATCTGGATATCCGGGCCGGGAGACGGCTAAAGGGGGGCAAACCGCAACCCGGCCCATGCCAATCGCTTAGCGGACCTCGCCGCGCTTTGCGTTTGACGGAGACTTATCACCACGTTCAACCGGGTCGCGGCTCTTGTCGCCAGATTGCGGTTGCGACTTGGCAGTCGATGAACCCGACGGCGGGCCCGGACGGTTGGCAGGCTTCTTGGACTGATCTGATTTCGGCATGTCGTCGTGGTGCGGGGTATTGGCCATGTGTGTTACTCCATCCCGGCGATGATCGCCTGAGAGAGAAACGTATGACTAACCCCGCGGTTCCCTGCAGTCCTTATTGCTATGTTGCATTCTGTGGTAATTGCTCACCCCCGATTTGCCACTCGGTGCGACGGACTGACTCGGGCGTGGTGGCTTGATCTGGCTTGAACGGGCTGATTCAAGCTGGGGATGGACACCGGGGCGCTTGGCACACTCGACAAGTCTGAGCTGATTGCGCTGATCGTGGCGCTGTCCGAGCAGAACGCCGTGCTGGTGGCCCGGGTCGCGG
>JANYHF010000030.1 GCA_025359185.1 Hyphomicrobiaceae bacterium | reverse complement strand
CGAACTTCTCCATTCTCCGGTCCTCGTCACACTTGGTCCGGCTCATCCAATCCCCCCAATGCTGCCCGCATTGAGAGGATCACGGATTACCGGACATATCGTGTGCTACAGAAACCGGACAACTCGTGTGCTAGCGACATTCCTCCAGTGTCCATCTTGCAGTGTCATCCTATTAGCTGTTACCGTGGCGGTGCAAGTCGCCAACAGTTCGAACTTGGCCCTTACAACGTACCAAAAAAGGAAGCATGTCATAGGGAGTTAGGCAATGCGTGGACGGAGCGAACGAGAATACCTCTTGCAGGAAGCGGCTCGTCGTGAGCTTGGACAAGGCCGCATAAACCGGCGCGAATTCCTCACCCAAAGCATGGTTGCGGGTCTTGGGCTGGCCGGTGTCGGGGCGGTAGCAAGTTCCGGAATGCGCTCGGCCTTCGCGGCAGACCGTCCCCTGACCCCCACCTTCTATCAGTGGATTCAGGACCTTCATCCTGGAATTCCAGCGGTGAACGCCAAGTTCCCCGGTCTCAACTATCAGATCGCCCCGGTCGAGGGTTTTGGCATTGAGCGCTTTGTCGCCGAGGCCAAGAATAAACAAAGCACATGGGACGTTTACGTCGGACAGACCCCGTTCGTGGAAATGTCGTCGATGATCAAGGCCGGCGTCATCGAACCGTGGGACAATTACATTCCGAAAGACGTGATCGACGACATCATTCCATCGATCCGTGACGAATGCTCGGTTGACGGCAAGCTCTACAGCTGGCCGTTCCTGCTCGATGTGATCGGCTCGGCCTGGCACTCCGGCATCACGGCCAAAGCTGGCCTCGCCGACGCAGCGCCTGCCACTTGGGACGACTTCCTGGCCGGCGGCAAGAAGATTGTCGAGACCAAGGCAGCGCCCTGGGGTGCCACCTTCGATTCCCATGGCTGGCGTTCCCTGGTGCCGATCACGCACAGCATGAGCAGCAAGGCGTACAATTCCGAAGGCCTGTTCGACTTTACCGGCGAACCTGCCATCGAAGCGCTGAAGCTGATGAAGCAGATCATGGCTCTGGGCAATCCCGACATCCTGTTGGAAGGTGCATCCGACGGCGGCGTCAACGGCACGCCGGACGAGGTTGCCTTTGCGGCACAGCGCGTTGGTCTTTACTTCAAATACTTCAACGCGCCGCTGCGCATGGCCGCCAACTGGGATGATCCCAAGAAGCTGCATCTGGGCCCGCTGCCGAAATTCGCAAATGGTGAGGGCTCAACGGTGTTCTGGACCACAGGCTGCGCCCTGTTCAAGAACGGACAAAACAAGGAGAAGGCGGCTGAATACATCAAGGCGCTGACCTACGACCAGCAGATCTGGAAGGACTCGATCGTCGGCACCAAGAGCGGCCATCCAGGCCAGTTGCCGCCGTACAAATCGATCTATGCGGACTGGAGCGCCAAGAAACCGGATTGGATGCCGGAGTCGGTTGCCTTGGTGCGTGGCCAGCTCGACAAAGCCAAGGCCATCACCAACCACTTGTTCGGCCTCAATCAGTTCGTCATCGGCAAGCCGATCTGGGAATCTTATCTCAAGGGCGAAGAGGCTGATCCGAAGGTCGCCATGCAGAAGGTCGTCGACGCCGTCAAAGCCGAGATGAAGAAGGGCTAGCCGCGAGTTGCAGTTAGGGCTGGGGTATGGGCATACCCCAGTACTTCTCGTGGAATGAGTTGCGCATGACCCAGACGATTGCTTCACGTGAAGCTAATCTCGACGCAAAAGTAGAGGGCGGCCAATTCGCACAGTGGCGGCAGGGCGTTGGCGGCTGGCTGTTCCTGCTGCCGGCGCTAGCGTTTTTCATCGGTTATCAGGTTTGGCCCATTTTCCGTGTGCTGTGGGTGAGCTTCACAGATTTCCAGTTCCTCTCCGATAAGCCAGCGCAATGGATATGGTTCAACAACTACGCTCAGGCGCTCAGTGACCCACTGTTGTGGACGAGCCTAGGGCGGGCAGCGTTGTTCACGATCATGTTCCTGCCCGGAACGATCATCCTGCCGCTACTGCTGGCGATCCTCGTCGATAAGGTCAGCAATCAGCGCCTCGCTACCCTTTACCGCGTGATCCTGCTCATTCCAGCGGTCATACCCAGCACACTGATCTTTGTGCTGTGGAAGTGGATGTATAATTACCAGAGCGGTCCGATCAATCATTTGCTGGTCGATGTACTGGGCATCTTCACACTGCAGAACGCGCCGCAATGGCTGGGCGGCACTCCGCTCACGCTGCCATCAATCGCGGTCATGGAGGTGTGGTGGGGCCTTGGCTATCACACCATCTTCTTCATTGCGGGCCTCGCGGCGATCTCGAAAGACTTGCCGGACGCGGCCCGTATCGACGGCGCCAGCGAGTGGCAGGTATTCTGGCACATCACGCGCCCGCAGCTCGCCCCCATCATGATGATCCTGGTGGTCCTGCGCTTCGGCACTGCGATGGCCGTGATCGACGAATATCTCATCTTCGGCGGCTTCAATCGCGCTTCGCCCACCTATACCTGGACGGTGATGATGTATGACCAAGCATTCAAGCTCGGTCTCTGGCGACAAGGCTATGCGGCTTCCATCGGTATGATCGGGGCGGTCGCTATGATGTGCGTCATGGTTGTGTTGTTGCGAATTTTCCGTCCAAAGGGCTGACTAGAAAATGACGACAGATGCTCTTCATGAGAACGCCATCGCCCCAATTGAGGCCAAGGGCTGGTTCGCGCAGAACCGCAGTTCCATCGTTCGCCACGCTGTCATCAACTTCTTCAATGTGGTCATTCTGCTGCCGCTCACCTGGGTTCTGCTGATGTCGGTGAAGACGCTCCCCGACGCTATGCGCGGCGATTTCTGGCCGCGCAGCTTTGATTTCACTCACTATGCCTATGTTTTCGAGCGGATCCACACGCTACCGGTGAACCTGTTCAATAGCATCTACGTCACTGCCGCTACCGTCCTGATCACGACGGTTTGCGCCGTGCTGGCAGGTTACGCCCTGGTGCACATTCGCCCGGGCGGTGCAGGCGTCGTCGTTACAGCACTGCTGGTCTCGCTCTATTTCCCGGTGCGCGTCGTCTCGATCATCAGCATCTACGAAACCCAGTACCGGCTCGGCCTGATCAACAATACAAGCGGGCTCATTCTGCCCTATGTCACATTGCAGCTGGCGATCAGCATCTTAATCATGCGCAGTATGTTCCAACTGGTGCCACATGAAATTATCGAGTCTGCGAGAATTGATGGTGCCGGACACTGGCGGACACTGTTGGAGGTGGGCCTGCCGATGGTGCGCAACGGCCTCGTCGTGATTTTCATCGTGAATTTTGTGGCGGCGTGGGGCGAGTATCTGCTCTGCGTGACGCTGGTGGACGACGAAGCCAAGCGCACCATGCCCGTTGTGTTAGCCGCGGCCCAGGGCGGGCAGGGGCAATGGTCGTGGCCTAATCTCGCCGCCGTGTACGTCATTGTCGTGACGCCCGGAATTATCGCGTTCACGTTCGCGCAAAAGCTGTTCTTCAAGGGTCTGATGGAAGGCGCGCTGAAAGGCTGACGGTTGGGCGATGAGCTACAGTGCCATTTACACCTATGCGTGGGACCTCGCCGAAGTGGGTATCGGCGAAGCCGTCCGCCAATTCGCGGGGCTCGGGCTCGACACCGTGACGGTGGCTGGGAGCTACCATGCCGGAAAATTCCTGCGCCCGCATGGCCGCTCGGGGAAGGTCTATTTTCCCGAAGATGGCACGATCTATTTCAAGGCCGATCCAAACCGTTATGGCGCCATCAAGCCGGCGCCGAACAGCCAATTCTCCGATGCCGACGTTATCCGTCAGCTCACTGCCAATGGCAAGCTGGCAACCAATGTATGGCTGGTCCTGATGCACAACACGTTGCTTGGGACCAGGCATCCCGATGCGACCGTGGCTAATGCTTTCGGTGATCGTTATGTCTACAATCTGTGCCCTTCGGCGCCGGAAGCGCGGGCCTACGCCAAGGGCCTCGCCATTGATGTCACGCAAAGCTATGCCGTCAGCGGCCTGTCGTTGGAAACGCCAGGTTTCATGCCGTATACGCATGGCTTCCATCACGAATTCGCGCTGAACCGCCCGAACCGCTGGCTCGACAGCCTGCTCGGTCTCTGTTTCTGCAATCACTGCTCAGCTGGCGCGAAAAAGGCAGGCATCAATGCCGCGAGTTTGCAGGCGCGTATACGCACGGATATCTCGGATTACCTCGCAGGCGACGTCGATTTGTCCGATGATATGGCCGAGGCGTTCTGGCTCGCCGACACGCGCACTGATGGCGAACTCGCAGCCTTCCTAAGCTGGCGCTGCACCGTCGTTACGTCGCTGGTCGCCGAGATCCGCGCCGCTGTGCGCAAGGACGCCACGGTCGCTGTGATCCCGTCGGTGGCACGGCCCACTGCCGGGGCCTGGTATGAAGGCAGCGATTTGGTGGCGCTCGCCGAAGCGGCTGGCGTGATCGAGGCGTGCTTCTACGAGCCGGCCGCCGCGCGCGTGAAGGCTGATCTGTTCGACATCAAGCGGCGGCTGCGCGGCAAAGGTAAGTTGCGCGGCATTCTGCGGCCCGCCTGGCCCGATTTCGCCAGCAAAGCAGAGTTTTTGGCGGCGGTTCAAGCGCTCCTGGATGGCGGCGTCAACGACTTGGCATTCTATAATTGGGGCCACATTCGCGCCGCCAATGTGGCCTGGATCGCCGAAGCCATGCAGCTCACAAAAGGTGCTTCATGATATTCAAAGACAATGTCGTCGCCATTACGGGCGCTGCGGGCGGCGTCGGCCGGAGCCTCTGCCGCTACTTTATCGACGAAGGCGCCAGGATCGCCGCCATCGACAAGACCGCGAGTGTCGAACGGCTCGCGGCCGAAATGCAAGCAACCTCTGAAACATTTGCCCATGCCGTCGCCGACATCAGTCATCCGGCGCAAGTCGCCCGCGCCTTTGCGTCGTTGACTGGCGCCCTGGGGCCAATCGACATCCTAGTCAACAATGCCGGCGGCTCAAATCATTCGGCCTTTGCGCGTACCGATCCCGCAGGATGGCGGCACGAAATTGATGTCAATTTGAATAGCGCCTATTATTGCGCCCACGCCGTAATTCCGGATATGCAGGCCAAACGCGCGGGCGTCATTATCGGCATCGGCTCAGTCAATGGCTTGAGCGCGCTTGGCGATCCGGCCTACAGCGCTGGCAAGGCCGCCATGATCTCGCTGACCCGTTCGCTGGCGCAGGAATATGGCCGCTACGGCATTCGCTGCAACATCGTGCTACCGGGCACCGTCCGCACGCCGCTCTGGCAGAAGCGCGCCGCCAAGGACCCGAAGGTGCTGGAAACGCTGCGGCGCTGGTATCCGCTGGGCCGCATCGTCGAACCCGAAGACGTGGCGCGCGCGGTTGGGTTCCTTGCCTCCGGCGCCGCGTCGGCCATCACCGGAGTCGCGCTGCCCGTCGATTGCGGCCTCACCTCTGGCAACATCGTCATGACGCGCGAGCTGACGCTGGAAGATTTTTGAGTCCCCGACCAGGCGAGACGGGTGGCGGTCAAAACCAAACTCTAAACCGGGTGCCACCATTTCCCCGCAACCACGACACCCGTCGAGACGATGCGCTTGCTGCCCTCGAGGTGCTCGCCGACGGCATCGACATAGTCGTGCTTGCCCTCGATAATATCGAGCACGGTGGCATCGCCTACCGAACCGGGTTTCAGCGAGCCGAGCTCTGGCCGCCGCAACGCCATTGCCGCGTTGACGGTCGAGGCTGCGATCACGTCCTTCAGGGACATGCCCATGCACAGGAACTTCGACATCGTCGTCACCTGATCGAACGCCGGCCCTTGGATCGATAATTTGTGCACGTCTGATGAGATCGTATCGGGCAGAAATCCCGCCGAGAGCATGGCGCGGCCGGTCTTGAAAGCGAACGATCCCATGCCGTGGCCAATGTCGAACAGCACGCCCTTGCGTCGCGCCACATGCACGGACTCGCGTACGCGGCCCTGCTGTGAGACGGGTGAATTGGGAAACGGCCGGAAGGCGTGGGTGAGGATGTCGCCCGGCCGCAACCGCGCCAGCACATCGTCATAGGACGGCGGCGGATGATCGATATGGCACATCACCGGCAGGCCTGTCTCCTCGCCAACCTGGAGCGCCATGTCGAGCGGCGCGATCCCATTGGCGCCTGAAGAATTGCGTCCGACCCGTATCTTGATGCCGACGATGACGTCGCGGTTGGCATCGGCCACAGCGGCGCAGCCAGCAGGGTTGAGCATCCGGACATTCTCGCTCTCGCCGACCATGACGGTCCGGTCGAACCCATAGATGCCTGCGTGCGAAACATGCAGGTAGGCAAGAATGCGCACCGTTGACCGCTCAATGACGTGCTGGCGGAATCCCCGCCAATTGCCCGGCCCCGCCGATCCTGTATCAACCGAGGTAGTGACGCCGGACATGCGGCAAAAATCCTCCGCATCGATACCAAGCGACGTGCCGCCGTCGTAGACATGAGTATGCAGATCAATCAGTCCTGGCACGACGAGTTGGCCGGACACGTCTCGAATACTTGTTTTTGGGCCGGCAACCAACGCGGGGCCGATGGCTGCAACCTTCTTGTCTGCAAACGCCACATCGAGTTTCGAGTCGACCGACTGAGACGGATCGATAACGCGGCCACCGCGAAGGATCAGTTCATAGTTCATAAGGAACCTCGGGATAGAGCCTGCTTTCTCAGACTGAAAATGCGCCATCCTCGGGAATCAGACAAGTGGTTCTGCGCAACCGTGTCGCTAGCACACGAGTTGTCCGGTTTCTGTAGCACACGATATGTCCGGTAATCCGTGATCCTCTCAATGCGGGCAGCATTGGGGGGATTGGATGAGCCGGACCAAGTGTGACGAGGACCGGAGA
>JANYHF010000041.1 GCA_025359185.1 Hyphomicrobiaceae bacterium | reverse complement strand
ACGACCTGATCGAACGCTGCATCTGCCTTCGCCGCCGCCGACTTGCCTGCCATCCCGCTGGTCCCCCTCGCGAATCAAGAGGACACCCACAGATTCAGCATTCCCTCGCCATGTCACCTAGAGATTCACCCGATCGCCCTGGCCTCAGGGTCAGATAACATTGACAGACATTTGGACCCATGCATAGCTGGTCACGGCCAAGAGCGGATCGTCTACCTGCAACAACGAGGACTGCTTGCGCCCCGTGTTTCACATCTGATCTGACGGTTAGGCGCGAGTTTCCTTTGACGGACACTATTACTGTCCGAAGCAGCCTTGCCGACCCTCTCCACAGTAGTACCAAGGAAGGCGCCGGTGGCCACGCCGTCTCAACTAGGGAGTAGCAACACATGGTCACCAAAATCACGACAAACAGCAAGTCTGGCTTCGTTCATCGACGAGACATTCTGAAAGGGGCTACGTTCCTTGGCGCCGCGATTGCAATGCCGGCGATCATCACACGTCGCGGCTTCGCTGCCGACAAGCCGACGGTCGTTAATTCCATCCGATCGCTGTCCAATCCCTATCACGCGACCTGGAACAAGGGCGGAGCCGCTTTCGCCAAGTCGGTCGGAGCCGACTACGTTACGCTGGTCACCGAGGGCAACAGTGAAAAGGGCATTGCCGACATCAAGGCGATCCTGGCCAAGACCAACGGCAACTGCGTGATCAACGTCGATCCGAACGACAGCCCCGACGCGCGTCCGATCGTCGAGGCCTGCAAGGCTGCCGGCGCCACAGTCGTTACGCAGTGGAACAAGCCGAACGATCTGCATCCGTGGGATTTCGACCCGAATTACATCGCGCACATCTCGTTCAGCGGCGTGCCCTACGGCAAGGCGATGGCCGAGACACTGATCAAGAGCATGGGCGGCAAGGGCGGCATCGTCGCGCTTGGCGGCATCGAGTCCAACGTTCCCGCCATAGAGCGCAAGAAGGGCCTTGACGAGGCGCTGAAGGCCAATCCGGACGTCAAGCTGCTCGACTACCAGGTCGCCAATTGGTCGGCGACGGAAGCGCTTGAGAAAACCAACGCCTGGCTGACCCAATTCGGCGACAAGATCACCGGCATCTGGGCGGCCAATGACGACATGGGCTTGGCCGCCGTCGAGGCCCTGCGCGCTGCCGGTAAGGCAGGTAAGGTGCCGGTAACCGGCATCGACGGCATTCAGCTGGCCGTCGAGGCCATCCTCAAGAAGGAAATGGCCGGCACTGTCGCCTGGGATCCCTACTGGCAGGGCGGCATGGGTCTGTCGATCGGCTATCACGCCAAGACCGGCACGTTCGATCCGTCCAAGGAACCCAAGGATCACCGCGAGTTCTACGGCAAGGGCGTGACGATCACCGCCGAGAATGCGCAGTCATTCTATGACTCGAACGTCAAGGCCGAGCCGAAGCTCGATTGGAATGATATCTGGGGCCGCTGTAACGGTCAGATCCAGTACGGTTGAGGTCTTATGGCCGCTTCCGGGGCTCGCGACGCGGGGCCCGGGAGCGGCGGACTCTACGTGCTCGCGCCTGCTCGGAAGCTGAAAACTCGCCTGGACCGGCCGGAAGGAGCGTAGGCTTCCATCGGGCAGGCATGCGCCCTTGGCCAAAAATCGGTTCGCCCCGGCACCGATCCATTGACATCTTCGGGGCCGACGAAGTGCGTTTGCAATGGCGAAGACTTTGGATTCCGATTTAGCTGCGCCTGACGTTGCTGGTCAGCCAACAGCAAAGGTGCGCCGCTGGCGGACCGCCTCCTGGGCGCCGGTTGTCGTTCTTGTCCTGCTGTGTGCAATCATCTCCGTCATCAACCCGAACTTCATGTCGTTCGGCAACGCGCAGCGCATCGCCCAGGCGGCGATGATACCCCTCGTATTGGGGATCGGCGCGACCTTCATTATCCTGATGGGTTCGATCGATCTGTCTGTCGAGGGCGGGCTGACGCTGGCTGCGGTCATCCTGTCTCTGCTCACTCTCAACGGCGCCAACGGCAACGACTTCGGCATCTTGGCCGTGCTCGCCGTGCTGATCGTCGGTGCCTCGGTCGGCTTCATCAACGGCATGATCCACGTTTACTTCAAGGTGCCGTCGTTCATGGCAACGCTCGGCACCTGGTTCATGGGAGTGGGCCTGGCCAACGCGCTACTCGGCGGCATGGCGGTCAGGATCAACGATCCCTGGATACGCGGTCTCGCCATCGAACGATTTCTCGGCTTTCCGTGGGGCGCGTGGCTGGCGCTGGTTTGTCTCGCCGGCGCCTTTGGCATCCAGAACTACACCCGTCTCGGACGCTACATCTACGCTCTGGGCGGCGGCGAAGAACTGGCGGTGCTATCAGGGATTTCGGTCGTCCGTGTCCGTATCGCCGCGTTCACACTTGCGGGCGTCTTCTACGCTATCGGCGGCATTCTTGCAGCCGCACAACTCGGTCTCGGCAACGCGCAGATCGGCAACGGCCGGCTCTTTACCACTGTAACTGCCGTGGTGGTCGGCGGGACGGCGCTTTCGGGTGGACAAGGCAGCGTGCTGCAGACGCTTGTGGGTGTCCTGATCGTCGTCGTGCTGTCGAACGGCATGGTGCTGATGGGCGTGCCGCCGAGTGTGCAGATCGGCGCGCAGGGCCTCATGATCATCGCCGCGGTCGCCTTGTCCATCGATCGCAAGCTGATGCGGATCGTCAAATGAGCACCCCATCGGCCGAGCCCGTCCTTGCACTCGTGGGCGTCGACAAGCGCTTTCCAGGGGTCCATGCGCTCAAGAATGTCTCGATCGAGATCGGCCGCGGCGAGGTGGTCGGCCTGATTGGCGAGAATGGGGCCGGCAAGTCGACGCTAATGAAGATCTTGAGCGGCGTCTACCAGCCGGATTCGGGCGAGATCCGCATCGCCGGCCAACCGACAACACTTGCCAATGCCGCAGATGCCAACGGTAAGGGCATCGGCATGGTGTTCCAGGAGCAGTCGCTCCTTACCAATCTGACGGTCGGCGAAAACATCTATCTCGGCAATGAAGCGCAGTTCACGCGTTACGGAGTCATCGACTGGCGAGCCCTCTATGCCGCAGCGGCCCGTCAGCTGGAAAAGGTCGAAGTCAACGTCGACCCGCGTATGCGTTCCGACTATCTCAGTTTTGCCGCGCGCCAGATGGTCGAACTGGCCAAGGCCCTGACGCTGGAAGAGCATGCCGCGGGACACCTCGTCATCCTGCTCGATGAGCCAACATCGGTTCTCGAGCGCGCCGAAATCGATGTGCTGTTTGCCCGCGTTCGCTCGCTCAAATCGCGAGCTTCGTTCATCTTCGTGTCGCACCGTCTCGACGAAGTGCTGGAACTGTCTGATCGCATCTACGTCATGAAGGATGGTGCGGTGGTTGCGGATCTCAAGACGGCCGATGCCAACGTCACCAAACTGCATCAGGTGATGGTCGGCCGCAGCCTGCAGACCGAATACTATCGCGAGCCACTGCAAAAGCCGTTCCGCGAGGAGGTGGTGCTCGAATCCGAGGGGCTGTCGTTCGGCCATGCCTATCAGGATGTGAGCTTCAATCTGCGTGCCGGCGAGATCCTGGGCATCGCCGGCGTCATCGGTTCAGGGCGCGAGGAACTCACGCGAACCCTTTCAGGGTTCACTCCTCACGACGCCGGGCGCCTGCTGATCAGCGGCCGCGAGGTTCGTCTCACAAGCCCTGCCGAGGCCGTCGATTTCGGCATCGGCTACATTCCGCGCGAACGCCGGGTCGAAGGCCTCGTGCTGTTCCTGCCGGTAGCTGCCAACATCACATTGGCGGATCTCGCCAGCCTGACCAGCTATGGCCTGATCGACTCCCGACAGGAGCGCAAACTGGCCGCCACCTGGGTCGAGCGCCTGAACGTCCGCACGCCAAGCATCAACACGCTCTGCCTCAACCTCTCGGGCGGCAATCAGCAGAAAGTCGTGCTGGCGAAATGGCTGAACGCCAAAGCCAGGATCCTCATCCTCGATCACCCCACGCGCGGCCTGGATGTCGGCGCCAAGGAGGAAGTGTATGAACTGGTCCGTGCCGTCACGACCGAAGGCGTCGCCGTGATCCTCACGTCCGATACGCTCGAGGAAACCATCGGTCTCAGCCATTCCCTGCTCGTCATGCGCGACGGCAGGATCACGCATCGTACCGCGGCGAACCCCGGCAGCAAGCCCCGCCAGATCGATCTTATCCAGCACATGGTGTGAAGCAGCTTATGCCGAAATTCATTCTACAGTTGGATAGGGAGAGTCTGCGGCAATGGTTGCCGCTGGTGACGCTGGTGCTGCTGGTGACCCTGGTCGGCGTGTTCCAGCCGTCGTTCCTGCGCCCCTCGACACTGCTTCAGCTGGCGAGCGACACCGCCGTCCTGTTCGTGCTGGCGACGGGGGTCACTTTCGTGATCATGCTCGGTGGCATCGATCTCTCGATCCAGTCGATGGCATCGCTGGCGAGCGTCATCGTCGCGCTGACGGTGGCGCGTCTGGGCTACGGATCGTTTGTGCTCGCCATCGCTATCGGGGTCGTTGCCGGTCTTGCGTCGGGCCTCGCCCACGTTCTGCTCAAGATCCCATCGTTCATTGCCACCCTGGCCATGAGCGGGGTGCTGGCCAGCAGCGCCCTGGTGCTCTCGAAGGAGCGATCGATCACGCTGGGCGAGCTGGATCGCGGCTATCAGACCTGGATCACCGGAACGGTCTATGGCCTGCCAAACGTCATCATCATCGGCTTCATCGTCCTGGTCATTGCCCATATCCTGCAGAGCCAGACGCGCTTTGGCCGCTACAGCGCCGCCATCGGAGCGGGCGAGCCGGCCGCCTATGCCTCCGGCGTCAAGGTCGACCGGCAGAAGGTCTATGCCTACATCCTTTCGGCCGGTTTTGCGGCGCTTGCCGGCGTGGTTCTCGCGGGGCGCCTGGCCAGCGGATCGCCAACGCTGGCGGCCGAGATGCTGCTGCCCTCGATCGCTGCCGTGGTGGTTGGGGGAACGGCCATCACCGGTGGCGTCGGCAGCATCTGGCGCACATTGATCGGAGCATTGATCATCACCGTCGTGCGCATCGGCATGACCTTTCTCGGCGTCAACATCTTTGCACAGAATATCGTGTTCGGAGCCGTGCTGATCGGCGCGGTCGCCATCACCATCGATCGGTCCAAGATCCCGATCGTCAAGTAACCTTGGGAGTTTCAAATGGACATGGGCTTGCACGACAAGGTCGCCGTGATAACCGGTGGCAGCATCGGTATCGGTCTTGCGGTAGCCAAGGGCCTGGCCGCCGAGGGCGCCCATATCGTCATTGTGGCCCGTAATTCCGAGCGGTTGGAGACGGCGCGTGCAGAAATCGCAAGCGTCGGCAAGGTACGAGTGATCGCGCTGTCAGCCGATGTTGCAACTGGCGATGGGGCGGGAAGCGTTGTCGCCGCAGTGGAAAATGAGTTCGGCGGCGCCGACATCCTGATCAACAATGCCGGCACCGGCAGCAACGAGACGATCATGAACGCCCCGGACGAGAAGTGGCAGATCTATTGGGATCTGCACGTCATGGCCGCCGTGCGCCTGACCCGCGGGCTGGTGCCGGCCATGAAGCGGCGCGGCGGCGGTGTCATCATCAACAATGCATCGATCTGTGCCGCCCAGCCGCTCTGGTACGAACCGATCTACAACGTCACCAAGGCGGCGCTAGTCATGCTGTCGAAGACCATGGCGACCGAGTTCACCAAGGACAACATCCGGGTAAATGCCGTCAATCCTGGCTTCGTGCTGACGCCAGACTGGATCAAGACCGCCAAGCAATTGACTGCCGACAAGGGCGGGGACTGGCAGGGCTATATCGATAACCTCGCCAAGGAAAATGCCCCGATCGGGCGCTTTTCCGCACCCGAAGAAATAGCTGATTTCTTCGTCTATCTTTGCTCCGCCAGAGCCAGCTACTGCGTCGGCTCGACCTATTTCATCGATGGCGGAATGCTCAAGACGATTTAGCCCGGTGAGGTCCGCAGTTAGCCTAAGTCTTGCGGAAGTCGGATTTGCAATTTGACATCCGTCGGCAAACCTTGGGCTGCCCTTTCGAAGGCCTTGATCGAGTCTTCGAAATCAAACGTCCCAGTGATCAACGGTTTGAGATCGACATTGCCTGAGGCGATCAAGTTGAGGGCGCGCTCAAACATATTGGCGTAGCGGAATACCGTCTCGATGCGAACTTCGCGTGCAATCGCGCCGGGAACGTCGAATGCGGCCGTCTCGACCGGCAGGCCAATCAGCACAACCGCGCCGCCGGGGCGTACGATCGAGAATATATCCTTGTACGCCTTTGCGCTTCCACTGGCTTCGAAGACGACATCGGCACCCCATCCGTTGGTGTGACGGGCAACGGCTGAAGCGAGCGTCTCCCCTCGGATGTTGATCGCTGTTATGCCGGGATAGCGTCCCGCGATGGCGAGCTTCTCTTGCGCGAAGTCGGCGATGAACACGCGCGAGCAACCGCCCGAAAGAGCTGCGAGCGCGACCATGATGCCGATCGGCCCGGCGCCGATGACGGCCGCGACATCTCCCGGAACAATCCGTGCGCGCGATGCCGCCTGCATGCCTATCGCGAACGGCTCGACCATTGCGCCCTCCGCGAAGGACACATTGTCCGGCAGTGTGTACGTGAACGCGGCGGGATGGACGACATGCGATGTCAAGATGCCGTGCACTGGAGGCGTCGCCCAGAACGTTACCGCGGGATCGACATTGTAGATCCCGAGCTTGGAAGCGCGCGATGCCAGGTTCGGCACGCCCGGCTCCATGCAGACCCGGTCGCCGATCCTGAGGGAAGCTACATCTGCGCCGACCTGGACGACAGTCCCGGCACCCTCGTGACCCAGCACCATCGGTGCCTTGACGATGTAGGCGCCGATGCCGCCGTGGGTGTAGTAATGAACATCGCTGCCGCAGACGCCGACCGTGTGGATGACAATTTTTAGGTCACTGCGTCCGACATCCGTCGGTAGCTCAATGTCACGAACCGAAAGTTCGAGTTTTTTCTCAAGTACAAGTGCGCGCATGGCTGCCTTATGTTTCGAATTGGCGAGGAAATTTCTCCGTGATCAACGTAAACGTCCCGGCCTCCGACGTCGTGTGCGCTGGCACGATCACTATTTTTCCTAGCAAAATTGCCAGTTTGGACCAATCTGGTCAAGGCGAAGCCGCTAGTTCGGCTAGTGCTAAACCGTCCGTCCCCACGGTTATAGCGCAAAGCTACTTGGATGAAGCGGCAGGACCGTCGAGCAGAAAATCGAAATCGCACCCCTGTGTGGCCGGCAGGATGGTCTGAGAAAACCGGCGGGCCTTGAATTGGTTCCAGGCGCTCTTTTGTTCACCGCACGCGGCAAGCCAGCGCGTCTTCTCCACGTTCCCGTGCGTCGTCAATAGGGCCGTCAGCCGACGGAGGATGACGCCGATGTCTCCCTGCAGGGCGAGCGTATGGTTGTAGTGCGTGACGTCGTCGAGATCGGCATTGATGTTGATGACCTCGCGCACCTTTGGATAGCCAACGCCCGAGCAGTCGCTCTGGCAGACCGCACGCGTACCAATGGCGATGAGAAGCTCCGTCTCGGCCATGGCGAAATTGCCGCTGATCGAGCCCTTCGATCCGCCCACATGCATATTAAGGGAATGGGCATCGGGCAGCACGCCGGTGGAGCCGGGACTGAGGATCACCGGCGCCCGGATGGCCTCGACAAAGGCACACAATTCGGAACTGAAACGCCGTGCACCGCCACCAGCCTTGATGGCGACACGTGGGAAACGCGCGATCAGCTCAGCGGCGGCCTTGAGCAGCCCTTCGTCGGCCGGTGCGACCGGGCCAGGCATGCGGGCATCGGGCAGCGCCGAGACAGCCAAACTCACGGCAAGCGGCTGGGTGTTGATCGGCAGCAGCAGGTAGAACGGCCCGGCCTTGGTGGGATGGAACACGGTAGAGCGGCCGCGCCGCAGCGCTGCGCGCAGGGCTTCGGGCGTGTGCAGCGTAAAGGATGCCCCCATCACTGCCGTCAGCTGGCCGTAAAGACCCTGCTGCGGCTTGGGGATCTGCTGCATGTTGTAGCCTTCGCCATGCGTCGTCTCATCACCATAGAAGTGATAGACGCCGATGCCGTTGGAGGCCGCGACCAGGGATCCGGCCATGGCCTGCAACGCACCGGGGCCGATGCTGGTGACGACGGCGCAGGGCTCGACATAAGCCCAGCGGAGGGCCGTTGCGGCATGCGCCATCGCCGTTTCATGCCGGAACTGGTAGGTCCGCACCAGACCGTGCGCTTCGTACACCCGCAGCACTTCGGCAACCGCCGTTGAGCCATGGCCGAAGATGGCGAGGTACTTGGTGACACCCTGCCGCATCAGGCCGAGCACCAGCGCCTCGACCAGCGGCAGTGTGAGCGGAGCCTCGAAGAGCCCGCCGGCGAGTGCTGCGGCAAAGCCCCCGGCTGCTGCGATGGCAGCGGCGCGCTCGGCCGTCAGCGCCAACCCATCCGGCAACTGTGTCATGCTCGCCCTCACGGCAGGTCTCACAGTTTGACGGATCGTCCCAGCCGGGCGCTCTCCTCGGCAGTCGAGGTGAACCGCAGGATCTCGCGCCCTTCGGCACCCGTGAGTTTGAACGGCAGGCCCTCGCGCAGCGCCTTCAAATGGTAGCGGGTCGAATGGATGAAGCTCCACTCCCAGCCCGTATCCATCAGCGTATAGGAAGTGAGCGCACCATCGCGGTAGAGCTGCACCGGCGGCGTCTCTCCGAGCTTGCCGTGACCCTGGTTGATCCAGATGATGCCCTTGGTTCCCGTGATCTCGACCCGGTCGTCCTGGGGATAATGGCGGGTCTCCAGCAGCAGATCCTTGGAATAGACGATTTCCAAATTGCCATAGCGATTGCCGGGAAAGCGGAAGGAGATCATGGCCGGCGCGTCAAAGACAAAACCGTCATCCGCCGTGGTATGCGAGATCCAGGCATGAACCTCTTCGGCCTGGCCCATGAAATGCCAGGCCAGCGCGAACTTGTGATGCCCGTCGTCAAACGCCAGCGGCCCGCCTCCCGATTGCGTGACCTGCTGGCGCCAGGCCGAGGCTCCCGCAGGGATCGCCCAGGCCGTCTTGCTCTGGCCGGGGTTGCTCTTGATGCGGATGGTCAAGGGTTCGCCGATCGCTCCCTCGTCGATCAGCGCCTTGGCCTTCATGACCGGCGGATAGAAGATGAAGTTCTCGAACACCCGGAACGGCACGCCGGCCTGGTTGGCGGCATCGACGACCTCGTCAGCCTCCATGACCGAGAGGCACATGGGCTTTTGCAGCGACACTGCCTTGCCGGCGGCTATGGCGGCTAGCGCAGCCGGCCGGTGCATATGGTGCGGCAGCAGGATCTCGACCAGATCGACATCCGGCCGCATCAGCAGTGCGGCCAAGTCGTCCGTGATGAAAGGATTGTCGAGGCCCCACTTGGCCGCACGCTCGCGGGCGAGCGCCGGATTCATGTCGCACAGGGCGACGATCTCGGCCTTGGGGTCGCTCAGATACTCGATGGCATGCAAGTCGGAGATGCGACCTGTGCCAATGAACCCGACGCGGATCTTGTCAAATGTCTTCATGCTGCGGCATCCAATCCTGAGTGTTGATTTTGTGTTTGGTACGACGCTCGATCGTGTGCTGGCGGAGTTCAGTGAGGCGAGATGGGGTGTTGCGCACGGCTGGGCCGGACAGGCCGATGGCCATGTGGCGCCTCACCAGCACGGCCAAATGCGCACATTCGCGGTTGACGTCGGCGAGCACGATCAGCTTGCCGCGGAAATTCTCGCGACACTCAACGACATGCAGCAGTTCGCATTTGTGAGACTGCTGCATCCGCAGAACCGTCCAAGACCTCGGCCAGAACCTTAGCTCGCACAGCCGGCAAGGACCAGCGTGCACCCAATCGTTCAGCGCGCGCTGGAACCGAACACTCACGAGCTACCTACAAACCTTGTGGACAGCGTCATCGGCCATGCATGTCCGCTTCCGGTCAGAAAAACAGAGGAGAATGTTGCCGATCGACTAGGACCTGTCGTCAGTTGAGCCAGAGCAAAACGCACACCAGGGCCACTGCTGCAAGGAATGTGTTTGCGAGCTTATCGTAGCGCGTTGAGATCGCACGGTATTGCTTGATCTTGCAGAAGAAGCGCTCGACGAGGTTGCGCTCCCGATAGAGCGCGAAATCGGTTTGGCGGGGCGCTTTTCGGTTGGCCTTTGGCGGGATGACCGGCGTTATGCCGCGCTCTTTGAGCGTCTCGACCAGGGCGTCGGAATCGTAGCCCTTGTCGGCAAGGAACGCTCCGGGCTCGACTTGATCGAGCAACGGCACGGCTTGCGTGATGTCGTGCGCCTGGCCCGGCGTGAGTGACAATACGACGGGGTTGCCGAGCGCATCGACAACGGCGTGTATCTTGGTCGTCAGCCCACCGCGCGAACGGCCGATAGCTTGGTCCTCGCCTTCTTTTTTTGGGCGCCTGTGCTGTGCTGGTGCGCGCGCACGCTGGTCGAGTCGATCGACATGAACTCGGTATCGGCCTCGAGGGCCAATGCTGCAAGAATGCGAGCAAATACGCCACTTTCGCACCACCTGCGCAGTCGCTTGTGCGTCGCTTTCCAGTCGCCGTATCGCTCCGGCAAGTCGCGCCATGGTATGCCGGTCCGCGTTCGATATATAATGGCGTCAACGAACAATCTATTATCTGCCGCGGTGCCTCCGACGTGCC
This sequence comes from Hyphomicrobiaceae bacterium, assembly GCA_025359185.1. Taxonomy (GTDB): domain Bacteria; phylum Pseudomonadota; class Alphaproteobacteria; order Rhizobiales; family Hyphomicrobiaceae; genus JANYHF01. Next base: position 25,890 of record JANYHF010000041.1, on the reverse strand, counting down.
CCTCCCGTCCCGGCAGGAAGTTATTGATCTTGTCCCACTGGTCGTCACGCAAGGCGTAGCGCTGCATGTGTCGGTCTCCAGTTGCCCGACATGTCATGAGTCAGAGAAACATTGATTTGGGAATCGGAAAACCGACGACACGACCTTTCGCCAAACGCGAATTTGCAGGCAATGTGGCGCAACGGACTCAGTTCAACTGACGACAGGCCCTAATCGGTTCGGCGCTGCCTGGCTGAGCCCGGAAACTCAACTCAGGGTCATTCCAGATTGGTGTGCCGGGCGCGCATGGTCTCGGCCGTTTCGCCGACGCGGTCGCGAAGTTTCAGGATGACAAGTTCGAAGAAGATCGCTTCGGCGATCTCGAACAGCGAGCCCATCGGCAGCACCGAGACGGCGGCACTTTGGTCATTCGCCATGGTCTGGGCGGGAATGACCGTGCAGACATCGGCCTGCTTGGCGGCGCGGCCGGTTGGCTGGGCCGTAATGATGGCGGTGCGGGCGCCGGCCGACTTGGCGATGGCCATGAATGTCTCGGCGGTCGGCAGCCAGCCTTGACCGGCCGTGACGATCAGGAGGTCGCCGGGCCCGACCGGCGGGGTGGTCATGTCGGCGACCACATGCGCGTCGCGCCCCATATGGAACAGGCGCATGGCAAAACCGCGCAGCGCCAGCCCCTCGCGGCCGGCGCCATAAAGGCAGATGCGCTTGGATGATACGATGGCCTCGATCAAGGCATCGGCGGCCGTGTCGGGCAGCTTGGCGAATACCACGCCGAGGTCGGCGATGGCGGCACGGCCAAGCTCTGAAATCGATCTGGACATCTTGTACTCCTGTTGCTCTGGTTTTTGGACGGGGTTGCCGACACCTTCGACCGCGACATCAGGCATTGCGGCGTACCCTGAGCGCAAGCCGGCTCTGGATGATCACCACGATCAGCAGGAAGGCCCCGCGCAGGATCGATTGCCAATGTGCCCGCAGTGAAACCAACCCCATTCCGTTCTCGAAATTGAGGATGTTGAAGACCAGGCCGAGCAGCAACACGCCCGAAAGCGTCGCCCCGACCGAGCCAACGCCCCCCGTAAGCAGCGTGCCGCCAACCACCACCGAGGCGATTGAAAACAGCTCCCAGCCGACACCCTCGGTGGGTTGGCCGGCGCCGAACTGGGCCGCCAGCTGCACGCCGGCGAGGCCTGCCATCAGTCCGCTCAGGGCATAGACGGTGAACTTGACGCGATCGACCGGCAGGCCCATGAGGCGCGCGGCGTCCTCGCCGCCTCCTACCGCAAGTACATTTCTGCCAAACGGCAGATAGTTGAGGGCGAGCGAGCCGAGCAGGTAAGCCAGGATAGCCAGCCAAGCAGGAATCGGGAAACCGAGGACATCGCCTTGGCCGATATCGGTAAAGCCGCTGTCGTAGGACACCCCGATAGACTCGTTGTGGGCCAGCAGCAGTCCTGTGCCACTGGCAGCCAGCATGCCGGCAAGCGTGGCGATGAACGGCAGAATGTTGAGGCGTGTAATGAGGATAGCATTGAGGACGCCGACGGCAAGGCCAGCCGCGGCACCGGCAACCAGTCCCGGCAACAGGCCGTAAGGGCTGACATAGGCCGCTATGACACTCGACATTGCCGCCGTCGAGCCCACAGACAGGTCGATGCCACCGGTCATGATGACAAAGCACATGCCGAGCGCGATCAGCGCGAACATGGCGTTGTAGCGCAAGAAGCTCAGGATGTTGAACTGGCCAAGGAAGTGATCATAGCGCAAAGCGCCGAACAGGATCAGCAGCAGCAACACGACCAGCACGCCCTGGGAGCGCAGGAGTTGCATCGCAAAATTCATGTCGCCACCCGCCGTTGCAGCCACACCGCCAGTATGATCAATCCAGCCTTGACGACCAGGGCGGCGGCGTCCGGCACGCCATTGGCCAGCAGCGTGAAGCGGACCAGTTGGATGATCAGCGCACCAATCAGTGTGGCGAATACGCTGGCCCGCCCGCCGGTCAACAGCGTACCGCCGACCGCGACAGCAGCGATGGCATCGAGTTCGACGCCGAGGCCGACGAGATTGGAGTCGGCCGCCGAATTGCGCGCGATCACGATCAGCCCCGCGATCCCCGAGCACAAGCCGCTGATTGCGTAGACTAGTTGTTTGATGCGATCGACACGCACGCCCGAGAGGCGAGCCGCCGCCTCGTTGCCACCTATGGCCAGGATCTGTTTGCCGAACACCGTGCGTCTGAGCACCCAGGCCGCCAGCACCACGATCACCACCATGATAATGACCTGGACGGGAATGCCGAAGAAGCGACCGAGACCGATGAACTGGAATTCCGGCGTGCTGAAGATGACCTGGTTGGAATCGGTGAAGGACTGCGCGATGCCGCGTCCGGCAATGAACAGGATCAGCGTGCCGACGATCGGCTGCACCCGATAGCGCGTGATCAGCCAGCCGTTGAACAGCCCGAACAGCCCCGCCAGCAACACCGGCACAACGAAGGCGATTGCAACACCGAGATAGAGGCTCGGGAACGTAACGATGCGGTTAAGGAAGATAAGCGGGGCAAGTGCAGCCGCAATGGCCATCAGCGATCCGACAGAAAGATCGATGCCACCGGACGCAATGACAAGCGTCATGCCCACAGCCACGATGACGATGGTAGCGACCTGGGTGAGGTTGATGTTGAGGGTCTGCCAGGTGGCGAAATTGCGCGTGACGGCGAGATTGAACAGGATCAGCAGCGCCAGCGCCGCCAGCGTGCCGTAGCGGCTGAGCCACGGCCCCAACTCTGTCGCAATCGCCGGCACGGCGCCGGCTGTTGGTCTATCCGACACGGCCATCCGCCGTCGCCTCCCCCTGAGCCATCGCGGTCATCACCGCCAATTCGCTGACGGCGCTGCGTGGCAGCTCGGCCACTGTTCGGCCGTCGCGCAGCACAAATACACGGTCGCTGCCTTCGATCACCTCTTCCAGCTCCGAAGAGATCATCAGCACGCCAAGCCCCGAATCCGCCAGGGCACGGATCAAGGCCTGGATGTCGGCCTTGCCGCCGACATCAATGCCGCGAGTCGGCTCATCAAGAATGAGCAGCTTGGGGTTCATGCATAGCCAGCGCGCCAGCAGCACCTTTTGCTGGTTGCCGCCGGACAGCTCGCGGATCTTCTGCTCTGGTCCGGTCGTCTTGATGCCGAGCTTGGCGACGAAATCGTCCACGATCTCGCTTTGCCTGGCTTCGTCGATGATGCCCGACCGCGCCAGGCGTGGCAGGATGGCAAGGGTGAGGTTCTCGCGCACCGACATGTCCGGCACGATGCCCTCGACCTTGCGATCCTCCGAGCAGAAGCCGACACCCATCGCAATGGCGTCGATTGGCTGGCGAAACGCGACGGGCTTGCCATCGAAGGTGATGGTTCCGGCGTCAGGCTGGTCGGCGCCGAAGATCAGCCGCGCCACTTCGGTTCGCCCGGAGCCGAGCAGGCCGGCCAGCCCTGCGATCTCGCCAGCGCGCACAGAAAGGCTCGCGTCCTTCACCCTTGTGCCGACCCGCAACCCTTCAGCTACGATCAGCGTGCGGTCGGAGGCGTGTCCCGCACCATGAAAAGCCGTCTGGCCCTCGCGCTTGACCGTCTGCAGGTCACGTCCGAGCATAGTGGCGACCAGTTCGAGCTTGCTGATGTCGGCCATCCTGGCCGTGGCGACGCTGCGGCCGTCGCGCATCACGGTGACGCGGTCGCAAACCGCGTAAAGCTCATCGAGCTTATGACTTACGAAGACGACAGAGAAGCCGTCGCCGCGCAACTGGCGGATCACACCGTTGAGAACCTCGACCTCGTGGTCGGCGAGCGAGGAGGTCGGCTCGTCCATGATCACCAGCTTGGCCTGGAACGATACCGCGCGCGCGATCGAGACCATCTGCTGGATCGCGGTGTTGTAGGCGAAAAGCGGCTGGCGAACATCGATCTTGACATCGAAGCGGCGCAACAGGGCCTCCGCCTCCTCGTTCATTTTCGACCAGTTCAACAGGCCATAACGCTTCAGTGCCCGGCCGAGAAAGATGTTCTCTGTCACCGACCGGAAGGGGATCAGGTTGATTTCCTGGTAGATGGTCGAGATGCCGCCGCGCTGTGCGGCCTCAGGCGAGGTGAACTCGACGCTTTTGCCGGTAAAGGAAATCATCCCGGCGTCCTTGCGGTAGGCTCCGGTCAGGATCTTGATCAGGGTCGATTTGCCCGCGCCATTCTGGCCGACCAGGGCATGTACCTCGCCAGGATCGATGCTGAGTGAGGCGCCGACCAGGGCCGGCACGCCGGAGAACTGCTTGTCGATCCCCTCCATTGCCAGCAACGGTACATGCTCGATCATCGATTGCCCCTCAGCGCACGAAAAAGCCGCGACCGATGATGGATCGGCCGCGAGCCAGTTGGCAATCGCTCAGAATGCGGTGGCGACCATGTCTTTGGCGTTCGAGGCGTCGAAGAAGCGGTCCTCGTTCTTGATGAACGTTGGCAGTGTCTCGCCGTCAGCATAGCGCTTCATAATGGCGAAGGCGCCTGGCCCAAAGCGCGGATTGCACTCGCATGTGGCGCCCATCTTGCCAGCGATGATGGCTTCGAGCGCAGCCTTCTCGCCATCGACGCCGACCACCATGATATCTTTGCCGGGGACCTTGCCCGCCGCCTCAATGGCGGCAATGGCGCCGAGCGCCATCTCGTCGCTGTGGGCATAGACGGCCGTCGCATCTGGATGGGCCTGCAGCAGCGTCTCCATCACCTGGCGGCCCTTGTCGCGGGCGAAATCGCCTGATTGGCTGGCCAGGATGACCATGTCGGGGCTGCCCTTGAGCGCGGTATCGAAGCCCTTCTTGCGATCGTTGGCGGGCGACGAGCCGACCGTGCCCTCGATCTCGATGATCTTGGCCTTGCCGCCGACCGCCTTGATCAGCCATTCGGCAACCCGCTTGCCTTCATCAACGAAGTCCGAGCCGGTGAAGGTGACATAGTCCTCGCCGGGCTTGGCCAGCGAATGATCGACATCGCGATCCACTAGAATGACTGGGATGCCGGCTTTCTTGGCGTTCATGATCGCCGGGATGAGCGGCTTTTCCTCGCGCGGCGGCAGGAAGATGACGTCGACGCCCTGGGCGACCATACTGTTGACGTCAGCGACCTGCTTGGCGGCCGAGCCGGCGGCATCGGTATAGACCAGCTGGTGGCCGAGCTTCTTGGCTTCGTCCTGCATGCTGGCGGTTTGCGCCAGGCGCCAGGGGTTGTTGCTCTCGGTCTGGGCGAAGCCCACCTTATAGACATCCTTCTTCTTCAGGGGCGGCAACGCCGCCCAAGTTGGCCTGGCAGCAGTTGCCACGACCAGTCCGGCTGACACTGCAAGGAATGCGCGTCGGGATACCGTTATGACCACAGTTTCCTCCATGTTCTTGTGTGCGGCCCGGAGGGGCGCTGCCAAAATGTGGAACACTAAGCAGCTGTCGTCAATAAATTTTGTTAGAAATTGATAGATATTGAACGTACACAAATGGGGTCGATGCACAAAGTCGTCGCCATTGGCCAAACGTTGGCAATCGTGGGCCTCACCATGCAGCACTTCGATACCATCGTGATTGGTGCGGGCTCAAGCGGGGGCGTTGCGGCAGCCCGCCTGTCGGAGGATGCGGACAGGAGCGTGCTGCTGCTTGATGCCGGGCCCGATTTCCCCCTCGAGGCCGAATGGCTCCCTCTGTTTGCCGTCAGCAGTGAGCACACTTGGCGCGTTTCGGGTGTGCCGGAATTCGATTGGGGGTTCAAGGATCTCGACCGTGCCGGCCGCCGCGGCGGGCGGGCAATCCGGTTGCCACGCGCCCGCTTTATCGGCGGCACCTCGATGGTCAACTCAACCATCGCGGCGCGTCCGGCATGTTTCGACATGGACCGCTGGGCCAGCCTCGGCTGCCTGGGCTGGGACTGGTCCGGCCTGTTGCCGCTGTTCAAGCGCATCGAAACCGACCGCGATTTCGGCCGTGAGCCGCACCACGGCGCCGATGGTCCGATCGTGATCCAGCGTTACCCCGAAGCGGGCTGGGCTAAGGTCAATCGCGTGTTTGCCGAGGCTTGTGCGGCCATGGGCGTTGCGCACGCACCCGATCTCAACGCAGCTGGCGCCGATGCCGGGGTGTTCGGTCCGCTCCCGCACAATCGCTACAAGGAGGTTAAGCAGGGTACGCTCAACACCTATCTGAGGGCCGCACGCCCTCGCAAGAACCTCGCGATTCGTGGCGGATGCCTGGTGGACCGCATCGAGGTGACTGGCGGCAGGGCGACGGCGCTGCATTGGCTCGGCGCGCGGGGTGCCGAAACGGCAAGCGCCGATCGAATTATCGTGGCGGCAGGCGTCTACAATTCACCCGCCATCCTGCAACGGTCGGGCATCGGGCCGGCGGCTCTGCTGAAGCGCCACGGCATCAGAGTAATTGCCGACCTTCCCAGCGGCCGGGGGCTGACTGATCATCCAGGTTGCGCCTTTTTCTTCCGTGCTGAGAGTATCTCGCAAATGACCGGACGACTGTTCCCGGTGATATGGCGCGGAGCGGCCAGGAACGGAGCCGAGCCCTGGTGGCACACCCATTCGTTTCCAGCCGACGAAGAGGAAGGGCTCAGCGGGATGTTCACCTTCCTCGCCCGCCAGCAGTCGTCAGGATCGGTTGAGATCGCCGGCACCGATCCGCGCCTGGCGCCAGTCATCGATCACGACTATCTCGCCAGCGATGTTGATGTTGCGCATTTCGCCGACGCCTTCGAGGGGATCAAGGCGCTGCTGGCGACCGCGCCATTTGCGCGCCACAATGCGCGACTGCTGACATCGGACAGCGAGTTTCGCGCGCATCTGCTGGCCAATGTGGTGTCAGCCCATCACCAGAGCAGTTCGTGCCGTATGGGCTCCGATCCGACGACCAGCGTCGTTGATCCGCAATTTCACGTGCACGGCATAGACAATTTGCTGGTCGCCGATTCCAGCATCTTCCCCGATACCATCATGCACAACCCGAATCTCGCCTGCTATGTCATCGGCGAGAAAGTGGCCGAGGCGATCCGGCTCAATCGGGTTTGAGCTTCACGCCGTTGAGACCGGCCAGCACGCCCGGCAATGCCGGCAGAAACACATCCGCATGCCCCTGATTCAGGGTGAGGCGCAGCATCTGGTTGACCGCTTGCAAAATCGGAATGGAGCTGCCGGCAGAATCTGCCATACGGCTGTAGGTGCGGATATCCTTGGCCGCAATACGGATCGGGCCGCGCAGATGGCTGTCGTCGCCAGACCGGATCCAGGGTTCCATCATGCGCCACATGCGCCCGTCTGCGCCACCGGCCGACAGCACATCGGCAAGGGCGTTGAGGTCGGCGCCCACTTTGGCAGCGGTGACGAACCCTTCGGCAAACAGCGAGGCCATGCCGATGGTAATCGAGTTGTTGACCAGTTTGCAGGTGGTGCCGGCGCCGAGCGGTCCGCAATGCACGATGGTGTCGGCGTAGCTCGCGAGGATGGGGCGCACACGCTCCAGGACCTTGGCGTCGCCACCCACATAGGTGCTGAGTTTGCCAACCTCGGCCTCCTTCGGCGTGCGGCCCAAGGCGGCGTCGAGCATGTCGATGCCTCTTGTCGCCAACTCGCCGCCAATCTTGCGGCTGACCGCCGGATCGGCTGTCGTGGCATCGATCAGCACTGATCCTTTCTGCAAGGCGGCCATGAGCCCGTTCTTGCCATAGACCACCGCCTCGACCTCGGTCGAGGACGGCAAGCACAGAATTACCACCTCGCTGGCGGCAGCCACGTCTGCCGGGTTTGGCGCCTCGCGCGCGCCGCGCCGCACCAGATCATCCACCGGCTCGCGATTGCGGTTGCCGAGAATGGTGAGCCCAAAACCGCCCCGCTCCAGGATATTCCTGGCCGCGCCGTGCCCCATCAGGCCGACGCCGATAAACCCCACGCTGGTCGTGTCTGCCATGTCTCAACCTTTTCCCTGGTTCGTCAGTCGGTAGACGCGCGTGGCGGTTGCGTGCTGAACGGCCTGTCGGTCGCCGTCCGAATATGCAGACAGAACCTCGTCACTGATACGCTTCCACGTTGCATAATCCGAAGCCAGATCGAGGGGCGGCCAGTCGCTCGCCCACAGCACCCGATCGGCACCGAACGCGGCCAGCACGTGATTGGCATACGGTCTTATATCGGAAGTCGATGCGCCAGAAGCCGCGCAATTCATCAGCCCAGAGAACTTGCAATGGATCTGCGGACAGGCCGCGATCTGGTCGATGTGGTGTGCCCACGGAGCAAAGGCGCCGCCGGCGATGTCCGGCTTGCCGCAATGGTCGAGGACAATCCGTATGTGCGGTAGTTGGCGGGCAAGCTGCGCCGCCAGTGGAATCTCTCGCCAGTTCTGCACCAGGAGGTCCAGTGTGAGATCATGTACGGCGAGCGCCCGCCAGCCGCGATCCAGCCGCTGGTCGAGCATCCAGGCGATGCTGCGGTTGTCGTCGCGCACCGGCCGCGCGCCCTTGACGATCGGGTTCCAAGCCAGCGCGGCAACCTCCTCCTCGATCGCGGGCGAGGCGGGATCGATCCAGGCGACGATACCGGCAATCCAGGAAAACCTGCGCGCAAGGCCGATGGTGAAGAACGTCTCGGCAAGCGTCTCGGCGGCTTGCACCACGATGATCCGGTCGATGCCGGCAGCTTCCAGTTGCGGCTTCAAATCCGCCGGCTCGCGGTCGCGGTAAATCGGGGCCATGGCCGGTGTGAGCGCGATATTGTCGCCACGAGCAAGCCGCCAGAGATGGATATGGGCATCGATCATCACGCGAGCAGCCGCTTCGGCATCTTGCCGGCGATGATCATGGCCAGCACCTCGTCCTTGGTGACGTCGGCAGTCTTGACGACTCCGACCAGACGGCCATTCTTCATCACTGCAAGCCGGCTGGCGAGATCAAAAATATCATGGATGTCGTGGCTGATCAGAATGATGCCGATTCCCTGGCGCGACAATTCGGAAACCAGCGTGGCAACCTTCTGGGTCTCTTCGGGGCCCAGCGCCGCCGTTGGCTCATCCATGATCAGCACGCGAGCGTTGAAGTGGATGGCGCGCGAAATCGCCACCGCCTGGCGCTGCCCGCCCGAGAGACTCGCGACCAGATGCGATAGCTCTGGTAAGCGCAGCTTCAGGCGGTTCAGAGTGAGGCGGGTCTGCTCCTCCATCGCTTCTTCGTTCATGAAGCCGAGTCGATTGGTCAGCTCGCGCCCCAAAAACAGATTGGCGACCGCGTCGAGATTTTCCGACAGCGCCAGTGACTGGTAGATGGTCTCGATACCGAGCGACTTGGCATCGCGGGTAGAGCGGATGACGACCGGTTTGCCGGCGATTTGAATCTCACCGCTGTCGGCGGGAAAGACGCCAGACAGGATCTTGATAAGGGTGGACTTGCCGGCGCCATTGTGGCCAAGCAGGCCCAACACCTCGCCCTCGGCAAGATCGAGGCTGACCTGGTCTACGGCATGCACCCCGCCGAAGGTCTTGACGATATTACGCAGTTCGACCAGGGCCGTCATGTCAGGCGCGCCCGGCGGTACACCATGTCGACCCATACGGCAAGGATCAGGACCAAAGCCAGAACCATGCGCTGCAGCGGGGTGGCGACTCCCATCAGGATCATACCACTCTCAACACTCTGCATAATGAGGGCGCCGACAATCGCACCGTAGACGGTGCCTATGCCGCCGGCCAGCGAGGTGCCGCCAATCACCGCTGCGGCGATGACATTGAGTTCCGTCATGGTGCCGGTGACGCTGGCGCCGGCATTGAGGCGGGCAGTGATGACGATGGAGGCGAGGCCGCACAAGAGACCCATCAAGACAAAGACTGCCACGGTCAGACGACGCGTATCGATACCGGCCAGCTCGGCATTCTCCGAGCTGCCGCCCATGGCGAACACATGCCGGCCGAAACGATGTTTGCGCGCCACAGCTGACACGACGATGGTGACTCCGATCAGGATCAGCACAGGTATTGGGATGCCCATCGGGGTGGTGGTCTTAGGCTGCTGATAGGCGTTCATCACAGCGGTAAAGCCGACGATGCAGAGACTCCAGAGCGCCACCAGCAGCGCGTCCATGGCCGGCGTGCGGGTGCTCATGCCGTAACGGGCGCGACGCTGGCGGCTGCGCCACACGACCATCGCGACGGCCAGCACCGCGCCGGCGCACACGACCCAACTCCAGAACGCGCCGATCGTGCCTTCGAGGCCGCCACCAAGCAGCTGGAAGGTCTTGTTGAGCGGGGCGACCGTGACGCCGCTGTTGATATAGAAGGCTGCGTTGCGAAAGAACAGCAGCCCGCCAAGCGTGACCACGAACGACGGAATGCCGGCATAGGCGACCAGCAAGCCTTGGGCTAAGCCGATCAGCACCCCCGCGCCCAACATCGCCAATGACGCAATGATCCAAGTCGACCCGTTATCGATCGGCAAGATGGAATTCTGCAGCAGGGCGCCGAAGACGCCGATGAAGCCGATCTGCGAGCCGACCGACAGATCAATGTGGCGCGAGACAATCACCAGCACCATGCCACACGTCATAATACCGACAACCGCCACTTGAAGCGACAGATTGAATAGATTGCGCGGCGTCAAAAACGTGCCACCGGTAAGCAGATGCAGCGCCAGCCAAATGAAGGCCATGACCAGCAGCATCGCCAGCAGCCGGACATCGAGCCCGGCTGCCAGCGCTATTCGATCAGAAACGATCCTGGCACGAATGGCTAGCGACGTCATTCAATCCGAACCGCTCACTTACACGCTGCCGGCGGATTCTCGGTGATGCCGTTGCACAGCTCGGCCTTGCTGATCCACTTGGCATCGACCACCAGATTGAGGTTGTCCTTGGTGATGGCAATTGGGTCGAGCAGGATCGAGGGCTGCATGGTGCCGGATTCGGTCTTGAACGGTTTCGATCCGGTCGTTGGCTTGCCTTCGGCCATCTCGATTGCGGCCTTGGCGGCGGCCTGCCCGAGCATGTAAGAGTTCTTCCAAACCGTCACCGTTTGCTGGCCCTTGGCGATGCGGTTCAGCACGGCCTTGTCGCCATCCTGGCCCGAGAGCGGAATGCCGAGCATCTTTTGTGCCGACAAAGCGGCAGCCACGCCGGTCGACATGCCGTCGTTCATCGCCAACACGGCATCAACCTTGTTGTTCTGTTGCGTCAGGATCTGCTCCATCGCCGCTTGGGCGAGGTCCGGTTTCCAATTCTCGATGTTCTGCTTGGCCACCACCTTGATCTGGCCTTTGTCGATCAGCGGTTTCAGCACCTGCATCTGGCCATCACGGAACAGATTGATGATGGTCATGGTCGCATCGCCCTCGATCAGGGCCCAGTTGCCGCTGTCCTTGACCTTGACCATGGCCTCGGCCATCAGCCGGCCGACGGCCACGTTGTCGAATGAAATGAAGGTCACGTCGGCAGAATCGATGGGGACGTCATAGGCGATGACCGGCACTCCGGCAGCCTTGGCCTGGGCCACGGCCGGAATGATCGCCTTGGAGTCTTGAGCAAGGACGATCGCGGCGTCGCACTTAGACGATAACAGACTGTCGACGTCGGTCATCTGCTTTTGCGGGTCGCCTTGCGCATCGGCGCTGACGTAGGTGTAGCCGGCCGGGTCGAGCACAGACTTGATACCGGCCTCGTCGATCCGCCAGCGCTCTTCCTGGAAGTGGCGCCAGCTGACGCAGATGCGTTTGCCGCCGGCGGCCTGGGCCTGCTCGAGCGCGCCAAACCCGACACCGAGCACTACGGCGGCAACGCCGGCGAGCACCCCAGTGCGCTTGATTGAGCTGAAAAGCATGATCGTTACCACTCCCTATTCTAGCTATTCTAGCGGCACTTACAACCGCTCTGGCAGAAGGATTGGCATATTTTGATCGATCATGGAAGCCTTCGCAGCAATCTTTCCATGAATTGGGAGTCCACGTCGCCGGATTTATTGACCTGAGGGCAGCGCAGTGGCATGAATTGATAAACTTCGCTTGGCGCGAAAGAGCGACCTGCGCGACCGGGCGATGGTCGGCGCAAGTTTCCTACAGCGCCTGTGCCACCTTTCAATGGAAGCGGGACGAGACCCCAAGGAGGATGACGCTCATGAACACCAATCAGGCCCTAGCCGAGCTCGACATCTCGAAAGACGATCTGACGCCCGAGCAGCGCCGCAAGTTCGATGCTGACGGCTATTTCATCGTCGAGAACGTCTTCAGTCCGGCCGAAGTGGAAGAAATGCGCTCGGAATTCGAGCGGTTGCGCGGCATTGAGGGAGAGTTTGGCGGACACGAGGTGCACATCGAGCCAGGCGCCCCTCGGCTTTCCAACCTGTTCAACAAGTCGCCGGCCTTTGATCGCTGCCTGTCGTGCAAGCCGACATTGGCCGCGGCCGCCTATCTGCTCGGCGAGATCCGGGTCTATTCGCTCAACGCCCGCAATCCGTTGAAGGGGCAGGGCCAGCAGCTTTTGCACAGCGATGTGCCCCGCGTGTCGGCAACCGACTGGCGTGTGGTGAACTCAATGGTGATGCTCGACGACATGACCGCGACCAACGGCCCGACCCGCCTCGTTCCGGGATCGCACAAATGGGTGCCGATCAATGTTCCGGACGTCAACATGGGCGAGGTCAAGCGCATCGAGGTGCGCCCGGAAGACGAAGCCATAATGCCGAAAGATCCGATGGCGCCGCACCCCAAGGAAATCAAACTGACCGGCAAGGCCGGCTCGGTCGCGGTCATCAACGGCCATATCTGGCACGGCGGCACGCGCAACGAGAGCGGTGCCTCACGCCGGGTGCTACACTTGGCCATCGGACGACGTGACCTTCCGCAGCAACTTAACGAGCGCGAGCATCTGACGCCCGAATTGCACGCCCGTGCCACCCCGAGCCAGAAATTCCTGCTCGATATCGAGGGAGCGACGCCGAAAGTGAAGGGCTATCCGCCCATGCCCAAACAGGCCCGTACCTGGACCGCGGCCGAAACCGTCACCATCAAGGACGGCCACTGACGATCACTTCGCCGATCACCTCCACAGCAACGCCGGCATCGGTCAACTGCCGCTGATCGCTGGCGGTGATGCCGGCATCGGTGATGATGGTGCGGACTTCGGCAGCAGCGCAGACATCGCAAAATGCCGGGTGCCTGAACTTGCTCGAGTCGGCGAGCACGACCGTATGGGCCGCGCACAGCAGCATGCGGCGCTTCATGGCGGCGAGGTCGATGGAGGTCTCTGAGAGCCGTCCGCCGGCCAGCGAATGAATGCCGATGAAGGCGATGTCGGCATGCAACCGATCGAGGAAGGACAGGCCCGGATCACCGATCATGGTCAGAGATCCAGGCCGCATGGTGCCGCCCAGCACCACTAGGTGGGTTCTGGGGATGCGCGCCAACACCATGGCAATGGCCAGATCGTTCGTGCACGCAGTGAGTTGAACTTCCTTGACGGCGACGGCCTTGGCCGCCTCGAGCACGGTCGAGCTGGAATCGAAGATCACGCTCTGCCCAGCCTCGACCAGGTCGGCCGCCTTGAGACCGATCGCGACCTTTGCGTCATGGGCGACATGCATGCCTATCTCGCGTGCGAGTTCGAACGTGGTGTGGCGCTGCTCTTTCAGCACCGCGCCACCATGGCTGCGTTCGAGATAGCCTTCCTGGGTCAGATATTCGAGATCGCGCCGGATGGTCGAGGGCGAAACGCCGATCGAGTCCGAAAGGCCGACGATCGAGCCGGCGCCGTCACGGCGCAATTGTTCGAGGATCAGGGCACGGCGTTGTGCAGAAATCATGGTCGGAATTGATGTCCCTCAGGTGGCGCGTGGTGTCTAACATGACTGCGCCAACGTCCATATCGGTGTGCTATCGGTTCGGTCGCTGCTCGACAAGGCCCTTCGGACTAACCAAATGGTTGCCCGACGTGAGGTTGACAGACTTGGCAATGCGCTTCAATATCTTCCATAATATTCCATCATTGGAACCCCTGCGGTGGCGATGTGACAACACGGTCAATCGCTGTAGCGAACTGGCGGAAACGTTGAGTCAATGAGGCGGCTTGCCATACTCGCGGACGACCTCACCGGCGCGCTCGACGCCGCAGCCCCATTCGCGTCTGCACAGCAGCCGGTGACTGTCAGTTGGTCGGTGCCGATTGCCACCCGCAGTGCCAGCTTCGCAATCGACGGCGAGAGTCGGGAAATTCCAGTCGCTGAGGCGACCGGCCGGGTGGTGGCACTGCTGCCGGCGATCAGCGCACGCGAACTGGCCTACAAAAAGATCGATTCCCTCATCCGCCGCAACACCGTCGCGGAATTGAAGGCCTGCTCGGCGAGCGGCCTGTTCAACAGCATCGTCATCGCACCGGCCTTTCCGGCCCAGGGCTGCATCACGCGCGGCGGTCAGCAATTGGCCCGCCAGAGCGATGGCGGCTGGGCGCCGGTCGGCCCGAATCTGGCCGAGGCCTTCCACCAGGAGGGCCGGCTGATCGGCTTGCAGGACAGCTTGGCGGGTCGCGGCATCGCCATTTGCGACGCCGAGAGCGACGCCGATCTGGCGCACCTGGTCGCGAGCCGGGCTCAGCTTGTCGAGCCGGTCTTGTGGTGCGGTTCGGCCGGCCTCGCGCGTGCCCTCAGCGGTCCAACGCATGCGGCGTTGCGTCCGGCCGGCCGGCGGCGGCTGGTAGTTGTCGGCAGCTCGCACTGGGTCTCGGCCGGACAAACCAGGAGCCTGTCCGAGGCTTATCCAGGGTTGCCTGCAAGCATTGGATCGCAAAGAGATATCCAGCCGGCGATGGATGCTATTGGCTCGGCCATGGAGCGACAAGGAACTGCCGCACTCGACTTTGCAATCCCCGGTCACGACCCGGTCCATGCCGCCGCCCTTTACGCCGGTGCGTTCCGCGAACTCAAGGTCCTGCCGCGCCCGGACATTCTGGTTGCGGGCGGTGGCGAAACGCTCTACCGGCTCTGCGCGGCGCTTGAGGCTACCCGGCTGGACGCCATCGGCGAGTGGATGCCGGGCGTTGCGGTATCGGTGCTGGCCGATGGACTTTGGCAAGGCGCGCATGTGGTATCGAAATCGGGCGCCTTCGGGGCCGGCGATTTCCTACTCAACGTGCTGGCGGAAAAATAGGAACCTGATCACATTGCGACGCATCGGCATCACTATGGGCGATCCTGCGGGAATCGGTCCGGAGATCATCGTAAAGGCCCTGGCCGAACTCAGGGCGCCGCGCGGGGGGCTCAGCTTCGTGCCCGTGATCTATGGTGTGCCCAGTGCATTCCGGAACGCCGCCGCAACGCACGAGCTACCCTTTAGCAGCGCAGTCGTTTCGGTGGGCGAGCCGGCAACGCCTATCGCGGTAGCTACCATCAGTGCCGAGGCCGGCCGGCTCGCCTATCTCTCAATAGAGCGGGCGGTCAAGGATGCCATGACGGGCAATATTCTTGCCATGGTGACGGCGCCCATCTCCAAAGAGGCAATCAATCTCGCTGGCCACGCCTATGCGGGGCATACCGACATGCTGGCTGATCTGACCGGCAGCGTCGACAGTTGCATGATGCTGGCGCACGGCGCGTTCCGTGTTTCACATGTCTCGACCCACGTGGCCTTGCGCAAGGTGCCGGACCTGGTGACGCCCAAGCGCATCACGCGTGTTGTCGAACTGACGATGGCGGCGCTCGCGCGTCTCGGCATCGCCAAGCCGCGTATTGCGGTGGCTGCACTCAATCCGCACGCCGGCGAAGGTGGGTTGTTCGGCGACGAGGACGCCACTGTCATTGTACCGACGGTTCAGGCGCTGCGCGAACGGGGCCTCGAAGTCAGCGGGCCGATCTCGGGCGATACCGTCTTTGTGCGCGCACTCGGCAACGAATTCGATGCTGTGATCGCCATGTATCACGACCAGGGGCACATCCCCGTGAAGCTACTCGGCTTCCATGTCGACCCCGTATCACGACAGTGGACGACGCTGCAGGGCGTGAACATCACGCTCGGCCTGCCCTTCGTGCGCACTTCGGTTGATCACGGCACGGCCTTCGATATTGCCGGCAAGAACAAGGCGTCGGCCCAGAGCATGGTCGAGGCGATCGAGTTTGCCCTGAACCTGGCGGGTTGATCCTGATGCTGCATTTGCCCCATGAGACCCTGCGCAGCTTTGCCCGAGCTATTTTCTTGGCTGCTGGCTCCGAGGCCGCCGAAGCCGGCATCATTGCTGACCATTTGGTAGATGCCAGCCTGATGGGCCATGATTCCCATGGCGTCATCCGCATTTCGAAATACGTCGATTGGGTGCGCGCTGGCCTGGTTCTGCCAAATCAGCATGCCGAGATCGTCAAGGACCGCGGCACATTGTTGGTGGTCGATGGCGGCTTCGGTTACGGCCAGGTGATCGGCATGGAGGCGATGGAACTAGCGGCCGATCGTGCCCACAAACACGGTATGGCGTCCCTCGCCATCCGCAATTCCGGCCATCTCGGGCGCATCGGTGCCTGGCCGGAGCTGTTGGCGCAGCGTGGCCTAGCCTCGGTGCATTTCGTCAATACCTCGGGGTTCGGCATTCTGGTCGCCCCGCATGGCGGCAGCGACCGCAGATTGTCCGCCAACCCCATAGCTGCAGGCGTGCCGCTGGCAGGCGCACCGCCGCTGGTGCTAGACATCGCGACCTCGGTGGTGGCCGAGGGCAAGATCCAGGTGGCGCGCAACAAAGGCGAGCAGCTGGCCGAGGGACTGGTGCTGGACGGTCATGGCCAGCCAACCACCGATCCGGAAGCCTTCTATGCCTCTCCGCCGGGTGCGATCCTGCCGTTCGGCGGCCACAAAGGCTCGGGGCTCTCGTTCTTCTGCGAGGTGCTGGCGGGCTCGTTGAGCGGCGGTTTTGCCAGCAATCCCATGTCGCCCACCGCCGGTCGGTTGGTCAACAATATGCTGTCGCTGGCGTTCGATCCCGACGCTTTCGGCAGCGCCGAGACGTTCGCCGAGGACGTGACGCGGCTTGCGGGTTGGGCCAAGGCCTCGCCACCAGTTGAGTCCGGTGGCAAGGTCCTGCTGCCTGGCGAGATCGAGATCGCGACGCGCCGGGATCGCGAGATCAACGGACTTCCCATCGACGATGAAACCTGGCGCAGAATGACCGCGAGCGCAGCGTCGCTCGGCGTCAGCAGCCCGAGAGCCTAGCCAATCATGCGCAACAATCCCATTCGCCAGCATCTGAAAGATGGTGGCACCGCTTATGGCATCATGGCAGCCGAATTCTTTACGCCCGGCTTCTGCCAGATCGCGGCCAATGCCGGCGCCGAGCTCGTCATCTTCGACGGCGAGCATGGTGGCGTCGGCATCGACGTGCTGAAGGCGCAATGCGCCTTTGCGCGCGGCGTTGGCATCGCCCCATTCGTGCGCGTGCCAGGGCTCGCCTACCACCTGATCGCGCCGGTGCTCGACGCTGGTGCAATGGGCATCATGGTGCCGATGATCGAGACGCGCGAGCAGGCCGAAAATCTCGCCGGCTGGTGCCGCTATCGGCCCGAAGGCGTGCGCGGCCTCGGTTTCGGCACCGGTCATGACGACTACCAGGGCGGCAATGTAGTCGAAGCCATGCGGCTGGAGAATGAACGCACATTGGTCATTGCGCTGATCGAGACGGCGACCGGCATCGCCAACGCCGATGCGATATTGTCGGTACCCGGCATCGATGTCGGCTGGCTCGGTCATTTCGACCTCACCAACACGATGGGCATCACGGCCGAGTTCACCCATCCCGACTTCCGCAAGGCCGTCGCCACGCTGCTCGAGGCCTGCAAGAAGCACGGCAAGGCGCCGGGCTGGCTGGCCGGCTCGGTGGCGGCGGCTCGCGAATGGCGCGACAAAGGTATCCGCTGTCTGTGCTACGGCACCGACATCGGAGTCTTTCAGACGGCGCTGTCGTCAGCACTCGGCGAGCTCAAATCCGATCAAGGGGCGTAGTTTGCGTTTCACTGAAGCGGCGATCCTGAGTTGTCCATCATCGGACCTTTGCGGTCTTGCGCAGGTTAGCTGATCTTGTCAGAGCAAACCAAACCACCGGGGCGACAAACCATGGATAACCAGAGTCTGGCCCTGCTTACCGAGATCGAGCGCAAGGTGCTCTGGCTGTCCTGCTGGACCATTCACCATGCCAACCATCTGCGCCCCAAGACCGACACTCTGAAAATCGGTGGGCATCAGGCGTCCTGTGCTTCGATGGTCTCGATCATGACCGCGCTCTATTTCTCGCAATTGCGGCCCGAGGATCGCATCGCGGTCAAGCCGCACGCTGCGCCAGTGTTCCACGCCGTCCAGTATCTGTTGGGCAACCAGACCCGCGAGAAACTGAAGGCCTTTCGTGCCTATGGCGGGGCCCAGGCCTATCCCAGCCGCACCAAGGACATCGATGATGTCGATTTTTCCACCGGCTCGGTCGGCCTCGGCGTTGCCATGACGACCTTTGCCTCGCTGGTTCAGGACTATGTGCGCGCCAAGCCCTGGAGGCCGCACAGGCCGGAAGGCCGCATGATCGCCCTTGCTGGCGATGCGGAGCTCGACGAGGGCAACATCTACGAATGCCTGCAGGAGGGCTGGAAGCACGAGCTGCGCAACACTTGGTGGATCATCGACTATAATCGCCAGAGCCTCGACGGCATCGTGCGCGAAGGTCTGCATGATCGCATCACGGCCATCTTCCGTTCCTTCGGATGGGACGTGGTCAGCTTGAAATACGGAAAACTGCAGCAGGCCGCCTTTGCCGAGCCGGGCGGCGAACGCCTGCGCAGCTGGATCGACCGCTGCCCTAATTCTCTGTATTCGGCATTGATCTTCCAGGGCGGCGCGGCCTGGCGCAAGCGGCTGCGGGACGATCTCGGCGACCAGGGCGCGGCAACGGCCCTGATCGAGCGCCGGAGCGACGCCGAGTTGCAGACCCTGATGGCCAATCTGGGGGGGCATTGCCTCGACAGCCTCGCCGAGACCTTCGCCGGCGTCGATCACGACCGGCCGGTGGTGTTCATCGTGTACACCATCAAGGGCTGGGGCACGCCGCTTGCCGGCCACAAGGACAACCATGCGGGCCTGATGACGGTCGAGCAGATGCGCCGGTTCCAGGAGAGCGTGGGTGTACTGGTGGGCCACGAATGGGAGCCGCATGCTGGGCTTTCAGTCGACCCTGCGGCATTCGACCGTTTCCTGGCCGTAACACCGTTCTTCTCTCACGGCCCGCGGCGGTACACGGATGACCGCATCGGCACAGCCGGACCGGTGGCGATCGAGGATGCGACGTTGTCGACGCAGGCCGGTTTCGGCAAGATTCTCGATCTCATGGCGCAGTCGAACAGTCCGTTGGCTGAGCGTATCGTAACCACGTCGCCGGACGTGACCGTGTCCACCAATCTCGGCCCCTGGGTCAACCGGCGCGGGCTGTTCGCGCGGCGCGAGATCGCCGACACCTTCCGAGACGAGCGCATTCCCTCCACTCAGAAATGGCGCTTCTCGGCCGAGGGCCAGCATATCGAGCTGGGCATTGCCGAGATGAACCTGTTCCTGCTGCTGGGGGCCGCCGGTCTCAGCCATTCGCTATTCGGCAAACGCCTCATTCCCATCGGCACCGTCTACGACCCATTCATCGCGCGCGGCCTCGACGCGCTCAACTATGCCTGCTATATGGACGCGCGCTTCCTGCTCATCGGCACGCCCTCCGGCGTTACGCTTGCCCCAGAAGGCGGGGCGCACCAGTCGATCGGCACACCGCTGATCGGCATGAGCCAGGACGGGCTCGCCGCCTTCGAGCCGGCGTTCCTCGACGAATTGTCGATCCTCATGGACTGGGCCTTCGACTACCTGCAGCGCGGTGGCGAGGGCAATCGGGACGAGCGCACCTGGCTGCGCGACGAGAGCGGCGGCTCGGTGTATCTGCGGCTATCGACGCGGGCCATCGAGCAGCCGCGCGACCGGCGCGGGCCTGCCTTCCGGCAAGGCGTGATCGATGGGGCCTACTGGTTGCGCGAACCGGGCCCGAACGCCGAAGTGATCATTGCTTACCAGGGTTGCGTGGCGCCCGAGGCCATCGCAGCGGCCGGCCTGATCGGCGAGGACCGGCGGGACTTCGGCCTGCTGGCGATTACGTCGGCTGACCGGCTGAATGCCGGCTGGCATGCGTCGCAACGGGCTAGGAAGCGTGGCAACCGCGAGGCGCAGAGCCATGTGCAGCGCCTGCTTGCCGATGTGCCGCGGCATTGCACGCTGATCACCGTCATCGATGGGCATCCTGCGACGCTCGCCTGGCTGGGTGGTGTTGTCGGACACCGCGTCGTCGCGCTCGGGGTCGAGCATTTCGGCCAGACCGGCACCATTGCCGACCTCTATCGGCACTTCGGCATAGACACGCAATCGATCGTGGCCGCCGCCTCCAACATCGCTCCCGGCCGCCCGTCGCGGCACTGGGAGCAATGGTCATGACGTGACCGTTTTCAGTCGAGCTTGTTTTTGCAGTCCCGCTGTCGACACGCCATATCTTTCCGAAGCGAATACCTGCTAAGCAATCATGCTCGCACTCTCTATCCTTGATCTTACTCCCGTTTCCGAAGGGGGAACTGCCACCGTCGCGCTACAGAACGCACGCGATCTGGCCCAACATGCCGAGCGCTGGGGGTACCGGCGCTATTGGGTGGCAGAGCATCACAACATGGTGGGAATTGCCAGCGCTGCCACATCGGTGGTGATCGGTTTCATCGCGGCCAATACCTCGACCATCCGTGTCGGTGCCGGCGGCATCATGTTGCCCAACCATTCACCGCTGGTCATTGCTGAGCAATTCGGCACGTTGGAATCACTCTATCCCAAACGCATTGACCTCGGACTGGGCCGCGCGCCCGGAACCGATCGCCAGACCATGCACGCCCTGCGCGTTGACCCCATGGCGTCTGAGCGTTTCCCGCAGGATGTGGTTGGGTTGCAAGCCCTGCTTGGCCCCCTACAGCCAGGCCAAACCATTCAAGCCGTCCCTGGAACTGACACCAAAGTGCCGCTGTGGATTCTGGGCTCAAGCTTATTCGGCGCGCAGCTCGCCGCCATACTGGGTTTGCCCTATGCGTTCGCATCGCACTTTGCGCCTGACGTCCTGATGCAGGCGATGGAAATATACCGGGCCAAGTTTGAACCCTCGGCGCAATTGCAAAGACCCTATGCTATGGCCGGTGTGAACATCATCGCTGCCGAAACTGATGCGTAGGCACAGCGTCTTTTTGCATCGTTGCAGCAACGTTTTGCCGACATGGTGCGCGGTGCGCGCGGGTACATGAAGCCGCCCATCGACGACATTGAAAGCTATTGGTCAGGGGCCGAGAAGATACAAGCCCAACGCATGCTCGCTCGCTCCTTCGTCGGCTCGCCTAAAAACCTGCGCGGCCAGTTGCAGGACTTCATCGCGAGAACCGGCGTTGATGAACTCATGGTCGCGACCGCAGTCTACGACCACGCGGCACGGATCAGATCCTACCAATTGCTGGCTGAGATTTAGGCAGAGGTGCCCCCGGCGTCACGTGATGGTTCGCTCCCGGTTTCACCGTCGAGGATATGCTCAATCTGCCAAACCACATCGCGGTTGCCCGGCGGTTCATAGATGGCCAACCCTTGCGCCCATTCGAATTCGGCTCACTCCCGCCATCCAGAGCGCTGCCCGTCCTTAAATGGGATACCTGTTTACCCACCAACGTAAGTCACATTTTCGCCACTCGAATCACTGACTTTCCCCAGCGATTTGAGGGGGATGGCCGATGGCGCGCAACAAGGTGCAATTCCAGAAAGGCCTGTCGGAGGCCGATTTCCAGAAACTTTACGGTACCGAGGAGCTGTGCCGGGCGGTGGTATTCAAGCTGCGCTGGCCGGATGGTTTTGTCTGCCCGGCTTGCCTGGGGCGCGCCCGTTGCGTGCTGACGTCGCGCACCCTCTACCAGTGCGACGCGTGCAAGCGGCAGACTTCGCTCACGGCCGGCACCATCTTTGCGTCCACCAAGCTTGGACTGACGGTCTGGTTCCGCGCCATGTACCATCTGACGCAGTCCAAGCAGGGCATTTCGTCGGTGGAATTGGGCCGCCGGCTGGGCGTTCGCCAACGCATCGCCTGGGCCATGAAGAGCAAGTTGGCGCAGGTCATGCTGGAGCGCGACGATCATCCGGACAAGCGCCTGACCGGGCGTGTCGAGATGGACGACGCCTATCTCGGCGGCGAGCGCTCTGGCGGCAAGCGGGGACGCGGCGCGCCCGCCAAAAAGCCGTTTGTCGCCGCCGTCCAGACCACCAGCGACGGCAAGCCAGACAAAGTCAAACTGCGCCGTGTCAAGCGCTTCACCAAAAAGGCCGTCAAGGCGCTGGCCGAGAAAACACTGCTGCCGACGGCCGAGGTCTACACTGATGGGCTGGGCTGTTTCCGAGGCGTCGCGGCGGCCGGCGCGACCCATCGGCCGCTGACCATCGGCCCCTTGCTGACCTCGTCCAAGATGCCCCGCTTCAAGTGGGTGAACACCGTGCTCGGCAACATCAAGAGCGCCATCACCGGCACCTACCGGGCCGTGCGCAGCCACGCTGACCGCACGCTGGCCGAATTCGAATACCGCTTCAACCGCCGCTACGATCTGGCCGCCATGATGCCCCGCTTAGTCTACGCCGCCGTCCGCACGCTGCCGATGCCGTACCGGTTGCTAATCTTGGCTGAGTGACGTGGATAAGCAGGATGGGATATGGCAATATTGCAGTGAGCGCTACAAGCGATCCATCACTAAAATGGCAACTCTGAGATTTGGTATGTGATGTTTTAGTCACGCTGAAGTCGCAATAAACATGACGGTTGAGAGAGGGTTGTGGGACATCGAGATAAAAGAACGACGTCATACTGACGCTGGAAGGCGGAACTATCCTGATATTCGTGACGTCACAAAAATTGTGATGACGCTGCCCATAGTATTTATGCCCGGAGATCCGCATAGATTCATGACGTCATGCGATTCCACGCGCCTGTTTTCCCTCAACCGTTGCTTCTAAGTATCGCCTCTGTTGCCCCGTAGCTGCAGCAACATTCGGAGCGATCCGCGGCCTGAAGATGGCCGCGGCCGGGTGCTATCGCGCGGCCGAAAAGGGCCGCGCGACCGAGCCTCGCCTGCCTGGACTTATGGTTGGATTTGCGTGTGTTCCGGCGGGTCTCGGCCCATTCGGGTTACGCCCCCTCCGCCAAGACAGCGACGATAGAATCGGCAAGCCGACTCTGTCTGAAACGATGCTAAAACCGGGCTCACCACAGGCAGGCCTCGCATCTGCCTTATCGAGCCGCCCCTTCGGGGTAAGGGCGGCTCCATAAGGCAGATACTTCACTTTGTCTCAGGCCGTCCACAGGAACTGGAGTGCCATCTCAAGCGATACTAAACGATCCTGGTAACTCGTAGTGTCACATCGTTAGGTCGGATAATATATAACTCCGCCCCGTTTACAAGAACCCCCGCAGATACATATTCTGTGCAAACAGTTCCGCATCCGCAGTTCAAGCGATCAAACCATGACACGTCTACACATCACCCTTTATGTTGCCGCCATCCTGAGCGGCTTGTGTTTGGGATTTCTGTTAACAGCCTCGACATCTTCGGCCATTGAGCAGATCGCCACCACCTTGGCAGCAAGTCTTGCAAATGCTCTCGTTGCCGTGCTCGCAATCGCGGTTTCGGCGATGACGCTGCTCGCGGGCGGTCTGGTTGTCGCAGACGTCCGGGCCGATTTTGAAGCCGCTCAGGCTTGGCAGAAGCTGGACATCCAAGCCGTCTTCGACCACCGGCTGTTCGACGCTGGCGCAGCCCACGTCGAAGGACCGTATGAACTACGTCCTGAGGACGAGCAGGCCCAGCGGACTTTCTTGGCCTTTCGCCTCTCGATGCCAGGGCGGCTCACTGGTCTCAGATACCAAGCCAGTTTGACTGCCAAGGAAGCGGCAGAACCAGCGGCGACCGACGCCGCGTCGATCCGGGTGGTCTGCCGGCCGGTTGCAATTGTGCTGCCTGCCGGTTCAAACAGTCTTGGCCGAGCGCCAGCACATGTTGCCAACAACCCAAATATCCCAATTCGGGCGAACACCAGAATCGGCCGAAGCCGTGTGGCGTGGCAAGGCGGACAAGTCCGTCGGGTTGCCAACGCCGGCCGATGGCTTCAAAGCGCTACCTATGAGACGCGTTCGGCCACAACTGCTGTACATTCCGCCAGCGTCATCGTCCTTGCTGACGTTAGCCGAGGCAATCAACCCAGCGTTTTGGACGTCACCGCAGAATCGAGTGCGCCGTCCGAAACGACATGCCGAGGCCCACCGCTACCTGGCGGTCGGTCCATCGGCAAGGCTGGCAACCCACCCCCACAGCATGACCATGTCGATGTTGTCGACAATCTCGGCCGCCCAACACCCGTTGGGGTTGCCGAGTTGAGCGTGATCGAGTCCTTTCTCGGCGACGTGTTGAACGATGTTCTGGCAGCCTCCGGCGCCGCCTAGGACCGTCAATCGGCTGAGCAATGGCGAAGCCGCGCTACCGCGCCCTTGCTCTGGTCGCCGTGACTTCTAAGATCAGGGGAGCGAACCAAACCCAGGACAGGAGTGCCGCGATATGACCACCCTTGGCGCACGTCCCGGCACAACCGAACCTAGCAAAAATGCGACGGCCGCCTCGGCCTTGCGCGCAGCGATTTATCTGCGCGTCTCAACCGGACGGCAAGCCGAACACGACCTGTCGATCCCGGACCAGAAGGCCCAGACCGAAGCCTGGATCACGCAGCGCGGCTGGAGCGTCGCGGCCGAATACATCGAACCCGGCGCCTCGGCGACTGACGACAAGCGCCCGCAGTTCCAGCGCATGATCGAGCGCGCCTGCGACGGCGAGAACGCGTTCGACATCGTGGTCGTGCATTCCTTCTCGCGCTTCTTCCGCGACGCCTTTGGCTTGGAATTCTATCTGCGCAAGCTGGCAAAGCATGGCGTCCGGCTGATCTCGATCACGCAAGAATTAGGTGACGATCCCGCCCAGGTCATGATGCGCCAGGTCATTGCGCTGTTCGACGAATATCAGTCCAAGGAGAACGCCAAGCACGTGCTGCGCTCGATGAAGGAAAATGCTCGACAGGGTTTCTGGAATGGCGCACGACCACCTTATGGCTACGCCGCCGTCGAGGTCGAGAAACGCGGCACTCGGGTCAAAAAGCGACTCCAGATCGATCCCGTGAAAGCCGAGACCGTCCAGCTGATATTTCGGCTCTTCCTCGAAGGTGACCATGGATCGGGGCCGATGGGCGTCAAGCGCATCGCCGTCTGGCTGAACGAGCGCGGCTATCGCACCCGCGCTGGCGCGAACTGGGGCATTGGCCCGCTCCACGCCTTGCTGTCCCATCCCGTCTACGGCGGTCGCATGCGGTTCAACAAATCGGAAGCTCGCACCGGCCGGCGCAAATCTGAGTCCGAACAAGTCTTCGCCGACGTGCCGGCGATCATCGATCCGTCCGTGTTCGGCGAGGTCCAAGGCCTTCTGAAAGCCCGCAGTCCAAAAGTCACGCCACCACGAACGGTGTCCGGACCAATCCTGCTCACGGGACTTGCCGTCTGCGCCACTTGCGACGGCGGAATGACATTGCGCACCGGCACCTCGAAGACCGGCAAGGTGCATCGCTACTACACCTGCTCGGCCTGCTTCAGGTCGGGAAAAACGGTTTGCAAGGGCCGCTCGATCCCGATGGACAGGCTCGACACTCTGGTGACGGAGCATCTGGTCGACCGGCTGCTCGACCCAGAACGCCTCAGTCTCAT